>JABISZ010000085.1 GCA_018668255.1 Pseudomonadota bacterium | reverse complement strand
TTACAGGCTTGTCCATAGTTTTTCCCCTAAATGAATGAAGCAGTGTTTTGACCGTCAGCGTTTGGTTTTAATGATAAGTTATCACGTGAGTGTTGTTTCCTCATCGATATTAAGTAATAAGTTTATAGTTTGTACGACTTGACCTGATGCACCTTTGCCTAAGTTGTCAAGCTGAGAGACGAGCATTATTTGGTCTTCTTTTTCATTATGCAGTACGTATATTTTTAAATTATTAGTTCCATTTAGGGTCTGCGGATCTAGTTTTTCCAGGCATTGTATTTCATTAAGATCAGCGACCTGAATGAAGTATTCATCTGTGTAATGTCGATTATATAGTTCGATTAAATCGGCGGCAGACCAAACATTAGCCAACGTGCGCAAATTCAATGGGATGTTAACAAGCATCCCCTGCAGATAAGGACCAACTGATGGAGAGAAAACTGGATAGTAATCTGTCCCTGCTAGCTGCTGAATCTCAGGCAGATGCTTGTGATTTAAATGCAGCCCATAAGAGAACCCATCTTTCCCTAATTGGGCAGAGCTTCGCTCGAAATCTGCAATGAGACTTTTGCCTCCTCCAGAATACCCTGAAATAGCATGAATTGATAAAGGATGATCGCGTGGGATAACATCTCTAGAGATTAATGGATATAGGAGGCTTATCGCTCCAATTGCATAACATCCAGGATTGGTTATCCGCTTACTTTCTTTGATAGCTTTTCTTTGCTGAGGACTGTATTCAGTGAAGCCGTAAGTCCATCCTTCGGTTACCCTATGAGCGCTGGAGGCATCGATGATGACTGTCTCTGGATCTTCAGCTAGTGATACTGCCTCAATGGCGGCGGCATCAGGAAGACAAAGAATGGCAATGTCTGCCTCATTTAATGCGTTCTGCCTTGCTATCTTGTTTTTTCGATCTTGGGGGTTCAGTTGAATCAGTTCGATATCGTTTCTCGTCTCTAATCTTTGAGCGAGATGTAACCCAGTTGTACCTGCCTCCCCATCGATAAAAACTTTCTTGTTGTTCGCCATAACTACTGCCTAGTGTGATCATCGTACGTAAATGTCTGCATTATGCCCTTTTACAAAAAGGGACATTACCAAGGTCTACTATTTAGCATAGTAATGGATTGGCTTTGCAAGTTTTTAGGGTTTTAATTTTGTGTGAAGAAGTCAATTCGTCGCCAACAAACTATCTAGGTATAATAGAAGATTCGACTTGTATTTTTGACTCGCCCAGGGAGATAACTTATGCGCTCTAAGCGCTTTTGGTTCACCATAGCTTTTAGCTGCCTCACGGGGATTAGTATAGCTGTTTTTTTTGATTATCGAGATGCACACCCCTTAACTGAAGACGCTTATGTGAAAGCACACATTGTTAGCATCGCTTCAAGAGTATCGGGTCCAGTGCTTCGAATGCATGTGTCTGATAATGAGTACGTTAAAGAAGGACAGCTTCTTTTTGAACTTGAGCCATCGAGTTTCGAAACAGATACCGATGAAGCTTTAGCAAATTACCGTATCGCCCTCCAGAAAAATGCAGCGAGGAAAGCAATGGTTGAATCGGCTGAATCATACGTGCAAGAGACCTCAGTTGTATTATCAAGAGCTAAAAGAACTTTTGAGCGAGCTACTACTCTAGCTGAATCTGAGCTTATTTCTGAATCTAAGTTTGACTTGGCTGCGGCAGAGCATGCTAAGGCGTTAGCTTCTTTAAGGAGCGCAAATGCTGACCTTTTACGAGCCGAAAGTGAACTAGGTGTTTTCGGTGAAAACAACCCGATAGTAAAAGCGGCGGAGGCGCGATTACAGTCCGCAAAATTAGAGCTTAGCTTTACGAAAGTATATGCCCCTGTTTCTGGTTGGGTGACGAATCTGTCTTTGAGAATAGGGGAAATGGTTATCGCTGAGCGCGCTCAATTTTCTATAGTTGACGATGCTACATGGTGGGTGGAAGCTAATTTCAAGGAAGTTGATCTAAAGCGAATGAGGCCCAACCAATTAGCAAGTATTAGGATAGATATGTATCCAGACCTGCGCTTATCAGGGAGAGTAAGTAGTTTGGGTGCTGGCTCTGGGGCAGTATTTTCTCTACTCCCGCCTGAAAACGCCACAGGCAATTGGGTAAAAATCACTCAGAGATTTCCGGTAACGATCTCCCTTGATAGAAATGAAGATGGAGAAAATTTTGCCAGACCGTTACGGGTGGGTTCGAGTGCCGTGGTAACTGTCCACGTCGACCCTTGAGCGCACAGCTTACTGCGAGTGACGAAAAACCAAACATTGGTTTGGTGATTGGCGTCATGCTGGTTGCAACCATTGAAACCTTGGATATTACGGTCGTTAATATCGCCTTGCCGCATATTATGGGTAGCTTTGGGGCGACGCCAGATCAAGTAACTTGGATGATCACTTCATATGTAATTGCGACTGTTATTGTTATGCCAATTACAGGGTATTTTGTTTCACGGTTTGGTCGACAAATGACTATGTATGTCGGAGTGATAGGCTTTACTATTGCCTCTGTTGCATGCGGATTTTCGTGGAGTCTAGCATCGCTAGTTTTCTTTCGCTTTTTACAAGGTGCCTTTGGCGCGGTACTTGTGCCTATTTCTCAATCTATTTTACTAGCTGCTTTTCCTCGAGAAAAAGCTAATCAGGCTATGGCTATTTGGGGTTTGGCGATTATGGTGGCGCCGATTATGGGACCTGTCATCGGTGGGTATATTACGGAGCGATGGACTTGGCATTGGGTGTTTTTTATAAATATTCCTCTGGGTTTATTAGCGCTTTTCCTCGTATTTGATAAAAATGCACCGATTTATGGAGGGAAAAAAATCAATGCTGATTGGGGGGGCTTCCTACTTTTAGCTATTGCGTTAGCATCATTCCAAACTGTTCTCGATCAAGGACATATGAGACATTGGTTTGAGTCAAAATTCGTTTGGTTTTTCTCTTGGCTTGCGCTGTGTGCATTTTTCTCTTTCATTGTTAGAGCGAGGGGGAGAACTGATAACTTTGTGGATATCCGTCTTTTTTCGGACAGAAATTTTACATTTGGCTGTTTACTAATGGCGGGGTACGGAATGGCTATGTATTCTAACATTGTGATGTGGCCTTTGTTGGCACAATCAGTGTTTAATTATCCAGCCGATCAGGCTGGTTGGATAATGGCACCGCGTGGATTTGTCAGCGCTGTGCTGATGATAGCCATTAGTGCATGGATAGCTCCTCGAGTTGATACCCGATGGATTATGGCGATAGGGCTAATTCTGTCCGCATTAGCCGCGTACTCAATGGGCACGTTGTCATTAGAAGCAGGTAGAATGTCTTTAATCGTCCCCGGTCTTATTATGGGACTGGCAATGGCTTGTGTTTTTGCTCAGTTATCAACATCGACTTTCGCTAATATTGCACCTGAAAAAAGTTCAGATGCAGCAGGGATTTATAATGCTGTCAGAGGAGTAGGCGGCTCTATAGGAATTGCCATCACTAGTACCTTTCTGGTGCAAAGGGAACAAGTTTATTGGCAATATTTGGGCTCTAACGTTAACGAGTTAAATTCTGCGGCTTACCTCTGGGCGGAGAAAAACGGGATGGAACTCGAGGATTCTATTGCTGTGAGTAGGTTAGCTGAGGAGGTTTCCCGACATGCAGAAATGCTATCATTTAATGATGTTTTTGCTCTTATTGGGATAATGTTTTTATCCTTGCTTCCGCTTTTGTTCTTTATGAACAACACACTAACAGGGCGGCATTGGTTGTCTAACCTGAAGGAATAGATACCTCTAAAATTCTGGTTCTTCCCACCAAGGAAAGAAATCTGGGAGGTTAGTGTTTACTGCATCTGAAAATTTTGGATTACGCTTGTTCAGGAACGCGTTGATCCCTTCTTTCGCATCGTCAGATTGACCTAGATGAAAAATTGCTTTCGAGTCAATTTTATGGGCTTGCATAGGATGCGTCTCTCCTAGCATTCGCCACATCATTTGCCTAGTCATTGTCACTGAAACTGCTGATGTATTGATAGCAATTTCGCGGGCTATTTCTGTTGCACGTTCTAAAAGTGATTCAGGCGGTACTATCTCGGAAACTAGACCACCATTTTTAGCTTCTTCTGCGCCGAAGACACGGCCTGAATAGCTCCATTCTAAAGCTTTTGAAATCCCTACTATTCTGGGGAGAAACCAACTCGAACAAGCTTCAGGTACAATCCCTCTCCTCGCGAAAACAAGTCCAAACTTAGCTTGTGTAGAAGCAATACGGATATCCATTGGCAAGGTCATTGTGGCGCCGACACCAACGGCTGGTCCGTTAATAGCAGCGATGACGGGCTTTTTACAATTATAGAGCCTCAATGTTAGTTTGCCTCCGCCGTCACGATGAGACTCTGCAGAGCCTTTTTTCTGGAATGTTTTTGAGCCTTCAGAAAGATCCGCCCCGGCGCAAAATCCTCGCCCAGATCCTGTAAATATTATCGCTCTAATGTTGTCGTTTGAGTCTGCATCCTCCAATACTTTGAGAAGTTCATGCAACATGTTTGCATTGAAAGCGTTTAAGCGCTCTGGCCTATTTAGGGTAACAGTAAGTACTTTCGAGTCGATAGAACATTGGATATCTTCATAGCTCACAATGATAACCTCCTATTATTCAGTATTCTCTATTGATTAAATACTCTTACATTAAGGTAAATGCCGCAACGGTTGTGTCGAGAGAGCCTGATTATTCTTTTGTTGTGGTAGTTTAGTCGTGTCGCTAATCAATAGCGTCAAAGGCGATCGTGAGCAAATTGTGCGCTTCACTTGACAGGTAGCCCATTCTTTTTGGCACAAGTGTCATTTGAAAGCTGGTGACCCGGGCAGGATTCGAACCTGCGACCTGTCCCTTAGGAGGGGACCGTTCTATCCAGCTGAACTACCGGGCCTATAATTAACGTGAAGCGCTTTCATACAAACTTTTACTAGCAAAAAATGACTTGTTCTTACATCTCATAAAACCTTTATTAGAAGGTAGTGGCTGTTCCATGATCTTTTTAGCTTTTTGACATTTTCGCCCAAGTGTCTCTGAGAGTCGCCGTCCGGTTGAAAATTATTTCACTGTTTAATTCTGTTTTTTCCCTGCAGAAGTATCCTAGCCGTTCGAATTGAAAAACATCGCTTGTTGCGCTTTGTGCAAGCAGAGGCTCGGCTATCGCTGTAGTGCAGACATCTAAGGACTGTTCATTAATATTGTCGGTAAAATTTTCTGAACTCCAAGGCTCTTCTACATTAAACAATCGATCTAAAAGGTTCACAATCACCGGGACTCCTTGAGATGCCGACACCCAGTGAATAATACCTTTTATCTTTCTACCATCAGAGGTTTTGCCCCCACCTGTGCCGGGATCATAAGTGCAACGTAGTTCGATAATGTTACCCTGTTTATCTTTGATCACTTGTTTGCAAGAAATTCCATATGCATATCTTAGTCGGACTTCTGAACCGACAGAAAGTCTAAAGAATTTTTTTGGCGGAACTTCCATAAAGTCATCATGCTCAATATATAGTGTTCGAGAGAGAGGTATTTTCCTTTTCCCTAGTGAAGGGTCTTTAGGATGATTGGGGACCTCTATCCATTCAATTTTATCTTCTGGAAAATTCTCAAGTACTATCTTTACGGGTCGCAATACAGCCATAGCTCGTCTTGAAGTACGATCGAGCTCTTCTCTGACACAGTTCTCAAGAACAGTCATGTCGATAGTTGCTTGTTTTTTTGTAACACCTATCCTCTCGCAAAAGTCTCTGATGGCTTCAGGGGGATAGCCTCTTTTTCTCATTCCTTTGAGGGTTGGAAGTCTTGGATCGTCCCAGCCACTCACATGATTTCCGTCTACAAGTTCCAGTAGTTTCCTTTTGCTTGTTAGCGTATAGCTCAGGTCGAGGCGGGCGAACTCGATTTGTTTTGGTATGACATTTATTGTGATGTTTTCGAGGACCCACTCGTATAGTGGGCGGTGGTCTTCAAACTCTAACGTACATAAGCTATGTGTAACGCCTTCTAAGGCATCGGAGATACAATGAGTGAAATCATACATTGGATAAATACACCATTTTTCTCCTGTACGATGGTGCACTGATTGTCGAATCCGATAGAGAGTCGGGTCTCTCATATTTATGTTTGGTGAGTCCATGTCTATAAGGGCGCGCAGAACATGGCTGCCTTCAGGAAGTTTACCTTCTTGCATTTGTTCAAATAAGAACAAGTTTTCTTCTACTGTGCGCTCTCGAAAAGGGCTGGCTGTTCCGGCTTTAGTCAAGGTGCCTCGACTCAGTCGGATTTCCTCTGCGGACTGACTATCTACATAAGCTTTGCTGTTAGAGATCAGCTCGATAGCAAAGTCGTGTAGTTGTCCAAAGTAATCGGATGCATGAAAGCACTTATCTTCTGCGTTGAATCCAAGCCAAGAAACATCTTCTTTTATCGCCGCCACATATTCTTTGTTTTCTTTTTCGGGATTGGTATCGTCGAACCGTAGATTACAGTGGCCAGAAAATTCGGATGATAAACCAAAATTTAAGCACATAGACTTTGCATGGCCAATATGTAAAAAGCCATTAGGTTCTGGTGGAAATCGCGTCACAATCCCGTTAGGTATCTTTCCGTTTGTCATATCATTATTAATAATATGGCGAATGAAGTTTGCAGTTAGTTTTTCAGACATTGTTTTTTTCATTTTTGGTGTTTGTACTATTGTACTCTAGTCTTGCTGAAGAGAAATATGTGCTGTTATAAGCTAATCCAGTTCATCCATCCAATAGCGATCCAGAGAGTGATTACAATCAGTATTGCCAAAAAAACTGCTGCGGCACAATAGTCTTTTATCCGACCTATAAGTGCATGGTGTGTCGGATTGACATGATCACACAATCCTTCTATTGCCGAGTTGAACAGCTCTGCAACTATTAGAGCGAATAGAGAGAGAGCTAATATAAGGTATTCGAGCGGGCTATCTCCGACTAGAAAAACAGCTGGCATTAGAAATAAAGTAACGATGGATTCCAGCCGAAATGCTTCTTCATGAACCCAAGCTGCGCGTAGTCCGTTCAGTGAGTAGCCTAAGGCTTTTACCAGTCTTGGAAATCCGGTTGGTTTATCTTTATTACTCATTACGCTTTCTTCAAAGATGGCTTGATTGAATTGAAAGTATAACGGATTGGGTGACCTACATCATGCTCAAGATCCTTGAAGCATGAGTGGAATCTAAGTGTTTAAGGGAAATGATTGTATTTGTATGTATACTGTATATAATCACATATATGTTTTTTTATACAGTATAAATTAAATGACTTTATTACTTACCAAGCGTCAATCTGAAGTGCTTTCAATCGTGAGAAAATTAATTAATACGACAGGAAGGCCTCCGACTCGTATTGAAATATCAGATCAGCTTGGGTTCCGATCAGCTAATGCTGCAGAAGAACATTTAAGAGCAATTGCCCGAAAAGGCTTTATTGAGCTGATACCAGGAACTTCTCGTGGAATTCGTTTGATAGATAACAAGATGTCGATAAATGCTTTGCCGGTAGTGGGGAGAGTCGCAGCAGGGCAGCCTATTTTGGCCATTGAGAATATAGAAGAGAATTATGTTATTGATCCTAGCGTGTTCCATCCAAGGGCAGACTATTTACTCCGAGTTGAGGGGTTAAGTATGAAGGATGTAGGAATCTTGGATGGAGATTTATTGGCTGTAAAGTCTACTCAAGATGTCTCGAATGGCCAAATAGTTGTTGCACGTATAAATGATGAAGTGACGGTGAAGCGCTTTAAAAGAATGGGATCAGTTGTCTCTCTTTTACCTGAAAACTCTGACTTTGAAATTCTTAAAGTAGATCTCCGCGAAGAAGAGCTATTTATTGAGGGCTTAGGTGTTGGTGTTGTGAGATTGGGTATCTGATGGGCGTTGAAGATTTGTTGAAAAAATCGGGGCTCATGAGTGGAAATGAAGCAACACGTTGTCTTGAGACGTATCCGACTGGATTTGATCTTTTAAATCAAGCCTTACTAGGTGGAGGTTGGCCAAAAACAGGGTTAGTTGAAATTTTACTTTCGACACCGAGCTGCGGGGCATTACGTCTGATGATGCCTTTATTGGTTAAGCTTAGCCAAGAAGGCAAATGGATTATTTTGATTAATCCCCCCCATACCCCTCTATTTTCGGAATGGGTGAGAGAGGGGGTAATCCTCTCCAATGTTTTGGTGATTGATTTTCCTGAGACTGATGAGGACATAGAAAAAAAATATCTTTGGGCATATGAGCAAGCATTAAAGTTTCATGGTTGTGGGATTGCTCTATTTTGGTGTGACGAGTTAGCAATAGGAAAGGGGAGACGGCTGAAACTTTCTGCTGAAAGCGGCGAGACTTTAGGTTTGATACTTCGACCTTCGATATATCGTCGACATCCTCTAGCGGCATCATCTCGTCTGCAGTTAGACATTATTCCTAAGGATCCCGAGTACGTAGAACCTCGAGAGTACGCTCCTCTCTCTTTAAAGGTGACGCATATAAAAGGAAATGGGGCGCCGAACAAGCAAGAGTACATTTTAACGTTATGAATATTGTCCCTTCTGTTTTTCCACGACCTCATGATATTTCAATGTTGTCTAATGATAAAAAAACCAATAGTGACGCTCAACAAGAGCTGTGGCTTGCTCTATATCTTCCACATTTCTCGCTGGAAGTTCTAACAAGAAATATGGATAGAAAAGAGCCTTGTGTGCTTGCCTCGTCGAGTAATGGGTGTTCTAAGATTGAACTATGTAACGTAAGTGCGGCGGCATTAGGTGTTCGAGTAGGCAGCTCTATTCAAACAGCGAAGCTCATTGTCCCGGTCAGAGTTTTGGAGCGAGATAAAAGTGCGGAGGCGGCAGCGTTTGACGGGTTATGTTCATGGGCGCTTCAATTTACCCCTGTTGTTGTGAAGTCCTCTAGTTTTGGATTACTTCTGAATGTAGGTTCTAGTGTCAAACTTTTTGGTGGTTTAGATTCGCTAGTAAACGATATTCGTATTGGGGTTAGGCGGTTAGGTTATCGTGCAGAGTATGCTGTTGCACCGACGCCTCTTGCCGCAAGAGTGCTATCCAAGCAATCCTTGGGTAAGGTTTTTCTAGATAAGGAGCAAATGAAAACATTCATAAATGGACTTTCGATTGACGCTTTACCAGTTAAAGATAAGCAGAAGCTAGAACTAGCCACCTTGGGAGTTAAGCTAATTGGTGATTGTCGTCGCCTGCCTCGTGGAGGTCTCTCCGAGAGGTTCTCTGTAGCTTTCGTTAGCACGTTAGATCGTTTGTTTGGGGATATTGTGGATCCACAAATTGGGTTCCAATTACCCAATTTTTTTGAGTCTGAAATTTCTTTGCCTTGGGGCGTGGAGAATAGTTATGCTCTTTTGACAGCGATGCAACACTTACTGTCTGAGCTGCAAACATATCTTTTTAACAGAAGGCTAGTGACGAATTTTCTTCAATGGGAGTTGCGGGGAGACTGCCAAGAGATAGATAAACGCTCAATTAGTCTTAGAGAGACTGAGAGAGATACCGAAAGTATGCTCTTACTTGTTCGTCAAATATTGGCTCAAAAGAATTTAAAATCAACGGTGTATGCTATTAGTCTTAAAGTTACGGATCTATATGACAGTAAAGACAGCGAATCAACAGATCTATTTAAAAAAAAGACACATTAACAAAAGAAAGTTCAGACTTCATTGAGCTTCTAAAAGCGCGGCTTGGGAGAGCTTCAACCTATCAACCAGTCATTGGTAATAGCCATGTTCCTGAGAAGACTTGTACTTTCATAAAACAAGGACAACAATCCCTTCAAACCCAAGTTATTGAACATGTTTTCAGAGTACGACCGTTATGGCTATTGAGAGAGCCTATAAAGTTAGAAAGTATAATGGGCCGCCCTTTTTATCAAGGGAGTCTATCTTTCACAACAGAGCGTGAGCGAATTGTCAGCGGTTGGTGGGATTCTGAAGAAGTTGCGAGAGACTATTTTATGGCAACTACTGCTCAAGGAGTTAGGTTGTGGCTGTATAAGGAGCTTGCAGATTCAGCTGAGTGGTATTTACAAGGTTACTTTGATTGATTCCACATAAAAAATCTGAAAGGCCAAAACTAAAGATGAAGAAGGAAATATTGTAGTTTTCAGTCTTGCTTGCGCGTTGCGAAAACGCAACTAAATACATTTGTTCTACGTAAGAGCCTTATAACTTATGAAATTTGGTAGTAACTAAATAGTGACAGTTTGATGACTTTTCCCTAATCAACAGATATACTAAGAAAAACAGCAGTTAAACCAGTTCAAAAATCGTTATAAATGTGCAAGTTAAATAAAAGACTTCACTTATGTTGGGAACAGGTTATATTGTCATCCAATTGTCACTATAGGGGGCGAGCCGCAATTGTTGGCTGCGTACGCGAAGTTTGGAAAAAACCGATCAAATTGACATGAAAATCACTCCACTTAACAGTTCTTTACCATTAAGAAACGCGTCTTTCGACACTTTAGTCGAGGCCTTAGAGTACGCCGCTGAAGGTGAAACTGGTTATAATTTTTATGATGGGCGAGGCGAGCTCTCATCTGTCCTAAGTTACAAAGATCTGCGCTTAGAGGCTAAATGCTTGGCTAAAAAGCTTGTAGGACTTGGGCTTAAACGAGGCGCAAGGGTTGCAATTGTCGCTGAGACTGACCCTACGTTCCATCGATTCTTCTTCGCCTGCCAATATGCAGGCTTTGTTCCAGTTGCCTTACCTGCAGGTTTTCAGATAGGTGCTCGCAAAGCCTATGTTGAACAGCTAGAAAGAATGCTAGATACCTGTGGTGCGGATGTCGCAGTCGCTCCCGAGTCGCATATCGGATTTTTAAAACAGGCGGTTGAGCGATTAGATTTAGTAAAAGCAGGAACATCAGACGAGTTTGATACGCTTCACGAATCTGGAAAGAAGTTATTTCCTTTAAATGCAGATGATATCGCTTATCTCCAGTACACTTCTGGCAGCACACGTTTCCCGAGAGGAGTAGAGATATCTCAGAAGTCAGTGATGGCGAATTTACGTGATATCTCGGTCCATGGGTTGAAGATAACTGAGCAGGACAGGATGGTATCTTGGCTGCCTCTTTATCACGACATGGGTTTAGTGGCTTTCGTATTACTTCCATTGGGCAGTCAGCTTTCGGCTGATTATTTGAGCCCGCGAACATTTGGGATGAGGCCAAGACTATGGTTGAAGTTACTTTCGCAGAACAAAGGGACTATTTCTTCTAGCCCGCCGTTTGGCTACGCGCTTTGTGCAAAAAGACTCAGGCTAACAGACCAGGATAAATATGATCTCAGTTCGTGGCGAGTGGCATGTGTCGGTGCTGAGAGAATACATCCGGAACCTTTGCGTCAGTTTGCTCATGTTCTAAAAGCAGCAAATTTCAATCCGAAGGCATTTGTCGCATGTTATGGGATGGCGGAGTGTGCCCTAGCTATAAGCTTTGAAGCCTTAGACGTGGGTATTAAGTCTATGCAAGTTGATAAGGACAAAATGTCATCTGAAGGCCTAGTCATACCTGTAAGCAAGGTTGATGAAAACACTGTGAAAGCGCTCACATTTGTAGATTGTGGTAAGGTTCTTCCGAGCTTTGAATTAGCTATAAGAGGCGACGATGGTAGCGACCTTCCCGACAACCAATGTGGAAGGATTTGCTTGAGAGGGCCTAGCGTAATGACGGGGTACTTTCAAAATCCTGCTGCAACCGAAGAGTCGTTAAGTTCAGACGGCTGGCTGGATACAGGGGATATCGGTTACAGGATTGGAGAAAACATAGTAGTTACTGCTCGAAGAAAAGACGTAATTATTGTTAATGGCCGAAACATATGGCCACATGATCTTGAGTATCTCGCTGAGACACTTCCAGGAGTCCGCTTTGGTAATGTGTCCGCTTTTTCATTCTCGGATGAGAAAGGCTCTGATCAAGTGGTTATCGTGGTTGAGTCTAGGGAAAAGAACCCTGCTAAGATTAGAACTCTGGTGTCTGAATTATCAGCGCTAATGACTGAAAATTTCGGAATAGTTTGTCATCTTGATTTGGTCCCACCCCGAACTCTTCCACGCACTTCTTCCGGCAAACTATCGCGTTCTAAAGCGAAGCAAGACTTTCTCGCCAGGCTAGAACTTTTCAATGGTGGCACTCAGGTTGCTGGTGGAAACGGCTGATACCTCAACAGGAAAGCTGCGTATACTTTTAACTGGTGGGACCGGATTCATTGGACAACACGTCCAAAAATATCTGCTGTCGGCAGGCCATGACGTTAAAGTGTTTGTGAGACAAAAGTCACCAAGGCCACTGGGGCTCATGTTGGGTTGTGTTCCCGTCTTTGGAGACCTAAATGATCAAGACAGCGTGCGAGAAGCTGTTACCGACTGCGACTTAGTTGTCTATTGCGCGGGTACTGTCAAAGGTGCTGAGCTTAAAGACTTTACTGATGCGAATATCTCCGGAGTCAAAAGATTTGCTAGTGCTTTGTCGCTAGTAGGATCTACTAATGCTCGCTTTTTACTATTATCTTCTCTTGCTGCATCGAGACCCCATGTCTCGGATTATGCCCAAAGTAAATATTTAGGAGAGCAAGCCTTGAAAGGCACTGCAGGCTTGCGATGGTCTATCTTGCGACCCCCTGCTGTATATGGGTTGGGTGATACGGAGATGCTCAAAATTTTCCGCCTTATTCGTATCGGTATTGCTCCATTGATAGGTTCTAGTAATCAGATGTTGTCTTTTTTACATGCAGAGGATCTTGCGCGGTCAATTATTTGCACTATTGATGCTGGCGACGACATGAATCGATGCTGTGTCGATTTGCATGACGGTCAGCTTGGAGGCTATTCTTGGTCTGATATTATCAAGGCAGTGCGGGGGAACTCAATAGCCCTCAGGCTTCCTATACCAAGACAAGTTGCCAATATTTTGGCGGCGTTAAATCGTAAGATGGCAGAGCGTTTGCACTACGCACCAATGTTGACAGAAGGCAAGGTGCGAGAGCTTTCACAGCAAGAATGGATTTGTGATAATAGCCGCATCACAGAAAAGACTGGTTGGACCCCTAGAATTGACTTAATTGAAGGTGTACGCCAGCTAGTCTGACTGGGTATGCTGATTACACAAACAGTTATGAGGTATATATGGATAAGAATGCCGTTGTTGAGAAGCTCATAAAATTGCTCGAAGGCTCTCTTGGGAAGTCATTAGTATTATCTAAAGATTCAACTCTTTTGGGTGATGCTGGTTTAGAATCAATACAAGTCATTGAATATCTCTGCGAAGTTGAAGATGCTTTCGATGTGGTTGTGGACGAGGAGTCACTGTCGCATGTCAGCACTTTTGGTGACCTTGCATCTGTTGTTGAAAGAATTAGTAGTGAGTGAGTTAAATGAGTTTATTTTCAAAGTTTGATGCAGCCGCGGCTCTTGAATCTACATTGTCTTCGATGCCGGTCAATCCGACTTCGATTGTAATAAGTAATGTAGTGTCTGCATCCGAAGCTATCGTAAATGGCCGAACTACAATTATGGCAGGTACGAATAACTACTTAGGTTTAACTTTCGATGCTGATTGTATCTCAGCTGGTCAGGCAGCCTTAGCTGAAACAGGTACTGGAACTACCGGCTCACGCATGGCTAATGGAACCTATAAAGAACATTTGCAATTAGAAGATGAGCTGGCGGTCTTCTTTGACCTTCCTCATGCAATGGTTTTTTCTACTGGTTATTCTGCGAATTTGGGTATTCTAACCGCATTATTAGATGTAGATGACTCAGTATTATTAGACTCTGAGGGACATGCTAGCCTATATGACGGGTGTCGGATGAGTGGCGCAAAGATATATCGTTTCAAACACAATGATCCTGACGGGTTGGCTAAACGACTTAGTCGATTAGGAGAAAAAGCGAAAGATGCACTTATCGTAGTTGAAGGCCTTTATAGTGTTCGTGGGGATTGCGCTCCACTTAAAGAATTCGTCGATGTGAAAGCACAGTATGGAGGGATACTCTTGGTTGATGAAGCGCATTCGCTCGGTTTATATGGAGAGAATGGCAGAGGTCTTGTTGAAGAGTATGATCTGATGAACGATGTTGATTTTATCGTTGGGACTTTTAGTAAAAGCTTAGGGTCTATTGGAGGGTTTTGTGTTAGTAAGCATCCTCAACTCAAGCTTGTCCGCTACGCTAGCCGGCCTTACATCTTTACAGCATCGCCATCCCCATCGGTGATCGCAACTACTCGAGAAGCCTTAAAAAAAGTGCAGCAAGGTCAAGGCTTACGTGAGAAAGTCTGGCGCAATGCAAAGCATTTATATGAAGCCTTTGTTGAGCTAGGACTAGACATAGGACCGACAGTCAGCCCTGTTATCGGTGTATCTTTTCAAGATCGTGAAAAAGCATTCTCATGCTGGCAAGATTTATTATCCTTGGGTATATATACCAATCTTATATTGCCGCCAGCCGCCCCTGACGGGGGAAGCTTGATTCGCTGTAGCGTTACTGCGGCACATTCAGAAACTCAAGTCGATTCCATAATATCTGCTTTCAAAAAAGTCTGTAAAGAACGAAACGTTGGTCGGCTGAATTGAGAGCAGTTGTTATTTGAAGCCACCTTCTCGATAAATTTCCCACAATAAGCCCCAGGCGAAAATAAGAGGGTGGCGCTTCTGGCGAAGACTAGCTTCTTTTTTGATACCGGTATGGCGTTCAACTTTCCAAAGAATGTATTCGAGCGGTTCATTAAAAGTGAAAGCAGCTTTGACGAGCCGTATTACGGATAACAATGTCCCGACGTAATTTCGTAGTTTCCACTTAACAACAGCAGTAAATCGCTTCGGCCAGCTGCTATGACAAACCCATGTACCTCGTTCGGTCTTAGATAGTCCATATCTGGGGCCGATTAAGTCGGTTTTTTTCTCAAGGTATTTAGCGTAATGGCCCACGAGTTCTCTTGATTTTTGTGAATTTTCACTTCTCAACTCAGTTTTGTACGTTAGCGCCAGGCTAGTCTCCCATAGTGTATTTAAAGAGGATTCAGATGCGACCATTGGAATAGTCTCTGAGAGCATACGTTCGCTGGCCTTAGTGAAGGCGTGACTTATTGATGAAGAAATAGCTGAACTCTTTGAAAAGATTACTTTGGTAGGTTGGCTAAAGCGAGCCCACAAATATGGGTGGAAGTCATTGGTAATTCCTGAGACAAAGTGCTTCAGTGTTATCGTCGCATACTTAGCCACACAGGTTTTCTCTTCTTCATGTAATAACAAATTATAAACGTTTGGTTTCAACACTCGATTCCCTAAACGTTCCCATCTTGATGGTAAGCAGCTATAGGTATCTAAGATAACGTAGAAGTCAGGAAGGGTGTCCCTGTTTCCTCTTAACCAAGAACCGTAAAGTATTATAGCTAAAATATTAGGTCGAAATTTTTCCTGCAAAGCCAGAGAAAAAATGTCCGGCCAATTTTCATTAAGATTGGATACGTTTTCATTCATAAGCTTTTTTTGTTTCACTAAAAGTTCTATATGCTTTTGGATGCCTGGTTGATGCCGCGAGTTTATCTTCGAGCCACGAGTGAAGCACACCTGTTCCTAAACGAACTTTCCCTGCATACAAAAGCCTCAGTGCTAGGATGAGCGTACACAAAGCTGTCCACCCTACCACTGCAACAAAACCTAATCCCGGCTGTCCTGCCATAGTCCCTATAGTCAGTAGAATTAAGCACGGGTTTCTCCGTGCTACAAACAGCCTAAAGTACGCGTCAAATGGGCGCCATGCGAACATTGAGCAGGTACCTAGCCCCTCAAATGCTCCTTCTATGACTCTACCCAAGATATATGTCCCAATCATAAGGCCAGAGAGAAGCTCTAGGTTAAAGCCCCATAAATTCATTGTTTCAGACAAGCCTAAGCCCCAGAAAAAGTACCAGATAGGTGGATGAATGATGTCCATGCCGTGATCCATCACATGACCAATTTTACTACTCTGTTCTGTCACTCGAGCCAGCTTTCCGTCAACAGTATCTAGAAGCGTCATGAGCCAGCCACTTAGTAAGCCCGAAAGAAAATAGCCTTGGAGGAATAAATAAGTCGAGAGCACGACCAAAATAGCCCCTAGTATTGTGATATAGTTTGGAGTGACTCCGATTGCAGAACATTTCTTTACCAGTAAGCGCGCGGGAGCAGGCCACCACCATTTTGTGACAAAGTCTGTAACGCCTTTGTATGAGTTTCCATAGAGAATAGATTCGACTTGATGAGTAGTGAAGTCTGCCTGATACAGTAACAAAGGTGGCTTTGTTTTCCTTAACTCTTTGTCGAAGCCGTCCAGATCAGTCGGTGTGACTACTGTTTGATCTACTTCGAGCTCAGCGTTTTTCGTGCCGATTTTTACTGCGGTCTTTTCGAGCTCTGCATGATTACATTTAGCTGCTGCCAATATTTTAGATTGGGGACAAAGTAAAAACATTGAAGAACTCGCTAGAAATTTTTTCAATGTCTTTTGTTCAAATAGAAAATTAGAATCGATAACGAGAGCTTCCTCGCTTGAGACTGCTCCGAGTTCTTCTGCAATGTTACTAATGTCTAGAGCATTTAGTTGCTTTCGTATTCTATCGACTCCTGAGAGGCCCCACACGTTTTGATTATTACCAGAAAGGATCAACGCAGCATTTAGCATGTTATTATCTACTTATGATTGTTAACTATAATTGCCAGCAGTATAGAGAGTTAAAGTCGGCGCAGCAAAAATGAATACAAAAGAAAGAACTAGGATCGTGCATCTAAGTGACCCTCATTTGAGCAGTCTTGACGGAGTAATGGCGCGAAGATTTTTAGGCGGGAAGAGGTTTTTAGGGGCTTTATCGTGGCGCCGAAGGAGTCAGCATCATTTGCGTGCAACCTTGGATTGCCTTACAAACCATGTTGAGAAAAAGGAACCTGATGTCATTGTCGTGACTGGTGATCTTGTACAGATTGGTTTAGCCAGCGAGATAGATCAGGCCGCACAATGGCTAGACAGTCTTTCGAAAATAGCAAAGGTTGTTCTTGTTCCGGGTAACCATGATTTCTATCAGGCAGACTCTGTGGCATCCGCCTGTCAAAGCTGGGCTCAGTATCTATGGCCTGACGGGAATAAGAGAAATACTTTCCCGTCAGTTATACGTGTGGGCAACACCACGATCATTGGACTGTCCTCTGCTCAACCTGAACCATTTTGGTCGGCGAGAGGTATGGTAGATGAGGGACAATTAAACGAACTCGAAAAGATATTGCAGGATTCTACTGGGTCCATGAGATGTGTTCTTATTCATCACCCGCCAATTGAGGGTCGCTGTGCAGGTCGAAAGGCACTTAGAAATAGCAAGGCATTGCAGGGGGTACTTGACCGAGGCAGGGCTGAGTTTGTGCTTCATGGCCATGTTCATCGTAATACAGAATACTGCATTAATGATTATACAAAGGTGTTTTCCACCGCCTCTGCATCAAATGCTTTAAGGCACGCCTCTAGCTCTTTTCGAATCTTTGATGTAGTTCGAGATCAATCAGATTGGAGGATGGTTTCGACTTTAGAGGTTGTTCATGACTCACGTTGTGGGGAAATCATGACGAGCGAGATAGTATGGAAAGACACTGCCTTAAGATAAAGATTTTATATTCGTCTAATTGCAAGTAGTGCTACAGTCAACATTACTAATGGTGGGATACATACCGTAATCACTGGGCTGATATTCAATAGGGTGGATAGATGGCCCGTTGTCTGCTGTAGGAGATAAAGAAATACTCCTATGCCCATTGCTATTAATAATCGAGATCCCGCTGCACGGTTTGTAGTGGAACTTAATATTATAGATACGCCTATAAGTGCCATTGCAAGTAATGTTATAGGGAAAATCAGTCGTTGCCATAAAATTACCTCATGAGAACGAGTATCCACGCCGGATTCTCTGTTGGCTCGGATATAGCGCATTAAGTCTAGGGCGGAGATAGCATACAGCGGGCTTGTTAGCGTTTTTAGCTGGCTATCTTCTAGGAAACTATCCCATGTAAGTGTATCTTCGTTTTTCTTAGAGAGTCCTAAAGAGGTGCTAACGACTCTAGTGATCGCTTTCTTAAGAAGCCACTTCGAGTTCTCTTTAATCTCCGCAGATGTGGCGATGGTAATGCTTTCAAGATTATCTTGTGCTGATAAATTGTAGACTTCAATAGAGGCGGCTGTACTTGCAGATAGCATTTCCTCTATTCTGACAATGGTCTGACCCTTCTTGCTCCAGAAACCCTTCGCCGTGACGTTGGTCTGTTCGATGGCAAGGCTATTAAGTCGTATCACTTGTTTTTCCGATCCAGGAATAAGGTAGGTCTGTATTAAGATGGCTACAAGAGATACTAGGATAGTGATGCAAATAAATATTTTCACGAACTTGATCACAGATACTCCGGCGGACCGTGATGCTGCTATCTCTTGATTATTAGCAAGCGATCCTAAGCCCATGATTGTGCCCAAGAGCGTGACTATCGGAAGTAGTTCAATAATTCTGTTTGGTGTCTCAAATAGTATGACTAAAAAAGCGTGCAAGGAAGTAAAGCTGCCTTGTCCGACGTTTTCTAGTGTTTCCACTAGACTTATAATGCTGAATAAAATAAGCAAAGTTACCAATGCAAAAAAAGCGCTAGTGAAAAATTGAGAGAAAATGTAGCGGCTTAGAATCATGTTTTCATTGCTTCCACAGAAACTTTTTTATAGTTATGACTAGTGTAAATGTCAGGATCGGCACCCACCAAATGATGGATAGAATGTCCTGTTCTACCCAAGACCGCGATAAGCCAAGAAGATTATAGTAGGCAGCGTAGATTGCCAACGCTAAAGGTAATTTACTGAACCTACTCTTTCTGGGAGTGTTAGTGGTTAAAAACCATGCGATAAGTCCTAGTAAGAGAGTAGTGACTGGCGTTGAGAAGCGCCATTGTAATTCAGCGGAGTCAAATGAATCATTTGAGTTAAACAGTTCGATTGTTGGGATTGATTTGGAACGGTATTCCGTTTCGTTTTCTATACGGGTCTTCAACCGAATTTCAAGATAATTGAATTTGCCTATAATATCTTTGTCATCAGTTCTCTGGCGGAATACGCTCGCGTTATGCAAGGCTAATAAATGAGAATCGTCGTTATCAAAGAGTTTAAGCATCCCTGAAGGAGCTGATACGATTTCCAGATAATCCTCTTTTGTCGAGCGTATGAATACCCCAGTTATCTGGTTACTTTCTTTTTCTAGCCCCTCGATATACACCGTTCTCTGTCCGTCGTTAAAGTCGTAAAACTGGCCAGGTTTTATGCGTTCGAAGCCTGCAGAAGCTTGTGCAGTCTCTTTTAACTGGAAAATGGCATCATAGGTCATTGGCCGAGCAAAACACGACAGTAGCCCTGCGATTAGTGAAACGGCTACGCAAACAGTGATGATGGGCTTGAGGATATCTAGATCACGCATTCCGGCGCACCGTATGACAACTAGTTCGTTTCGAACGCCGAGATTTGCAATGCCAAATATAATTGCGAAATATAAAGAAAGCGGGAGCAACACCTCTAGAGCAATAATTAATTTATATAATGTGAGCGTTAGTACCTCGTTTAATTTATATAATCCGCTTGCTGCATCGATCATGAAACGTGTGAAGCTATATGAAAAGAAGATGACAAAGAGTGTTATCGCCGCTGCAATTAAGTTTGAGTTTATTTCTCGGTAGATGTAACGATTTATAATCACTGGAGATCCATATGTATGCTAGCTGCTGGTTGCTTGGCTAGTTCCCTTTGCATATGATGGCTTCGACTATACTGTTTCGCAACATGTACTTTCGTATGATTCTATTTTTACAGATTTTTAGTTTGCTTCTTTTGTCTTATATGCACAGCATAGCAGCTTATTACCCTGTGTTAGTAGTCGCTGAAAAAGCGGTCCAAAGTAACTTAGAAGGCGGATTTTTTATTAGTGGAGGCTTGTCTATAAAAGAAGAACAATGGGAAATAAAAGCATCGAAAGGCCTAATAAGTGGTCCTTTAACAGATGCTGATGTTCTTGAAGTTGCTGGTAGCCCCGCGAGTATCAGGTACAACTTTGAAGATAAAGCCCCGTTTTTAGGCACGGGATCTCTATTAACTTATGATGTGGTCAAGAAAACAGTGGATATGCGGGGTGACGCAGAAATTTCCGCTGATGCCCAATTGATTTCTAGTAATGCCATTCATTATGATTTAGAAAATGGGACATGGGAGGCCGGGAATAATTCGAGAGTTAAAGTTCGTCGAATTATGCGGTAGAAAGTTACAGCCAGCGAGAGACAGTTTTTTCAGCTGTCTCTAAATCACCGACTGAATCTATTTCACACCATTCAGAGCCCTCTATGGGGCAAGCAAACACCTTAAGTGACTGTGCAATTGAATCTATTGCTGAGAGGTACCATTGAGATAGTCCGGAACCAGATCGCATCATCGAGTTTAGCTCGCTTACAAATAGCGACGCACCCTCATGATTGAAAGACATCATCCCGATTGATTCCCCATCTACGCGCGCTCGATCAAGTGTCTTAGAAACGTTTTTTACTATACCGGTCTCTAAAATAACTTTCATATCATCGTCGTCATACAGATCTTTACAGTCAGTCACTAAGTTAATGGGATTTTCGGGGTTGGCCGCTAAAAGTTTCTCTACTATAGCTGATTCAAATAGCGTGTCTCCGTTGATGATCATGAAAGGAGCCGTCATCTCATGTCTAGCGATCCAACAAGTCCCTAAGTTATCTGATTGAGAATAGAATGGATTGTATAGAGTACGTGCCGACATATCTTTTTGGTTGTCGATGATGTGGTCTATTTGATCTGCTCCAAAACCAGTGATTACTACAACTTCGTGTATCTGACATTTCGCTAGTTCTTGGAGTTGCCACTCTAGAACTGAAGTGCTGCCCACTCTAAGAGCGGCTTTAGGTGTTTTTTTTGTTAACGGTAAGAGTCGTTTCCCTTGCCCTGCGCTTAGGATGATAGCTTTCATCGTTTTTCCTCAGAGAAATCTGGTGGCTGTTTGAAATTGCTGCGCACCTTAACACGAATAGCTGCTTTATTCGATCTACTACAATCTAGTTTTGATGTAAAAAAGATTGATCTTAAGCATTTGGTTTTTTTGATCGTAGATTGCTGTTCCATATCAAAATATTTTTCATAGGTTCTTTTACATAATGTGTGGCCTTCATCAAACGGAGTATTCCTTTATTTAAAAGCTTGCCAAAATTATCCATGGGCCTGTCTACATCGACAAACAAGACAGCTCGATATTCTGCTGTGTCGTTATGAACTTCGTGCTCATAGGTGTCGTCGAAGAGGACGCATTCACCTTCGGACCAGTTGTAAATTAATTTGTCGACACGTAACCAGCAACTTGCATTATCGTTAGGCACCTTTATACCTAAGTGACATCTTACCAAAGCCTTAGTCGGTCCCCGATGAGGGGGGATATGATAGTTAGGAGCAAGAATTGAAAACCAAGCATTTTGTATACCAGGTATTTTTTTTAAAAGAGTAGAAGTTTTTGGACATTGAATACAGTTTTGTGTAATTGGGCGCCCGAAAACAAAAAAAGGGTACGTTTTCCAGTTGTCAGCTTTAGATATTCTAGACTGATCGGGCGAGAGCTGATGAAAGGCAGGAATACTTTCAGGGTGCAGCCACACCTTTTCGAATTCTTCGCGGATGTCAGGATAAGATTTCTCCATCATGGGCACCCAGGTAAAGCAACTGTTTGGAAGGATGGGGTCATTGGGCAAAAGAGAGTGTCTTGACTGTAATCTCGCAATTACTCTAAGAAATTTCTTCCCGAGCATATGTGTGATTCGGCGCTTTAGGCTTTGCTGTTTTTCCTGTTCAATCATTTGAGCAGATCTCATTAGCTAACTTTAGGTCGCCTTCAGAGTCAACATCGATAGCGGCGATGGGATTTGAAACTGATACGTACCTGACCCGAGCTCCTGAGCAACTCGAAAGTTTTTCAAATAGTTCGTCAATTGTCAGCAGCCTAAAAAGATATTTCAGTAACAGTTTAGGACCGAGTTTCATGACTATCCGCCATGGTTTTTTTCGATCGGCTTCGAGCGCTTTCCAGAAGCTTAAAACAGACTGACTTTCTGTAGTGTTAAGTAAAAATAAATTACATCCACAGTATATTCCGTCTGCAAATCGTAACAGGGTGCGTTTGGTCTGAGGGAATGCTTTTATGACGTCTGTATGAAGCGCTAGGCCGACCACAAGATCGGCCTGAACAGTCTTCGCGGACTTACAAAAGTCATCAATAATCTCAGGTGTAAGTAATGCATGGTCAGCCGTTGTTAGTAAAGCGGGCAAGATATTCACATGCCTTAAAGCCTTGGCTGCGCTAGCTGCAGGACCTTTGTCGGGGCTTAGCCAGTCAAAGCCATAATTATCTATTAAACCGCTTAATGAGGACTCGCCTAAAAAGCTCTCTTTCGATGGCCCAACAATCGACGCAGTAGTTATTAAGCGGCTGTTATGGATTGCTGTTAAAACTCGGTTGATGCATGTGACACCATTAACTTTAACGAATATGCCACTTGAGACATTATTAGATTTGGCTAGTGGACTTCCGCCTGGCCTATCTCCAGCAAGAATAATGGCATGCATTCATCTGTCCTTTGTATTCTGTTAGTTTGTTTTCAACTACCGTCTAATTTTTTATCATATACACGGTAGCGCTTGGATTGGTATCCGCCTAGGATATCAACAATTGTTTTCATTCCTTCGTTATTTTCTAAAACCCATGACATTTCCACACTTGTGATTCCCTTGTTGACTGCGTGCGGGCGCACTGCATCTATTACCGAAAGAGCGAGCCCAGGCCCGAGCCGAGTGTTGTGAAACCTACGACGCACGCCCATCAGAGGTATACGACCAGTACTTGGGTACCCGAACTTCAGTCTTCGTATCAATTTAAACAATCCGGTCGGCCATAACCGACCATTAAGATCAGCGATCGCTTCATTTAAATTAGGTAGAAGGACAAGAAACGCTACGGGCTCTCGATCAATTTCGGCTATCTGTATGAAGTCTGCTGGCACCAACATTAGCATCTCTTTACCGATCGCCAAGAATTCTTCTTTATCAAAAGGAACAAAGCCCCAATTTTCTGACCAAGCGTCATTGAAAATCTCCCTAATCACCTCAAGATCTCCATTCGCATTTTTCCTATCAATTGCTCTTAACGCCACTTTCCCATCTAGCTTAGCTAGCAGTTTGGTCATAAAACTCGGTGGCTCAAAGTTCGTATTTATGAGGAATGCAAACATATCCATCGATTTCTTGTAGCTGAGCTGTTCTATGAGTTTCCCATAATATTTTGGTGCATGAGTCATCATGAAGTAAGGAGGGGTGTCGAAACCTTCAACAAGCAAGCCCACTTCTTGGTTGATGTTGAGGCTAAAAGGCCCGCGTACCGAGTTCATTCCTTGTTCTTTTAACCAATTTTCAGCTACCCGAAATAATTCCATTGCAACCTTAATATCGTCGATACATTCAAAGTTACCAAAAAATCCTGTGTGGTCATTGTATTGCTCGAGATGTGCTTGATCGACTTGGGCACTGATCCGACCCACCGGGGTTTGGTTTTCGTAAGCCACCCAACCTTTCCAAATAAGGTGCTTAAATATTCCTTGGCTCGGTGATAAGGCCTGTTTGCGTTCTAGGAGTAGTGGCGGTACCCAGTTTTTGTCAGATTGGTAGATATACCAGGGTACTTTCACAAAATCAGAGAGTTGTTTTTTATCTTCGACGGCTAATATTTTAAGCATATGTGAGTAAGTTCCAAAGTAGGGTTCGAGAAGCCATGTAGTGTATTCCTTTTGCCAAGCTGGGACGTATCATTCGACCTGCATA
Organism: Pseudomonadota bacterium; assembly: GCA_018668255.1. Classification (GTDB taxonomy): domain Bacteria; phylum Pseudomonadota; class Gammaproteobacteria; genus UBA4457. Next base: position 25,754 of record JABISZ010000085.1, on the reverse strand, counting down.
AGTAACTATCCTTGCGATAAATTTTATCGCATCTTCACATGGGAAGTGTTAATTTATTGTTTATCTATTAGCCTATTAATTTAGAGGGGAAACTATGAAAGCTAAAGTAGAGCAAGATTATGTTCAAATCAATGAGTTAGAGTGGCAGCCGTTCCCAGAGGCCTTTTCAAAAGGGGGCATCAACTGGAAATTACTTCACACTTCTCCTGAGATGGGCGCTTGGACAGCGATCTTTGATTGTCCGAAGGGTTCTTCCTTTGATAGCCATATTCATGTCGGTCCAGGCGAGTACTTACTGATCAAAGGTAAAATGGAAGTACGAGGTGGCGATGGAGAAGGGGGTGCAACTGCTCTGGAATTAGGTTATGGCTACGAGTCTTGTGGTGCCCGTCATGACCAGACGTACTTTCCCATTGACAGTCAATTTTATATGACCTTTCTCGGTCCTCTGCAGTTTATCAACGAAGACAGTAGCCCTCGGGCCGTAGTTGGCTGGGAGCAAGCTCAGGGTTTGTGGGATTCACAGGTAGGCTAGTTGCTTCTATTGTTACGCGCCAGATAAGAGTTAGGTATATACTCAATTAAATCATCTGGTGCCGAAGAGAGGACTTGAACCTCCACGGGGTTGCCCCCACTGGCACCTGAAGCCAGCGCGTCTACCAATTCCGCCACTTCGGCATGATGAAGTAGACGCAATCTAACTACTCAATGCTAGCGAGTCAAATATATTTTGATTGAGCACACTAAGGAATTTTTTCAATCAATAGTAAAAAGCCAAGAAAAAATAACGAATTTATTGAAGATCTGCCATCGAGGTTGGACATACGTGCAGCGTTGACTGATGCCGGAACCGCTGTGGGCAGCGGTGCGTTAGCAAAAATGCTGAATGTAAGACGGGGGCGTGCGACTGATGCTCTAAAGCTAAGACTCGAAGCGATGCTGCGCGATGGACAGTTGTCAAAAGCCGATAGCGGTAAGTATGTAATTAGAGAGAACACAGATCTTGTTTCGGGTTCTGTATTGTCGCATCGAGATGGATATGCTTTTGTTCGACCTGACGCCGGAGGGAAAGACTTTTACTTGGGTATTAGAGATGCGCGACGAGTATTTCACGGCGATAAAGTTCTTGTTAAAGTTGCGAAAAATTCAAGAGCAGGGAAGCCTTCTTGTGATTTGGTGGAGGTGTTAGATCGGGCCCATAGTGAGATTGTCGGCCGTTATTCAGAGGAGAAAGGTGGAGCTTTTATCATCCCTGATGATCCTAGACTTAATCAGAGCATAATAATCTCTGATAAAAACGGGTTTAAGTTAAAAGATGGTGATGTTGCTGTTCTAAAAGTAATACAGGGGCCTTCAAAAAACTCTAAAGCTTCCGGTGTCATCGTTGAGCTTTTGGGGGATCTTATGGCCCCTGGGATGGAAATACAGATAGCTTTGAGGAACCACGATCTCCCTCATAAGTGGTCCGAGAGCGTTTTGGGAGAAGCTTCTGCTATCGCCGAAGCTTTCAAGGCCGGACAATTTAAGCAGCGTAAAGATTTGAGATCGCTTCCATTTGTTACGATTGATGGAGCCGACGCCCGAGATTTCGATGATGCTGTCTGTGCTATGCATGTAAACGGAGAGCAAGTTTTATATGTAGCGATTGCAGATGTTTCACACTATGTCAGGCCTGGGAGCGCTCTTGATTCAGAGGCCCTTGCGCGAGGAACGTCAGTTTATTTCCCCAGTCAAGTAATCCCAATGCTTCCAGAGGAGCTATCGAACGGGATCTGCTCATTAATGCCTTCGGTTGATCGTGCTGTTTTGGTAGCTGAGCTTCATATTACTGCTGATGGTAGCATTGGTCGTTCGGAGTTCTACGAAGCAGTCATTTGTTCACACGCTCGACTCATTTATGAAGAAGTACAAGCATGGGTTGATGGAGACTCTTCTGCATTGGGCTCTATTACAGTGGCGGTCGCCGAGAATTTAAATGAACTATATAGGCTATATGATACTTTTAAGAAGGTACGTTTAAAAAGAGGGGCACTGGAGATCGAATCCAGAGAGCCTCAATTTATTTTCGATGAATACCGTAAAATAGAAAGTATAAATGCTGTAGCGAGAGTCGATGCACATAAGGTTATTGAAGAGTGCATGGTCGCTGCTAATATAGCTGCCGCAGAATTTCTACTGCGTAATAATTCACCTGGCATGTTCCGCGTTCATGACCTCCCATCAGACGAGAAATTGGATAATTTATCTACTCTGCTAGGGACGTTAGGGATAGATTTTTCTAGAGCAGCGACAGTTGAGTCAGCGGATTTCGCGAAAGTTTTACATTTGGGACGCGAGCGCGATGATCGTCGGATTATTGAGATCATGATACTTAGGAGTTTGCAACTTGCGGTATATAGCACAGAAAACAGTGGGCATTTTGGATTAGGACTTAAGTCTTATTCACACTTCACATCGCCGATCCGCCGGTATCCAGATTTGGTAGTGCATCGTGCAATCAAATCTATCCTTTTACGGAGTACTCCGTCGGATAGCTCAGCCTTCAGTGTAACTGCTAGTTTAGCGACAGATTGCTCGACCAATGAAAGACGTGCTGAAACTGCAAGTCGGGATGTTGTTGCCTGGTTGAAGTGTGAGTATATGATGGACAGAGTCGGTGACGTTTTTGATGGTGTGGTCAGCGCTATTACGGATTTCGGGATGTTTGTGGAAGTGGGCGAAACCTTTATCGAAGGACTTGTCCATATCAGTGAATTACCTAGCGATTACTATGTGTTTGACTCCACTGCACACGTGCTCCGGGGCCGATCTAGTGGAAGGGTTTTTTCAATCGGCCAAGCTGTGCAAATAAAAGTAGCTAGGGTTAGTTTGGACGAAAGGAAAATCGACTTCTCTATGGCGGGCGAGGCGCCCCGGAAAAAGAGAAGTCCTAGAAAAAAGAAAACACGAAAAGGTCGAGATGGCAGAAAATAACATTTTTATCGGTGGTTTCCACGCTGTAAAAACGGCTCTTTCCAAAGCCTCCGCGGATTGCCTGGAGGTGTGGATAAAGCGAGACATTAACTCCCCGGCGGTAGAAGAGATTAGAGTGCTTTTGTCTAATCTGGGACTTAAGGTACAGAGTGCTTCGGCCAGTAATTTAGACAAAATGTACGGTGACGACCATCATCAAGGTATTGTCCTCAAGCGTAGGCTGCCTGCGACAGTTTCAATCGAGGAGTTACTTGATAGGTGCAATACAAAAACTGAGACAGCTCTAATCCTTATTTTAGACAGCATCCAAGACCCTAGAAATTTTGGTGCTTGTTTGCGGATTGCGGATGGAGCTGGTGTTGATGGCGTTATTTATCCAAAAGACAACAGTGCTAGACTTGGCAGTGTTTTAGCCAAAGCGGCAAGTGGTGCAATTGATACGGTTCCACTTGTACCGGTGTCGAACCTGTCATCGGCGATTGTGAAAGTTCAAAAAGCTGGCATTTGGGTCACGGGCGCCTGCTCGGACGATGCTGCGCCTCTCTATAGTCTCGATTTCTCAGGACCGACTGCCATTGTCATGGGCAATGAAGGAAGCGGCTTAAGACGCCTTACCAAAGAAAGATGTGATTATCTTGCGTCTATACCTATGCATGGAGCTTTAGGTAGTCTGAATGTTTCTGCGGCAACTTCGATCTTTCTGTTTGAGATAAAAAGACAACAGTCTTAAGCAAGAAACACGTGGATAGATACAAAATCAAAAGCTCTTTCCCATTTTGCCGTTAGCTTTACTCATTGTGACTACAGTTGGCACTTACGCCGCGAGCCAAGTTATTTAAATACCCAAAGAAAACAATCGAATTTGTGTACCACACAAATGGTATAGCAGATCACGAAGTGGGGCAATTCCTGAGAAAAGAAGATCTTCACTGTTTAGAGACAAGTTTTGCTTATGTTCGCGCTTTCTCATATCATTACACTGTTCCATGAAGAACATTTAATCCTTGCTTCACCGACTGTCCTATGCTCGGGAAGCTAAAACCGTAAGGAGAAGTTATGAGACATTACGAAGTAGTTTTTCTCGTTCACCCAGATCAGAGTGAACAAGTCCCCGCAATGACAGCCCGCTACCGAGGCGTTGTAGAAGAGAAGGGCGGCAAAGTTCACCGCCTAGAAGACTGGGGCCGGCGACAACTTGCTTACCCTATCAACAAAATTCATAAAGCACACTACGTGTTGATGAACATAGAATGTGACGGGGCATCACTAGAAGAGTTGAAAACTCTATTTAAGTTTAATGATGCTGTTCTGCGTGATTTAGTTCTGAGTCGAAGGGATGCTATTACTGACCCATCACCTATAGCTCAGGCAAAGGAAGAGCAGTCTGATAGGGAGACTCAAAGAGCAAGGCGAACTGATTCCTATACGGGCGAGAATAAGCGACCAGAAACACCTGCAGCAGTAGAAGCTGCGGCAGAAACACCTGCAGCAGTAGAAGCTGCGGCAGAAACACCTGCAGTAGTAGAAGCTGCGGCAGAAATACCAGTAGCAGTAGACGCTGCTCCAGAAGACGACGCAGAGGTGGAAAAATAATGGCTAAGTTTGTTAGAAGACGAAGGTTTTGCAAGTTCACAGCCGAAGGGTTCACGTCAATTGACTACAAAGATCTGGCGACTCTCCGTGGGTCATTGACTGAGAATGGAAAAATTGTCCCAAGTAGGATTTCGGGTACTAAGGTACATTTCCAACGTCAGTTATCCACAGCTATCAAACATGCTCGTTACCTCGCATTGATTCCCTTCTGCGACGCACATAAAGGTTAGAGAGGTCTGTCGTGCGATTCTTAGCACGGTTGTTGATGCGAGACTTTCGGTGGGCTATTGCTGTCACCGGTGTCACCCTCATATGCTCCATTTTCCTTAGCGTCCTAGGTGTAATAAGCGCTGCTAGTGTGTCATTTGTCACACTGAGAGAAGGAGCTCGAGTTGGCTTCCGGCTGATTGCTTTTTCGACACTGGTAGTAGTACTGTTAGATTTACTTGTCCTCCAGTTGGTTGAGGGTCACTTAGATTTTTTGTATTTGTGCGGTGTCTTGTGGTTCCCTGCGCTTATTCTGGGATATGTACTGAGGAGAAGCGAGAGTCAAGCAAGTGCACTCGTGGTTGTGGCGATAATCGTTGCCATCTACGCGGGCGCGTTTCGCTTTATAGTAGGTGACACGCAACAATTTTGGTACACTCAGATATCACCCATCTTGACGCAGCTCTACAATAATCAAGAGATCGGGATACAAGACTCTACAATCCAATCAATAGCCAATCAGATGCATCACGTATCTGTAGCTATGCTGTTTGCTTTTTATTCAGCTACTATTTTGCTAGCTCGTTGGTGGCAATCCGAACTGTTCAACCTTGGAGGCTTTGGTGATGAGTTTAAAAAAATCAAGATGCCACGAATCTCGATTTATACAGTAGCTTTAGTTGGGGTTTTAGTTGTTTCTCAGGCTCTGATAGGATCGCAATCAGGCCTAATAATAGATATTTTCATAATTTTTACGTTGTTGTTTGCCTTTCAAGGACTCTCGGTGGTGCATTTTCGGGCACGAAGCATTGGGTTGGCTAGAGGGTGGATGATAGCTTTCTACTCTTTAGTGTTATTATTACCACAGCTTTCTGGGTTAATTCTAGCAACTACTGGGGTTGCCGACGAGTTCGCTGATTTTCGTCGCGCTAAGGATTGAAAAAGAGTTATCATAGAGGTATTGAATCAGTCAGCATCAACAACAGTGGGTTTATGCCGAGATAAGTTAATAAGAGGCTACTTTAGAGAAAACTAGGGTTGCGAAGTCTATCAAAAGGAACAGAGAAAGTATGGACGTCATTCTATTAGAGAAAATGCATAGGTTAGGTAATCTAGGAGATACCGTAAGTGTCAAGGCTGGCTATGGTCGGAACTACCTTATTCCTAGCAATAAAGCGGTACCTGCTACAGATGATAATGTCGCTAAATTTGAAGAAAGGCGCGCTGGTTTGGAACTAGCACAAGCTGAGATCTTATCGGCAGCTGAAGCACGGAAAATTGAAGTAGATAGCGTAGAAGTATCGATTTTTGCCAATGCTGGGCCCGAAGGTAAACTTTTTGGCTCTGTAGGTGCCTCTGAGATCTCGGCTGCAGTTGTAGCATCTGGTGTTGAAGTAGCTAAAAGTGAAATTAGACTGCATGATGGCCCTCTGCGAGAGCTCGGAGAGTTCTCAGTGGAGGTCTATCTAAATACAGACGTGAGCGGAAACATTAAGGTTACTATTGCCCAAGATGCTGGTGAAACGACGAGCTAAACCGCCGCTGGTTAACCGGCGGGGACCGTATCAACCCTCCTTGAAACTTGGTTGTTCTCGTCGGAGGTCTGATGAAAAGTGAAGATTCTCAGCTAGTTGAGTTTGATGCGGAGACCGCACTCTTAAAAGTACCACCTCATTCTATGGAAGCTGAGCAAGCGGTGCTAGGAGGATTATTCTTAGATAACGAAGCATTTATCAATGTGACCGAGCGTATTCGTTCTGAGGATTTTTACAGACGAGACCACGGCTTGATTTACGATGCTATTCAGGGGCTGGCTAATAGCTCTAAGCCTTACGACATAGTTACGGTTGCGGAGTGGCTCGACTCTAATGAAAAGCTAGATGACATAGGAGGCATGGGTTATTTAGCCCAGCTTGCGGAGAACACTCCCAGTGCCGCCAATATTGCTTCATATGCTGATATCGTCCGGCAGCGTTCTATCCTTCGTGATCTCATATCTGCGGGTGCGAAAATAACCGAAAGCGCTTTTCGCACAGAAGGGCGGACTTCAGATGAGTTGCTTGATACAGCAGAAAGCCTCGTATTCTCTATAGCCGAACGAGAGTCCAGAAGTCGTAAAGGCTTTCAGCCTGTTAGCGACCTAATTAGTTCGGCGATAGATCGGATAGATGAATTATTCAAGAAAGATAACCCTATTACTGGAGTTTCGACAGGGTTCTATGATTTAGATACTCTGACTTCGGGACTGCAAAAATCAGACTTAGTTATCATAGCGGGTCGTCCGTCCATGGGTAAAACGGCGTTTGCACTCAATATTGCTCAACATGCGGCTCTTAAGGATGCGCTTCCGGTCGCAGTTTTCAGTATGGAGATGCCAGGCGAGCAGTTAGTTACCCGTATGCTTTCTTCTCTTGGTCGTATTGACCAGAGTAAGTTGCGAATTGGAAAGCTTGGCGATGATGATTGGCCGAGACTAGCAAGTGCCTGTGCCATGTTAAATGACGCTAAAATTTTTATTGATGATACTCCTGCGTTAAGTCCTGGAGATCTTAGAGCTCGCTGTCGGCGATTAGCGCGAGAACAAAAAGGGCTCGGATTAGTGGTTATTGATTACCTTCAATTAATGCAGGTCTCAGGAACAAAAGAGAATCGTGCAACCGAAATCTCTGAGATCTCTCGCTCTTTAAAGGCTTTGGCTAAGGAGCTCGAGGCACCCGTTGTCGCGCTTTCACAGCTAAATAGAAGTCTTGAGCAAAGGACCGACAAACGGCCTGTGATGTCAGATCTACGCGAGTCTGGTGCAATTGAGCAGGATGCGGATGTAATAATGTTTATTTATCGAGATGAAGTCTACGACGATGAAAGCGTGGATAAAGGTCTTGCTGAAATTATTATAAGCAAGCAGCGCAATGGACCAATTGGAATGCGTAAACTTCGTTTTCTCGGTCAATACACACTTTTTGAAAATTTAGCACATGGTGGGTACGAGGCGAATGAGTGACTAGACCGGCCAAGGTGATTATTGATGGCCATGCCGCAAAAAAGAATTTAGAGACGACCCGTCTCCACTGCCCGCAGTCTAAGATACTTGCGGTGATAAAAGCTGATGCCTATGGGCATGGACTTCTACGTATGGCCAGAATTTTTAACGAAGCCGATGCCTTTGCGGTAGCTTCTTTGGATGAGGCCGTTACCCTTCGAGAAGCGGGGTGTCGGCACCGGATCGTTTTGTTAGAAGGTCCTTTTGAGTTCGGCGAAATAGCGATTATTGACAGACTAGATTTGGATGTTGTTATCCATTCGTCTGAACAGATAAGTATGCTGGAACATGCCAGAGCCATTCTACCCGTATGGATGAAAATCAATACTGGAATGAACCGCTTGGGGTTTGATGTCGACGCTGTCGCTCACGCTCATCACAGGTTGAGTGGTACCTCTAGCTCAATTATCTTCATGACGCACTTTGCTAATTCTCAGGTAAGAGGAGATGCAACTGTTGGAAGTCAGTTGACTACTTTTGATACAGCGATCTCCGGCTTTCAGGAAGAGCAAAGTCTTGCTAATTCATCTGCGTTGTTAACATACACGAATGCTCAGCGGCACTGGGTAAGACCGGGTCTAATGCTATATGGTGTCTCGCCGTTATATGGGGAAACTGCTCGATCACTGGGTTTACTTCCAGTAATGACGCTTAAATCAAGGCTAATTAGTGTGCGCGATGTTAAAGCCGGTAGGACTGTCGGATATGGTGGTAGCTATGTTTGTCCTTATGATATGAAAGTAGGAGTAGTCGCTTATGGCTACGGGGATGGCTACCCGAGAAGCGCCAATACGGGAACTCCTGTGCTTGTTAACAATGTCAAGACGCAAGTCATTGGGGAATGCTCGATGGATATGATGACTGTTCAGCTGCCAGATTCAGCTGAAGCTAAGTTTGGCGATGAGGTTGTTTTGTGGGGAGGAGAACTCCCGATAGAAGAGGTCGCAAGAGCATCAGGTACTATTCCGTATGAGTTGTTGTGTCGGGCACGAATGCGCGCCCGTTATGAGGAAGTAGGATCATAAAACAGAAAACCTCGTTTACCTGCCAAGCATGCAGTGCGGTCTATACTAAATGGACAGGGCACTGTGCTGAGTGCGATGAATGGAACACTGTTGTGGAAAACATTGAGAACAAGGATGTCCGTCGTCGATTTAAATCAAATGATCTAGCAAAATCCAGTATTGTTACCTTAGCCGCTGTAGACGTAGAGGCGCAAGCCAGATTAAAAACAGGACTATCTGAATTAGATAGAGTTTTAGGTGGAGGTCTTGTTCCTGGTTCTGTTGTATTACTAGGTGGTGATCCAGGTATCGGGAAAACTACGTTATTGCTGCAGAGCATGGTTGCGACAGCGGAGGGTGGAAATTTTAATTCTGTGTATGTGAGTGGGGAAGAGTCTGCTTCCCAACTAGCTATAAGAGCTCGTAGGCTTGGTTTGCCATTGTCTCAATTGAATGTCTTGACTGAGACAAATGTTGACATTGTGATAGGAGAAGCTAACAAGACTAAGCCTTCGATTTTGGTTGTTGACTCAATACAAACAATGTACACGGAGGATTTGCAGTCTACTCCGGGCAGTGTTGGCCAGGTAAGGGAATGCGCTAGTCGGCTGGTGGGGTTCGCGAAAAGCACCGGAATAGCAATATACCTAGTTGGTCATGTAACAAAGGACGGAGCTATTGCTGGTCCTCGCGTTCTAGAACATATGGTCGACGTTACATTATATTTTGAAGGTGATCCAGACGGACTTTATAGAATGATACGAGCGATAAAAAATCGCTTTGGCGCAGTAAACGAGCTTGGAGTTTTTGCAATGACCGATCAAGGTCTTCGTCAAGTAGCTAATCCTAGTGCTATATTGTTGTCACGTCATGAAAAAGCAGTTCCGGGAAGTGTGATAATGGTCACACGAGAGGGCACAAGACCCATGTTGGTTGAGGTACAAGCACTGCTAAATGAAAGCCAGTTGATGAATCCACGCAGAGTTACCGTTGGCTTGGATCAAAATAGACTCAGTATGTTGTTAGCTGTCCTGAATAGGCATTGTGGGATCTCGACAGGCTCTAGTGACGTTTTTGCGAATATAGTAGGAGGTATTCGTGTAGGGGAAACCGGAGCTGACCTAGCAATTGCTATGGCAGTGGTGTCTAGTCTTAGAGATAAGGCGCTTCCTAACGATATGATTACTTTTGGGGAAATTGGCTTGGCTGGGGAGATTCGACCAGTTAGTGGGGGTGCTGAACGCCTGAAAGAAGCAGCCAAACATGGATTTAAGTTTGCTGTAGTTCCTATTGGGAACGTGCCTAAGCTTCTACCTCAAGGTATGAAAGTGAGGGCAGTTTCTCGGGTCGAAGATGCTTTGAAAGTGATCTCTAGAACTGAACAATGAGGGAATAACACTTTTTTAGTTTTGTAAGTTTCGGCGTAAACTTAAGTTACAGTTTTTGCTTTCTTGAGCGTTAATCGAGCACTTTTGACTGATCTTTCTCGAGTTTGTAATATCTCTATAGTTATTGAGCCAGTTCGAAAAGCAGTGCCTATTGTCGGAATGTCTTCCAGCGTTTCTAGGATGAAGCCGTTAAGCGTCTTTGGTCCATCTTCTGGTAACTCGAAATGGTATGCCCTATTTATTTCTCTGATGTTCGCGCTACCATCAACCATAAACATTCCGTTACCCAAAGGGGTAACATCTTTTTCGTGTTTCTGAGGATCTGTTGTGAATTCTCCGATTATTTCTTCCAAGATGTCATCCAGCGTAACTAAACCTTCTATGTCTCCGTATTCATCTACTACGAAAGCAATGTGTTCTTTTTCTGTTTGAAAATGTAATAGTTGAGAATAAAGATCGGTTTGGTTTGGAATAAAGTACGGCGGAGCCAATACGCTAGTTAGTTGTTCTAAGGTGAAATTTCCCGAGCCTAAGTATTTAGTAGTCTTTCGAACATGAAGGATTCCGTTTATTTCAGCCAGGGAACCTGAATAGCAAGGGAGATATGTATGCCGACTATTCATAATTTGCTCTCTGATGTCTGACCACTCATCTTCTAAATTAATACCGTGCATTTCAGTTCTAGGTATCATTATGTCTTCAACAGACGCATTCTCAAGATCTAAGATCCCAAATAGCATTTGTCTGTGGCGATGAGGTATCACACCCCCAGTCTCTTTCACAATTGTTCTGAGTTCTTCTCGACTTAAAGGGTCTTCTGACCGCTTTATATTTGTTAGTCCAAAGATTGCAAGGATTCCATTTGAGATCTTATTCAGAACCCAAACTAAAGGATAGAAGATAAACATTAACATTCTGAGCAGTACAGATGACGGAAAGGCAACACGTTCAGGGTAAATCGCTGCTACTGTTTTTGGTATGACCTCGGCGAACACGAGAATAATAGCTGTTAGCATTAACGACGAGATTAGAAGCCCATGCATCCCTAGATATCTTTCGGCAAGGATCGTTACGATCATAGCCGCGAGTATATTTACAAAATTGTTGCCTAGTAGGATTAGCCCAATAAGCCTATCGGGTCTGGCTAGTAGGTTTTGAACTCTTTGAGCCCCTTTATATTTTCTATCAGAAAGGTGCTTTAGCCGGTAGCGATTTAGAGACATCATAGCGGTCTCCGAGCTTGAGAAATAAGCCGAGGCAACGATGAGACATGCCAAAATTATAGTAAGTACTAAAGTAGATAATTCAATCATTATGTGATGACCGTTAAATAACAAGCTCTAAGATAAACTTGGAACCAAAAAAACCTATAGCCAATACACTGAAGCCTGAAACCACATAAGTGATTGCTCGATCTCCTTGCCAGTTTTTTAAATATCGTCCAACTAGCAAAACAGCGAAAATAACCCATGCAAGGATTGAGAAAAATATTTTATGAGCCAGGTGTTGCTCTACTATGTTTTCTACATGTGCTGCGCCGACAGCAAGCCCGACGCTGAGCAATACAAAAGCTACGCTTGTAATTTGAAATAATGTTTTTTCCATTTCTGGTAGCGGCGGGAAAAAAGTTAAAATTGACCGGTGTGCTTTTATTCGTCGGCGGGCAGTCCAGAGGTATAAAGCCTGTAGGGCCGCTATGGCTAGTAAACTATATGCGACTAGCGATATGCCAATGTGAAGTGCCATGTCGCCAGAACGAGGAATGAAGTTCCGATCTCCTAAAAATGATGGCAGTGCGAGCATGACACCAGACACTGGTAGTAAAATTATAGTCAGATTGGCAATTGGTTTAATGAACATAATCAAAGATGCAAGCAACATAATTATCCATCCGACAAGAGACGCTATGTTGAAGATTCCTAGGTTTGTGCCGGCCCCATCAAACATCCCTAGAAAAAGGCATACACCATGAGCAGCGAGTGCAAGGCAGAGGAAGATGAAAGCGGAATTATTCACTGACCACGTCGAATTTAAACTCTTAGACACTAGGAATTTGTAAAGCGTACCGAGATATAGCGTCACCGTGATGACGGTTACCGTAATAGTTAGCATAAGATTTGTTGTTGAGCCATTTGATCTGAGATAATGCCATAATTAAGCTGTTTAATGAAGTATCTAGCTACTCGATGATTAAGGCTATTAATTAGGGCATAAAAAACTATGGGATTTGAATCGTTAACGGGGCGTTTTTCGGCCATTGTGCGCAATTTACAAGGACGAGGGAGGTTAACACCCGAAAATATTGCTGATTCTTTAAGAGACGTTCGCGTAGCGCTGCTAGAGGCAGATGTTGGCTTGGATGTGGTGAAAGAGTTTATAGACAAGCTGTCTGTAACCGCTGAAGGTACTGCAGTGACCGGGTCTTTAACTCCTGGTCAGGCGTTGATTAAGATTGTCCGTGATCAACTTACGGAGCTTATGGGGGAGGAGAGTAGTGGGCTTGATTTGTCTGCACAAGCCCCTGTCGTCATTCTTGTGGTCGGTCTTCAAGGAGCAGGTAAGACGACAACTGTAGCAAAGCTTTCTAAATGGTTGGTAGATAAGAAAAAAAAGAAAGTAGGTGTAGTTAGTTGTGATACCTACCGGCCCGCAGCAATAGAACAGCTACGTGTGTTGTCATCTCAGGTTGCAGCGAACTACTATCCGTCTACTAGCGCAGATCTCCCTATTGATATTGCGCGCAGGGCTTACGAAGCATCGCGACGGGCACATGATGATGTCCTAATTGTTGATACTGCAGGTCGGCTTACCGTTGATGCAGCAATGATGGCTGAAATATCGGGACTACATGAAGCTTTATCGCCGCATGAAACATTGTTTATTGTCGACAGTATGATGGGACAAGACGCGGTAATGACTGCTAAATCCTTTAATGACGCTTTACCGTTAACAGGAATTATCCTTACAAAAACAGACGGAGATTCTCGCGGAGGAGCGGCTTTGTCGGTGAGGAAGGTCACTGGAAAGCCTATTAAATTTCTTGGCTCCGGAGAAAAAATGGACGGTCTTGAAAGTTTCCATCCTGATAGGATCGCGTCTCGTATTCTTGGAATGGGAGACGTATTGTCTCTAATTGAGGAAGCTGAAGAAAAAGTCGATAAAGAGAAGGCCGCTGTAGTTGCTAAAAAAATCCAATCGGGTTCTGGGTTTGACTTGCAGGATTTTCGTGACCAACTTGATCAAATGGGTAAAATGGGAGGCGTAAAGGCGTTGTTAGGGAAGTTGCCTGGTATGGGGAGCGTTGATAGCGCCGTCCAAGATCAGGTAAATGATGGGGCAATGGTTAAACTTGCAGCAATTATTGATTCAATGACTGCGAAAGAGAGGCAGTTTCCAGCGCTTATCAAAGGCTCAAGAAAAAAGCGGATTGCTGCCGGATCGGGAACGTTAATCCCTGATGTTAATAGGCTTCTGAAACAATTCGATCAAATGCAGAAGATGATGAAGAAAATGTCTAAAAAAGGTGGGATGAAAAATTTAATGCGAGGTATGGGTGGGCAAGTCCCTCCGAATTTCCCCCGCTCATAGCCTTTCATATTTGAGTACTTTTTTTTCTTGAATCAGGAGAAGTAAGTGGCATATTGCAATCAACGAAAATGAAAAGAGAGACCACTCCGCAATAGAGAGGTTCAGGAAAACCCATTGTGTTTCCGCGCAATCTCCAGATCCCTTGAGTACTGTTTTTAAGACATCAAACAAAGGGTACACTTCTAAAAGGTACTCTAAGCCTGGCCCACATTCTGGGACTTTATCTGTGGGAAGGTGCTGCAGCCACGTCTGACGGCCAGCAAGAACACATCCAATTCCGGCAAAAATAAACGATGCTATTGAAAGTAGTGGTTTTGCTAGTGGAGAGGTTTTGCCTAACATATAGAATATATATATTAGGAAAATAATTGCGTAACATAATCTTTGAAAAATACATAAAGGGCATGGATTGAGCTGGTGATAAAATTCCAGATAGTAGCCGAATAAAAGTAAAGCAACACACAAAAAAGCAACTGTGAAGGCTGCATATTTTTTGAAGAGAATTCGTAAAAGCATGTTTGTACTTTTTTAAAATGTAATTTTAGTTGAAGATGGATAAATGAGAAAGTATTCTGGATTCTAGCCAGTAAGCCAAGCTCCCATTTTTGCCTCTCGATATAAAGCCAATATGTCCACCGTTTTCAGATAATTCCATAGTCGTCTTTGGTCCGAGCTCAGGTGCTTCTGGAATAGCCGAAATTGGTAGGAAAGGATCATCCTTTGAATGGAGTATCAGAGTAGAAGTCAGGTTGTCTTTCAAATACTGGCGGCAGCTAGATTGAGCATAGTATTCTTCTACCCCTTCGAAACCATGTAAAGGAGCGGTGACTAAGTTGTCGAAGTCTCTAAAAGAAGTTAATTTACTTAAACATTTATCGGACAGAGAGCGGGGTTGACCCAAGAATTTCTCCTGATATTTTTTTTTCATAGCGGCGACTAGACTATGTTGATAGATTTGTGAGAAGCCGGTACTCAGGAAATTGGCACTTGCAGATAAATCAAAAGGAGGCGACACAGCAATAGCCGTATTGCAGATATGTTCTCTGTTCGACTCTCCTAGCCACTTCAGCATAACGTTAGCGCCTAAAGAGAATCCAACAATAGCTGTCAGATTTTTCTTTAAACGGTCGCGCAACACAGTGGCTATGTAAGAAAGATCTCCAGTTTCTCCTGCATGGTAACTTCTCGATAACCTATTCGGCTTTCCGGAACATCCACGAAATTGTAATAAGACAGATTGATAGCCTTCTTTATCGAGAGCTTTCATTATGCCTTGGACGTAGTTTGAGCCGATGCCACCCTCAAGACCATGGAGTAAAAGTATCGGTCCTTTGCGGTTTTTTGGCGACCATTCCAGATCTAAAAAATCACCGTCAGGAAGCTCTATCTGCTCACTATAAGTATTAAGTTGTGCTGGTCGACGCACTTTCGCAGCCCAAATTGTTTGCAGGTGTGGATTTTTTAGAATTGCAGCGGGTTGGAATGAACTAATACGGACACTTTTCGTGACCTTAGGTCGCTCTTGTACTTTCAATTTTAAATATGCATAGGTGTCATCTCTAACACCGCGTCAGGCATACTTGGTAGAACAACGTAGTCGATTCCGCAGTTTAGAACTGCGAGAATTTGATGAGTCCCTTTGCCGGTTGTGACTGATCTTAAGACAAGGCCCACGGACGTGTCAGATTTGCCTAATAATTGGGCAGCTGAAGGAATTTCCTCAGTAGCAACAACATAAATGTTGACGAGTTCTCGCTTAACTTTCCCTCGGTATTTTACACGAGCGATTATTTCTTGGCCAGGGTAGCAGCCTTTGCTGAAACTAAGGCCTTTTAACTCTTCTAAACCAATTTCTTGAGGTAGAAATGTATTAGTTAATTCTTCTGTCAGATAGGGGATCCTATGCACTATTGAGTGAAACTCGATGACGTCCTCATTGACTTGCTGTGCTGCAATTCTCTCCCAAACCTCTGTGGCCTTCCCGTTTGGCACTATCCACCAACATCGACTATCCTGTCTTCCTATTGTTGCGAAAGAGGTGTCAGATTGATTAGAGTTAAGGGTTAGAAATAATTCATAATCAGTAGACAAGTCGGCGACTTCAACGTCAGATCTGAGCACAAACATTTTCAGCTTTTTGACCATCTTGAGCATCTGTTCTTTAGGTATGAGGAGAAAAAATAAATCGCCGCTTCTTATAACATGAATAAGGTTTTGCACTCGTCCGTTAGGTGCACACCAAGCCATCAAAAGCGAGTGTTGCGGCTCAATCGCGTTGCAATCGCCAGTCAGTTGTCCTTGTAGAAACACCGGAGCATCTGACCCGGAGACTTTTATGACTGAATAATTCTGAGGTTTTATTTTGCAAGGAAGCTCAGCGCTGAGCTCGAGTTCTTTGAGAACAGAACGATCGGATGCTTGGTTTGTTGGATGTTTTTCACTCATGGTTTGAATAACATTTTTTCAACGATTTTTTTAAATCGAATATCCTGAGGAATTGACCTTCTTGTGAGCCAACTGTACAAGTCCATATCCGAAGAGTCCAGAAACAATTGAAATGTATTGATACTCTCATCGGACGATATGGTGTCTTCTCGCTCTAGAAAGTTGACCAGCATCACATCCAGTTCGCGCATTCCTCTTCTGCAGCGCCACCTTAGTTTATTGATCAGAGAGGGCTCCACTATTTCAGTTTCCTCGAGCCACCATCATCTTTTTGATTTCCGATATAGCTTTGGCTGGATTTAACCCTTTAGGACAACTATTTGTGCAATTCATTATGGTATGACATCTAAAGAGCTTGAATGGACCTTCTAACTCATCTAGCCGTTCATCCGTCGCGTCATCTCTGCTATCTACCAACCATCGATATGACTGTAACAATGTTGCTGGCCCAAGGTATTTGTCGCTGTTCCACCAATAGCTGGGGCAGCTGGTTGAGCAGCATGCGCAAAGTATACATTCGTAAAGGCCATCGACCTTCGCTCTTTCTTGCTTGCTCTGTAGCCGCTCTTTCTTCGCCGGGGCTTTGGTTTTAGATTGCAGCCAAGGTTTTACAGAGGCATATTGCTTATAGAAATTATTAAGATCTGGTACCAGGTCTTTGCGGACTTGCATATGAGGCAAAGGGTAAATACTAATCTCTTTTTTCACGGACTTTATAGATTTTGTGCAGGCTAACGTATTTGTCCCGTCAATATTCATTGCACAGGATCCACATATTCCTTCTCTACAAGATCTCCGGAAAGTAAGTGAAGGATCAATTTCATTTTTAATATAAATTATTGCATCGAGCACCATCGGTCCGCATTTATCTAAATCGATCGTATACAAGTCAGTTCGAGGGTTCTCTCCACTATCTGGGTCCCATCGGTAGACTTTAAATGTCTTAGCATTCTTCGTGCCGGCAGACACATCGATTGTTTTCCCTTTAGCAATTTTTGAATTTTTTGGAAGTCTAAATTTAGCCATGATTGATCAACCGTTTTTAAATCTAATAAACCCGTTTTTTGGGTGGGACAACTTCTACATCATCCGTTAATGTGTACATGTGGACTGGCCTGTAGTCGAATTTTACCTTGCCTTCTGTATCCAACCAAGTAAGGGTATGCTTCATCCAGTTTTCATCGTCACGGTCAGGAAAATCCTCTCTAGCATGGGCTCCTCTGCTCTCTTCACGATTGGCGGCAGCTTTAATGCTTGTCATCGCACTACCTAGTAAATTCTCGAGCTCTAACGTTTCTACAAGGTCAGTATTCCAAATCAGTGACCTATCGGTGACTTTGACGTGTTTGAAGGACTCCCATATCTCCTCGAGCTTTTCAATCCCTTCGTTCATTAATTCACCAGTTCTGAATACCGCAGCGTGCTTCTGCATTGTTTTCTGCATGTCGAGACGAATTTTCGCCACTGGCTCAGAGCCATCGGCATATCTCATGGCATCGAAATGGGATAGGACGCGATCTGTAGACTCGTTATCAAGAGGGGCATGTTTTTCTCCGGGTTTTATGGTTGCCGCACAGTGTTGAGCGGCAGCTCTACCAAAGACTACTAAGTCAAGTAATGAGTTTGAACCTAAGCGATTTGCCCCGTGCACAGATACACAGGCTGCTTCTCCGATAGACATTAGACCTGGCACCACACTATCAGGATTGCCGTCTTTGGTGGTCACTACTTCACCATGGATATTCGTAGGGATCCCTCCCATGTTGTAGTGTACCGTCGGTAGAACGGGGATGGGCTCTTTTGTAACATCGACGCCAGCGAAAATTTCAGCAGACTCTGCTATTCCCGGAAGTCGTTCATTGATAACATCGGATCCTAGGTGTTCAAGATGCAGAAATATGTGGTCGCCTTCTGCACCAACTCCTCTCCCTTCAGTTATTTCTACAGTCATTGAGCGAGATACGACGTCTCGCGAAGCAAGATCTTTTGCATTTGGCGCATAACGTTCCATGAATCGCTCACCATTTGCGTTCGTGAGATAACCGCCTTCTCCTCGGACGCCCTCTGTAATGAGGCAACCTGCGCCATAAATCCCAGTTGGATGAAATTGAGTAAATTCCATGTCCTGAAGTGGTAGTCCAGCCCTTAAAATCATGCCATTGCCGTCTCCAGTGCAGGTATGGGCAGAGGTGCACGAAAAATACGATCTGCCATAGCCTCCAGTCGCAATGATGACTGAATGGGCTCGGAATAGATGCATGGTGCCATCTTCTAAATTCCACGCTATTACCCCTCGACAGACTCCATCTTTATCCATCACAAGATCGACTGCGAAATATTCTATAAGAAATTCAGCATTGTGCTTGAGTGATTGTTGATAAAGAGTATGTAAAATGGCATGGCCAGTCCTATCAGCCGCCGCGCAAGTTCGTTGCGCAGTACCTTCACCATAGTTGGTTGTCATTCCGCCAAAAGGTCTCTGGTAAATCTCTCCAGATTCGGTTCGAGAAAACGGAACACCATAGTGTTCAAGCTCAATTACGGCAGGTATAGCTTCTTTGCACATGTACTCTATCGCGTCTTGGTCACCTAGCCAGTCTGATCCTTTGATAGTGTCATACATGTGCCAACGCCAGTCGTCCTCTCCCATATTGCCCAAGGCTGCGCTCATGCCGCCTTGTGCGGCAACAGTATGACTTCTTGTAGGAAAAACCTTTGTGATACATGCTGTCGACAGACCTTTTTCAGCCATGCCAAAAGTTGCTCGTAGTCCGGCTCCTCCGGCTCCTATAACAATAACGTCGTGTTGGTGTTCTACAAATTGATATTCGGAAGGCATAATTTTTCTCTTTAAGGGATTATGAACGAAATAACTACAATAGCTGAAACGCTTGCCAATCCTGCAAGGATCATACTTGCGTTTATGAAAAACAAAATAGTTTTCAATGTAGATGGGTCATGGACGTAGTCTTCAGCGATCACTTGCAGGCCAAATTTGGCGTGATAGAAGACTGTAACCATGAAAGATAATAGTAATACGGTGACTGGAATGCTTTTTATCCAGTTTGAGGCGGCAGCATGGTCGTCGTTAATGTGCCCCAAAACTGACACCACAAACCAGATAGATAAAGGAATTAGACATATAGCGGTGACTCTTTGCCACCACCAGTGGTTCGTGCCTGTGTTTGCAGCGTTGGGCTTACTTGGGAAACTAATACTCATATCGCAGCCTTTTGGAGCACATATGCCCATGTGGAAATGCTCAGCAAAATTGAAAATACGAGTACGCCATAACCTGTTTTGTAAGCAGTTGGAAGATCGAGTCCCCAACCAGTGTCCCAAAGCAAGTGTCGGACACCATTTAATAGATGGTAGTAGAAGGCGCCCGTCCAGCCAAACAGAACGATTTTTGCAGGCAGAGACCCTAAGATCTGCTTGGCTTCAGAATAAGTATCAGTTCCGAGCGCGGTAGCTATGAGCCAATAAAGTATAATTGCTGTTCCGGCAACACTGAGTACTACGCCAGTAGCCCGGTGTGAAATTGATAGCACCGAGGTCAATTGAGGTCTGTAGACTTGCAGATGCGGCGATAGTGGGGTTTTGTCCATATGTGGTTAACCTTCCTAGAAATTATTTGACAGTGTTGACATTATTTTAATGCCACTAGAAGTCTATACAGCGACCATTTTTTTCCCAATCACCGTAGCGAGTCGGCTCTAAACCTTTTGGGCCTCCGGTTTCACCCGGAAGGGTTTTACTTGGTAACTGCTTTTTAACTTCTTTGCCAGTAATCTCTTGAGAATTTTTCTTATCGTCCATAGTCGCAGCCCCCTAGTTTTTCTTTAAATGACATATGCTAATTGTACCTTCGCATTTGATCTTTGTCATGGCTCTAAAAAGTGATGTTTTAACCCCAATTTTTTAATTTCCAAGCTAACCAGAGCTTCCGTATAGGGAGGAGCTCCATCCTGCTCTCCAACACGCGACAATTTTTTTTTAATGCTAAATCTAATACCTGCAGATTTATTTCCGCCTGTGTGGTGAAAAACTTACCGCGTTTTCTCAGATTCCGGTCGAGTTGAGATAATGTGGAAATCAAGTCGCTTCTCACTACAATAATCTGACCTTCGAGGAATGACTCAAGTTCTGAAGACGATCGGCTGCTACGAATACTTTGCGGAGTTAACCCGCAGGTTCTCATATCCAGCTCACAGAAATATAAAGTTGGCGAATTCCGATGATCTCTAAGGCCAAGTATCGCGTTTGAGCGCTCTATAGAGCACATCAGGTTTAGTATCAAGTCTATGTCATCGCTGGAGTATATTTCAAATAATTTAGCCATCAGGCTCACTAAGTCCGCATTTAGATGGCGCAAATGCTTTGTTACTGCGGCTCGGTCAAAAAAGGTCTTCGTAGTCACTTCTTCAAAGATGCCTGCGGCCAAGGTTAGAAAAACGTTCATTAGATGAGCTCTAGACAGTTCATTTAAGGTTAAAGCTCTGGTTAGTGGGTGTCGACTCAGGCGATCCTTGGTACGTTTAAATTCCTCGATCCACCAGGCTAACTTGGCACGGGCAATGTCAGGTTCGCTACAGGATTCTGGGATGCGACAAACTTCTCTCCGAAGCATCTCAATTAGGAATGCCTGATTGCGTATTTCTTTGTTCAGGTAGAGAGTCGAGTAGTAGAGATCGCTACCTTCTTTGATTTGAGCTCCGACCTTGTCGGCCATAGCACTACTCATCTGGTGATTCCGCTAGGTCAACTAAGAGATCCAGAGGAGAGTCGATGCTTCTGTCGGCATGCCATAGAGACGGCTTGTCAGTGGGATCTATATATCCGTAGAGCGCAACTATTGCTTTCATATTTGCTGCGTTGGCAGCGACAATATCTCGCTCGTCATCTCCAATGTATATGCATTCAGACGGTTCTGCCTGCAGGGTGTTCATCGCTGTATAAAGTGACTCAGGATGAGGCTTATAGTGGGCCGTGGTATCCCCCGAAATGATGCATCCAGCTCTTTGCGAAAGTCCTAATTTTGCTAAAAGAGGGTTAGTTAAGGAGGCGATTTTATTCGTCACAACTCCCCAAACCCTCTCGGTCGACTCGATTGCTTTTAAAACCTCCTCTATACCTGGGAACAGAGTGGTGTGGCTCCCAATATTTCCTTCGTACAGTTCTAAGAATTCTTGTCGGAGTAACTCGATCTCACTGGCATTCGTAATATGTGGAAAGCCTAGCTCAACGATTTTTTTGCTACCCTTTGAGACTTGATTGCGAACGATATCGGGCGGCAGCACTGAAAAACCATACCTTTGGCGTAAGTCATTAATGCAGCGCTCGAACTCTGGTGCTGTGTCTAACAAAGTCCCATCTAGGTCAAAAAGTATAACCCGCGGCAGCGCAGCCATCAGGTCTAGCTTTTTTCTTTTATAAAAGTAGCTAAGTAGTTGACTATGGGAAGCCCTCCAATCTTTGTTGAACGAGTCAGTGGGTTGTAGTAGAGGCCGCTGACATCTTGCAGCTCTAAATTCACGCGCCTTGCCCATTTTGCTATTTCTGAAGGTTTTAGGAACCGAGAATAGTCATGTGTCCCTATAGGAAGAATCTTGAGGATATATTCTGCAGCAACAATCCCTAGAGCATAGGAAACAGGATTTCTGTTGAGCGTTGATATGACTAAGGTTCCTCCTGGCTTCAATAGTCTTTCACAGTCGGCAATAAGTGCTTCCGGATCTGGAACATGTTCTATTAGCTCGAGACAGGTTACGAGGTCGAAGTTTTCCTCATGACTAGTTGCGGTGACATTAGATAGTTCGACTCTGTAGTCTATGGTCTGTCCATTGTCTTGAGCATGCTTTTTTGCGATTTTAATTAGATTTTCCGCAGCATCCACTCCGCTAACGTGAGCCCCTTGATCCGCTAATCCTTCTGTAAGAATACCCCCACCACACCCTATATCACAGGCAACACAGCCTTCTAGGTCGGTAAATTTTTTGATGTATCCTATTCTTGTAGGGTTAATGTCGTGCAGCGTTTTTAGTGGTCCTTCGGGGTCCCACCAACTGTGATCTAGACTGTTGAATTTTTCTTTTTCTTGTTCGTCGAGGTTAGTCATTGAATTTTTATTTTTAGTAATTTTCCACTGTGTTATAGTAATTATTACGATCGAGATACCGACTTGGATTAAAATTTTACTACTCTTTTGAGAATTAATCTTTTATTTCAGCCCGTTCATAGGCTATTAAACATTCCCCAAGTTACAATGTTAAACTACATTTTAGTTATAACTGTTACGGACATGAATATGCCTTTAAAAACGCTATACGATAAGATTTGGGATGGACATTTAGTTTGCTCCACTGATGACGGGGGGGCGCTAATTTACATTGACCGGCATCTGACGCACGAAGTGACTTCGCCTCAAGCCTTTGAGGGGTTAGAGTTAGCGGGCCGAGCTTTATGGCGTGTTCTTTCCCACAAAGCTGTGTCCGATCATAATGTCCCTACTGTTGATGTGACTAATATCACTGATCCCATTGCTCAGCTGCAGCTGGATACACTATCTAAAAATTGCGAGCAACATGGAATCCTTCATCATGATATCGGGGCGCCTCAACAAGGCATTGTGCATGTGACCGGTCCGGAGCAGGGTTGGTGCCTGCCTGGGATGACGATTGTTTGCGGAGATTCCCATACGTCAACCAATGGCGCTTTAGCAGCGTTGGCTTTTGGAATAGGGACTTCGGAGGTTGAGCATGTGATGGCGACTCAGTGCTTACGTCTTCGTAAGGCTAAAAATATGCGTATCACAGTGAATAATCAACTTTCTATCGGTGTCTCAGCGAAAGATCTCATTCTTCATATCATTGGCCTCCTTGGCACAGCTGGAGCGACGGGCTATACGATAGAGTATGCTGGTGCAGCTATTAGAAGCCTTAGTATGGAAAGTCGGATGACTATTTGTAACATGTCGATAGAAGCTGGGGCTAGAGCAGGGTTAGTTGCGTTCGATAACACTACGATGGAGTATGTGAAAGGACGTCCGTTTGCCCCAATAGGCAACCAATGGCAGGATGCTTTAACTGCCTGGGGCAATCTGCACTCTGATGAAGGAGCTAGTTTTGATTTAGAGCTGGAGGTAGATGCGAAAGATGTAGAGCCGCAGGTTTCTTGGGGGACTTCCCCGGAGATGGTAACTTCGATCAACGGAAGTGTGCCGGATCCCGAGCACGTTGACGACAATATGAAACAAGTAGGCATGAAAAACGCATTATCGTATATGGATTTAGTTCCAGGCACCCCTATTACAAAGATCCAAGTTGATAAAGTATTTATCGGTTCGTGTACTAACTCAAGGATCGAAGATCTCCGGATTGCGGCTGCAGTAGCGAAAGGTCGCAAACGTGCTGAAAATGTTAAAGCTGTGCTTGTTGTGCCTGGATCGGGTCTGGTTAAAGCGCAAGCCGAGAAAGAGGGACTGGACGTCATTTTTAAAGACGCAGGCTTTGAATGGCGTGAGCCTGGTTGTTCCATGTGTCTTGGAATGAATGCTGATCAGCTAGATGAAGGAGAGCGGTGTGCCAGTACGTCGAATAGAAATTTTGAAGGTAGACAAGGTCGGGGGGGACGGACGCATTTGGTAAGTCCGGCTATGGCTTCGGCGGCTGGTGTTTTCGGTCATTTCGTTGATGTGAGAGGTCTATAAACTATGGAAAAATTTACTCAGATCAAACGTGTTGTTGTACCTATTGATAGGCCAAATGTTGACACTGATGCAATTATTCCTAAGCAGTTTTTGAAATCCATTAAGAGAACTGGCTTTGGACCGAATTTGTTTGATGAGTGGCGTTATCTTGATGCCGGTGTGCCGGGTGTGGATAACTCGGACAGACCATTGAACACGGCATTTTCTTTAAATAAGCCGCGGTACGCTGGCGCAGGAGTTTTGCTGGCTAGAGAGAATTTTGGTTGCGGATCTTCCCGGGAACATGCACCCTGGGCCCTATATGACTATGGGATTAGGGCTATTATTGCCCCTAGCTTTGCAGATATCTTTTTTAACAACTCCTGTAAAAACGGCTTATTACCTATAGTCTTGGATTCTATGAAAGTAGATCAACTATTTCTCGAGGTTGAAGCTAACCCAGGATACGAACTTGAGGTAGATCTTGAGGCGTGTTTGGTCACTACGCCAGCGGGAAACGAGTTGTCATTCGATTTTGACGATGGACTGAGGTTTCGGCTACTCAATGGCTTGGACGATATTGGAATTACCTTGCAAAACGAACCAGACATTCGAGATTATGAGGATCGCCGTATGAAAGAATGCCCCTGGCTTTTCTCGTAGCTCGTTAATCGTTAAAGGCTTCCCATGGCTTCAGCCTGTGCTCTTAATTTAAACTTTTGAATTTTTCCAGTTGACGTCTTAGGTAAATCGATAAAAATCACGGTTTTTGGGGACTTAAATTTAGCTATTTTTTCTTTGCAGTAATTAATTATGTCCTGTTCTGTGGTTTTCACACTTGTGGGCTTAAGTGTCACAAAAGCACAAGGAGTTTCTCCCCACTTGTCATCGGGTCTTGCGACAACTGCGGCTTCCAAGATAGACGGATGCTTATACAGCAATTCTTCTACTTCTATGGATGAGATGTTTTCACCACCAGAGATAATGATGTCTTTAGAACGGTCTTTAATTTGAAGATAACCGTCTGGATGCATTACAGCTAGATCTCCGGAGTGAAAATAACCACCGCGCAGAGATTCCTCAGTCGCACGCGGGTTTTTGAGATAGCCTCGCATCACAACATTGCCTTTAAACATGATTTCACCAATCGTTTCGCCATCCCGCGGTACCGGCATCATTGTTTCCGGATCCATGACATCCAGATCCTGGAGCACTGGATATCGCACTCCTTGGCGTATCAATGTCTCTGCATATTCATCTTCGTTAAGTGTCGCCCAGTCGTCTTGGGGGGCATTGAAGACTGCTGGGCCATAGGTTTCGGTTAATCCATAGGTATGTGTAATGTGAAACCCTGCTTTTTCGGTCGCTTTTAGCACAGCGGCAGGAGGTGCTGCTCCGGCGGTCATTACTTCTACTAGATGAGGAAGTGGCTTTGTGTCCTTAGGATCAGCGTTGACAATGAAAT
Organism: Pseudomonadota bacterium; assembly: GCA_018668255.1. GTDB lineage: Bacteria > Pseudomonadota > Gammaproteobacteria > UBA4457. The sequence continues at coordinate 364 of JABISZ010000085.1, read as the reverse complement.
TCAAGACAATCGGTGCACCACAAAAATGAGTTACCTCATGTTTCTCAATTGCATCGTAAATGTTTTTCGCAGCAATTTTTCGCAGGCAAATATTTGTTCCCGCCAATGCGGCTATAGTCCATGGAAAAGTCCAGCCACAGCAGTGAAACATTGGGAGGGTCCATAGATAAGTTGGGTGGTGTGTCATATTCCATGCTGTTGCACAGCCGATAGCATTTAGGTAGGCTCCTCGGTGGTGATAAACAACTCCTTTCGGGTTCCCCGTAGTCCCTGATGTATAGCATAGCGCCATGGCTTGCCATTCATCTGTGGGTAGCGTCCATGGAGCTTCTGGGTCGCCTGTTGCTAGAAAATCTTCATACTC
>JABISZ010000084.1 GCA_018668255.1 Pseudomonadota bacterium | reverse complement strand
CTATTTCTCCAGATCTGGATACCTTAATGTATACCCTTTCGGGGTTAAGTAACGTTGAGCTCGGCTGGGGGCGTGGTGGTGAGACCTGGCGATGCTTAGATGCTTACAAAAAACTAGGCGGGGATTCTTGGTTTAGCTTGGGAGACGAAGATCTGGCTGTTCATCTTAGACGGACGGAGCTGTTAAAGTTAGGCAGTTCACTTTCAGAGGTCACGGCTGATTTATTCAGGCACTTAGGAGTCGACTATTCTTGTTGGCCTATGAGCGACAAGCCGGTTCGAACTCAGATAGAGACTGAAGCAGGCCGGCTAGAATTCCAGCACTACTTTGTTAGGGATCGTTGTGAACACGTGGTTAAATCCATTCACTTCGTTTCTAGTTCTGTCGCTTACCCGACACATGATCTTCTTCGATATTTAGAGGATCCTGATTTGTGCGGAATTATTGTATGTCCTTCTAACCCTTTTTTAAGTGTAGATCCTATCCTTTCCGTACGTGGTTTAAAGGAAGCATTAATTGGAAGTAAAATACCAATTGTTGCTATATCGCCATTAATAAACGGCCAAGCTGTTAAAGGCCCTACCGCCAAAATAATGAAGGAGCTTCGCCTCGTGTTGTCGCCAGTAAGTGTCGCAGCACATTATAAAGATTTCATTAATGGCTTCATCTTAGATGAAACTGACGCCGGACATGCCGCAGAGATAACCAAATCAGGAATATCAGTCGTTACGGCACAGACTTTGATGGCCTCGCTGGACGACCGGATAAATCTGGCGCACACTGCTGTGAATCTGTGCGATAAACTAAGAGGGCATTGATGTGTGGGTAGTAGTGCCTGTGAAAAGGTTTGTAAATGCAAAAACTCGGCTGGCTTCCTTGATGTCGGAGTCAGAGAGAGAATCGCTAGCGCAAGTTATGCTAAATGATGTTCTTCTGGCGATATCATCTTCTCTATTGGTATCTGGAGTCCTCATAGTATCGAATGAAGTCAGAGCTCGATATGCGGTTGAACGTCTTGGAGGACTCTTTTTAGAAGAAGAGGAAGCTGGATTGTCTGCATCGGTTGAACAGGCAGGAAAATGGCTTGTCAAACATGGACAGCGGGGCATGCTAATTATTCCTGGCGATGTTCCGTTAGTTAGTAGCTCGGAAATAGATGAAATCATTAAAAGCCATCGTGGCGATAAAGCACTGACGATCGCGCCAGATGCTGCAAAAGATGGCACTAATGCTTTATGTGTAAGCCCAATTCAATTGATAAAGTTTTCTTTTGGCAAAGCCTCTTTCGCTAAGCACATTGCGTCGGCGGAGCAGCTTAACCTTGCGCCGACTGTTGTAAACCTAAGTGGCCTTGCTTTGGATATTGATAATCCTCTTGATTTACAAATACTTCTTTCGTTTGACAATGAGACAGAAACATTGGCTTACTTAGCAGATAGTGGCATTGCTAGAAAGGTTTTGCCGAGACGTAACCGTAGCGCAGGTAAGGTAGGTATCGGTGCCGCATCTAGATTGATATAGTGAACTAATAGAGTGAAGAGAGTTTTATGACTGACTTGATAACGACAAGTGATGCGCTCGCCTTAAGCAATAGGGACGACTTGACCGCCTTAATGGAAGAGGCTGCTGCGTTGAGAGACCTCGGGTTTGGCAATAGCATCACCTACTCGCGAAAAATTTTCATCCCCTTAACTCAATTGTGCCGAGATGTTTGTCATTACTGTACTTTTGCACAAGCACCGAAAAAAGTAGCCAACCCTTTTTTGAGTATAGATGAGGTTTTAGAACTGGCTCATCAAGGCAAAGCTATGGGTTGTAAAGAAGCTCTTTTTACGTTGGGAGAGAAGCCAGAATTAAGATATAAGGCGGCCAGAGATGCTTTGGCATTTATGGGCTACAGTACGACATTAGAGTATTTAAGAGACGTGTCCCGTGCTGTCTTTGAGCAGACCGGGCTTCTTCCCCATATGAATGCCGGGACTATGACGTTAGATGAATGTCAGATGTTGAGGGAATACTCGCCAAGTATGGGGATAATGCTTGAATCCTTGAGCGAACGACTTTGTGAAAAAGGAATGCCGCATTACGGTTCGCCGGATAAAGTTCCTCAAGTGCGTTTGGAAACTTTAAGAAATGCAGGGAAAGCTAAGATACCTTTCACCACCGGGATCTTAATAGGTATTGGTGAGACGCGTCTCGAGCGCATAGAGTCTCTCTTGGCTCTTCGTGAGGTTCATTTAGAATTTGGACATGTGCAGGAAATAATCATACAGAATTTCCGGGCAAAACCGGGGACTAAAATGAAAAATAGCCCGGATCCAGACTTAAGCGAAATGTTATGGACTCTCTCGATAGCCAGGATAATTTTCGGGCCAGAAATGAGCATACAGGCCCCTCCTAACTTGAGCCCAGAAAGTCTACCTCTTCTAATTCAGGCGGGGATTAACGATTGGGGAGGAGTATCTCCTCTTACGCCAGATCATGTTAACCCTGAGGCACCATGGCCTCATTTAGGCAAGCTAGTGGATGACACATACGCAGCAGGTAAATTTTTACACGAGCGATTAACAATATACCCGTCGTATGTGCAAGAGTCGCTTGAGTGGGTCGACGAAAAATTTCAGACCCCTTTGATTCGGATGGTAGATGCAGAGGGATACCCTCGGATTGACGACTGGAGCCCTGGAGATTTGATTGAGCCACCGAAAGATATTATAGATGCCATCTCTGCGCAGACTAAACATGTCTCTAGTGATGTGTCCGAAATCCTTGAGCTTTCACGGTCCGGACAACTTCTATCTGATTTACAAATTGAAAGATTGTTTAAAGCTAGGGGAGATGACTTCTCGGCAGTGTGTCAAGCCGCGGATAGTTTGCGAAAAAAGACAAACGGTGACGATGTATCTTTTGTTGTAAACAGAAACATTAATTATACGAACGTTTGTTATTTTAAATGCCAATTTTGTGCATTCTCGAAAGGTAAATTGAGCGAAGATCTGCGTGGCAAACCGTATGACTTGGACCATTCAGAAATACAAAGACGTGTACACGAAGCTTGGGCAAGAGGTGCCACTGAAGTTTGTATGCAAGGCGGGATCCATCCGCAATACACTGGCGATACCTATGTTGAAATTCTAAAGACGGTCAAAACAGCTGAGCCCCACATGCATATTCACGCATTTTCCCCACTAGAAGTCTGGCAAGGAGCGGCCACGATGGGCGTTGAACTTGAGGAGTATCTTCTTATTCTTAAAAATGCTGGATTGGATACGCTACCGGGGACTGCAGGAGAAGTTTTGGATGACGAGGTACGAGCAATTATTTGCCCTGACAAAATAAATACTGAAGAGTGGTTTGAGGTGATGAGAGCAGCTCATAAAGTTGGCTTTAAAACCACATCCACAATCATGTATGGCCATGTAGATAAACCCATACATTGGGCCCGTCACGTCAGGAGATTAAGGGATGCACAAATAGAGACAGGTGGCTTTACGGAGTTTGTGCCGCTGCCTTTCGTTCATATGGAAGCTCCGCTTTATCTAAAAGGCAAAGCTCGGCAAGGCCCTACATTTCGAGAGTCGGTTCTAATGCATGCGGTTTCTAGAATCGTGCTGGACGAATATATCTCAAATATCCAAACTTCTTGGGTGAAAATGGGACATACGGGTGTTGTGGCTTGTCTGAATGCTGGTGCAAATGATCTAGGTGGAACGCTTATGAATGAAAGTATTACTCGGGCTGCAGGTGCATCATATGGGCAAGAGACTTCTCCAGAATTAATGATGGAGATGATCTCGACGGCAGGAAGAGAAGCTCGCCAAAGAACAACCAGTTATGGAGAGGTACCTAGTGAACGAATTAACGCTGGGCTGGATGCAGAAATGTTGACTGATATTATTAATACTCCAGCGCTTAAGTATGAGCGAACTACTAGACGAGTCTTAAAACGCTCGGCCGTCACACTGGATAACACATGAGGTCAAACGCCATGCCTAAACACATATTAAATGGATACCGCGTGCTCGATATGACGCATGTATTAGCGGGTCCTAGTGCTACAAGGCTAATGGCCGAAATGGG
>JABISZ010000083.1 GCA_018668255.1 Pseudomonadota bacterium | reverse complement strand
GTCTTCTCGAACCTTGGTTCGCTCGTCAAACGTTGCAAACGGTAGAAAAGGTATTCACAAACTGTGGTATCTGCTGGGACAAATATCAAACGGTCACGGAGCTGGTTACAAACGATCCTGATTGCTCACCTGCAAACCCAGTATTTGAAGAGATAGAGCAGCCTGGAATAGGAAGGTACCCGGTATCGAGCGGCGCAATGCATTTTTCAAAAATCCAGCGATCCAGCCCCAGACCCGCTCCCATTCTAGGAAACCATACGGATGAAATTCTGGCCGACATATTAAAACTAGACAGTAGCACTATAGGAAAGCTACACGACAACCGAATTGTGGCATAAAAAGAGATAATCAAAATGGACGATCGACAAGAAAAATTCTCAGGAACGAAAGATGTGCAATCCCATCTTGAACTGGACATAAGCAGGCTCACCCCGTGGTTGAAATCAAACGTTGAAGGGTTTTCTGGACCATTAACAGTCAAAGAGTTTAAAGGTGGCCAGTCTAACCCCACTTACCAACTCGTCACGCCCGACAGACGTTACGTGTTGCGTCGGAAGCCGCCGGGAATATTAATGCACTCTGCCCATGCGGTGGATCGTGAATTCAGAGTTATCGATGCGTTAGGACACGCCAATTTTGCAGTCCCTAAAGCATTCGCGCTTTGCGAAGATGACAATATATTGGGAACCATGTTTTACGTAATGGAAATGGTCGACGGTCGAATCTTTTGGGACTTATCCCTTCCAGAGCAAACGCCTGAAGAAAGGACTGCTATATACAAATCAAAACTAGAAACGTTAGCCCATCTTCAGAGTATTAATCCTTTCGATATCGGACTTGAAGGCTTCGGCAAGACTAAAGACTACATGGCGAGACAAATTCACCGCTGGGGCAAAATTTATGTAGCATCCGAAACGAACAAAATACCATTAATGGATAAATTAAATGAATGGTTGCCCAAGCATATACCTGAGACAGAAGAATTATCTATTATCCATGGAGACTATCGATTGGACAACGTAGTCTGTCATCCGACAGAACCCAAGGTGATCGCTGTGCTAGACTGGGAGTTGTCGACCCTTGGGCACCCCTTAGGTGATTTTGCCGCTCACCTCGCCCCCTGGCTGATCCCAAATATAAATGAGCGGGTATCTAGTCTCGAAGGACTAAACCTGTCCGAGCTTGGCATTCCGACCGAAGAAGAGTACATCGCGCAGTACTGTGCCCTAACTAATAGGGATCATATTGACAATTTAGACTTCTACAAAGCTTATACCTTATGGAGACTAGCCGCTATATACCAAGGGATTGTCAAACGGGTAGAGGATGGTACTGCAGCGAGCACCGATGCTTTAACGGATACTGACATACCAGAAGCTTTTGCAGAAAGAGCATGGTTTTATGCTGAAAAATCACTATCTTAACCTAACTATGTACATAATATATTGACGATAAACTATTGATTAACAAAACTAAAGGTGGACAATGTCTTCTATAGCAGATCAACTAAGATTTGAGCCTGCATCTCTCCCGCCGGAGTCGGAAGCTCTGCGTGAAGAGGTAAGGGTATTTCTCAATACGGAATTGCAAGACTATTCTGTAATACAAAGAAGTCATAGTTGGGAAGCCTACGATGCCGAGTTTAGCGCGAAGCTAGGTGCCAAAGGTTGGCTAGGTCTAACCCTTCCAAAAGAATATGGAGGACAAGGCCGCTCGGCTTTTGATAGATATGTCGTTGTAGAGGAATGTCTTGTCGCTGGAGCCCCTACTGCTTTTCACTGGGTAGCAGATAGGCAAAGCGGCACTTTACTCACTCGGTACGGAAGCGAGACTCAGAAAAAAACCATCATCCCTAGGATAACAGCAGGTAAAGCATGCTTTGCCATAGGAATGAGCGAGCCTAACTCTGGCTCGGACTTAGCCTCTTTGAAAACTAAAGCTGAACGCACCAACTCGGGATGGTTGGTCAATGGAACTAAAATATGGACAAGTAATGCGCATCGAGCTGACTATATGATTGCTCTTTTTAGAACAGACCCAGATCCAAACAAAAAACACGCAGGATTATCCCAGTTTCTAATCGATCTCAAGCAAGTTAAAGGTATCACCCCCAGAACTATAGAGAACTTAGCAGGTGGTAAGAATTTCAATGAAGTTGCTTTTGTAGATGTAGAACTTCCTGAGGAGGCTCTGATCGGCGTCGAGGGCGAGGGCTGGCGTCAGGTAACTGAAGAGTTAGCCCTAGAAAGGAGTGGGCCCGAGCGTTATTTATCCTGTTTCTTTTTGCTTCGCAAACTTTTAGATGAATTAAATGGAGAAGAGAACCCAGCTATTTTATCTAAAATCGGGCTCCAAATAGCCTGGGCTATAACTTTGAGAAATATGTCAATCAGCATTGCCGCTCAACTTCAGGCTGGGGAAAATCCCACACTAGCCGCTTCTGTAGTCAAAGACTTGGGCTGCCAGTTTGAGCAAGCCCTTCCAGGACTAGCGCAAGAACTGTGCCAACTGCAGCCTACATTGGAAGGTTACGGTAATAGTTACCAACAAATCTTAGGAAACCTTATTCAAATAGCGCCTTCTTTTTCTTTACGGGGCGGGACGCCAGAGATCATGAGAGGAATTATCGCAAAAGGGATGGGTATCCGATGAGTGAACTAAGAAACATACTAGAAGACAGCGTCAATCGCTTGTTCTCTGATCAACTTGATTGGAGCGCCCTCGAGAAACACGAAAAGAACGGCTGGGCTGCTGATCTTTGGGCTCATGTTACAGAACAGGGAATGGACAAGGTGTTAGCTCGAGAGGAAGCTGGCGGGATGTCAGGATCTTGGAGCGATGCTTACCCTATTATCCGCGCATGTGGCCGATACGCAGTCCCCGTTCCGCTGCCTGAGACAATCCTCGCACATTGGATTGCTGCTCAATCGAACCAAGATCTGAGAGAAGGTGTGCCCAGTATCTTTTCGAAAGGGTGTGCTCTAAAAAACGGAAAATTAGTCTTAACTAAGGAGGGTTTGCCATGGGGAGGCCGAGCCGATTTTTTGATTGGGATCATTAATGGCGATGTTGTCATTGCGGACACAAAAAATGCAGTTGTTAACCCTCAAAAGAATCTGGGAAGGGATGATAGAGACACATTAACTGGGGAACTCGATATTTTAGCTACTCACCCCACCCCGCTTGATGACGATACCGTTCATTGGCTAGGAGCATTGCTCAGAAGCGCTCAAATAGCTGGTGCTAGCGCAGCTGCACTTGACCTTGCTGTTCAATATGCTGGAGATCGTGAACAATTTGGACGTTCTTTATCTAAGTTTCAAGCGATACAACATCACCTCGCAGATCTCGCCGGCCTAGTGGCATCAGTGGATGCCATTGCAATCACTGCGTTTGCCAGACTTGATTCTGCAGGAATAAGCGGTAACGGCAGAAATGCTAGATTCGAAATAGCAGCGGCAAAGTGTCGTGCTAGCGAGGCCGTAGAGAAAATTACACGTATTAGTCATCAAATACATGGGGCTATCGGTTTTACTTACGAATATGGATTGCATTTTGTCACCCGTCGACTTTGGGCATGGCGCTCCGAATATGGTGGGGTCTCCGAATGGGGAGAGAATTTAGGACGTATAGCTGTTGAGGCAGGCGGTGACAAAATTTGGCCGATCATCACAAACAAAGGACAATAGAAATGTTAGACAACGAATTGACACTAGAAATCGACGGAGTGTTAGCACGATTGACCATCAATCGTCCCGACACCCGTAACCCTTTAGGGCATGCTGGAGATGGGGATCGGTTTCGACTAGCAGCCGACACCATAAACAAGAACAAAGATCTTAGATGTGTGATCATGACTGGCGCGGGAAAAGCTTTCTCTGC
>JABISZ010000082.1 GCA_018668255.1 Pseudomonadota bacterium | reverse complement strand
ATATTTCTTTAAATTTAAAAAGTACGACAGGGAAAAAGCTTTTTCTTAAATTGTGCGAAAGCTGCGATATCTTGATTGAAAACTTTAAACCCGGAACGCTAGAAGCTTGGGGTTTAGGGTACGCTGACGTACGTAAGCGGAGGCCCGATATAATATATCTATCTATAAGTATGTATGGACAGTTCGGACCTTATAACGATAGACCAGGTTATGATCCTTTGGCACAGAATTTCTCTGGTTGGAGTTCCTTAAACGGGGATCCTGAAGCAGGAGCTACTAAAGCGCCGACGTTCTTGGCGGATGATTTGGGTGGCTTGCATGGCGCAGTAGGGATATTAGCCGCGCTAGCCCATCGCAATCGGACTGGTGAAGGACAGCATGTAGATGTTGCTCTAGTAGACAGTTTGCTTTTTCAAAGTAATGGTTGCCTGACCTCTGGAAAGTTAGGTATCTCTTTGCCCAAAATGGGCAATCAATCGTCTGTGGCTGCGCCAGTTAATAACTACCAATGTGCAGATGGCAATGTATATTTAGCTGTCGTGTTAGACCGACATTGGAAAGCATTATGCCGCCTTCTTGAAAGAACAGATTTGGCTCAATTGGATGGAACAGAACGAAAAAAAAGGTGTGAATTCATTGATAAAGTTTTTGCTGATTGGTGTAGCACAAAAGAGACGAAAGAAGTCGTGTCGAGATTAAATGAAATCGGGTTGGCCGTCGTGCGGGTTAACACTTATCAGGAGGCTGGAGAGCATTCACAGATAGAATGCCGTGACATGCTACAAGAGGTCGAGTTATCAGATGGCTCAAAGGCTCCGTTGACAGGTCCGGCAGCTAAGTTTTCACGGACACCAACAAAAATACGCAATGGTGCACCGAGCATAGGCGCTGATAATTTCCGTGTGTTTAAATCTTTTGGATTGTCATTAGAGGAAATGAAAAAATTGAAAGAAGATGGCGTAATATAAACGTAAACCAATATAACGAATGAATGTCACAGCTATTTCTAGGGGAAGATGAAATGATTGAAAGTAGAGTGGGGGATATAACCACAGATCTTATACAAGCTATAGGGAAAGTTTGTGAAAAGCACAACATAACGCATGATGAGTATCGAAAGGCGATCGATTTCTTCAGCGAAGCTATTGATGCAGGTGAGAGATCTTTGCTTTTTGATGCTTTTCTGGAGGCAAATATCGTAGCAAGTGATCCAACCAAAACCACAGGGACAACCGCGCAAGTTTTAGGTCCTTTTTATCTCCCTAATATGCCGTTACTTGATAATGGTCAGTTGGCTCGCCCCAATGAAGCGGGAGAGAGACTAACTGTTTCAGGCAGCGTACTCAGCACTGAGGGGGGAATAATAAAAAATGCTGAATTAGATTTTTGGCAAGCGGATGCGGAAGGCCGATACTCAAGCTTTAATGAAGGGGTACCCCAATATAACCTTCGCGGAAAGATCAAGAGTAAAAATGATGGTAGTTTTTTATTACAGACAGTTAAGCCGGCCCAATACACTATTCCAGACCAAGGACCTACGGGCATTTTACTTAAAGCCATAGGGAGGCACTCTTGGAGGCCAGCGCACCTTCATGTAATCGTAAGACATGAGGATTACCAAACGTTAACTACACAGATTTATTTTCGCGGCGACGAGTATCTTTCTACGGATGCGGTCCGCGCGGCTAACGATGATTTAGCATTTCCATTGAGTAAAAACGAAGAAGGATCTTGTGTAGCCTTCAATCTTATTCTAAGGGAGTAATTGATTAAAACGTTGGTAAGCTTTCGTAATCTATCTTTAATGCATTGCCATGATTTTGAACGTACGTGTCTACCGTGTTTCGGTCTAAATGTGTAGCGAACATCTCGATGAAATCGTAGGTGTACTTTCGAAGGTTAACGGATCTGCAGAATCCAATTTTGGTGATGCTATAGTCGAATAAATGCGAGGCATCTCTCGCGACAAGGTCGCTGTCATTTTTATCTCCGTAAGCTAACGACGCTATTATTCCCACTCCTAATCCCAGCCTTACATAAGTTTTAATAACGTCTGTATCGACAGCTGTCAGAGCAATATTTGGCTCAAGTTCACTTGTCGCGAATGCGCGGTCTAAGGCTGAACGCCCGGTAAAACCAAAGTCATACGTGACTATTGGATGTTCGGCAATTTGGTCTAAGGTTAATCTCTTCTCATTGTTTAAGGGATGGCTTTTCGGAAATATAATGCTACGATTCCAACGGTAACAAGGAAGCATTACTAGGTTCTCAAATAATTCCATCGCTTCTGTTGCTATTGCGATATCGACTTCTCTATTCGCTGCCATTTTAGCTATTTGACTAGGAGTTCCCTGACGGATATTTAATTTTATATGGGGGTAAAGAGATATAAATTTCTTTATTATGGAAGGCAACACATATCTTGCTTGGGTATGGGTAGTTGCTAGAACTAATGAGCCTCGGCTTGTGTCTTGATAATCTAGAGCGATATTTTTAATATTAGTAACATCGGATAAAATTGACCCTGCATATTTAATGAGCTCTGCACCTGTCGGTGTCGCCTGGATCAATTGTTTCCCCTTCCGTTCGAAAATTTCTACTCCTAGCTCGTCCTCCAGTTGCCTTACATGCTTGCTAATCCCTGGTTGAGAAGTTGATAGTTTCTCCGCAGTTGCAGATATGTTGAAGTTGTTTTTACTGATTTCCCATATGTAACGGAGTTGTAAGAGCTTCATTCTTTATTCTTTTATTGCCATTATTTTTACTAAGACATAATTATAACGTATATGCCTCGTTTACGTATTAGTAATTTTCCTCTTTCGAAAAAATCAGAGTGGAATAGTTCTTTCTTCCTCCGGTGGAACCTCTTTGAGGTACTCCTCATGTATTAATTTTGACGGTTCGATAACGTTAAGAACATTCTCTGTGTTGGTTTTGTAGAGCGTTGTGTCGTTTTTTATAGACTTTCTAAGCGTGACAACTTTTCCAATTATTAAAAGAATTGGACCATCTTTTAAGTCTAAGAAAATATCTTCAGTTAGCACTTTTTCTAGAGTGGTGATCACCACTTTTTGATCTGGCAACGTTCCATTTTGTATGATTGCAACAGGAGTGGCTGCATCAGATCCCGCTTTCAAAAACGATCTGGAAATGTCTTTAATGTGGGAGAAACCCATATATATTACAGCTGTTTCATGCTCGGCAATCAGCGAAGGCCAATCATCAATATATTTCTGTAGCGCTAGATGTCCGGTTATAAAACGAACACTTCTGGCTATTTCTCTATGTGTCAAAGGGATGCCAGTAGCTGCGGCTATTGCACTTGCTGATGTGACTCCTGGTATTACGATTGGCTCTATGCCCGAATCGGCTAAGGCTATAGCTTCTTCCCCACCTCTGCCGAAGAGATAAGGGTCCCCACCTTTGAGACGACAAATAACTTGGCCTTGCTTGCCTAGTTCAACAAGCCGTGCGCAGATTTCGTCCTGGGGTACTGGGCAAGACCCCCGTCTTTTTCCAACGTCCTCGAGCACTGCATCGCGTCGCGCCAGACTTAGGATTTCCGGGGATACTAGCTTGTCGTATAAAATTACATCTGCTTCCTGAATTGCTTGGAGTGCTTTGATGGTAAGTAGAGAGGGATCTCCAGGACCAGCCCCAACTAGGTAAACAAACATCGCTCTTTTACCATGAGATGCGCGGCTGAGGTTGTTTAGGAACCACGTGTCAAATTCAATCTCATCTTCTAAATTTTTTCTTTGATTAAAGATGGTTTCAAATGTGTCTTCCCAGAATAGACGGCGTTGGCGGATTGATTTAAGGGTATCCCGAACTTTTTTCTGCCAGCGTACAGCTACGTGGACTAGCTTCTCTAAGTTTTGTGGAAGTGTCGTTTCAATTTTTGTCCGTAGTATTCTGGTGAGTACTGGAGATAATCCCCCTGAGCCTATGCCAATCTGTATGGGACCTCTAGACACTATTGATGGGATGTAACCATCAGATTGAGATGGATTGTCGACATAATTAATTAGCAATCTTTCCAGCTTTGCCCATCGATACATCGTTTCTGCAAAAGGACCATCTGTTGCTAATATCACTAATGAAAACCGAGTCTCTGGGTTAACCTGAGTTGTACTTAGATCTAGAAGATATTTGTCCGAGGGTATGGTGGTTATTTGCGTAATGACTGCTGAACGCTCTAAAAGTAATTTTTTCTTTGCATTAGCCGCATCTCCATCCCCTATTAGTAGGACGGGTAAGCCCGTGATTGAAAGTTGGAATGGGAGAGGTGTTTCAATCATGATTGGTGCAGTCCGCATTCTTTGACGTCAGGGTTTTCCCACCACCAACGTCCCGCTCTTTCATCTTCACCTTGGGTGATCGCACGGGTGCATGGTTGACATCCGATACTTGGCATATTTTGTTGGTGTAGAGGGTGCGTCTTTATTTTAAATTGGTTTAAACAGTGCCAAATTTCCGTGCTAGTCCAGAGGGCTAATGGGTTGAACTTCATGATCCCATGGGCTGTGTCGAGTTCTTCTTCTAACAAGCTTGCCCTTGTAACGGATTGCTCTCTGCGTTGACCCGTAATCCAACAATCAGCGTTCTTTAATGCTCTTTGGAGAGGGAATACTTTTCGTACTTTGCAGCACTTTTTTCTGGCATCTACCGACTGGTAAAATCCATTGGGCCCATTTTCATTGATAAGGTTTTCAATTGCTGATGCTTCAGGACAATAGATCTTAATCTTAGTCTGGTACGATGAAACTGTGTCATGTAAAAACGAATAAGATTCTTCGTGCATACGTCCAGTGTCTAAAAAAAACATTTCTATCGGTAGCTTATTAGATTCTATGGTATGGAGTAATAACATATCTTCCGCTCCCAAGCTGAAAGCCATCTGTATATTTGAATGCTTTTTTGATAGCTCTGCGAGCTTTTGCGTAAGAGATGTGAATTTAGCTTTTGTTGAATGATCGATGTCGCCCATTATCCTTCTCCAGTTATGCGCGATTGATATCCACCTATGAAAGGCTTTAAGTGGCCAGGTTGAAGCAAGCTGTATTCTTGATCAGTTAGCCAAGCAGCGGTGTAGCCAACACGGAAAACCAGATCCAGGCGATCAATGCCAACCTGACCACCTGCCAGAATTTTTCCTTGATATCCATGGGCCCTGAGGGTGGTACACCAAGAGAAGGCTCTACCATCTTGGTAGGAGTCGAAATTGGTGACAATCACTGGATGCCCCATATTCTCAGCAACCTGATCTACCTCAAAATCATCGATAATGAATGATTCAGGGACGGATGCTTGCGTTCCATCCTTATTAATCCACGGCATATGCAGCTCCTTTGAAATGAGCAGCACCGAGTCTGTTTACTGTATCAACAAACCACTCATCAGGATTTCTATCTAACAAATACTTGTCGACAATTTTTTTTATGCAAGGGATCACATCATCAAGTGGTATTGAGGGCCCAAGACGATCTCCAAACTTGCTCCCGTTTTGATCTTTACCTCCTAAGGTAATTTGGTACCAAGGAGTACCTTTTTTATCAACACCAAGAATTCCGATATGACCTATATGATGGTGCCCGCAGGCATTCATACATCCACTCATCTTTATCTCAAGTGGGCCTATTTCATGTTGAAGTTCTATAGAACCAAAGAGATCTTGAATTTCTTGAGCTAACACGATGGTTGGTGCATTTGCGAGCTTACAGAAATCCAATCCGGGGCATGCGATTGTATCTGTGATTAGCCCTCTATTAGATGCAGCTAATCCAGCTTTTTGTAAATCATTACGTAGCTTTCCTAGATCGGAGTTTTTCACATGAGGAAAGACTAAATTCTGATCATGTGTAGTACGCAGCTCCCCTAAAGAAAAAATATCTGATAGCCTTGCTAAATAATCCATTTCTTCGGAGGTTACATCTCCTGGAGCTGTACCCGTTCTCTTTAAAGGCACAACGACACTTCGATAACCGGGTACTTTGTGTGAATGAGTGTTCGTTTCGATCCAGCGAACGAGTTCAGCATCTCCTGCTGGAAGAGGATCTAATTCATTGTAGACGAGTTTTTCATTGAACATCATCTCCAACTCTGTGATCTGCTGAACCTTGATTTGTGCGACTTGTTGACGTGAAAAATCGAGAGACTCTTTGACTTTGCTTTTGAATTTTTCATACCCCATGCTTTGTAACAGAATTTTAATTCGTGCTTTATATTTGTTGTCACGACGGCCATAAAGGTTGTAGACACGAAGCACGGCATTTAGCCAAATCAATATGTCGGCTATAGGTAGCTCGTCTTCGATTTTTTGACCTATAAAGGGTGTACGCCCAAGTCCGCCTCCAACCCACAAGTCAAATTTTAACGGCGAACCTTTCCTGATGCGGATACCTATGTCGTGTACTTCAATTGCGGCACGATCTTCTTCCGTCGCTGTCACAGCGATTTTAAATTTCCTTGGTAAGTATGCAAACTCTGGATGAAGCGTAGCCCATTGTCTGATGATTTCACAAATCACTCTAGGATCTATTGCTTCGTCGAAAACCGTTCCTGCGAGAGGATCAGTGGTTATGTTTCGTATGCAGTTGCCGCTGGTTTGAATCGCATGCATCTGCACAGTTGTAAGCTCTTCTAACAAGTCAGGGACTTGTTCTAATTTCAACCAATTCAGTTGTATGTTTTGTCGTGTCGTGAAATGACCATATCCGCGATCATACTTACGGCAGAGGTCTGCAAGTTTTCTTAGCTGCTTAGACGACAACGTTCCGTAAGGAATTGCAATCCGCAACATCGGCGCATGTTCTTGAATATACAATCCGTTTTGTAGTCTTAGAGTTTGAAAGACGTCTTCATCTAGGTCCCCGTTGAGAAATCTTTGGGTTTGTTCCCTGAATTGGCTGACTCTTTGCTCGACGATGGTTTGATCAAAGTCAGTGTATTGGTACATTTTTAAACTCCTATCAGCACAAGGCGGATCCCAGAAATACTTAATAAACCTAAAATCAGAGGTTTTAGTATTTTGGAATAGTTTCCGTGTGCAAATTTCGATCCTATGAAAGCAGCAGGTACAGAACCGATTAGTAAATTCCCCACAAGTTGCCAGTCTACATGGCCAAGTTTGGCATGGCACAAGCCCGCTACTGCAGTTAATAAGACAGCGTGTGAGAGTTCTGTACCTATGATTTTGATTATTGGGAAGTGAGGTAACATATACATTAAGAGTACTGTGGCAATGACTCCCGCACCTATTGAACTAATCGACACAAGAATGCCAACTAAGATCCCGCTTATAACAAGCTTGGTGCTGCTAGTAGGCTTAACCATCGACTCAGGAGTAGAGATGCTTTTGTTGGGACGATATATGATAGCGACTACCGTGGCTAAGAGGACACACCCTAACGCTCTACTGCTTATGATGTTTAGATGTTCTGGCGCAACGGGCCAGAATGACATTACCAATAGAGTGGCTGGTATCGAACCTGCGGAAAGCAAGCACGTAATTTTCCAATCTACGGAGCCATGTTTGTTATAGCTATAAGCGACTGCGATCTTGGTCCCAGTTGCATACATTAGGTCTGTACCTATCGCGTGAGCCACGGGCATCCCATAGCCAATCAATAGGAGGGGAGTCATTATGGCACCACCACCAATTCCCGTAGCCCCTACAACGAACCCGACCAGCCCGCCAGATAGAATGTCAATCCACATTTACACGTCCTTGAAATTTGACGCTAGTATCGTAGTAAAGGATTAGTTATGGCCAATACTATTTGTCTCTATACATATGCAAAATCAGTATTTCGCAAATTGTGCTCTCCCGATTACATTAGGCAGCTCATCTAATCAGGAAAAAACTCATGGATCATCTGACTACGCTGGAGAGTGAATCGATTGCGATTTTGAGAGAGTCGTATGCTCTTTTCAAGAAGCCATTGGCACTTTACTCTGTGGGCAAAGATTCAAGCGTGTTGCTACACCTGATCATGAAATCATTTGCTCCGTCTAAGCCTCGAATCCCGTTACTTCATATAGACACCGGGTTCAAATTCCCAGAGATGATTGAGTTTCGAGACCGACGTGCCAAAGAACTAGGGTTCAAACTTATCGTCCATAGGAATGAGCAAGCTATTAATAATGCCACCAATCCTTACAGGGATGGTATCGCCAGTTGCTGCGGCCAACTTAAAACAGCAGCGTTGCTAGAAGCTCTCGGTGCACAAGGTTGTGACGCCGCTATAGGCGGCGCTCGGCGTGATGAAGAAATTTCTAGGGCTAAAGAACGGTTTTTTTCTTTTAGAGATACATTTGGACAATGGGAGCCAAGAGGTCAGCGGCCAGAGTTGTGGAGAATTTTCAATGCTCAAATCAAGGAAGGGGAGTCTATGCGTATTTTCCCTCTTTCAAATTGGACTGAGGCAGATATCTGGGAATACATAAAGCGTGAAGGCATAGAAGTGGTCCCTTTATACTTTGGAGAAAAGCGATTAGTTTTCAGGAACAATGATCAATTGATGCCAGCTATGGAAAAGAGTGCAGAGCAAGGGTCTGTATATGAGGAGGTGGTTCGTTATCGTACTTTGGGTTGCTATCATTGTACTGCCGCGGTTAAGTCAGAGGCGAAAACGCTTGATGAAATAATAGCCGAAACTTCTATTGCTCGCATTAGCGAAAGGTCTACACGCGTGATTGACCATGGGGCGAATTCTATGGAAGACAAGAAAAGAGAAGGATATTTCTAGTGGTTGATGAATTACGGGTAGCAATAGCGGGTTCGGTAGACGATGGAAAATCAACCTTAATTGGACGTTTGCTTTTAGATACGAAAGCTTTGTTCGACGATCAGACTGCACGAATAAAAGCATCGGGAATGAACTCAGGATATGACCTTGCCGCTGTGACAGATGGTTTGAAGGAAGAACGTGAGCAAGGGATTACTATTGACGTAGCGTATCGTTATTTTGCCACTCCAAAACGTAGGTTTGTCCTCATTGATACCCCGGGGCATGAGTCGTACACAAGAAATATGGTTACTGGGGCAAGTAACGCGTCAGCTAGTATTATAATAGTTGATGCAGTAGAAGGACTGAAACGTCAGACACATCGTCATAGCTTGATTGCTAAACTTTTAGGTCACAAGAACATAATATTTGCGATCAATAAATTAGATTTGGTTTATGAGAAAGAGTATAGGTATTTAGAGATAAAGGAAGAATGTTTCAAGCTTGCGCAAAAACTCAAAATTTCATCATTCTCTTCGGTTCCTATTTCAGCTTTGTATGGTAATGGCGTAGTTCTTAATAGTTCAAATTTTTCTTGGTACGACGGACCAAGTCTTTTAGAGCAGCTAGAGAATAGTCGGTCTGCACAGAACTTTTCATTTGGTTCGCGTATTCCGGTTCAATGGGTGAATCGTATTCATAACGACACCGGCGATATTGTTCGAGGACTTACAGGGACTTTTTCGGGTAAGGTCATTTCGATTGGAGATAAGATAAAAGTGTTTCCTGAGAACGTGGAGGCACATATTAAAGAGCTATGGGTTGGGGGAAAATCAGTTTCTATGGTTGAGCATGGTCAGGATGCACAAGTATTTCTTGAAGAAGATCTCGATGTATCTAGGGGAGACGTTCTCTCTTTTGGCACTCCTCCGTCTGTAGAGGATCGCATGTGCGGGATTATGTGCTGGTTCTCAGCAATTGATGCGAAAATTGGTCAGGTAGTCCATGTATTGCAAGGGGGTGCAATAATAAAATCGCGGATTACCGCTTTCCATGAAACTATGGATCCTAGCAATCTCTGCGAATTAGAAACCACAGGCGGTGTTTCCATGAATCAAATCGTGAGAACAGAGTTAGAGTTCTCAAAACCGGCAGTCTTAGATGATTTTTCACAGCATCAATCCACAGGTGCGGCTATATTGGTAAACCCCCTTACAGCTGAGACTTTGGGGGCAATTATTTGGTCAAAATTTACTGTCTCAGATGAAAGTATCACTTCTGCCGGCTAGTTATTTAAACCGTCATATTATGGTCGGCATATAAAGCATTATTCACCAGAGGCATTACTTCTTGAGCCATTAACTCCATTGACCGCCTAGACAGCTCCGGATTCCCCCAATCGTGCCCTGCATAAACAAGCGTCTCAAAATTGCCGACTTCTTCCCGAAAATTTACTATTTTTTCTGCAACTTGTTCTGATGTTCCGTAAATAATTAACTTCCTCATGACAAAGTCATGAGTGACGTCACTATCAGGCATGTCTCGCCGGTCTTTAAATAAATCAGGCCGCCCGTTGCCAATTAGTTTTTTCATTAAACTAGAGTAGTAGTGCCCATATGGTCCTTTGGGGTCCATTGCATATTTCAAGGCTGTTTTTTCATCATCTGCAACGAAAATACTTTTTGCGACACGCCAGTCTTGCGGTACAAACTCCATGTTAGCCTCGCTCCAGCCCTTACAGAGCATTTCCCAGTGGGATGCGACCCAGATTGGCTGTAGAAAATTTGCGGAGATTATAGACCACCCATTTATTGCAGCGGCTTTTACGCTTTCCGAAAAAGGGGACATACAGGCAACCATGATAGGGGGACTCGGTCTTTGATAAGGCTTAATGAAGATCCCTTGGCCAATTTCTTCATCTAATGTTCTTTGTGTTGATATGTCCCAGAAATCACCTTTCAAATCATAAGGAGGATCATTTTTCCAGATCTGAAGGATTTGTTGTATCGACTCGGCAAACATGGCTTTTCTATCTCGGTCAAGATTTCCAAATACTTCGGCATCAGATAACAGTCCACCGGGACTAATGCCAAAGATAAACCTTCCTTCAAGCATATGATCGATCATTGCAACCTGAGCAGCTACAGCGGCCGGATGAGCATTAGGCAAGTTTACTGTTCCGCTGCCAAGTTTTATGTTTTTTGTCTGATACGCTAGACTCGCGAGGAACATGAGAGATGAAGTTACTGTTTCCGCTTGATCTGTGACATGTTCTCCCACAAAGGCTTCATAATAACCCAGTCTATCCGCTAATAAGAATGCCTCTCTGTCTTCGTTAAGAGTCTCTAGATAGTTACGATTTTTTGGATGAAGAGGCATCGTGAAATAACTAAGCTTCATATTGCTACCTTGAATTTACCTATCTTCGAAACTTATTGTGTGCCTATTCTAGGCAGAAAACAAAGTTAAATGCACTTGGCTTTAGTTTGGCGGTCTGTTAGCTTGGCATGGGGGAGAACACGTAAGGGAGAACAGTATGTCACTTGAAAAAGCGCTGGAAAGTATTCGAGCCGCCTCGGCAGAAAAAATGCCAGAAGGCATTAGAGCAACGCTGCAAAAAGCGACTGATGAGCTTCGGGGTTCAGGAATACTAAAAAAGGTACTGAAAGCAGGGCAGGTTTTACCTGATTTCACGCTTCAAAATCAGAACAATGAGCCCGTATCTTCAGCCT
>JABISZ010000081.1 GCA_018668255.1 Pseudomonadota bacterium | reverse complement strand
GATTCATGGAAGACAGGTGGTGGTCCAAGCTGGTCAACTGGGACTTATGATCCACAAACGAATTTGCTTTACTGGCCGATCGGGAATCCGAGCCCTGACTGGAATGGCGACTTACGGTTAGGTGACAATCTTTATACGAATTCGGTGGTAGCGTTAGAGCCTGAAACGGGGGAAATGAAGTGGTACTTTCAATTTACGCCTCATGACGTATGGGATTACGATGCGACAAATGGTTTGATCGTTGCCGATATTGATGTTGACGGGGAAACTGTTCGCGCTCTGATGCAGCCTAACCGCAATGGCTATGTTTACACGTTGGATGCGGCGACGGGGGCATTTCTTAAAGGTTTCCAATATACCGACCGCTTGAATTGGTCTAAAGGTCTTGATACGAACGGCCGGCCTCAGGTTGATGAAAAGTACACACCAAAAGTTGGAGGCGCTGAAAAATTTATTTGTCCTGGCAATGTGGGCGGGAATAATGGGGCATGGACTTATGCGTGGAGTCAGGCAACAAAGTTGATGTATGTCCCTTCAGTTGAGTCTTGCGGGAAAATGGTGAAAGAGCATATGACTTTTATGCAGGGAGTACCATTTTGGGGCGGTGGTCCAGGAGAGACTGAGGGTCAGGTTGGAGATGCGTACGGCACGGTAACAGCTGTCGAGCCTACGACAGGTATCATTCGTTGGAGTTATAAAAATGATTATCCGATTCTGGCTGGAGCGTTAGCGACAGCGGGTGGTTTGGTTTTTAGCGGGGATCTAGAAGGACACGCGTTTGCATTAGATGATTTAACGGGTAAAGTATTGTGGAAATTTCAGACAGGCTCCTCGATACGAAGTCAGCCGATTACTTGGAAAGTAGATGGAGAGCAATTTGTTGCCGTTCCCAGTGGCGGAGGTGGCATTATCGGATCGATCGTTGGAGCTCCAGAGGGTGTTACCCATGGCAGTACAGTGGTAGTTTTTTCTGTACCCAAGTCGAAATGGTTTTGGGAATAAATTAGCTTCGGATAGGCCAAATGACTTCTTCGGTATTTTCGCCGATTTCAGGATGTAGAGTTACACTCTCAGTTTTTTCTCGAACTAAAGTGAATGATAACTTTAGACTGTCGTCGAAAAAAACTTGAAAGTGATCGTGCGATTCTATTTCTCGTAGAGAAGGAAATTTCTGTAAAAGGTATCTTTCATTGAGCCCAATAGGGTTAAAACCGAGCACCAGCGTTCCCGGGTGCCGGGATATAATTTTTGATAACCTGAAGTCATGCAGGGCATAAAATTCAAGTTCGAGTCGCATTAAGCGATAAGTCCAGATGTCAGCAATGGTCTCTCGTTGGTCTACCCTTTTTTTTATCTTATCTGGTTTACCAAGAATTTTTTTGATCTCTGAGCGAGTATCTCCTAGCTTTGTATTGTCTATCCCCCAATAAGGAACCATCTCCATAGTTATTTCTGATCTTCTTCGATTGAATCCCAGTCACTTAGGATTTTTTTCACAGCCTGTATAAAACGAAATGGTTGATCAAGCATGATATGGTGATGTGAATCTTTGATTGTAATCATCGGAGATTCTGAACCCATTAAGTCGGACATGTACTGTGCAGTCACCTTGCTGACTATTGCGCTATTCTCAGCCACTATAAGTGCCGAACGACATTTCATGTTATGTAAATGCTCTGCAAATGGTTCTGCCCATCTTTTTGACCCCATTGCAGCGACATCAAATTTCCAAGTCCATCCAGATGTTGTTTCACGTAATGAGTGGCGCGCAATGAACTCTACAATAAATTGATTTTTACATTCTTGCGCAGGTAATAATCGAAAACGCTCCAAGCCTATTTCAAAAGTAGGGTAATGTCGTGACATGCTAAGCGCTCGCCTAGGTGCTGCACTACTTTTTTCACTTTCCGGCAAAACAGGGCTATCCACAATAACGACACCAGCAACTTCTTCACCATGATACGCCGCGAAGCGCATGGTCATTAATCCTCCAAAAGAGTGACCAATAATAATTGGGTTGGCTCCTAAATTAGCGTCTTTCAACACGGCTGAAATTTCTTTGGAGCGATGTTCCGCAGTGTATTCTTCTCGCGTGCCACTGTCCCCCATTCCTGAGAGGTCAATGGCCGCAACTTTATGCGTCTCTAAAAAGCTCGGTGCAATAAATCGCCACCAATTTGCGTGTGCGCCTCCTCCATGAATAAGCAGCAAGCCAGGTTTTATTTTATCGACGGGCGAGCTTTTCGATTCCCATGTCAAATAATGGATAAGACAGTTATTAACATCAATATAGTGAGATGAGATAGGATGATTGATAGATGCTTTAAACCAATCAGGCGATTCTTCTCTTATCACGAGGTAGGGTTCATTCCAGTTTGGAGCTGTTTTGTTAATCATTCTTTTGCTACTTTTTTATATCATCAAAATTGTACTAAAACTTAGTTAGATTCTTCATTAATAGTTGCCGATCTTTTTACTATGTGTAGACTGGTTTTTAAACAGTAGGGAGGATAGATACTATGGCAGTTGTTGATTATATCATTGATGGACATGTTGCTACGATTACAATTAATAGACCTAAGTCTAGAAATGCGATCAACTCTGAGGTTGCGGTGAGACTCACGGACGCCTGGCGAGATATCAGGGATAACAATAATATTCGAGTAGCTATATTGACTGGAATGGGGAGTGTGTTTTGTGCAGGGGCAGATCTAGGTCAACTAATTCCATTGATTGCGGGGAATCGAGGTGCAGAAAATGAATGGGATGAAAAATTTTTAGCAGACAAAACTATAATTGAATCTGCGCTTCTGAGAGAGTTTGATACTGAAAAGCCAGTTATTGCGGCAATAAATGGTCATGCAATTGCAGGTGGAATGGAAATTGTTCAAGGGACAGACATTAGAGTTTGTGTTCCGACAGCAAAATTTGGCGTTCAAGAAGTTAAACATGCCATATTTCCCGCTGGAGGATCGACTGTGCGCTTACCAACCCAGCTGCCTTTTGCTAAAGCTATGGAGCTTTTGTTAACGGGTGACTTAATTACTGCTGAAGAAGCTTTAGGTTTTGGATTCGTTAATTATGTGAGTGAAAATATTTTAGAGAAAGCTAACGAAATTGCTAACAAAATTGCAGCAAACGGACCGATTGCTGTGCAGGCAATCCGGAAATCAGCTAGAGCCTGTCTTGGTGTCCCTGAAATGGATGCTCTGAAAATCGAAACATTGATATCGGCACCGGTTTTTAAATCTGAAGATGCAGCGGAGGGGCCACGTGCTTTCATGGAGAAGAGGAAACCTATTTATAAAGGACGATAGACACTACTTTTAAACGACTAGTGAAAGTTATGGCAACTTTATCCGCTCCCTGTAGTTGTACAATCCATTTTTTACCATAAAAGGATAAATGTCCTGTCTAGGCTTTACGCGCCAGTTATTGTGTCTTGTACCATTCTTTTTTGTTCTCAAATTAAGACTTAATGCTTGTATAGTCAAAGCCTCACCATCAGGCAGTGATCAAATATTCAAACAGTACTAGCCAGCGCGGTCTAGCTGGGGTAGAGTTCGAAAATAATCTTTTAACGGGGCGCAGGGAGGCTCATATATCATGTCAGCAAACTTAGAAGAAAAACCAATATTGCGGTACGACCCTAAAACGTTCGGTTATAGCGTCATATCTGACGCACCAGAAGTTGACCAGACGCACAAGCCGGGAGAAGTTTATTTTTCTGAAGATGTGATGAAGACCGAGATAGAAGAGATTTTCATGAAAGAATGGCTCCTCGTTGGACGGGTAGAGGAAGTGGAGAAGTCTGGGGATTACTTTACTCATCAAGTAGCGGATGAACCGGTAGTTGTCGCTAGAGACAAAGCTGGGAACATTCAAGCTTTTGCAAACGTGTGCAGACATCGCGGAGTAAAGGTCGCCTGGGGGGAAGGCAATACCAAGTATTTCTCATGCCCATATCATGGTTGGGTTTATGGCACTAATGGGGAATTGGTAGATGCTCAGTATTTAGACAAATCTAAAAGCTTCGATAAAAAGAATTGTTCGCTCCCAAAAATCCGCAATGAAATGTGGGAAGGTTTCATCTTCATAAATTTTAATGATGATGCGCAACCACTCATGCATAGTTTGGAAGCGTGGGATTTTCCGAAGACGTATGAACCCTACCAAATGGGTAGATTGAAACTGGCAAACAAATTTGCGATGGACATTCCCAGTAATTGGAAATTCCTAAATGAAAATTTAACTGATATTTATCATATAGCTGTTCTCCATGCCGCAACTTTTGGGCCGGCTCAACCATTGGAAGGGTATAGATATAAAACTTTCGATGGCGGATACCATGGACGCTTTACGGGTGGTACCTTAGTTCCAGAGGGGAAATCCTTATTTGGTCCCATTCCATGGTTGCCGGAGGAACTCCATAGTGGTGGATTTTCCAGTCATCTCCCTCCAAATGTTGCTTGGTTCCCTCGCTTTGACTATGTGTCAATCGGTACGAATTGGCCTATATCGGCAGATAAGAGTGTGTCTATCACCTATCAATTATTCCCAGAAGACCATTTTTCTCAGCCTGACTTCAAGGAAAAAGCTCAGCAGTATGTTGATTTCTATAGAGCATTTATGGATGAGGATACGGAGATGATCGATGCCTTACAGAAAGGTATGAAATCCCGATTCTACAAGCCGGGTCCTGTTTCTCCATTTGAAGCTGGGGTCATGGGTACTATCAAGCATGCTGTTGATGATCTTGGACACGGGTAGGAAATATAATGCCCCGAGTTACAGATTTGAGCCCAGAGCTATCTAGTTCGGCACTTATTCTGATGCGCGACATGATGTGTGTTGTTGCCTCTGAGCACGTGTTAATTACCGCTGACGTGAATACTGAAAAGAGGGCGCTCGATGCATTAGTCAATGCATCG
>JABISZ010000080.1 GCA_018668255.1 Pseudomonadota bacterium | reverse complement strand
TAGCATCCCATAGTCATTGTCACAGCTTTTCCATTCTCGTTGAGTACGCTAGCTTTCATAGCTGAGCTGTATTTTGTTCCAAGTTGGAAAATATGTCCTACTTCAATACCTTTTTTGATGTCTAGTGTTCCTAAGCCATCGGGTGCAAGGTCGCCCGCGGCAACTTCCCGCAAATCAAAGACTTTAGGGTTGGGAAGATCGCGTGTCCAATTTACTCCAGTAAGGTGATATCCATGTTTATTTGCCCCGCAGATGAAATCCGAAGCCAGTGCTGCATCTTGGTCGACTAAAACATCAATAGGAAGACCAACAGGACCTATTGAACCAGGAGGGCAACCAATTGCGGCTAAAATTTCAGCCGGTTCAGCGAAGCGAAGAGGGATTGCTACTTCGTTTAATTTCTGAGCTTTTACAATATTTAGATCGTGATCGCCTCTTAATACTATCGCTATCAAGTTTCCCTTAGAGCCCTCTAAAACAAGAGTTTTAAGACATTTAGATAAAGGAGTATTGAGAAAGTCACAGACCTCTCTTACTGTCTGTTGCTGCGGAGTTTCAACAGTTTGCATCACCTCTGTTCCCGGTAACGGTTCTGATGTGGCAATAGTGACTGGAGTCATTTCTACATTTGACGCGTAATTACCTAGAGAGCTGAAGGCAATTCTGTCTTCTCCAGAATCTGCTAAAACATGAAATTCGTGGGATTTCGATCCCCCGATGTTACCTGTGTCTGCTATAACAGCCCGATACTCTACGCCTAGACGGTCGAAAATTTTGCAATAGGTAGCATGCATTTTTTGATACGTTTCTTCGAGAGAGTCTGCATCTATGTGGAAAGAGTAGGCATCTTTCATCAAAAATTCGCGGGCGCGCATAATGCCAAAGCGAGGTCTTATCTCATCTCTAAATTTCATTTGTATCTGATAGAGGTTGCAGGGTAGTTGCTTGTAGCTTGTTATTTCGCCTCTGACTAAATCAGTAATAATCTCCTCATGGGTGGGTCCTAAACAGAAGTCTCTATCATGTCTATCGGTAAAGCGAAGAAGCTCTGGGCCGTAGGCCTCCCATCTTGTTGATTCCTTCCAAAGTTCGGCCGGCTGCACACTTGA
The DNA here is from genome assembly GCA_018668255.1 of Pseudomonadota bacterium. Classification (GTDB taxonomy): domain Bacteria; phylum Pseudomonadota; class Gammaproteobacteria; genus UBA4457. Next base: position 3,345 of record JABISZ010000080.1, on the reverse strand, counting down.
CATCAAGACCTCTTGAGCTCCTGCAAGATCCATTTCTTCTCGTATGACAGCTTCAACTTTGCGAAGTACCCTGAGGCCTAGCGGAAGCCAAGTATATATTCCAGCTGCTAGTTGTCGCACTAAACCAGCTCTCAACATCAGGCGGTGGCTCGATATTTCAGCTTCAGAGGAGGCCTCTCGTAAGGTAGGTATAAAAAAATTCGAAGTTTTCATGGTCGCAGTAACTTTTTTTGGTGAACTACAAATGTGCGAGGTAAAAAACACCCCTGCACGAAAATAAATATGCTTTTAGTATACTGGCATTTCGCTATGAAATATTTAGATCCTTCTGTGAGTGGTAACCGAGGACGCAAACTCTATATAAATTAGGTAATTAAGTTAATTTAATTCTTTCTGAGGGGATAAAGTCTGAGGGGATAAAATTGTTCGCCTTTTAGTGAGAATACCAAAATACAATAACGGTTTCAGGCATAGACTTGTTTTAGAATACTACTATCTTCCAGCAGAATTTGAGAATCAAACCTTCAATTACGTGAGATTTCTCCGATAGTGGAGTAATCAAGTACTAATCTGGCGCAGTGACGACTTGACTAAACTCAGGAATATCATTAGCCTAGCGTTCAATTACACTGAACTGTCTAATATCCCTTAAAAATGTTGCTACTACTGTATTTAAGTCTCTAAATAGGAAGTAATCTTCCCCTTTTAGTCCAATATTTTTCGCTACTTCTTATATGGGTTTCATTAGACTATAAAAAAAGGCAAAACTATTGGATCAACAACTGCGTGGAGCAGAAATATTTGTAAAAGCCCTTGCTGAAGAAGGCGTAGAGTTCCTTTTTGGCTATCCTGGAGGTGCTGTATTGCACATCTATGATGAAATTTTCAAGCAGGACAAAGTCAAACATATACTAGTACGGCATGAACAAGGCGCGACACATGCAGCAGATGGATATGCGCGTGCCTGTGGAAGACCTGGAGTTGTGCTTGTGACATCCGGTCCTGGTGCGACAAATGCTGTTACAGGTATTGCTACTGCATATATGGACTCAATTCCCATGGTTGTTTTCACTGGTCAAGTGTCAACTGCATTGATTGGCAATGACGCTTTCCAAGAGGTGGATTGCGTTGGGATAACTAGGCCATGCGTCAAGCACAACTTTCTAGTGCAGAGAGTCGAAGACTTAGCAGAGACTATAAAAAAAGCTTTTTATGTAGCCAGTACCGGTCGCCCTGGCCCAGTCGTAGTTGATTTACCTAAAGATGTTACAGCTGAGGTTGCATCTTATAGCTATCCTAAAACGGTTACTATGAGATCCTATAAACCCCCAGTTGACGGAGATCCTGAGCAAATACATCGAGCCTGTGATTTGTTATTGTCAGCCAAAAAACCCATGATTTATTCTGGTGGTGGCGCTGTGATCGGTAACGCGTCTGAGGAGCTCACTAAGTTTGCCCGATTACTTGGCTACCCTATAACGAACACCTTGATGGGGCTCGGTGCGTATCCTGGAAGTGACCCTCAGTTTGTTGGGATGCTTGGCATGCATGGGACTTATGAGGCCAATATGGCAATGCACCACTGCGATGTTTTGATATCTATTGGGGCTCGTTTTGACGACAGAGTAACTGGAGATCTAGAAAAGTTTTGTCCTGAAGCGAAAATTATCCATATCGATATTGATCCTGCTTCAATATCTAAAAATGTTTACGTTGATATACCTATTGTAGGAACTGTGCGCAGCGTCCTTAGACAGCTGAATCAAGCTATAGAATTGAGTGGTCGAGCCCCTGTAGATCGTGCCACGAATCTCTGGTGGGCTCAGATTAAAGAATGGGCAAGTATAAAATGTTTAGATTACGACAAAACCAGTAAGCTAATTAAGCCGCAATCAGTGATCGAGGCCTTACATAAAGTCACGGATGGCGATGCCTATATTACCTCCGATGTAGGCCAGCACCAGATGTGGGCCGCTCAATACTACACCTTCGATAAGCCGCGAAGGTGGATAAATTCAGGCGGATTAGGGACTATGGGTTTTGGTTTGCCAGCTGCTGTTGGCGTACAATTGGCCTTCCCTGACAGCGTTGTCGCCTGTGTTACTGGCGAGGCAAGCTTCCAAATGTGTATCCAAGAGCTATCCACATGTCTTCAGTACAATTTACCTATCAAGGTGGTAAGTCTCAACAACAGATATATGGGGATGGTGCGCCAGTGGCAGGAATTTTTCTATGAATCGAGATATTCCAATTCTTATATGGATGCACTGCCAGATTTTGTGAAGCTGGCTGAAAGCTATGGGCATATAGGAATGCGAATTGATCAGCCTGGAGACGTAGTTGGCGCGTTAGAAGAGGCTTTTGGTTTGCGAGACAGGCTAGTGGTCTTGGATTTTATTACAGATCAAACTGAAAATGTCTACCCCATGATTGCTGCAGGCAAGGGGCAACATGAGATGCATTTGGCAACAGACGATCGCGAGCTAGCATGACAGAACGACACACGCTTGCTCTGTTGTTAGAGAATACTGCAGGATCCTTATCGAGAGTGGCAGGTCTTTTCTCCGCTCGCGCATATAATATAGAGTCGCTTTCAGTCGCACCAACTGAGGATCCTACTATTTCGAGAATGACCGTTGTGACTAGTGGTTCTCCTCAGATTATTGACCAAATCGTCAAGCAGCTAAACAAGCTGATTGACGTTATTGTCCTTGTTGACCTGAGTGATGGTTTGCGAGTTGAGCGTGAACTTCTTCTGGTGAAGATGCGATATGATAATGATCTAGAAAAAGAGAAAATTCTGAAGGCAGTAGGTAAGTTAGAAGGTGTCTTCTTAGATACCCCCGAGGAGGTTTATACTGCTCAGATTACCGGTTCGTCAGCGCAGCTAGATGAGTTTGTCCGATTAGTTGATTCAAGTATCCTTGAATTAGCTCGCTCCGGAACTTTAGGCCTCCAATTAGGGCCTAAATCGCTAAGTTCGAAATAATTCAATACAATATACAAACTGACTAAATAGATAATGGGAAAAGCAAAATGGCACTAAGTATCTACTATGACAAGGACGCAGATCTTTCTCTTATTCAAGCAAAGAAGGTTGCCATAATTGGCTATGGTTCTCAGGGACATGCCCATGCTAACAATCTTAAAGATTCAGGAGTGTCTGTCACGGTCGGATTGAGGGAGGGTTCTTCGTCTTGGGACAAAGCGACCGAGTCTGGTTTATCAGTTTCGTCTGTCGCCGAAGCTACGAAAAATGCTGATGTGGTAATGATTTTAGCTCCAGATGAGACACAGTCAGATTTGTATGCGACTGATATTGAGCCGAACATAAAGCTTGGCGCT
>JABISZ010000079.1 GCA_018668255.1 Pseudomonadota bacterium | reverse complement strand
GTTTTTCTAACGTTTCTGACTTCTCGTCAAGAATTTTCCTAAGCGCCTTCTGCTGTAACAACAGCTCTGCATTGGCAGCAGTTTCGTCGACGGTTACTATAGTATCCGGCGTTAGCAACTCATCCGATGGCCGATTAAAGTCTAAGACGACAAATAGCAGTATAACCGCGCCAAGCCCGCACGACATGACGTCAATGAAGGCTAGAGATGAATTCGCAATTGCTCTTTGTGGGCGCACGCGCGTTTATGACCTAGAAATACTAATTCTGCGTATCAGGTACTTCTCACAATATTCCTGTACTTTCACTAGCTCATTGTCATGAGCGCGCTGTAAATAAGAGACTAACAACATGAGTACAACGCTAATCATTAGCGCGACAAATGTAGAGTTAAACGCAACTCCTAGACTGGAGGTCATCGGCCCTATATCTCCTGCCACTGCATCTTCGGCTTGCGCCATAGCTTGACCTATCCCGCGTACAGTACCGAGGAAACCGATCGAAGGTATCGCCCAAGTAATATATTTGATAACAGAGAGTTCAGCTTCGTTCTTTATTGCCATGCTGTCTAATGCTGGAGTGATGGCTTCAGAGGCGTTTTGAATACTGCCTGTAATTGCATACCGCCTCAAAGATGATGAAATAATTTGAACCAATGGTGTCGATTTAATCTCGGAGGGAAGTTGGTCGATATGGTCAAGCGTGTCAGATATATCACTAGATGGATCATCAATGTCACTGAGTAGATCTACATCAAATAAGTAGGCTTGAGCTGATGAATGGATCAATTTTTCAATACATAGGAAAATACCCCAAATAAATAGAATAAAGCAAACTTGTTGCTCTAAATCCTTCACAATCACAAAAAAGTTTCTCGGCAGGATTGTGCCAGTTTCTAATGCTATTGCCTCTATAATCTGAACTTCAGGGTGAATCCATAACGAGTAAATAGCTTGGACAAAAATAACCGTTATGACTAACCCAATCAATTGCCGAATATTATTGTTCATATTACATTCTCTCAGGAAATGGCGCGGGTTCGTTAAGTGAAACATCAATATTTGAGTTACTTTGAACTGAAATTGCGCCGAGAACTGACGCTAGCGCTATTAATAATATTGCTATTTTGATTTTGATTTTCATGTGTAGCCCTCTATTTTCTAATTAATATATCGCGCGATTCTAAAACCCACTTCGGGTAATGCGCTATCTGATGACTCTTTGAATGAGGCTCGTAATTCGGTCCAGCTAGCGGAGGTGAAGTTAGACCCTTTAATAACATGGTCACGGCCTCGCGATGGCCCCATATAATCAGTATAGACTGTATTTTTATCTGGAATTTTATAGGAGAGCACGTCTGTTACCCACTCACTGACATTGCCTGACATATCAAACAAACCTGACTTTTCTACACCAAAACTTCCAGCAGGTGCTACAGACTTAAAGCTATCGTTATAGCCTCCAATGTATGTTCTCACGGAATTTTCGGCGCTTTTATCAGCGACATTACCCGCTGTCTCCTCGACTTGATAGTCATCTCCCCAGACAAAGAGTGTTGATTTGCGCTTGTTAGCAAACCTAGCAGCATATTCCCATTCAGCCTCTGTCGGGAGTCGATAACCACGAGATTCTTTTTCAACCCCAAAAACCTTACCTGCTCTGACAGAGTAGAAAGGCTTGAAGCCTTCTTTGCTACTGAGCCAGTTGCAATAAAGAGCCGCGTCATTCCATGAAATATTAACCACCGGGTTAGTCGACTTGTTAGTCTTTTTATTGAATAGAGCATACTCCGCTTCAGTGATTTCTTTCGTCGAGAGATAAAAGGCTCGGTCAAAGGATACTTTTCTAAGAATTTCATTAGCTCTCTGACCTCGTACATAGCTGGCAGCTCCCATGTCGAACGTTCTACCTTTAAAACGCATCAACTTGAGGCCAATAGAATTGGTCACCTCAGCCTTGCTCTGCCTTAAATGGTGCTGAGACCATGTGAGTAACTGCGCGTCAGCTCGATGTTTCGTGTTTTCAAAAACATCTATACTGATCTTCTTGGGGGCATAGCCATCTCGAATAACATTAAATGCCTGAGGTACCGCGAGAAAATTTTGTCTAAATGGTGTTTCACCGAGGTATTTTTTTTCTTGGTATACCTTGGCTTTGACATTAGCGGTGATAAAAACCTCGCCATATTGAGGCACTAGATTAAATTCTATTCTTCCTGCACCCTGTTTCACAGTAATTGTTTTGTCATTGTATCCGGGACGACTGTATCGAAGACTGGTATCAGAGGCCTCTTGGATGACTACTCGTTTACTGGCCCTGACTTCCAAGTTATTAATAAAAAGCCTGCCACCTTTAGGGTTATAGTTAACCTGCAAAAATTCTTGGGCTGAGCTGAGACTATACGATCGGCTAAGTAGTCCATTTTGACGGGATAGATCCACGCTCTCGGTTACAACAGCATACTTAGACTTGGCGATTTTTATTTTTACGACCCGTGATTCCATAGTTCCTGTAATCGGTGAAATCCCGATTAGTTTGCCGTCTAAGTAGACCTCTGACCCGGTCGGCACTGTGCGAATATCATAAGAAACTATGACAGGTTGCAGTGCTATCTCCTCACTAAATCCAACGGCTGGTTTTACTTCAATATCGGATTCATACTTCTCGAAATACCTAGTGATCAATTTGAGGCTATAGTTTCCTGGCTTCAAAGCAATGTTTAGGTTGTTGCTTGAAGATACATTGACCTGGTTAATCGTCCAAATGGCGTCAGGAGTAGACTGAGTTTTCATGATCGTTACAGGTGCATCGGCGTAGTCTAGTTCCACAGATAGAATTTTCTTTGACTGGGATTTCTCAATATACAATATTTGTGCTTTATAGCCTTCAGCTGAAATACGTACTTGGCCTTGTGCCGAAGTGAAAAACAATCGATTCCGGCCCAAAGGGATGGCGTTACCATGCTGAGTGGAAATATTTATTTCACTTTTGTAATCTTTTTGTACGACAACAATTTCAAAGGCCGTCAGGTAACAATATGCTAGCGCTGTAAAAACGAGAAACCCCGCCAAGCTTAATATGACAGTTAGAGATTTCTTCGTTCTCTGCCTTTTCGCTTGCTCAATGTCTAGCTCAAATTTTGTCGCCACAGATAACCCTTATAGGTGTAATCTCATCATCTATTGGGATAATGATTTCATATAGTTTTGTTTGATAGCCATTACATTCTGCGTAAAACCGATATTCTCCGGGCGTTAAGTTTATGAATTTACCTTCGGTGGGGCTTATATAGCCTACACCCTGAACCCTTATTCTTGCATTCCCATCAGACTGAATAAAAACACTTCTAGGAACCATTTTACTGCTGAGTAAGCGATCAACATCTTGATAGAGTATCTTAAGTGACTGGCTTCGATCTAGAACTGTCTTACTCTCAGCTAATAAGCGTTGTGCGAATTTTAGAACCGTCATGTCTTTTAGTCGTAGTGGACGGTTATATATGTCCAATAACCCTTCCTTGAGTTTCAAAATATTAATTGCTCGAGTCTTACCTTCAGAGGCCAACCGATCGGCTTTGCTAATACTCAGGGCTTCAGAATAAGTCTTCTGCGCGAGCGCCCATTGGTCCAGCTGCCCATATGCGTCAGCTTTCGCTACTAGGGCTACAACTTGAATTCTCTTTAAATTAATAGATATAGTTCTTTCAAGTTCCTTTATTTGCGCTCTATTGGGGAAAAGGTTAGATGCCTTTGCTATTTCGCTACTGGCCAGCTTGAAATTACCTTGGTCGATATAATCGATGGTTTCTTTTATGTGAAAAGCATACTTTTCACTGGAAATATTATCTTTTAGTCTGGCAATGCGAGATTCGGTGTTAGAGAAACCAAACCCTAACTCCACAACTTTTTCCAACGAGGCCAGTTCCATTTCGTCCTTTTGTTCCGCGCGTGCTCTATCTGCTTTTAGCTGATAGTTGAAGTATTCTAGTACTTCATTTTTTTTCTGCTGCCATAAAAGAACTTGTTCATTATTTTTTGCGATTATTACTAAATTAGCCAACTCTTGCTTAAACGACTTTGCATCTAATGATTGGAATGCTTGATTTAGTCTGGCAATAGCCGTTTCGGTATCTATTTGAAACTTATCGATAAGTTCTTTGGCAAGGTCAAGGTTAACTTTTATTTGTTTGACGACCTGGGCTTGATTACTTTTTTTGGCAGTATCAAAAAGACGGTTCAATTCGGTCACTAGGCCTGTTGCTTGGCTGCCGTAGATACTATTTTCTGGCAATGCTAGTAAAGCCACTCTAACTTCTATGCTGTACAGATCGCTAAGCACCTTAATGGCAAGCTCGTCGTCAGTATCTGGCGAGTTGTTGTAATCAGCTTTCTGGTTTGGTTTTATATATAGGGTGCTCTTCGCACCCTCGGATTTAAGGTCTTTCGTCGACGTACCAAATACTAATAGAGTGAGAGAAACGACAACTAAGCTCACCGCTGCAATAACTATGAGCTTAAATCGGTCTGTTTTTCTTCTACTCGCTGCCGATGCCAGAAGAATTTTGTCGTTGCTATCGACCAATGGCTATCACTTAGAGTTCGATTTCAGGGGTCTTTTCTTTATTATACACATCCAACAAATAGGCGCGCCATGCAGTGTATTGCTCAACGGCATTACCACGCAACTCTACAGTGCGGTCCTCCATCTCCATAACTTGCGGAGCTAATTGGATGTTGAGCGAACGGCCCATTTCGGACAAACTTTCTCGGTGCGCAGTGGCCTCCTTTGAGTCCTGAACACCGTCAACGATAGTAGCTATGCCTGCCACAGCTACGGCTGCTCCGCCATAATCTCCAAGACTGGAGCTTGAATTATTAGCTATTGCTGCACCTGCAACTACCCCCAAAAGACCCAGAAACATTTTCGCTGAGGCAGCTGAGGCAGCTTCACGTGCGGCTTTGCTTTCAGTAAATGCCTGTTTTTGCCACAGTATGTAGTCTTCGTTCATATCATTGCGAAAGTTTTCATAGTCAACTTGCATGTTGTCTACAAACATTTGATCTTTGATGCGAAGTGACTTTACCCTATTTAGCATAACGTCATCGTCAGCGGGTAACGACATCAGTTTGGTTTTCCCCGAACTACTAGTGCGAATGTAGTTAGAGAAATAGTCAGGAGAAAAAGTTTCAGCAAAGCGCATTTCTTCGAT
>JABISZ010000078.1 GCA_018668255.1 Pseudomonadota bacterium | reverse complement strand
CTGACTAAATAGATAATGGGAAAAGCAAAATGGCACTAAGTATCTACTATGACAAGGACGCAGATCTTTCTCTTATTCAAGCAAAGAAGGTTGCCATAATTGGCTATGGTTCTCAGGGGCATGCCCATGCTAACAACCTTAAAGATTCAGGAGTGTCTGTCACGGTCGGATTGAGAGAGGGTTCTTCGTCTTGGGACAAAGCGACTGAGTCTGGTTTATCAGTCTCGTCTATCGCCGAAGCTACGAAAAATGCTGATGTGGTAATGATTTTAGCTCCAGATGAGACACAGTCAGATTTGTATGCGACTGATATTGAGCCCAACATAAAGCTAGGCGCTACTTTAGCGTTTGCTCATGGGTTCAATATTCACTTTGGGCAAATAGCTCCCCGCGTTGATCTAGATGTCATTATGATAGCTCCAAAAGGGCCGGGCCATCTCGTCCGCTCAACCTATGTTGAGGGAGGGGGAGTCCCAAGTTTGATCGCTATACATCAGGATGCCTCAGGTGGTGCAAAAAATATTGCACTTTCATATGCATCGGCTAACGGTGGCGCGCGTGCAGGCGTAATAGAAACTAGTTTTCAAGAAGAAACTGAAACGGATTTATTTGGAGAGCAGGCCGTTTTGTGTGGCGGCGTGACGGCACTAATTCAAGCTGGCTTCGAGACTCTAGTGGAAGCAGGGTACGCACCTGAAATGGCTTATTTCGAATGTCTGCATGAGGTTAAACTGATCGTAGATTTGATTTATGAAGGTGGTATTGCCAATATGCGCTACTCAATATCAAATACCGCTGAGTATGGAGACTTCACGCGCGGCCCTAGAATAGTCAACGACACAACCAAAGCTGAGATGAAAAAAATTCTTTCTGAGATTCAAAATGGTGAATTCGCAAGAGAATGGATTGGAGAAAATAAGACAGGGGTATCTGTTCTAAAGGCGAAGCGACGGATATCGCAAGACCACCAAATAGAGGAAGTTGGCTCTAAACTTCGAAGTATGATGCCCTGGATTGGAAACAATAAGCTTGTCGATAAAGATAAGAACTAGAGTCTTCGATGACGTCTACTTCGTGAGGAGACTCGGGTAGGATTGGTATCGCATTAAGGCAAATCGTTGTATTTTGCTAGCTAATTGACGCCTTTTTTTTGCGAGGCATATTCTGAACTTCGGTGATGATTTTTCAGTTAAGATTGTAGCTAAGGGTATGGTGAAAACACCGATGAGACTACTTGGTAGAAAGTCAGACACAGCAAGGACGACCGAAGTCGCGAAGAAGCGCACAGGGATCTACTTGCTCCCGAATTTATTTACTACCGGAGCCTTGTTTGCTGGGTATTATAGTATAGTCGCTGCAATCAATGACCGTTTTGAAGCAGCGGCGATTGCCGTATTCATCGCTATGGTGCTAGATGGGATAGACGGGCGTATAGCACGCTTAACTAATACACAAAGCGACTTTGGGGCTCAATACGATAGCTTGGCAGATGTGGTGTCCTTTGGTTTGGCCCCAAGTATCATTATTTATGAGTGGTCTTTATTTCAGTTAGGTAAATTCGGATGGCTAGCAGCCTTTGTTTATACTGCTGCTGCTGCCTTGAGATTGGCTCGATTTAACTCACAAAGCCCCGATACTGATAGTACTTTTTTTCAAGGATTGCCTAGTCCCGCTGCCGCTGCCGTAGTGGCCGCTACGGTATGGGTTGGTCAGAGTTTCAGTTTCCTCAGCCTCCATGGGTTTGCGTTTCTAGTCATGATGATTACCTTATGCGTTGCCCTGCTTATGGTGAGTAACCTGATGTACTACAGCTTTAAAGATTTTGACTTGCGTGGAAAGGTTCCGTTTGTGGCAGTACTAGCCGTTGTTATGGTGTTTGTTTTGGTTTCACTAGAGCCAGCTAGTGTCCTTCTAATTCTTTTTGGTGGTTATGCATTATCTCCGTTAGGGGCTAGATTGAAGAGAATATGGTTTAAAGGAAGCCAGAGTTCGACTGCGCGACATCTTGATGGAGAGTGATGTGGGGTTCTCATGAAGATATGGTCATCTAGAAAGACTATGAGCGCGCCGAGTTTCCAGAGTCCGTGGAGGGAACGATGAGCTCTTCAAACTCCGGTAGCGCTCATTTATCAGAAATGGGCATCGATGTTTGGACCCCGCGAATTACTGAAGTTCCAAAGTTTCAACACTATTTCTTTTCGGACGATAGCAACAAGCGGACCTGTTGTGTTGTGCTTAAAGTTGGCAATGAACCTGCGGAAGTTAGTGCCGCGCTTCTTTTGGACAATATGATGCTGGCAGTTGGTCTATCTAGACGCCATCTCAATGATTCACTAGCACGAGAAAACTCAAAAGATATCATTGAGGAGGCTGCTTCGCTCGACGAGGTATTGAAACACTATACTCCAGATTTTCTCTTATTATCAGGCCTTAAAATACACCATCTAATAACCGATGCTAATGAGAAAAAAAAATCT
>JABISZ010000077.1 GCA_018668255.1 Pseudomonadota bacterium | reverse complement strand
GAGGAGCTGCTCCTAGTACGAGAGGACCGGAGTGGACGTACCTCTGGTGTTCCGGTTGTCACGCCAGTGGCATTGCCGGGTAGCTATGTACGGAAAGGATAACCGCTGAAAGCATCTAAGCGGGAAGCCTCACCTGAGATTAGGTCTCCCAGATACTTGATATCTCTAAAGGGCCCTTGTAGACCACAAGGTTGATAGGCCGGGTGTGGAAGTCCAGTAATGGATGAAGCTAACCGGTACTAATTACCCGTGAGACTTGACCATATAACACTAAAGTGTTTTGTGTGTTGTCAAGATGACGAGTGTACATACCAATCCTAATTGACTTATCCGAATTTGCTTCTTTGGTCGTAACTGACGAAAGAAGCTACCAGTTTGTTTGGCGACAATAGCGAGCGGGAACCACCTGATCCCATTTCGAACTCAGAAGTGAAACTACTTAGCGCCGATGATAGTGTGGGGGTTCCCATGTGAAAGTAGGTCATCGCCAAGCATTTTTTTCTAAACCCCTTGCTTCATCGCGAGGGGTTTTTTTTGGCCTGAATAATGTAAAAATCAGGACTGAACGGTCTAAAACTCCTAAAAAATATCGCCATGGCTTTATTTAAGTTTCAAAAATGGGAAGTAATCCTTCCCTTTTTAATCTAACATCTGTCGCTACTTCTTATATGAGTTTCGAATTATGATTATTGGCGTTCCGAAGGAAATTAAAAACCACGAATATCGAGTTGGTCTAACTGTCGAAGCAGTTTCCAGACTGGTCTCTGAAGGTAATCAGGTCCTTGTGGAGCAAGGAGCGGGGACTGGTGTTAGTGCGTTCGATGATGAATACCGAGCTGCTGGAGCAACTGTTTGCGATAGTTCTGACGAGATATTTTTACGAGCTGAATTGATAGTCAAGGTTAAAGAGCCTCAGATGGAAGAGTGTAAAAAACTAAGAAAAGGACAAATTCTTTTTACTTATTTGCACCTAGCCGCGGATCGGGATTTAACTGAACGTCTTATTAAGACAGGAGTGACGGCTATAGCCTATGAGACCGTTACGAACTCCGCCGGTCAGCTTCCTCTTTTATACCCTATGAGCGAGGTCGCCGGTAAATTGGCGGTTCAGGCTGGTGCGAAGTGCCTTGAAAAACCGGCGGGAGGCAGAGGGGTATTATTAGGTGGAGTCTCAGGTGTGGCGCCAGGTTTGGTGTTAATAATAGGTGGGGGTGTCGTTGGCGATAATTCAGCTATAGTGGCACGAGGTATGGGAGCTAACGTGACAATATTAGACACATCGCTAGATAGACTTAGATACCTTACCGATAAGTATAATGGATCTATTACCTGTTTATACGCGGCTCCGGGATTACTGCAAAAGCTTATAGTTCAAGCTGACTTAGTTATTGGTGCTGTCTTGGTGCCTGGTGCGTCTGCGCCTAAGCTTATTACTCGGCAAATGGTATCTGGTATGAAGCCAGGATCCGTGATTGTTGACGTAGCGATTGACCAAGGTGGTTGTTGTGAAGGATCACGCCCCACCACCCATGAATCGCCTACTTTTATAGTGAACGACGTCGTTCATTACTGTGTGGCAAATATGCCCGGAGCAGTGCCTGAAACTTCAACTTTAGCATTGAATAATGCGACATTACCTTATATCTCTGAGTTGGCAAAGCGTGGGGTACGACAATCATTTTTGAATGATAAAGGTTTTCGCGATGGGCTGAATGTCTCAAATGGCCATATCACAAATACAGCAGTAGCAGCGAAATTTGGATATGATATAGCCCAGTGGGAAGACGTTTTGTAGGTTGCGGCTACGGCGAACTATCATAATGAAGTTGTTGAATTTTCTATCTTTATTTGGAGGTTTAGATGAGTAAAGAGCAGATTTTATCCCCACTGCCGGGTATTTTTTATCGACGAGCAAGTCCAGAGAGCGAAGAATTTAAGTCGCAAGGAGATAGCGTGTGCGTAGGAGATGTTATAGGGCTAGCTGAAGTTATGAAAAGCTTTCATGAAATAAAATCTCAGGTTGCCGGAGACTCTATTACTTTTTTAGTAGAAGACGGGGATGCAATCATGCCCGGGCAAGTGTTGGCTGAGTTAGACGTGTGAGCATCTCTGCAGTTTTAATCGCTAACAGGGGAGAGATTGCAGTTCGGATAATCCGCTCCTGTGAAGCACTAGGCGTTAGAACTGTGCAAGTGTATAGCGATGCTGACGTCGACTCTCTGGCAGTAAAATTAGCTGACAAGGCGGTTCATATCGGGGCTTCCCCTGCCACGAAGTCTTACCTAGACCAGCAAAAAATAATTGACGTTGCTTTAGCAGAAGGTGTCGATGCAATTCACCCAGGCTATGGATTTCTAGCCGAGAACCCTGATTTCGCAGATGCCGTAGTTTCTGCAGGTCTTACCTTTATAGGACCTAGTGCCAGCTCTATTAGAGTGCTTGGTAATAAAGTTTCGGCTCGGGCACTTGTTCAAAGTATTGGTGTTCCGACAGCGCCTGGAAGCAGCTCGATAATTAAATCGGTAGAAGAGGCGGTGGAGTTGTCCGAGAAGACTGGTTACCCGCTCATGTTAAAGGCTTCTGCAGGAGGCGGTGGTCGAGGCATCCGAGTTATTAACGACGTACTAGAATTGCGATCTATGTATCCCCAAGCCAGCGCTGAAGCTAAGGCTGCATTTGGAGATGGGTCTCTTTTTTTGGAAAAATTCATTGCGGAAGCCCGACATATTGAAGTACAGATTCTTGGAGATGGTGCGAGGTGTGTGCATCTTGGCGAAAGAGATTGCTCCCTGCAACGTCGACGACAGAAGGTGTGGGAAGAAGCACCTTCTTCGATTTCCCCTATAGTGAGAGATCTTTTATGTCAGCAAGCTATAAAGATATGTGAAGCTGCTTCTTATGAGGGTGCAGGTACCGTGGAATTTCTCTATGACACCGGTTCCGAGCAGCATTACTTTTTGGAAGTGAACACTAGAATACAGGTGGAACATCCCGTATCTGAAATGGTTACTGGTATAGATATTGTAAAAGAAATGATTCTTATCGCTGGCGGAGAGAGCTTAGCCTATGAACAGGCTGACATCTTTATCAGAGGTCATGCTATAGAGTGCCGCATTAATGCTGAAGATCCTGCAAAGGATTTCCTACCTTGGCCTGGAGTCATTGAGTCATTATCTATACCTGAGGGTGAAGGTATTCGGTTTGATTCAATGCTACATGAGGGTTATGTGGTACCGCCTTTTTATGATTCTCTTTTAGGTAAGTTAATTGTTTGGGCGCCGACGAGAGGAGAGTGTCTGTCGAAACTAGGAGATGCTCTCATGGCTCTTAAGTTAGATGGAATCCCCACTACAACCAGCCTACATCGAGCATTAGTTAACGACTCCCATGTTTTGTCTGGAGATTTTCATATTGGCTTTTTGGAAGAATGGTTATCGAGACAGTATCCTAGTTAATTTCCTTTAGGCACCCATCTAAGTCAGGTTTTGACTACTGGCTTAGGTTTATTTGTGTAGGAAGTGCCAGCTAATTTGTTACTATACAGTCATAAATGCATCTAGATACTTATGGATTGACAAGTGATGGAAGGACTCAATATCTTAATAACGTTACGCAGACGTTTTTTAGTTGTGTGGATTTTTGGCTTTTGCTTTCTGGTTTTGAGTCAGCCCATCCTAGCCAAAAGCATGGAAAGCGTCGAATCTCTTAGTGGCCATTGGCAACTGCTGGGTAAAGTTTCTGACGATTTTAAAAAGTCGTCAAAAAAACTAAATGCTCAAATTATGAAAGATCGTCGATTAGCGGCAAGTGAGAACCAAACATTCGATAGGAAAAAGCCTAAGGAGCGGAACAAGTATCAAGCCCAGCGACGAGCAACGGAGCGCCAAATCAATGACAACTCAGTGAATAAATATTGGGGTGGGCCAGATGAGCAAATGCAAATCCTGCAGGCAAAAGAAGTTAAAATTCATATTGGTCGAAAGATAATAGTACTCTACGATTCGTCATTGAAGCGTTTGTTGACGATTAATCCTCAAGGTCGAGCTTATTCATACTCCGGTACGGAGGTAACTCGCGATATGGTAGGTGATTCACTTACCTACGCGTCTGACAAAAATTTGATAATTGAAACAAGCGGAGTCACTGGCGTAGAGTTTTCTGAGCGTTATTATTTGGACCCCGAGACCCAAAATTTAGTACAAGAACTGCATGTTGAAGATGATCGAAGCAGTGTGTACAGCCTTAATATGGTGCGCTACTTCACGCGTGCCGACAGTCGCTAGATCTGGTTTTTCTCACTAACGCAAGGGGTTGTGATCCCCGTGTCTAGACATGCATTTCTTAGGATGGGTCGCTCTCTCTTATCGTCCTCGATTTTAAGTCGATAAGAGGAGAGACCTATGCATTTTTATACTATGTGATCCCTAGCAACTTTAGACCCCAAATAATAATTATCACATGCTGTACAGTGAAGAGTGTTGCACGCACAAGAACTATAGGAACTGACTGGACGAAAAGCATATGCACTAATGATTGCCCAATTCTAGAGGCAAGAAAAATCAAAGCTAATCCATCAGTTATAGCGGTTTGGCCTTGTACCATCGCAATCAGTATTATTGCGGCTGGTAGCGCTAGATTTTCGAGACAGTTGGCATGGGCGCGAGTTACCCGCAAACCGAAACCGCCTAGATCGTTGCCATCAGCTTTAAAGCTATTTATATCTTGACCACTAGAAACTCTGGCGCCAACTAGGACAAACGTTATTGCCACTGACCAGAGTGCCAAGCCAACTAATACTTCCATGGAACCCATATCGTCTCCTTGATTTTTTATTTAATGAATCTAAGAGACTACCAGAATATCTATTTTATGCGACCTGTATCTCAATGGTGAAGCGAGTCTCTAATTTAGATTAGATTTAACTGCTCAATGCTTTTTAGTATTGAGGCATGCAAAGAGGGAGATGAGCACACTATTCCTTGGTTTTTCTGCAGTAGCCTTCCATATCCAAAATCCAAGGGATTGCCGCGAGCATCAGTCACTATTGCTCCTGCTTCTTCAGCAATCAATTTTCCAGCAGCATGATCCCAAATTTTTTCAACATAGAGCTTATCTGTAGGCAGCCTTACATAAGCGTCTGCTTGGTTTCGCGCGACAATGGAGTATTTGCACTGGCTGTCTATTTGTATGACTTTCGATTTTTTCTCTAAATTTTCAGCAATTTTTTTACTGGTACTTGTGCTTGAATGACGCCATTCTACCGATCCACAAATACGTATTGTAGCGTTATCAAAAGGAGTACTTCTGGTACTGATGGGATTAGGTGGCGACTCGCTCAAATCATCTGCAGTAATCCAGCACCCACCATTTTTATATGCATAAAAAATACAACCTTTCTCTCCGGGAATGTCTAGCGGATCTATTAGTCTAGTTGACATGTTTGGACATCCCATTATCCCAAATACTACCTGTCCCTGCTCTATTAAAGCTAATGAGATTGCATAGTGGCCACCTCTTAAAAACCCCTTAGTCCCATCTATAGGATCAAGTGTCCAGTATCTTTCTCCAGTCGCATCATGGCTGCCGAGATCTATTGCATCGAGTACCTCACCTATAGTTATGTCACGTAAAGTTTCACCGACACACTCAGTCACAGCTTTTGCTAGAGTGTCATCTGATCGCAAGTCGTTGCTATCCTCCTCTCCAGCAAGAAGAACCGGACTCCCGAGACTACTTTGCAACTTATAAGCGATTAGTGCTTGTACGGCATAGTCAGCAACAGTGACCGGGCTATGATCCGTTTTTGTATGTTGTTGAATATGACTGATTGATTTTTGAGCCTTTCTGGCAAGCGAACACGCATCTGATATTACTTGAAGGCAATTATGAAGTTGAAAATCACTGGTCATGGAATTGTTCAGTTGACATTATATTAAAAGGTCGTCACTCATGTCTGTAATAAGTCAGCACTATGGTAAACTAATAATGAGTGAATGAGTAAAAAAGCATTGTTTGCAACCTGACTGTGGATCCTAATCTAGGCCGATCTAACTATCTAATCTTTTTTTGAGGACACGTGAATGACTGGCGAGAAAATCTATCCTATCTCTCAAGGCTTTTTAAATAAAGCCAATATCGGTGAAGCTGAATACCGAGAAATGTATAGGGTTTCTGTTGAAGACCCTGATCGGTTTTGGGCTGAGCAGGCAGAGAAATTCATAACTTGGGACACTAAGTGGGACCAAGTGAGTAATTGCGATTTTTCTGAGGGGAAGATCGAGTGGTTTTGTGGCGCTAAACTAAATGTTGCAGTCAATTGTCTTGATCGCCATTTGGAGAAGCGTGGCGAGCAAGTCGCTATTATTTGGGAGGGGGATGAGCCCACTGATGATGCCAAATTAACTTACCAAGACCTTTATGAACGAGTATGCCGATTCAGCAATGCGTTGAGAAGACAAGGTGTCGCCAAGGGTGATAGGGTTTCAATTTATATGCCAATGATCGTAGAAGCGGCAATAGCAATGCTGGCCTGCGCGCGTATCGGGGCTATACACTCTGTGGTGTTTGGGGGGTTTTCTCCAGATGCTTTAAAAGATCGAATTCTTGATTCCGAATGCACTGTGTTGATAACTGCTGACGAGGGGTTGAGAGGAGGTCGCTCAGTTGCTCTAAAAGAAAACGCTGATCGCGCTTTACAGAGTTGCCCAGAGGTACAGACCGTATTTGTGGTGAAGCGGACGGGAGGCGAGGTTAATTGGAGTGAAGGACGAGACCATTGGTACCATGATGCGGTAGCTGCCGAGAAACCGGAGTGTCAGCCGGAGCTAATGGATGCAGAAGATCCTTTGTTCATACTTTATACCTCGGGTTCGACGGGTAAACCAAAAGGAGTGCTTCATACCACTGGAGGATATTTATTACATACCGCAGTCACGCACAAATATGTTTTTGACTACCAAGACGGTGATACGTATTGGTGTACGGCTGATGTTGGATGGGTGACAGGGCATTCATATATTGTTTATGGCCCTCTGGCTAATGGAGCGACTACGTTAATGTTTGAAGGAGTACCGACTTATCCGGACGCAAGTCGCATGTGGAAGGTGATTGAAAAGCACCA
Source organism: Pseudomonadota bacterium (assembly GCA_018668255.1). Classification (GTDB taxonomy): domain Bacteria; phylum Pseudomonadota; class Gammaproteobacteria; genus UBA4457. The sequence goes on along the minus strand of JABISZ010000077.1, from coordinate 44,114 downwards.
AGTCAATATTTTCTATACTGCTCCCACTGCAATCCGAGCTTTGATGGCACACGGTGATTCGCATGTTGAAGGATGCGACTTAGATAGCCTTCGAGTGCTGGGTAGTGTTGGAGAACCTATCAATCCTGAGGCATGGGATTGGTACTATCGTGTAGTTGGAAGGTCGCGCTGTCCAATAGTAGATACTTGGTGGCAGACTGAGACAGGTGGCATTTTAATTACACCATTACCCGGTGCGATAGCTTTAAAACCAGGATCCGCGACCTTACCATTTTTTGGCGTTGTGCCTGAGTTACTAGATGAACAGGGACACGAGTTAGAAGGCGCTGCTTCAGGTTCTTTAGTGATTAAAAAATCATGGCCTGGACAGATGAGAACGCTCTACGGTGATCATGAACGGTTCAAGGAAACATATTTTAAGATGTTTCCAGGTAAATATTTTACTGGCGATGGAGCTAGAAGAGACGAGGATGGCTACTACTGGATAACCGGTCGAGTCGATGATGTGATTAATGTGTCTGGACATCGTATGGGTACCGCTGAGGTAGAGAGTGCTTTGGTTTTGCATGATGCTGTAGCAGAGGCGGCGGTAGTGGGATTCCCACATGACATTAAAGGACAAGGAATATATGCATATGTGACATTAATGCACGATGTTGAGTCGTCTGATGACTTGTGCATAGACTTGATAGCACATGTACGGACAGAGATAGGCGCCATCGCAACTCCTGATATTCTCCAATGGGCCCCTGGCCTTCCAAAAACTCGTTCCGGAAAAATAATGAGAAGGATTTTGAGAAAGATTGCATCAAACGAGGTCGAGTCTTTAGGAGATACATCTACTCTTGCCGACCCCAGTGTTGTAGATGAGCTTGTAGAGAATAGACCGAATAAAAACCTATGAGAATGAAACAGTTGATCGTGAAGGATGAACCGTAAAGATTCCTCTGCTATGAGTGGCTGGGACATGTCTAATCACTCTGCCTTACCTAATGTGGGCGACGGCGCCTTCTTCTCTATTGATAGAGCAACCCTTGGCTACCAAGCTTTTCTTGAGTCAATGTCAGAAATTATCTTAGGACAAGGTGCAGAAGATAATATCAGGCAAAGCATCATTGATTTTATCGACAAATTGCGAGAGCAATTACCTGCAGGTGCAAAGAACTGTCATCCTTCGAACTGGTATGTAAATCCAATTTATCCGGCTTTACTTTTCTTGAGTGAAAGTAATTTGAAGGAGCTACATGATATTCAGCTTGCCGTTGAGGCATGGGTCGAGAAGGGCTCAAGTATTCCAGCGGTTGGCCCGCAGAGGGAGTGGCAAACCACATTTCTGTCAGTGCAGCACGATAATATTCAATGTCATAAAGCTATAGTCGTGTTATGCAGACACTATTACTCAGCTACTGAAGATGCATTACGATGGTTTTCTTTAGCGTTAGCTGAGACGGATGATAACAAAGAAATTATTACTTTAGCGCAGCTTTACGACTTTTGGATAGGTATAGCCGAGCGAGCTTATAACACCACTCTAATGACGGATTCTTTCAGTAGGGATTTTGGTGATGCAGTCAATGCCTTGTCGACGTATAAAAAATCAGTGGCAAAAATATCGGATATGGTCTTAGGAGCGATGAACCTACCCGATATTAAAATGATAAAAAACTTACTTTCTAAGCAAGGCGATCTAGAGAGTCAGCTTCGTGATCTAAGATCAGAGCTGGCTAGCTTAAGAGACAAATAACGGGTTAGGCTTGTCGCTTTGAGAGTTTTACAACGACTACTGAGGAGGCTGCATGCCAAGACTGAATTTTTCTAAAGAACTTGTCATGCTAGAGGTTGCTGATTTTCAATCTAGACTTCTTGCTAGTTCTGAGGTGATGCACAAACTTAGAGACGTCTCGCTTTGCCCAACCCCTAGAAGCTCGGTTGCCTCACTTGAAGGGGTAACTTTATATCGTTATCTAGGAGACCAAGATGGGGAACAAATTTTAATTGTCTATGCCTTAGTAAATCGCCCGGATATGATCGACTTAGAAAGTGGGCGCTCATTGGTCGAGAGCCTCCTTGCTAGAGGATTCGATGTCTATCTAATTGATTGGGGCTACCCCTCAGATAGTGACTACAGTCTTAGCTTAGATGACTACGTTGGAGGTTATATAGACTATTTCGTAGATATAATTAGAGATGGTTTAGGAAGTGAGAAAATCAATATCCTTGGAGTATGTCAAGGAGGTACATTTAGTGTTTGTTATGCCGCACTTAATCCAGAGAAAGTGAAGAGGTTGATTACGACTATAACGCCTATTAATTTTGAGACACAGTTTGATTCTATAAGTCATCTATTTAGAAACGTAGACATAAATTTGCTGATGGATGGTCACATAAATATGCATGGCGACTTTTTGAATGCAATTTTTCTCTCTTTAAAACCGTATCGTTTGTTGCAGCAAAAGTATGTTCATTTCCTTGAGAACATTGCCGACTTTGATGCTAGTGCAACTTTTTTCCGTATGGAAAAATGGATTTTTGACAGTCCTTCGGTGGCTGCAAAAGTTTTTCAGGAGTTTAGTGTGGAGTTTTATCAGAAGAACAGTTTATTCCTTGGCAACTTGGTTATTAATGGACACAAAGTCGATACCCAAAAATTGACGATGCCGATACTCAATATTTATGCAGCAAATGATCACTTGGTTCCACCTGCTTCATCGCAAGGATTAAGGAGCATTGTGCCCTCTGAGAATTATACAGAAAGAGAAATGCCTGGGGGTCATATTGGTATTTATGTGAGCACCCGGGCGAAGACTTCCGTTGCGGGCATCTTAGCCGAATGGCTTACCGAGCTGGGCGAAGCTTCTTGAGCCCATGGCAAATTTTTATTGCGAGTATTAGCTTTCCTGTCAGCCTCTCCAACAGATCAATGCGTTAGAGGGAAGATTTTGAGATGCAAAAAACGTGACAGCTTCAACAAGAAATTCGAGGTTATGTGGACATTAACTAGTTTTATTCTTGGAAGACTAAAGGAAGAAGATTGGCTTAATTAACTGCGGCAGAGTTCGGTAATTTCTGGCATAATTGCAAACTTATAACCCAATCGCTAATTCGGCTGTGGTTTAGTTGGAAACGGTAAATAAAGGTACATAAATGACAAGTAATCAGGATCTGTCCGAATGGGTGACACAAGTTGCAGCACTTACTCAGCCAGAGAGCATACATTGGTGCGATGGCTCAGAAGAGGAGAACTCTGCTCTAAAGGAATTGATGTTATCGACGGGAGATCTCTTAAGGTTAAATGAGGAGACCCATCCTAATTGTTTCCTTCACAGATCTGACCCGAAAGATGTCGCAAGAGTTGAGCATTTGACCTTTGTATGTGCGGAACTTGAGGATGATGCTGGACCAAATAATAATTGGATGTCACCAGATGATGGGCATGCCAAGATTGATCCGCTTTTTGCAGGAAGCATGAAAGGTCGGGTTATGTATGTAATTCCATATCTAATGGGTCCGTATGGCTCACCGTTCTCTCGGGCAGGAGTCGAAATAACCGATAGTCCCTATGTTGTAGTCAATATGCGCATTATGGCGAGAATCGGCGAACGGGCACTTCACCATATTGAAGACTGTAAAAGTTTCGTGAAAGGGTTGCACTCTTTAGGCGACCTGAGCCCAGACAGAAGGTGCATCATGCATTTCCCTGAGGAGTTGTTGATTAAAAGTATCGGCTCGGGATATGGAGGCAATGCATTACTTGGGAAAAAATGTCATGCCCTAAGAATTGCAAGTTCACAGGCTCGAACTGAAGGCTGGCTGGCTGAGCATATGCTCATATTGGGATTGGAATCTCCTGCTGGAGAAATAACGTATGTGGCAGCAGCATTTCCGTCTGCTTGTGGTAAGACCAACTTGGCAATGCTGGTGCCGCCTGAAGGCTATGAAGGCTGGAAGATTTGGACAGTTGGTGACGATATTGCCTGGATGCACTTGGGTTCTGACGGTAGATTGTGGGCGATAAACCCAGAAGCCGGGTTTTTCGGTGTTGCCCCAGGAACTAGTTTGAAAACAAACCCTAATTGCATGAATACTTTAGGACGAAATGCTATCTATACGAATGTAGCTGTTACTGAAGATATGCAGCCTTGGTGGGAAGGAATAGATGGAGAGAAACCTACTAACTTGATTGATTGGCAAGCACGTAAACACGATCCTGAGATCACAGGAAAAGCGGCACACCCCAATTCAAGATTCACAGTCTCTGCAAATCAATGTCCTAGTTTCTCACCTGAGGGTGATGCGGCTTCTGGGGTTCCTATTTCGGCCATAATTTTTGGAGGTAGGCGCGCGTCTGTAAGTCCTTTAGTCTTCGAAGCAATGGACTGGGAGCATGGCGTGTTCGCGGGTGCTTCGATGGCTTCTGAAACTACCGCGGCGGCGTCTGGACAGATAGGTCAAGTAAGACGGGATCCAATGGCGATGAAACCATTTTGTGGGTACAACTTTGCTGATTATTGGGCGCACTGGTTAAGCTTTTCTAAAAAATCGGATAAGCTTCCGAAGGTTTTTCATGTGAATTGGTTTCGCAAGGCTGAAGATGGTGAATTTTTATGGCCAGGCTTTGGGGAAAATATGCGTGTGCTTGAGTGGATTGTTAATCGCTGCGAAGGATCAGTAGAGGCGGATGAGACTCCGATTGGCTATGTTCCAAAACCGGACAGCCTTAATTTAGCAGGGCTAGATATTGGCCCCGCGACTATGCGGTCTTTGTTAGGTATTACGCCCTCCGTATGGGTTAATGAAATCAATGAGATTGAAGAATATTTTAACACGTTTGGAAAAAAGGTCCCTGATGTGTTGTATGCGCAGATTAAGAGGGTTAGACAAGCAGTCTCGGCAGAAATTTAGGGTCGCGGTTACTTTTTTGGGTCAGCTTCTGGATCTGCAATCCGCTTGAAGAATTGTGCTTGCATTTGATTCCAGACTTCTAGGTTCTGCTTAGTCATTTCTGCTAAAGGAGCTGTCATAGGATTTAACTTTAAAGCTTCTGCTAGTTGGGATTGTATCTTTTCTTGTTGATCCCTGAAGATATTTATACTTTCGCATAGACTCTCTCCGGCAAGTCCCTGTAATGACTTTCCATAAAAACCAATAATTTTTTCCAGTGCATCAATTGTGAACAGAGGTTCACCGCATTCTTCTTGCTCGGTGATGATCTGTAGCAATATGCTTCTCGTAATATCATCTCCATTTTTTTTATCGATTACACAAAACCCCACCTCTTCTACCACTAGTTTTCTAATGTCACACAATGTTACATATCTACTTTCTTCGGTATCGTATAGTCGACGATTGGGGTATTTTTTTATTACACGCTTCAAATTTTCGGTCATACTAGGTTCCTGAGATATCGAGCTTCCTCTTTATTCTTAGTGTCAATTGCGGTGTGAGGCCCGCATCTAGATATATCTGCTGCTTGGACCCTAAATCCGTACTCTTTCAAGATCACTTGGTAACCTAATTTAAGCCGCATAGTTTTTTCTTGCAAGGAGAAAGAGCGTTATTTTGCATTAAATACACAGTTGGTTTGAAATGTAGTAAGCTCGTCAATTCTAGTAGTGTATGGTGCGAGATTCTACTGCTAAGGATGCCTCGTGCAGCGCTTCAGATAGAGTCGGATGTCCGTGAATAGTCCTCGCTATGTCTTCGGAGCTCGCTCCGAACTCCATAGCTAGCACGGCTTCCGAGATTAGTTCCGAAGCATTTGGCCCAATAATATGCACTCCTAAAACGGTATCCGTTATCTCGTCGGCAATGACTTTGACGAAGCCTTGGGTGCTTCCCATAGCGTGTGCCCTGCCACTTGCCAGAAATGGAAACGTCCCAACTCGAATTTTGCGATTAGCTTCCTTGAGCTCTTTTTCATTTTTACCCACCCAAGCGATTTCGGGCCACGTATATATTACCCAAGGGACAGTGTTGAAGTTTACGTGCGGACTCTGTCCAAAAATACGTTCTGCTACTGCTACACCTTCTTCGCTTGCTTTGTGTGCAAGCATTGGTCCCCTAACACAATCCCCTATAGCATAAATGTTGTCAACGCCTGTATGACACTTATCATCAACAACAACAAAACCGCGAACATCAGTTTTTATCCCTACAGTGTCTAAGCCGAGATTTTCTGTATTAGGAGATCTTCCAACAGCGACTATCACTTTGTCAAAAGTTGTAGACTGCTGGCCCTCTTTATTTTCGTAGTGCACTTCGACTTTCTCTTCTAAGTAATTCGTTGCGGTAACTTTAGAATTCAGTTGTATTTTTAAACCTTGTTTTTTGAAAATCTTGTATGCTTCTTTTGAAATTGCCACATCTGTAGTGGGGAGGAATTCTGGTGCTGCCTCTAGCATTGTTACTTTAGAGCCAAGGCGCCTCCAAACGCTGCCTAGCTCTAAACCTATGACCCCTGCACCTATGATGCATAGACTGTCTGGAACCTCTGACAAAGACAGCGCACCGCTTGAATCGATAACACTCTTATCATCAGTTTGGGCCGTCTTTATGCTAACTGGGTTAGAACCGGCCGCGATGATAATATTATTACCACATACGGTTGATGTTGAACCATCATGGTGCGTAATGGTCACTTCTTTTTTTCCGACGATCTTTCCGGAACCTTTCAGCCAGTCGACCTTGTTCTTTTTGAAAAGCCCTGCGATTCCTTGGGTCAACCCGGCAACAATTTTATTCTTTCTCTCTAGCATTTGGGTTACGTTCAAAGAAACCGTTGCCTCTATTCCGTGAGCCTTGCTCTCTTTGGTCAAAAACTCAAAGTGGTGAGAGGAGTCAAGTAACGCTTTAGAGGGAATACAGCCAACGTTTAAGCAAGTTCCCCCAAGTACCGGCTTATTCTTTTTGTCTAACCATTTTTCTATACAGGCAGTTGAGAGCCCAAGTTGAGCGCAGCGTATCGCCGCTACATAACCTGCAGGACCACCGCCCAAAACTATCACATCAAATTTTTTTTGCTTTTCCATTAGTGTTATATCGCCAACAACAGGCGCTCCGGCTCCTCAAGGGTGCATCTGATAGTATCTAAGTATTGAACGGCATCTCGTCCATCAATAATCCTGTGGTCGTAAGTCAATGCGAGATACATCATTGGTTGTATTACAACCTCTCCGTTAGACGCGACAGGTCTTTCTTGTATTTTATGCATTCCCAAAATAGCGCTTTGGGGTGTATTGATGATTGGTGTCGACAAGAGTGAACCATAGACACCGCCGTTACTGATAGTGAAAGTGCCGCCTGTCAGCTCATCTATGGTCAGCTTCCCATCTCTAGCTCGTTCTCCAAAATCACGAATACGTCGTTCTATTTCAGATAGCGACAGCTTATCAACATCACGTAGAACAGGGACTACTAGTCCGCGCTCCGATCCAACAGCTACTCCTACGTCAAAATAACCGTGGTAAATAATATCATCCCCATCTACAGCAGCATTCACAATCGGGAATTTCTTCAAAGCTTCAACGACGGCTTTCACAAAAAATGACATGAAGCCTAGTTTCACTCCATGGCGCTTTTCAAATTCATCTTTGAATTGAGTACGCATGTCCATTATCGGCCGCATATTGACTTCGTTAAATGTAGACAGCAATGCATTTTCTTTCTGTGCTATTAACAGTCTTTCTGAAGTTTTTCTTCTCAGTCGACTCATCGGCACTCGTTCTTCGATTCTTGAAGTGTCTTTTTGCACAGGCCTAGCTTGGACTGGTGCGGCTACAGAAAATACTTCTTTTTCATTTTGTTCGTGTGTCTTGTTGAGGTGTTCTAATACATCAGCTTTAGTGATCCGTCCCTTATTGCCACTCGCCTGTATCTCACTTAATGTGACGTTATTTTCTTCAGCCAGTTTGCGTGCAGCTGGCCCTAGTTTTAGGGGTTGCACTGGAGGGGATTCGACCTCTAACGCATCTGATTTTGGTCTTTCTTCATTAGACGGCACTGTGCCCGAGCTTTCGGTGTCGAGGATAGCGAGAATATCATTCTCTAGCACCAGATCTCCTTCATTTTTGAGGATCTCTTTCAAAATTCCGGTTTCTGGAGCGGTAATCTCTAGGGTGACCTTGTCAGTCTCAAGATCAATTAGGCTTTCTCCTCTTTCTACAGAGTCTCCTAGATTTTTACTCCACTCGAGAAGAGTGGCATCTGGGACAGACTCAGCTAAGATGGGCACCTTTATTTCAATTAACACTTTCTCCCTCCTGGAGGTTCTTTACAATGAGTATTCTACTTTCTAGACACTTTGGCGACTATTGATTGAGTTTAAAAGCTTTGTTTATTATTTCTTTCTGCTGTTCGGCATGCAGGGAAGCATACCCCACTGCCGAAGAGGAGGAAGAGGGTCTTGCGATACATGTTAGTGGCTTAGTTTCGTCGAAGCACCCGCCTAAGTAGCTTGTGGAAAGTAACATTGACCATGCTCCCTGGTTTCGTGGTTCTTCCTGGACCCATGCAAGCTCCTCAGCATGAACGTATTGATCTAAGACTGTTTTCATTTCTTCTTTCGGGAATGGGTACAGTTGTTCCAACCTAATAATTGCCACATCAGTGATGCCGTTATCGATTTTCCCTTGATGTAAATCGTAGAATACTTTACCGCTGCAAACTAGGATCCGTTTTACATTTTTCGCATCAGCTACAGTTGCATCGTCTATGACCGGTTCGAAAGCTCCCTCATATACATCACTGAGGCTAGACACAGAAAGCTTATGTCGCAAGAGACTTTTAGGGCTCATGATGACTAGAGGTTTGCGGTAAGACCTTAGCATTTGTCGCCGCAGCAAGTGGAACATTTGAGCAGGTGCAGTTGGATAGCAAACTTGCATATTATCCTCTGCACAGAGTTGTAAATACCTTTCCAAACGGGCAGAAGAATGTTCAGGGCCTTGCCCATCGTAGCCATGCGGAAGCATCATGACAAGACCACAGAATCTACCCCATTTTGCTTCGCAAGATGCGATAAATTGATCTATGACTACTTGTGCGCCATTAGCAAAATCCCCGAATTGTGCTTCCCAGATGACTAAAGAGTTCGGTTCAGTGCTTGCGTAGCCATACTCATATCCAAGCACGGCTTCTTCAGATAAAGTCGAATTGATAACTAAAAAAGTTTCCTGGCTTTCACTCAAGTTCTGGAGGGGAAGGTAGGTGTCTCCGGTTTTTTGATCATGCAGCACTGCGTGCCTATGAAAAAAAGTACCTCGAGCACTATCTTGACCCGAGATTCGCACGGGATATTTATCTGTTAGTAAGGAGGCATAGGCTAGAGTTTCTGCAAAACCCCAATCGAATGATTTTTCGCCTGCTGCCATTGCTATTCTATCTTGGACAATTTTCTTTACCGAGCGGTGCAGTGTGAACGGACTAGGCATTGCGTTGAATTTATCAGCAAGAACTCTTACTTCCCCTTCAGTGAGGGAGGTGTTGGCATGGTTACGCCAGTCTGTGCCAGAAAACGCATCGAAATTCGTTTCAAATTGATGATCGATAACTTTGGTATACGGTCTAGAAACCACAAAGTCATTTTCTAGTGCGTTGATATATTTATCAGCCATTGTTTTTGCTTCGCCAGCAGTTACTACCCCTTCCGAGACGAGCTTTTCCGTATATATCTTACGCACCCCGGGGTGGTTTCTTACATTTTGATACATTATCGGCTGCGTGGCGGCAGGTTCATCAGCTTCACTATGACCATGCTTGCGATAGCAGATAAGGTCGACTACGACATCTTTGTTGAACTCCATGCGAAAATCAACCGCCATTTGGCCTACTAGAGCGACTGCTTCAGGGTCATCCCCATTGACGTGAAAAATAGGTGCTTGGACCATTTTGGCAACATCTGTGCAGTATAATGTAGAGCGAGAGTCCAGAGGGTCACTGGTTGTGAAGCCGATTTGGTTATTAATAATGATGTGAACAGTGCCCCCAGTGGAGTATCCTCGGGTTTGAGATAGATTTAGAGTCTCCATCACAACACCTTGGCCGGCAAAGGCTGCATCGCCATGTATAAGTAGTGGCAGAACTTTATTGCGGCTGAAATCTTTTCTACGGTCTTGCCTAGCTCTAACTGATCCTTCTACTACAGGATTAATTATTTCAAGATGGGACGGATTAAATGCTAGGGTTAAATGCACCGAACCTCCGGGGGTTTCTACGTCCGAAGAAAAGCCCATATGGTATTTTACGTCACCAGATCTGAGCTCTGTTGGGCCAGTTCCTTGGAATTCCTCAAATAATTTTGCAGGATGTTTGCCAATAATATTTATGAGGACATTGAGTCGTCCTCGATGTGCCATACCAACAACACATTCTTTGACTTGATGTCGCCCCGCATCTTCTACGATCTGGTCGAGTAACGCGATTGTGCTTTCTCCACCTTCAAGCGAGAATCTCTTCTGGCCGACGTACTTTGTATGTAAAAACTCTTCTAGGGCACCCGCGGCGATTACTCGATTCAAGAGGTCTTTCTTCTTTTCATCACCAAATGAGGGCTTTGATTTAATCGTTTCTAATCTTTGTTGTATCCAGCGTTTTTGATTTGTTTCCACTATATGCATATATTCGGCACCAATAGTCCCGCAGTATGTGCCGCGCAAAACCTCCAGTATCTCGCGCAGTGTGGCTTGTGTAGATCCTTGTAGCGAACCGGTATTAAAGAAAGTGCCTAGATCTGCGTTGTCCAGTCCGTGGAATGCGGGATCTAGTTCAACTGTCTGAGGTCTGGCATATTGATTTAGCGGATCTAGGCTGGCTTGTCTGTGACCTAGAACTCGATAGGCATTTATTAGCTGAAGAACTGCTACTTGTTTTGTCCCGTCTACGTGCAGGTTTTCTTCGCTAGTTCTTTGTTGACTGCTAGCTGCTTTCGTTCCAATCTCTAGCATTCTAATTTGTGCTTCTGAGTGTCGTAGTGAGATTTCGCGCTCTGTCTCACACGCACCTTCATCAATTTCTAGGAAGTATTGTTGCCACTCTTCTGAAACACTGTTTTTGTTAGAGAGATAAGAGGAATAGAGATCATCTAGGAACGGTGCATTTCCGTCGAATAAGCATGATGGACGCCGCATAGCCATTAAATATACCTGGGCAAATATGAGTTAAGTTAAATTATAAATACGTACTCAATAATGTATTCATAACAAGTTATTGATGAATGAGCATTATAGAGTTGCTAATTCTGAATCAAACGCTTGAAAAAGTCATCAACTAGTACCATTTTTTTGCAGATATCTAACGTGTCCCATCGAAGATGAATTTGGGGGCCTATCCTTGCGTCATTTTATTCAGACCGTTATCCTACGTGACATAATATACATTGAAAATATTCTTACTAATTTAAGGAAGTTAAAAGCATGAAATCTCCCGTTCGGATAACAGTGACTGGCGCAGCAGGTCAGATAAGCTACTCTTTGTTGTTTCGTATAGCATCAGGCCAAATGTTGGGACCAGATCAGCCCGTGTCTCTTCAATTACTGGAAGTCCCTCAAGCGATGAACGCACTAGAAGGCGTTGCGATGGAACTGGATGACTGTGCGTTTCCGTTGGTAAGGAGCATTGGCATGTTTGACGATCCGAATGCTGCGTTTGAGAATAGTGACTACGGTCTTTTAGTGGGTGCTCGACCAAGAGGCCCCGGGATGGAGCGAAGTGATCTGCTAGCGGCAAATGGCGGTATCTTCACGGTTCAAGGTCGTGCGATCAATGATCGAGCTAGCCGTAGCGTTAAAATTTTAGTGGTTGGTAATCCAGCGAATACAAACGCATGGACGTGCATGAAGAGCGCGCCAGATATTGAAGCCAAACAGTTCACGGCAATGACAAGGTTAGATCATAATCGCGCAATAGCTCAGCTTTCCAGCGCAACTAACACTCCAGTCAATGACATTAAAAAAATGACTATATGGGGCAATCACTCTACAACACAGTACCCTGACCTTAGCCAGACAACGGTTGCTGGAACCGCGGCCTTAGATTCAATAGAGCGTTCTTGGTATGAGAATGACTATATTAGTAAAGTGGCCAAGAGAGGCGCCGAAATTATCGGAGCCAGAGGTGCCTCAAGCGCAGCTTCTGCAGCAAATGCTGCCATGGAGCATATGCGAGATTGGGCGCTTGGTACTGAGTCTGGAGACTGGACTAGTATGGGTGTTCCTAGCGACGGGAGCTATGGAATTGAGGAAGGTATGGTCTACTCCTTTCCGGTCACGTGTGCCGGAGGTGAATATTCTATCGTACAAAATCTGCCTATTGACGCCTTCAGTCGTAAGATGATGAGCGCAACTGAGGCTGAACTCAAAGAGGAACAGGTAGCAGTTGCTCCACTATTAGTTTAGGCGATAGCCGTTTACTCCTTCTAGTTTAGTTAAAGGCGTGACGTATGATTGATGAGTTTGGCTTCAGAGCAAATGTTGGTATTGTCCTCATCAACCATGCTGGCCAGGCTCTTTTGGCTCGGCGGACTGGTATGCCTGCATGGCAGTTTCCGCAAGGGGGTATCCAAGAAGGGGAGTCGCCGATAGAGGCGATGTATCGAGAGCTCGATGAAGAGCTAGGCTTGGGGGAAAATCAAGTCAAGCTTCTGGGGCAGACGCGAAAGTGGCTGAAATATAAATTGCCTGAGAGATTTATTCGAAAGCGCCAGATGCCGTTATGTCTAGGACAACGACAGCTCTGGTTTCTATTAGAATTGGTCGTTGCGGATGAAAATATTAATCTGCTTTCTTTTTCTGAGCCAGAGTTTGATACTTGGAGATGGGTCCCTTACTGGGAACCTATAAATGAAGTGATAGACTTTAAAAGAGATGTCTACCAGCAGGCGCTTGAAGAGCTTGCAATACTTATTCCCTAGGTCCAGGAGAATGCGACGGTAAAAGCAGAGCTAGCTCTAGCCTGATTCTATGGGTGTTTTTGAAAAACTGTGGATAACTTTGTGGGTTAATCAGTCTAATTCTTTCTTTGTCAATGTTTTTTTATCCCCGAACATCACTAGAATGTCTCTGATGAAGATAAAAATACAATATCAATCAATATCTTGCGACAAATTTTACCCTGTGTAGAGCAAAAAAAATGCTGCGCCGCCGCAGAATAGGATTTGGCTAACATATGTGCATTATCTTGTTAGACTCAGTACTTGAACCGCCTATTACTGTTCTCTCAGACCTTAGTCTGACCGGCTTACAGCACCCATCCACCTGCGTGAGGGACTCCTTGTCCTGCACAAAACCACTATCCTGGCTGGCGAGAAACAAGGCAAGCGCCGCATCTTCCTCTGCGGTACTGAGTCTCCCAGCAGGTACTTGTCTTTTTAATGATTCCCTAAAAGCTTCTTTTTGCATGAGGCTATCTGGATAATATGCGTCACTTTCTATGTAATTTTGGGCGATTAGATTAATTTGGATATTCGAAGCTGCGACTTCTACACCAACAGATTGCACATACCCAAGCCGGGCTGCCCTTGCCGCACTATAGGCCGCCAGTGTTTTCATTCCTTTAAGGGCCGATACGCTGCCATACACTGCAATCTTCCCCTCTTTACGCTCAATCATTTGTGGGACAACCGGTCTTACAAGTCGATGGAGAGGGTGGACCATCATGTCAAAGGGGGCTTGCCAATCGTCATCACGCACGTTTTTAATCTCTATACCAGAAAAGGTTGGCGATGCTAAGTTCGCTACAAGGATATCGATACCCCCTATTTTTGAAATCGCCTCTTCACATACACCATTCTTAGTGAGGTCACTGTTATCGCAGAAAACCACTGCTCCTTCTTTGGAGAAAACTTTAGCAGAAATAGGTCCCATATAGTCGGTTACCTGAGTGATTACCACTCTTTTATCTTTTAATCGGCTCGTGATTTCTCTCCCTTGTGACTATAAATCTTTACGTTGTAATGCTTTAGATGAGACTTATTGTGCAATAGTTATTGCGCCAATCAATGCGGGTGTCTACATCGAAAATATATTTCATCGTCTTTGAAGTTGCTGTTTCCTTCGGAGTCCCATCTGACACTATGGCACCATTTTTCATCCACACAATTCTGTCTGCATGGTTGATGGCAAGTGAAGTGTCGTGCATCACGACAATAGCTCCGCCACCATTTGTCGTATAGTTTTTGAATATTCTCATCGCTCTAAGCTGATGCGCTATGTCTAATGATGATGTTGGCTCATCGGCTAATAAAAAGGGAGTACGCGATGAGAGCGCGCGAGCAAAATGAACTCGTGCGAGCTCCCCTCCAGATAATGTTTCTACAGATTGATGACTGAGATGATGGATATCGCACTGATGCAATACCGTTTCAACTGCCAATGTATCTGCTTCCGTAGGGGCAGTGAACATCGTTCCATAGGTGAATCTTCCTAGCGCTACCACATTTCGGACAGTAGCGGGCCAAGCAATAACAGGAACCTGGGGAATATAGGAAATGAATTTTGCGCGTTCCTTTGCGCTGATTGCCTTTAGACGGCGTTGTCCCAATGATATGTCTCCACTACTTGGTTCAGTTAGACCGATCAGACACTTGAGTAAAGTAGTTTTCCCGGCCCCATTAGCGCCAAGAATCACAGTAAATTCTCCAGGATTGAAGTCTATCGAAGTCTCTTGCAGCAGTGACTTTCCATTAATGACATAGCTGATTTTTTTTGCAGAAAAATTATTCATGACGACCACTTTTGGATGCGATCCAAATAAAAATCGGTGCCCCGACTAAAGCAGCCAATACACCAATCTTTAGCTCAACATTGGTCGAAATAATCCGCACTCCAATATCTATAAGCACGAGAAAGACTCCACCTAATACCGCAGAGGGTATTATTGTTTTCCCAGGCTCATAGTTCACAAGAGGTCGGACTAGGTGAGGTGTTACAATTCCTACAAACCCTATGACACCAGCTAGTGAAACTGCCGCACCTGTAGCGAGCCCGGCTCCTAGAACAACACAGATACGTGTTGTGGTTAGGCTCAACCCCAGGGTTGACGCAGTGTCTTCGCCGAGAGACAGCAGCGTTAATCCTTTCCTTTGCGACAGCAGCAGTAGCAGACCGGCCAGCATGAAAGGTAAGACTAAAGCAATATCCAGTAAACTACGGTTGGCCACAGAACCTAACATCCAAGTTATCATATCGGACAAATAAAACGGGTTGGGTGCGAAATTTGTTACTAACGCCATTAGTGCGCCAGCGAGACTAGAAAGTCCTATTCCAAATAGGATCAGTGTTACAGTTGATTTAACCCATATGGCTACGCAGCAGAGTAAGCCCGTGGCTAATAGGCTTCCACCTATGGCAGCTACCGGCGCGGCGTAGCTCCAGTTTTCGGCAATGCCAAAATAAATAACCGTGACTGCGGCAAGTGAGGACCAGGCAGAAACACCTAATACTCCAGGTTCTGCAAGTGGGTTCCTAAGAAGACCTTGCAGGGCGGCCCCGCTTGCGGCAAGACATACCCCGACTAGGTAGGCTGCCAGAGTTCTTGGAAGTCGAATTTCCCAAATGATAAGGCTGTCAATACTTGTGTCTGGCTTGATTAAGATGCTAAGAGCTCGTAAAAGCGCTATATCCGTTGCTCCTACACAGCATGCCATTCCAACAGCTAAAATGGATGATAGGGCAAGTAGTGACGATATTGTTCTTCGGCTCATTGGCCTCTCTCCAAGCTCAATCGTTCTGATACGAGTTGCTCGATGGCATCAATTATGAACCAACCTCCACAGCTAGTTATAGAAAGAGGTAGCGAAGCCTTGTGTCTTGCAGTAACAAATTCTTTAACCATAGAGTGCTCGATAGCATTCCATTGATTGTGACTACCCATTCTGTCTTGTCCTGCGGACGTGATAATTAAATCGGGTTGATAGCGAGCAATATTTTCAAGCCTTATGGAAGACCATCCTGGTTGTGTTTCGATATTAATGAAACCTGCTGCAGTTATGATTTCATCTATAAGGGTTCCAGGCCCAGCAGTGACGCCACTAGACGGTAAATATATCGCTTGAATTACATCAGTTGGGGAAGGGAGTTTTGCTAGTCTGCGGTTAAAGTTGGCTATGACCGAGGCTCCTTTGTGTGAGGCGTCGAGTCTAGCGGATAAGCGGAGTATCTCTTCGCGAACATCGTTTATTGAGATTAGAAAATTCATTTGCAATATTGGGATCTCCGCCTTTTCCAAGAACTGCACTATTTGTGGGCCGCCACCATATGATCTGACTACCAGATCAGGTCTCGCCGCTACAATTTCCTCTGCCGTTGCTCGTATCGTTTTGACTCCCTCGGCATGCTTTCTCATATAAGAAAATTCTGAAGTTGAACCTTTTGATAACGCAAGTATCTTTGCTTTTGGAAGTAGTTTTAGGATGTATTGATCCGCGCAGTAATCAAGGCTAACAACCCTCTCTGGGCTATAATTTTCTACCGCTTTGACAAATGTGATTTGCCCCAGTAGCAGGGCTAATACGCTGAAGAAAGCCGTGCAGTTCATATCTTCTGAAGCCTACATACTTAGTCGGAGCCCTACATTAGCTGATGTACCGGGCGTTCCGTAGCCGTAGACTTGCTGGTATTCCTCGTCAAAAATATTTTCTATTGTGCCATATAGTTCGAGTTTACTTGACAGTTTATAGGAGCCGTTTATGTCTAGCCGGGTCCAAGACTTAACATTGCCATAAGTGTTTTTTTCAAGTCCATTATGGCGCATAGTAATTGCTGCAGATAGCACTTTAGATGGCGCAAAAATTAATCTAGCACTGCCAGAATTTTTCGGCACACTGAGTTGTCTATTTCCATCACCTTTCTTAGCGTCGATGTAAGAGTAGTCAACTTCAAAACCAAGCGCATCGCTTAGACGATATTCTCCAGCAACTTCGATGCCTTTTGATTTAACTTTGTTGACGTTTTCATACCAACCGTCGATGTAGTCTATTTGATTTTTTGTGTTTTGACGAAAATAGGTTACTCCTATTATGCCTCTTGATTTCAGGAAAGCGCGTTCTACCCCGACATCAAATGACTTTGAGGTTTCAGGGTTGAGATCTTGGTTGCCAGATACTTTACTTGAATAAGGAAAGTAATAGCTTAGCTGAAAAATGGTAGGTGCTTTGAATCCCTCGGCCCAGCTGCCATGAATTTTCCAGTCGTTATGAGGTCGGTATACAGCCGAAAATCTTGAGGTAGTTTCCGAACCGAACACGCTATGATCATCCACCCTAACTGCCGCAGAAATAGTTGCGTTCTTCATAGGTTTAATTTCGTAAAGAATAAAAAGAGAATCTATACTATTCTCGTCTCTGCCTGATGTTGTTTTTTCGTGTTCCGCTCCAAATGCGATTCTGTTAGTCTCATTTGCATTTAGTGTGCCTTGGTAGCGAAAAAGTAATCTGTCACCGAAGTAGTCATAGGTCTTGGAACCTGAAGTGAAGTAATTTCTTTCCGTTTCCGAGTATCCAGTCAGGAAAGTGTTCTCCAATCGCCCTTTGAAAAGAGGTAGGGACAAAGTAATATGGCCAGATAACTCTTCTGTTTCTGATGTTACATCAGCATCAGAGACCCCAGTCTGAGCCCCCCAACCATCATATTCGAGCATTGAGTCATTATACAAAATTGCGGCTGTGATCTTAGCGGACGCAGGCAAGTAGATTAACCCATTGCCAGAAAATGTTTTTGAGTCGAAACCATCTCGTTCGGCGTTTCCGTCACCGCTTTCAGCTTTGGATATCCCGTTAGTGGTCATACCGCTGAACGCTCCACGGAATGAGCCCAAGTCATTGGAGAGACTTATCTCAGAGCCACCTTTGTACGTTGAGAAAGAACCAGCCTCAACGTAGGCTTTTATAGCTTTCGGAGAGGTGGCTATTTTGGTAGTAATACTTACCACTCCTCCGATAGCATCAGATCCCCATAAGGTCGATTGATTGCCTTTTAGTACTTCGATTTTCGCAATATTGGATGTATCAATCCGCGCAAAGTCAAAGCCACCTCCGGGAGAGGATGGATCGTTTACAGGTACGCCATCAATAAGTACGAGAGTTTGCTCGCTCAGTGCGCCTCTAATTCGGACTGAGCCTACCCCGCCAAAGCCTCCGTTTTGATTTACAGTCACACCTGCGAACTCTTCCACAACATCTAAAGCGGTGCGGTATCCTTTTTGTTTTATCTGCTCGGCTGTAATGGTTGATACTGAAGAGCCGACTTCTGAAAGAGCAGTTGGTAGACGTGTTCCTGAAAAGATAAAGACATCGTCGGGGGCTGCGTTCGCGAAGCTGAGCGGCAGCAAGCCAATGATTGTAAGACAGGCAAATAGAACGTTTTTACGAATAGACATAAACCTTTTCCTTCAAAGCGTTTTACACGCTAGAAAATGCGACATTTTTGGTTAAGATGTCCCCCATCTAAGAACTGAGAGAACTTCCAGTTTTGTCGTTACAAAGGTTTTCCTTTCCTAATAGCTATTCCCGGCTTTGGAAGAACGACACGAAGGCAGGTCTACTGACTTACAGGTCATCGCGTTAGCATCGCCTTCCCGGAAAGGTTCCAGTGGCAAATGATGTTACGCTCGCTGTCTACAGTTGCGGGTACAGTGTCAGATCTTGGCTGACTTCCCTCTTAGCAACATTTACATGCTGCACCTTCTGAGCGCATTTAACTTGGTCGTGTTTATTCTGTCAAGGCGGAAGTAATTTTTTTGCTAGGATATGATCCCATTTATTTATAAATGGTAAATTAGCGACTGCCACTTCCAAATGAAAAGAGAATAAATTGTAAGTACACACTTTCAAATTAATCCATATATATCAGCGTTAATAATGCTGATTATTGCTACACTCGCTAATAGCGAGTGGGATCCTCAGACACAGATACTAGTTGCTTGCCAAAATTTTCCCCACGTAGCAGTTGGATAAAAGCCTGAGGGGCTTTTTCTAGGCCAATGGTGATCGATTCTTTGTAAAGAATCTTACCTTTTTGAATTAGAGGGGCGACATCGTCTATGAATTTTGGAAATTGGTCGTAATGGTCAGTGATTATGAAGCCGCGTACGTTTATTCTGTTCACCAATAAAGTCCGCCAGACCTTTGGGAAGTTGCTAAAACGATCGGCAGGCTCTGCCGGTGGAGCTCCACTATTATAAAGCGAAATCATCCCACATAACGGGATCCGGCCATGAACGTTGATAAGCGGCAGTACCGCGTCGAAAGTTTTACCTCCAGTATTTTCGAAATAGATGTCAACGCCATTTGGGCACTCGGCACCGATTTTAGAGCTTAAAGCTGCCGCATCTGCGGTAGAACGATGATCAAGACAGGCATCAAACCCAAGTACTTTCAAGGCGTAGTCACATTTTTCCTTTCCGCCAGCGACACCTACTGTGCGCAACCCTTGTATCTTAGCTAACTGACCCACGAGTGACCCCACCGCACCTGTCGCTGCCCCAACAACAATAGTTTCTCCTTTTTGCGGCATTCCATGCGTATGCAGTCCTATATAGGCTGTAAACCCTGGCATACCAAGTACTCCAATCGCAGTAGACAGCGGTGCAATATCGGCATCCAATTTACGCACACCCTTCCCGTCACTGAGTGTATGACTTCTCCAACCGAACCGATTTTCGACAAAATCACCGACAGCAAATAAAGGGTTATTCGAAGTAATCACTTCTCCTACGCAGCCTCCCTCCATTGGCATTCCAATCGCAACCGCAGCGGCATAGGATTTACCCTCATCCATTCGTCCACGCATATATGGATCGAGAGATAACCAGACAGTCCTAATCAACAGTTGCCCCGGTCCTGGCGTGGGCATCGGCCTCGACTCAAGTCTAAAGTCACTGAGCTTTGGTTCTCCTATTGGTCGAGCGGCTAGGACAACCTGCTGCATACTTTTTGGAATAATTATTTTAATTTGCTCCTATTTTTTACTATTTTCTAGGTATAAGAATAGTCCGTAAGTAACGGCTTAATTGATTTTTCCGATTGATGTTAGTAATCTTTCATGTGCTAATAGCGATAGATTCTATAGCTTATAGGGGATAGAGATGAAATCAAAAGCGATTTTGACCAAAGATGAGTATTTTCGGGAGTTATCTGACACTCCGCGCATATCTTGGCCCGCTATCGGATTATTTGTGCTTGGGTATGGGATGTTTTTTTCGTCAACTATGGCTGCATTAGATGGCAGGTTACCGATGTGGGTTGCCTGTTTGATCAACGGATTTTCGTTGTATGTGCTTTTTTCCCCAATGCATGAGTCATTGCATGGTACTGTATCTTCCAGTCGTTTCCTGAACGAGATAGTCGGTCGTGTGGCGCTCGCTTTCCAGATTCCCGCTGCTCCTTTAGAAGTAGCTCGATGGGTTCATCTTAACCATCATGCGAATACTACCTCAGAGAATGATCCAGACAACTTTATGCACCACGGGGCTTGGTGGGTTTTGCCCTTGAGGTGGGCCAACTTTGACGTATTTTATTTAATAAAATTTTTTAAGGATGATACCACGGCGACTAAGCGAATTAGGCCGGCAGTTTATCTCTATGTCAGTGTTTTCTTGGCAGTCGTCGTAGGTTTTATTATGACTGGCTTAGCTCTTGAATTACTGGTCTTCTGGTTTCTGCCATCACGTATAGGCTTGGCGATGATAGGCTTCATTTTTGTGTTTTTGCCACATTTCCCAGCAGATATTTCGGCGAGGCAAAATAAGTATCAAGCTACTACTACAAGGCTGGGGTGGGAGTGGTTACTCACTCCGGTAATGGTTTATCAGAACTATCATTTGATCCATCACCTTTATCCGAATGTGCCATTTTATAATTACATAAAGATCTGGCATCTTCGATATGAAGAAATAAGTAGAAATAACCCCGCTATTCAAAAAGGTTTTAATTTACGCCCAGTTGGCCGATAAGTGTTTGACTTTAAAATTAAAGGAGAGGTCCCAACAAAAAAAAGCCCTAACTGTTAATGAGTTAGGGCTTGGCATTGGTGGAGGTGGCGGGAGTCGAACCCGCGTCCGCAAGCCTTACATCTTTGGTTCTACATGCTTATCCGAGTCTATTAATTTAACTTCGTGCTACCCGACCGGCAGGGAAAACATGAAGCGATTTTGGTGTGTTTTAACAGGTCGGCCCCAAACAAGCTTCACTGCGATCTTATGAGATATGACGTCTGAAACCTGAACGCATAAGCACGGCTCCAGTCAGACGGCACTCTACTGAGTTTTAAGCAGCGAGTGCGTAGTTGTCTTCGTTGGCAACTAATTATGTTTGCAGTTGTATTTACGAGGTGATCTGCGCCTCGGCATGCACCTCCGGTTTCATGACCCACGTCGAAGCCGTGACACCCCCGAAACTGTACTCCGTTAGTTTAACCCGAAAAAGCCTTAAAAAGCATCTTAGTCATTTGATCAAATCGATTTCTTGAAAATACGCGCTTTTTCACGCTTCCAGTCTTTATCTTTCTCGCTTGCCCGCTTGTCGTGTTGTTTTTTTCCTTGAGCAATACCGACTTCGACTTTCACGCGGTTATTCTTCCAATATAGCGCTGTCGCTACAATTGTCATTCCTCGTCGCTCGACTGCTCCTTGCAACTGGTCCAATTCTCTTCGATGCAGAAGGATTTTCCGCATTCTCTGTGAATCAGTAGTGACATGGGTTGACGCTGATAGAAGAGGGGTTATATGAGTACCATGAAGGAAAGCCTCGCCATTTTGCATCAAAATATAGGCGTCCCGAAGTTGCACTTTACCTGCACGGAGGCTTTTTACTTCCCAGCCTTCTAAAACTAAACCCGCTTCATGCGTTTGCTCTATGTGATAGTCGTATCGCGCTTTTTTATTTTGGGCAATTGAGCCAGGTCTGGCTTTCCCGCCTTTTTTAGCGCTCATTGGTTCGTCGAAATTTGCTCATAATGATGATTATACCCATATCCTCAAGTTAGTATGGTCTCGTCTACTTGATGACTGGGTTTGTCTGCCTCAGAATACGTCAGTATAAATTAACTAGGGTTTTTAAAGTATGGGTTCTACTAGAGAGTCTTTGCACGGCCAATGGTCGTCGAAGTGGGTTTTTATTCTTGCTGCAGCGGGTTCTGCGGTTGGCTTAGGAAATATTTGGCGATTCCCGTATGTTACGGGTGAGAATGGAGGTGGTGCTTTCGTTTTGGTCTATCTTGTCTGTATTTTTCTAATAGGGATCCCGGTGATGATCGCAGAGCTCATGATCGGTCGAAGAGGAAGACGCAGCCCGATTAACGCAATGCGGTTACTAGCATCAGAGGACGGGTTAAGCTCGGGTTGGACTGTCATTGGTTATATGGGCATCTTTTCTGGTTTTTTAATTCTCTCTTTTTATTCCGTTGTAGCTGGATGGTCTCTGGCTTACATATCGTATAGCGTATCCGGAGATTTAGCCTCAGATCTTGACTCGTCGCGAGCAGTTTTTGAAGCCTTGACTAGCTCAGCTCCTCGCTTAGCCTTTTGGCACACTCTTTTCATGTGTTTGGTGATTTTTGTTGTGTCAAACGGCGTAACACGCGGCCTTGAGCGTGCGGTAAAAATCCTGATGCCATTGCTATTTGTTAGTTTAATAGCAATGGTCATCTATGCCTTGCTTGTCGGTGATGCCTATAAAGCCCTGACTTACCTGTTTTATCCTGATTTCAGTAAACTTTCCTTAGATGCTCTTATTGTCGCCGTTGGCCAGGCATTTTTCAGCCTAAGTTTGGGAATGGGAGCTTTAATGATATATGGATCTTATCTTCCGCAGGAGGTTTCTATTCCCAGTACATCGGTTATCGTTGGTCTAGTTGACAGCTTGGTTGCTATATTGGCTGGTCTGGCAATTTTTCCAATTGTCTTTGGGTATGGCCTTGAGGTTAGCGAAGGGCCTGGTCTCGTATTTGTAAGTCTTGCGATTGCATTCGCTAATATGCCATTTGGAGATATTTTTGGTTTTGTATTCTTTATGCTGTTGTCTATTGCAGCTTGGACATCTGCCATTTCGCTTTTGGAACCTGTAGTAGCTTGGTTAATCGAAACTAAGGATTGGAGTCGGCCTAAGTCGAGCCTTTTATCTGGCGGTATAATCTGGATGATGGGCTTGGCTGCCCTATTATCGTTTAACGAATGGAGCGAATTTGCTCCTTTTGGGAAAAATATTTTTGATTGGGCCGAGTTTGTGAGCACTAGCGTGTTACTGCCCGCTGGAGGTCTGCTTATTTCGATATTTGTGGGCTGGCGCTTAAGCATGTTTACATTAAGTGAAGAATTAAATGGTTTGCGGTCTTCTTTATACAAAGCTTGGTATGTGTTGGTGAAATATCTTGCGCCTCTAGGAGTAACCTTGGTTTTTATAGAGAGCTCAGGTTTGCGTGGTGTGATTCTTGGATTTTTTGCGAGTTAAGTACTTATGAGCTCGTTTAGACAGTCGGCCTTAGTTCCATTTTCTTCTGCGCAAATGTATTCCCTAGTTAATGATATAGAGTTGTACCCTGAGTTTCTTCCTTGGTGTTCACGCGCAAAAATTATCGAGAACTCTGAGTCTCAGGTGAATGCCGAATTGACTGTCAGCAAAGGGCCATTCACTTATAATTTTTCGACTACAAATCTTTTGGTGCCGAACAAATCTATCGATTTAAAGCTCTTAAAAGGGCCCTTCAAGTTCTTCAGAGGTCACTGGGTTTTTAATGATGACAGTCGGGGTTGTTTTGTGAGGTTGAGCATTGATTATGAAGCCAGTACGCCGCTCCTCAGAATGGCGTTATCTATGGCCTCAGGGGCCGTTGTAGATTCATTGATAAAGTCTTTTGTGACCCGAGCCCATGAAAAGTACTAAAGTACAAAGAATTTCGGTGCAAGTAGTCCTGTCAGTTAAAGGGAGCGTGGAAGTCGCAGAGCTCAGCATGCCCCTTGGGACTTCCTTGGAAAACGCCGTTGAGCGTTCGATGTTGCTTGATAAGCTGGGTTACGAAGACAGGAATCGCGCTTCGTACGGAATTTTTGGCCGCAAGAGAGACCGCAAAACTCTGCTTTGTTCGGGCGATAGAATAGAAATTTATAGTCCCATCACCGCTGATGCAAAAGCGCTACGTATTCTTCGTGCCACTAATCAAAGAGACGGCTGACGAAACTTTTCTTTTTGTCGTCGTTTGGTATTGCATCGGGATCTATTGCTGGGCCCTCTCCTGGGCCTGATTGTAGACCAGCATAAGGGCTTTTCTCTATGGCCTTTATGATTTTATCTGTGTGGTATTCGACTTTTTTGTCAGCCTCAGTCACTTCATTATTTTCGTCAGCGTCAGCGAATTTTGCGTTTGTGTCTTTCTCTTTGGATAAAGACAGTTTGTTAAGTATGCGTTCTTTCATACTTCTCTTGACAAAGCGTGGGACGAGTATTTCCGTATCCTCATGCCGCTTGGCAACTAATTCTTTTTCCGCTGCTTTGATGTCCCCCTTAATTACACTGAGAGAATCCCCCTCAAAATATAGTGTTATTGTTCTTTTCGAGAGGAACTCGCGTTGCCTATCGTAGGTAAAAATATAATCCCACCGATGACTGTTAAAAGTGTCCTTTATTATTGGCGTACCCATGATGAATTGTACTTTTTCTTTATCCATTCCTACTTCTAGTTGTGCAAGCATGTTTTGCGTCACCACATTGCCTTGCTGAATGTCTATTTTATGAACGAATTTCAGATCGTTGATGTCCGATAGCTTGGGTATTCCAGGTACATAGGATTTGGAGCAGCTCAAAAGCAGCAAGGATAACGCGCTGATTAATGTAATCTTTCTCATAAGTAGACCTGAAAATAGATAAGTTGAATTTGTGAGTACTCGGGCTCAAATAGTTGGCTCGCAGTATAAGCTTTAAACTGCCTGATTTTTTTTCTAACTGGCTCTGATCGTAGCATAATGAGCGTAATTAAGCAGAAAATGTTATAGTTGTCCCTTGTCAGCTTAAGCGACAGGAATACGGGTTAGACCAATGAATACTAAAGAACTTAAAAAAGCAGGCTTAAAAGCCACCTTACCAAGACTGCGCATACTAGAGATCTTGGAAACGTCATCTGCTAGACATATGAGTGCGGAAGACGTCTACAAAGCATTGCTCGGCTCGGGAGATGACGTTGGATTAGCAACAATTTATCGCGTGCTTACTCAGTTTGAAGGTGCAGGTATCGTTGAGAGACACAATTTTGATAGTGGCCATGCAGTTTTTGAAATGACCCAGAACGACCATCATGATCACATGGTGAACGTAGTCACGGGTGAAGTTATTGAATTTAAATCCGAAGAGATTGAAAGATTGCAGAACGAAATAGTCGACCGTCACGGATATAGTCTTCAGGATCATAGTTTGGTTCTTTACGTGAAACCGAAAGGTTCTGATTGACCCTTTATTTGCTTTCTGACTTGACGTGCACTTCTATTAGATCTCGGGCATGAGCAATGCTCGAAGTTGTTCCTTTCTTTGCACCTAACATACGTGAAATTTCACTTTCTCGGCTCTTTCCAAAGACGGCTTTGACCTGGGCACTCGATTGCTTATTAATTATTTTTTTCTCCATGAGGAGGTGGCTTGTGCCAGCGCCAGCTACCTGAGGAGAATGTGTGATACAGATGACTTGGCAATGACTGGCAACTAACAGCAGGTTTTCTCCTACAGTGTTTGCAGTGTCCCCTCCGATACCAGTGTCTACCTCATCATAGATTACGCAAGGTACTTGAGAATGTGCTGCTGTTGACGATTGAACAGCCAAGCTAATTCTAGAGAGCTCTCCTCCTGATGCTATTTTACCTAACGGGCATAGACTACTTTCGGGATTGGTTGAGACGAGAAATTCCACTTGGTCTACTCCAGAAGAATGAGGTTCGCTATCAGTCATACTGTGAATAGATATTTCGAAGTTCGCATAGGGCATGTCTAACAGTTTCAGTTTTTCTGTTATTTCCTTAGACATACGAGTTCTTACTTTCATTCTTGCCAGCGACAGAATTTTAGCGGCAGCGTCAAATTTTGTACGACACGCGACAATATTCTTGGCTAAAGACTGAGTCTCAGCGCTTTTGGAAGTCAAAGATCCTAGCTCATTTTGAAGTGAAACATATTTTTCATTCAACCGCTGCAATTCTATTCCATGTTTTCTCGATAACGCATGCAAATCTCTTAGCCTATCATCTAAATAAGTCAATCGCTTTGGATCTTGTTCTAGAGAGTCGCCAAGCAGGCCGAGCTCATGTATGGCTTCTTCCGTTGACATTTCGGCTTGCTCTAACAGGCAGCTCAGATTAGCCGCCGCAGGGACTTCTGATGCTATTTGTTTGACGTAACGAATGACAGTGCGAAGACTCTCTACAACAGTGTTTTCGTTTCCCGATAAAATAACATCGGCCTCTTTTAAGCTCGCTATATAACCATCAGATTTGGCCAGCATCTTGTACTCGCTTTCTATAGATGAAAGTTCATCTAGATCAAGATTGGCATCTTCTAGCTCTAGTATCTGGTATTCCAGAAGTTCTTTTCGTGCCTCGTTAGCATCCGAATTATCTATAGATTTAAGTTGCTCAGAAAGCGATTTCCATTCTTGGAACACGCTCTTGACAGTAAGAATTTTTTCTTCAAGTTTGCCGTACGCGTCCAGTTGTTCACGTTGAGCCGCACTATCCACAATCTTGCGTCCAGCATGTTGGGCGTGCACATCAACCAGCAGCCGACCTAACTGCTCTAGCGTGGCTAAAGTGATGGGCGTCTCGTTGCAAAAAGCTCTCGACCTTGCGTCTCGGTTTATTATCCGTCTGAGAATACATTCATTTTTTTGGTCTAATTGATGCTCCTCTAAAAAGCTTAGTGCGGGCGAACCAGTCGCTAAGTTAAAAGTAGCACTAATAGAAGCACGTTCTTCACCGCTTCTAATCATTTGAGTGTCTGCTTTACTCCCAAGAGCGAGACCGAGTGCTTGGAGGAAGACTGATTTTCCAGACCCTGTTTCCCCAGTTATTACGGTTAGACCCTTTCCAAAATCGGCATTAGCTTCTTCAATCACGACCAGGTTACGTATGTGTATATGGGTTAACAAGGATCGAGCGCCCAGTTAAGTTTAGCTCTAAGCGTTGCGTAATGATTATTCTTTGAAGGGTGAGCTAGTTTGATGGCTTTTGCTTTTCGCGAAATGAAAATTTTATCCCCGCGAAGTAGATCGTGGATTGAGTTCCCGTCGCAAGTCAGTCGCGCCTGATCGTCACGCTCAGTAGCTATTCTAATTTCTATCATAGCTTTATCTGATATGACTATTGGCCGGTTTGTCAGTGTATGGGGACATATGGGAACTAAAGCTAAGGCATCAATTTCAGGGTCTAAGATGGGGCCGCCTCCTGACATCGCGTATGCTGTCGACCCGGTAGGAGTGGCTACGATCATGCCGTCCCCTCGTTGAGAATGGAGAAACTTGTCGTTTACATAGGTGTTGAGAGTTATCAGCCGTGCTGAGTTCCATTTTTGTATTACAACGTCATTAAGTCCATGGCAGGTCGCGATGACTTTTTCAGATCGGACAACTTCACAACCTAGAACTGACCGCTCTTCTGTGACGATATCTCCCTCAAGTATAGCCCCTAGATCTACTTTTAAGTTGTCAGGGGGCAAATCAGCAAGGAATCCTAGACGTCCTAGATTGATGCCTAGTAACGCCACCTCATGCGGATAAGTTAATGTGGCAGCCTGAAGGAGGGTGCCATCTCCACCGATAGAAATAATTAAATCGCATTTCTCTGATAACGCTGCAACTGGGAGTACTTCCATGTTCGCAGATGCGCTATTTAATACAATTCGATTGTCCAGATATGCTTTACAGCCTTTTTCACTGATTATGGAGACAACTTCAAGGACGGCTTTTTCTATTGTTTTACTGCTAACAGCAGATACGATACCTATATTTCTAAACATTGGTTTACCCCTATTCGAGCGGATGAAGTATAAAAAGTAACACCGATACAACACAAGAAGAAAAAAAATTGCGGTGGCATACATTACAGTATTGGTTTTTTGTGGGTTTTTTGCTAGCTTATTTGTTTGGTGTTATCCGGTATAGTATTAAGTATATGAGTGTTGATATTAGTTTGAACGAGCGTTCACACCACCTTTTTAAGGTTCTCGTGGAACGGTATATTGCTGATGGGCAGCCAGTCGGCTCGCGCACTCTCGCACGTGATGCCCAACTAGATATTAGCTCGGCTACTATCCGCAACGTAATGGCAGATTTAGAAGATCTAGGACTGATAATATCACCCCATACGTCCGCAGGCAGGGTTCCTACTGAAGCAGGGTATCGTTTTTTTGTCGACCAGGTCGTCACTTACCGAGATTTGTCGACATCCGAC
The DNA here is from genome assembly GCA_018668255.1 of Pseudomonadota bacterium. GTDB lineage: Bacteria > Pseudomonadota > Gammaproteobacteria > UBA4457. Next base: position 15,707 of record JABISZ010000077.1, on the reverse strand, counting down.
ATTCGGGAGATGGAAAGTAGTCTGGAGAAAGATGACGATGTGGATGCTTTGTTAGGGAAAACTTCTAGAATACTTTCTGGTTTAACTAAGCTAGCCGGTTTAGTTATGATTCCGATTACGGAAAAACGAGCTTTAAGACAGGTGGAGTTCCTTTCTCTAAGTGAAAATCGTGTTCTTGTGATACTGGTAACGAACGATCGAGAAGTTGAAAACCGTATTATTAAGACTGACAGAGTCTATGGTCAGGCCGAATTAACACAGGCAGCCAATTATTTGAGTTCTGCATTTGCGGGGAGAGATATCGAGGCGCTTAAAGAAGGTCTTATTGCCGAGATGCAAGTTGCCCGAGCGGAGCTTGATCAGTTAATGGGCTTAGTGATGGACATATCACAGAAAGCTTTTCCTGCGCGTGCCGGCAACAAGGATTATGTCCTGGCCGGTCAGACAAATTTGATGGATATTAATGAGCTTTCAGATATAGAACATCTCAGGAACTTGTTTGATGCTTTTGCTCAAAAAGGGGAAATCCTACATTTACTAGAGCAGTCGATAAGTGCTAACGGAGTTCAGATTTTTATTGGAGAGGAGTCGGGAAATAAAGCTTTCGATCACTGTAGTATCGTGACATCGACGTATACTGACCGGCATCGTACTTTGGGTGTACTAGGTGTAATAGGGCCTACGCGCATGGAATATGAACGAGTGATCCCTATTGTAGACTTGACTGCAAAGATGCTTAGTACTGCCTTGAATTCTACAAATTAGCCCCAACGTAATCATTTGCATGGAAAATTTCATGCGTCAGCGTATGGATCGACCTGCGGTTGCTTTCAACTGAAACTAAATAATTAGGAAAAGAATTTATCGTGAATGACGAAATAACAGGAAACGCGGAGCCGTCTAACAATGAAGCTGAGGATGAACTTGTAGAAGAAAAGCCCACGCCTGTTGAAACAGAGGGCGTTTCAGACGTGGAAGAAGAAATCTCTACGTCAGAGGCAGTGACTATTGAAGAGTCTGGCCAAGACCTAAATTTTGAACTGACAGAGGAAATAAGGCTGCTAAAAGAAGATGTTCTGAGAGCGAGAGCTGATGTTGAAAATGTCCGCAAGCGAGCCGAGAAAGATGTCGCGTCTGCTCATAAGTATGGGTTGGAAAGATTGTTACAAGAACTTTTACCAGTTAAAGACAGCATTGATATGGGGCTTGAGGCTACTGCGACAGCAGAATCAATACAGCCATTGCGAGAGGGTATGGAATTGACAGTCAAAATGTTTTCAGATTTTTTTGAAAAGCTCAATGTTCGGGTCGTGGATCCGGTCAATGAGAAATTTGATCCCCAGTTTCAGCAGGCGATGATGACAGAAGTGTCTTCCTCTCTAGAGGAAGGACATGTCCTCAGAGTTATGCAAAAAGGCTATTTGTTAAATGATCGTCTGGTGAGACCTGCTCTGGTAGTGGTTTCTAAAGCAGAGTGAATGTGCAGGGGCCAGGGTTGATTTTTCAAACAAAGGCCACATGTCATTAAGTAACAAAATTTAGATTTAATTTAGAGGCGAGTCATGGGAAACATTATTGGTATCGATTTAGGGACTACAAATTCGTGTGTTGCGGTTTTAGATGGAGGCGAGGTTAAAGTCATTGAGAACAGCGAAGGTAGTAGGACGACTCCGTCAATTGTAGCTTTTACAGGGGACGAGGTTTTAGTTGGACAAGCAGCAAAGCGACAGGCGGTCACGAATCCTCAGGATACTCTGTTTGCTGTAAAAAGACTGATCGGACGTAAGTTCGATGATGAGGTCGTCAAAAGAGACAAGGGCATGGTGCCCTATAACATCGTTAAAGCTGATAATGGCGATGCTTGGGTTGAGGCGAATGGTAAAAAGATGGCTCCGCCAGAAGTTTCAGCACGTGTACTGATGAAAATGAAAAAAACTGCTGAAGATTATTTAGGACATGAAGTTAGTGAAGCTGTCATCACGGTTCCAGCGTACTTCAATGACTCTCAACGACAGGCTACAAAAGATGCTGGACGAATAGCTGGCTTGGACGTCAAGAGGATTATTAATGAGCCTACAGCCGCAGCATTGGCGTATGGACTGGATAGACATCAAGGTGATGCAAAAATAGCTGTTTATGATTTGGGTGGTGGGACCTTCGATGTTTCTATCATTGAGGTAGCTGAGATTGACGGTGAAAGGCAGTTTGAAGTGTTAGCTACGAATGGAGACACTTTCTTAGGAGGAGAAGACTTTGATCTTCGTCTGATAGAGTTTTTAGCGGAAGAGTTTAAAAATGAACAGGGAGTCGATTTACATAATGATCCGTTAGCGCTGCAGCGACTTAAAGAGGCTGCCGAAAAGGCCAAAATGGAACTCTCTTCTGCGCAGCAAACCGATATTAATCTTCCTTACATTACAGCCGATGCCTCGGGGCCGAAGCATATGAATTTAAAACTTACCCGTTCGAAGTTTGAGTCGCTCGTTGAGGATCTGGTAGAGAGGACTGTTGCTCCATGTAAACTTGCCTTAAGCGATGCAGGATTATCCGCCTCAGAGATTGATGACATAATAATTGTTGGTGGCCAAACTCGTATGCCAATGGTCCAAGATAAAGTACAAGAGATCTTTGGGCAGGAACCTCGCAAAGATGTTAACGCGGACGAGTCTGTTGCTTCTGGAGCAGCTATTCAAGCCGGAGTGCTAGGAGGAGATGTTAAAGATGTCTTGCTTTTAGATGTTACCCCGTTGTCGTTGGGCATTGAGACGCTCGGTGGTGTAATGACAAAATTAATTGAGAAGAACACTACTATTCCGACTAAGGCGCAGCAGGTTTTTTCCACAGCTGAAGATAACCAGACTGCAGTTACTGTTCACGTTTTACAAGGAGAAAGAGAGAGAGCTGATGGAAACAAGTCTTTAGGACGTTTTGATTTAGCCGATATTCCTCCCGCTCAGAGAGGCACACCTCAGATTGAGGTTGCTTTTGATATTGATGCTAATGGTATATTGAACGTTTCCGCAAAGGATAAAGCTACAGGGAAGGAACAATCGATAATTATTAAAGCATCTAGTGGTTTGTCTGATGAAGATATTGAAAATATGGTGAAAGATGCCGAGCTGCATGCGGAAGAAGATAAGAAGTTTCAGGAGTTAGTGAATGCCAAGAATCAGGCTGAGTCTCTTGTACGTGGCGCAAAAAAATCATTGGAGGATCTTGGAGAAAAGGTGTCTGATGATGAGCGAAAAGGCATAGAAGAAGGTTGTAGCGCATTAGAGAAAGCACTTGAGTCAGAAGATCTTGATGAGATCAATGCTAAGACTGAGCAATTAAGTGGACTTGCGGGGACTCTGGCTCAAAAAGCTTATGAGGAAGCTGCTGCGAGTAGTGGAGAGCAAGAGAGTGAAGCTGAAGGTGATTCAAATGATGAAAATGTAGTTGATGCAGACTTTGAGGAAGTAAAAGAAGAGAAAGAAGAGAAAGAAGAGAAAGAAGAGAAAGAAGAGAAAGAAGGTAAGTAGATAAACCGTTAACACCAGCCTATTAAAGCCCAGTAGAATGACGTTCTAGCTGGGCTTTTTTTTTTACATAACAGAAAAATATAAATTATTATGGCAAAACGAGACTATTACGAACTCTTAGGCGTTGGGTCTGACGCGAGTGAAGCGGATTTAAAGAAAGCTTATCGGCGTCAGGCAATGAAATTCCATCCGGACAGAAACCCGGATGACACGTCGGCTGAGGAAAGTTTTAAAGCTGCGAAAGAAGCTTATGATGTACTTGGAAACCCTCAGAAAAGGTCCGCTTACGATCAATTTGGACATGCCGGTGTCGAGCAAGGAGCGGGGTCACCAGGTTCAGGTGGTATGGGAGATGCCTTCGACAGTGTCTTTGGTGACATATTTGGTGGTGGGCGCGGCGGTAATCGAGTTTACCGTGGTTCTGATTTAAGCTACGACTTGGAATTGTCCCTAGAGGATGCAGTGTCAGGAACTGAGGTAAAAATAAGGGTTCCTAATCTCGTTGCGTGCGACTCATGTGATGGGAGTGGGTCTCGAAGTAAAAGTGCTCCTGTATCCTGTGGCATGTGTGGGGGCGTTGGTCAAGTGAGAGCCCAGCAAGGCTTCTTTTCTGTGCAGCAGACTTGTCCTAAATGTCGCGGTGCTGGTAAAAGTATCCAAGACCCTTGTCGCTCTTGTCAGGGGTCGGGGACAGTTAGGGGACAGAAGACGATCAAGGTGAAGGTCCCTGCCGGAGTCGATAATGGGGACAGAATAAGGCTATCTGGGGAAGGTGAAAGAGGTCAGAATAATGGCCCTTCAGGAGATTTATACGTAAATATGGTCGTCCGTGAGCATTCTATTTTTCACCGAGATGGAAATAATTTGCAGTGTGAGGTGCCTATAGGGTTTGTTATTGCAGCTTTAGGTGGAGAGTTAGAAGTTCCAACACTAAACGGCCGAGTCTCTTTAAAAATACCACCAGAAACTCAGACGGGCTCGCAGTTTCGTATGAGAGGGAAAGGAGTGAAATCAGTACGCGGAGGAGGCATTGGTGATTTGATTTGCCGTGTTATTGTTGAGACTCCGGTAAGTTTGACTGGGAAACAAAAAGCTTTACTGGAGGAGTTCTCTGGAACATTATCTAAAAACAGTAAGCATAGTCCTCGAGCAGTTACCTGGCTGAATGGGGTAAAGAAATTTTTTGATGAACTAATTTAGTAGGTGGGTTGTTGGATGGGAAAATCGATCAAGATTGGGGTAGCTGGCGCAGGTGGTAAGATGGGCCGTATGCTAATTGGTCGTTGCATACAGGATCCATGCTTCCAACTAATGGCTGCTATCGAGCGTCCGGAATCTCCATTGGTAGGACTCGATGCTGGGCTTCTATCAGGAAGCACAGGTACCGGGGTTAAAGTTAACTCGAACCTTCTCGAAGTGATAGAAAATATTGATATCCTAATCGATTTTACGTCCCCGCAATCGACACTCAGTAATGTTCTTGTTTGTCAGGACAAAGACAAGCCTATTGTCATAGGAACAACCGGCTTGGGAGATAGTGTTGAAGCTTTGGAATCGGCTGCTCGATATATTCCGATCATGTTTGCGCCTAACATGAGCATCGGGGTAAACATATGTTTTCAAGTACTAGAAACTGTAGCACGTGCCCTAGGTGACGAGTTCGATGTGGAAATAATTGAAGCACATCATCGGGATAAGATTGATTCCCCTTCTGGGACTGCTCTGCGCATGGGGGAGGTGGTAGCTGGGGCGCTTGGGCGAAACCTTTCGAATTGCGCTGTGTATGGGAGAGAAGGTGACGTTGGAGTAAGAGAATCTAAGACGATCGGTTTCGGCACAGTTAGAGGAGGAGATATTGTGGGGGAACACACCGTTATGTTTGCTGGTCCGGGAGAAAGAATAGAGATTACTCACCGCGCCTCAGATCGTTCTAATTTCGCAAATGGAGCTCTAAAAGCAGCGAAGTGGCTAGAGTCCAGAAAGCCCGGATTATATGATATGCAGGATGTCTTAAACTTTCGATAGATGTATTTTCTGGGGATTTCACTGATTTTATATCTTACTAATCTTTGGCAAATCGCTATGTCCCTATATGAAATTAAGAGTCTAAATTAAATGCGCAAGTTACGAGCAGGTGTCGTGGGTGTAGGTTATTTAGGTAATTTTCATGCTCAGAAGTATACGATATGTTCTGGAGTCGAGCTCTCTGGTGTTGCTGATACAGATCCAGTTCGAGGACAAGATATTGCGACTAAATACGCCACAACGTTCTATTCGGATTATCGCGATTTGATCTCTGAAATTGACATCGTTTCAATAGTAGTGCCGCCGATCCAGCATCACCCTATAGCTAAGTATTTCTTGTCCGGTGGTGTCCATGCCTTGGTAGAAAAACCCTTGACGGAAACAGTAGCACAAGCGGAAAATCTAATTGCTTTAGCCTCAAGAAAAAATCTAATTCTTCAAGTTGGCCATTTAGAACGATTCAATCCAGTAATATTGCTAATGCGAAAGCATATAGTTAGACCGGAAAGGATTGAAGCTAAACGGATGGCAACTTACAAAGAGCGTGGGACGGAAGTTGACGTTGTCCTTGATTTGATGATTCATGATATCGACATTGTTCTCAGTCTGTCGAATAGTTGCGTAAAAAAAATACATGCTGATGGAGCAATTATCCGCAGTGGGAAGCTAGATATGGCGAAGGCCTCTATCGAATTTGTTGATGGTTTGGTAGCGAATCTTGAGGCTAGCCGCGTATCTGACGAGCCGGGCCGGTCGATGGAAGTGTATGAAGGAAGTCGGTATTTATCTTTAGATTATGTAAATCACGAGTTGAGAACCGGAAGGATGGTCGACAATAAAAAGCATGAGGATGTTCGTGAGTTCACGTTCGAAAGTGACGTTACGCTTGGGATAGACATTTTAAAGACCGAAATTCAATCTTTTGTGACATCGGCCTCTACTGGGACTCCCCCTAAAGTGTCGGGTGAAGATGGTAAAAAGGCTTTGGAAGTGGCTATTGAAATCTCACATCAGATTAATGGAAGGATAAGTGCCTAATAAACGCATTAATCATTCCATGTCAGTACTCTGTCAAGTACAATATTAAGAAACAGCTAGGTTGCAAAATTTTCGCGACGCGCTCTTCATTTACAGGTGAAACTTTGAACGATTCGGCATTTCTTGCGTTATCCGACGGAAGTATATTTCTTGGAACCTCTATCGGTGCCTCGGGACTGCAATCGGGTGAAGTTGTCTTTAATACATCTATGAGCGGGTATCAAGAAATACTTAGCGACCCTTCATATGCGAGACAATTAGTTGCTCTCACTTATCCTCATATAGGAAATACTGGGACGAATCCACTAGACATGGAATCAGAAAAATCCAATATTTCTGGATTGATTATAAGAAATTATTCGGAGACGAGTAATTGGCGTTCGGTATGCTCACTGCGAGATTTTCTTGTTCAAAATGATATTGTTGCTATCGCAAATGTAGACACGAGGCGGTTGACTAGATTACTTAGGACAAAAGGCTCGTTGTCCGGGGCTATTTCCTGTGGTCACGACGCCAGTAGAGAGTTAGCGTTGGAAGCGGCGAGAGGTTTTGAGGGGCTGGAAGGCCTTGATCTTGCTAAACAAGTGACGTGTGAAGCTCCTTATGCATGGAAAGAGGGAATCTGGTCCTTATCAACTAATGACCACTCTGAGCTTCCAAAGTCTAAGTTTCGAGTAGTAGCCTACGATTTTGGAGTAAAGCGAAACATACTTCGATTGCTAGTGGACCGAGGGTGTGAGATTGAGGTCGTCCCGGCTGATACGACGGCAAAAGAAATTATTGAGCGACAACCTGACGGAGTTTTTCTGTCTAATGGACCAGGCGACCCAAAAGCTTGTAATTACGCTATTGAGGCTGTGCGAGAAATTATCGATTCAGGAATCCCAAGCTTTGGTATTTGTTTGGGGTATCAGATTTTGGCACTAGCCTGTGGTGCTCAGACTACAAAAATGAAATTTGGGCATCATGGTGCTAATCACCCAGTTAAAGATCTGCAACAAGGCAAGGTCTTGATTACAAGTCAAAATCACGGTTTCTCTGTTGATGAAGCTTCCTTGCCAGACGCTTTGTCTCCAACTCATAGATCATTATTTGATGGGACATTGCAAGGTGTTGAGCATCGAGAACAACCGGTATTTGGATTTCAAGGTCATCCAGAAGGTAGTCCTGGACCGCACGATATACATGGCTTGTTCGACAAATTTGTTTCTTCAATGAAGGCTGACATAACCAGTGGCTAAAAGGACAGATATACATTCCATCCTAATAATTGGTGCAGGCCCTATTGTTATTGGTCAGGCCTGTGAGTTTGACTATTCTGGATCTCAGGCATGTAAAGCTATGCGAGATGAGGGTTATCGTGTCATTTTAGTAAATTCAAATCCTGCGACCATAATGACTGATCCTGGAATGGCAGACGCTACCTATATTGAGCCGATTACGTGGGAAACAGTGGCAAAAATCATTGAAATTGAGAAGCCAGATGCTCTTTTGCCAACCATGGGCGGTCAAACTGCCCTCAATTGTGCGCTTGATCTGTCAAATAAAGGTATTTTGAAGAAATTTGGTGTCGAGCTTATCGGGGCTAAGGAAAAGGCTATTGAGAAGGCTGAGGATCGTTCAAAGTTTCGGGATGCGATGGAGTCTATCGGTTTAGAAACAGCGAAATCATTTATAGCTCATACGTTGGAAGAAGCCGAAAGTGCGCAGAGGAAGCTTGGTTTCCCTATTGTTGTTAGGCCGTCATTTACAATGGGTGGCAGTGGTGGCGGGATAGCTTTCAACGAGGAAGAATACCGAGAGATATGCCGTGGTGGATTAGAAGCCTCTCCGATAAGCGAAATTTTGTTGGAAGAGTCTCTCCTAGGGTGGAAAGAGTTCGAAATGGAAGTAGTCAGGGATCGAGCGGACAATTGTATAATAATTTGTTCGATAGAAAACTTGGATCCTATGGGTATTCACACCGGCGATTCGATTACTGTTGCGCCGGCACAAACACTTACTGATAAAGAATACCAGTTGATGCGCAATGCATCAGTCGCGATTCTGCGTGAGATTGGAGTTGATACTGGTGGCTCTAATGTTCAGTTTGCTGTGGATCCTCAGTCTGGTCGACTTATTGTCATTGAAATGAACCCTCGAGTGTCAAGGTCTTCGGCCTTAGCATCAAAAGCCACAGGTTTTCCAATAGCTAAAATTGCAGCTAAATTGGCGATTGGATACACGTTAGATGAGCTTCGTAATGAAATTACTGATGGCACCATGCCGGCGTCTTTTGAGCCTTCTATTGACTATGTAGTGACAAAAATCCCACGGTTTACCTTTGAAAAATTTCCTCAGGCCGAAGATCGATTGACCACTCAGATGAAGTCCGTTGGTGAGGTAATGGCAATGGGACGAAGCTTTCAAGAATCTTTCCAGAAAGCATTGAGGGGCCTTGAGACTGGTGTAAACGGTTTAGATTCGGTTGTTGATTTGAAAACAGTGTCTAAGGAAGTTATTTCGAGAGAACTCAGTATCGCCGGTGCTGAAAGGATTTGGTACCTTGGTGATGCTTTCCGGCTGGGGTTTTCATTAGAAGAAGTTTTTGATCTGACCAGTATTGACCCTTGGTTCTTGTCGCAGATAGGAGAAATAATTCAGCTTGAGCTTTCTTTGAAATCACGTTCCTTGGAAAATGTTTGTTTTGACGAGCTTTCTGTATTGAAGTGCAAAGGCTTTTCTGATGCGCGTTTGGCTCATGTTTTAGAGCTATCTGAATCTGAAGTTTTCGCCTACAGAAAGAAGTTGAATGTTAAACCTATTTATAAACGTATTGACTCCTGCGCCGCTGAATTTGATGCCTCTACACCGTATATGTACTCTAGTTATGATGAAGAATGTGAAGCTGAACCATCTGATGCACGGAAAATTATTGTCTTAGGTGGGGGGCCTAATAGGATAGGTCAAGGTATAGAGTTTGATTATTGCTGTGTGCAAGCTTCTATCGCAGTCCACGATGCTGGGTTTGAGTCTATTATGGTGAATTGTAATCCAGAAACCGTCTCTACTGACTACGACACGAGCGATCGTCTATATTTTGAACCTGTGACCTTAGAAGATGTATTGGAAATCATCGAACTAGAGAAGCCTTATGGCGTTATTGTGCAATATGGAGGGCAAACTCCGCTGAAGTTGGCAAGAGCGCTAGAGGAAAACGGAGTTCCTATTATCGGCACATCCCCTGATTCGATTGACTTGGCCGAAGATAGAGAAAGGTTTAAAGAGTTCCTTAATGATATCGGTTTAAAGCAGCCTCCGAACCGAATTATAAAAGATATCTCTGAAGCTAAGAGTATGGCCTCGGAGATTGGCTATCCGTTAGTTGTGAGGCCCTCCTATGTTTTGGGCGGCAGAGCAATGGAAGTCGTATATAACGAAGTTGACTTAATGACTTACATGGACGCTGCGGTTGCAGTTTCTAACGAGGCACCAATCTTGTTAGATCATTTTTTGGACCGAGCGATTGAAGTAGATGTAGATGCAGTCTGTGATGGAAAAGAAGTGTTGATCGGCGGAATTATGGAGCATATCGAGCAGGCTGGTGTGCACTCGGGTGACTCAGCTTGCTCCCTACCGCCTCACACGTTGTCTAGCTCCATTCAATCTGAGCTGCGAGAGCAAGTCGTTAAAATGGCCTTAGGGTTGAAGGTAATTGGCTTGATGAATGTCCAGTTTGCCATACAAGATGGTTTGATTTATGTCCTGGAGGTAAATCCTCGTGCTTCTAGGACAGCTCCTTTTGTGTCCAAAGCTATTGGGATGTCGATACCTTATATCGGTGCTAAATGTATGATAGGACAGTCCTTGAAGGAACAGGGCGTTAAGGCGATACGCGTGCCCTCCTATTATTCGGTCAAAGAAGCAGTGTTTCCCTTTGTTAAGTTCCGTGGCGTTGACCCGATTCTTGGTCCAGAAATGAAATCGACTGGCGAAGTGATGGGTATTGGAGCGAGTTTCGGGGAAGCTTTTGGTAAAGCGCAAGTCGCGGCTAATATGGCCTTGCCGTTGGCGGGCTCTGTTTTTGTTAGTGTTCGGGACGGACATAAAGAAGAGATTTGCGGTGTAATTCGTAAATTGCACACGGAGGGTTTTTTGATTTACGCTACTCTAGGTACAGCGCGTTATTTACAAGCAGCAGGAATTGAGTGCATAAAAGTCAATAAAGTGACTGAAGGTAGACCTCATATAGTTGATATGATTAAAGATAAGAAAATCAGCTTAATTATTAACACGAGTGCAGACAAAAGATCTAAGGCTGAGTCGGCGTCTATTAGGGCTCAGGCTCTCCAGCATCGTGTGGCATACACTACAACGTTGGCAGGAGCGGCTGCGGCAGCTATTGCTGTGTTAGATAAAAGCGCGGTGAAGGTAAGGTGCTTGCAAACTTTGCACGAGGAGTTTTTGACATGAATAAAACACCGATGACAGCGGCAGGTGCCGAGCGGTTAAAGGAAGAACTACACCAAAGGAAAACAAAGGATCGTCAACGGATCGTTCAAGCAATATCCGAAGCTAGGGCCCATGGAGATCTAAAAGAAAATGCTGAGTATCATGCCGCTCGGGAACAGCAGAGTTTCAACGAAGGCCGAATTTCAGATGTCGAGTCGAAACTGTCCAACGCAACGGTAATTGATGTCACTAAAGTGGATGCTGGTGGCCGAGTTGTGTTTGGGACAACTGTTGAGCTCTCAAACATTGAAACCAATGAGGGCGCAGTTTATCGAATCGTAGGTGAAGATGAAGCAGATATTCGTTCCGGCATGATTTCGGTTAACTCGCCCATAGCACGAGCACTCATAGGGAAGTCTGAAGGAGATATTGCAATGGTTGAAACCCCTAGTGGAGAGGTCGAGTACGATATTTTAGTGGTAAAATACGTTTAAGTGGCTAAAAGTGCATCTAGCAACAGATGGCTAGAGCGACAATCACAAGATAAATTTGTAAAGCAACGTCTCAAGGATGGGTTCCGTTCAAGATCGGCCTATAAGCTTCGAGATATTAATGCCAGATTTAAGGTTCTCCGAAAAGGAGCTACTGTTTTAGATTTAGGAGCTGCTCCAGGCGGTTGGGCTCAAGTGGCGATGTCTGCCGTAGGGAAGAAAGGTGGTGTGCTGGCTATTGACCTTTTAGATATGGATGCCTTACAGGGCGCAGTTTTAATTAAAGGAGACTGTAAGGACGAAAAGATAATGGCTCAGATTTCAGAGGAGTTGCAGGGAAGAAAAGCAGATGTAATTCTTTCTGATATGGCCCCTAATATGAGCGGTATAATGCTTCAAGATGAGGCTGCATCGTTAGCCTTAGCTGAAACTGCTTTATCATTCGCACTCGAGTTGTTGAAAGAAAGAGGGACCTTTATTTTAAAATTATTTGAGTATCCGGACACAAATTTTTTTTATGAGGGTTTAATACCGTTATTTGGCAAGGTATCGCGTTATAAGCCCGAAGCTTCAAGGGCTAAATCGAGGGAGTTTTATGTCGTCGCTCAACGTTTTAGTATATAGTTTTGCATTTGGTTCGAAACTCTTCGTGTCAATGGATGTTCAGATACAGTTTAGAGGATAAGGTTTAGAGTTATGGCTAGAAATTTTTTACTATGGGCAGTGATCGCATTAGTGTTGATGCTGGTGTTTCAAAGTTTTACCCCGCAAGATAGGGTTTCTAAGACTTTAGATTACTCTGATTTCGTTTCGGAGGTAAAAAGTGGACGGATTGCAAAAGTTACGCTGGACGGTTCTAAAATAGAGTTCGAACACCATGACGGTAGCCGGCTCTCAACTTATAGTCCTGAAACCGATAATGCACCTTTAATAGGTCTGTTACTCGAGAATGCTGTTCGAATTGAGGCTAAAGCACCTCAGCAACAAGGATTGCTCACTCAGATTTTCATCTCTTGGTTTCCCTTTCTCTTGCTTATCGGTGTTTGGATATACCTAATGCGTCAGATGCAAGGCGGCGCAGGGGGAAGAGGGGCAATGTCTTTCGGAAAAAGTAAAGCAAAGCTGTTAGACGAAGATGCAGTCGGTATAACTTTTAGTGATGTTGCCGGTGTTGAGGAAGCAAAGGAAGAAGTTAAAGAACTAGTCGACTTTTTAAAAGATCCTAGTCGTTTTCAAAAACTGGGAGGCAAGATCCCTCGAGGTGTCTTGATGGTAGGGTCTCCAGGGACAGGCAAAACAATGCTTGCTAAAGCTATTGCCGGCGAAGCAAAGGTGCCATTCTTTACGATCTCAGGTTCAGATTTTGTCGAGATGTTTGTTGGTGTTGGGGCCTCTCGCGTACGAGATATGTTTGAACAAGCGAAAAAGAGAGCTCCTTGTATTATTTTCATAGATGAGATTGACGCTGTAGGACGGCACCGTGGAGCAGGCTTAGGCGGGGGCCATGATGAGCGGGAGCAAACATTAAATCAACTTTTGGTAGAGATGGATGGCTTTGAAGGAAATGAAGGGGTAATAGTTATTGCGGCAACAAACCGTCCAGACGTTTTAGACCCAGCACTACTTAGACCCGGAAGATTTGATAGACAAGTTGTAGTGCCGCTACCAGACATCAAAGGTAGAGAACAGATTTTGAAAGTGCACATGAGGAAAGTACCAATGGCGGATAATGTAGTCCCGCTGACTTTGGCTCGCGGAACCCCAGGTTTTTCTGGGGCTGACCTTGCTAACTTAGTGAATGAAGCGGCTCTTTTTGCGGCCAGGGGAGATAAGCTTGCAGTCGCTATGGCCGAGTTTGAAAAAGCCAAGGATAAAATAATGATGGGGGCAGAAAGACGCTCAATGGTCATGAGCGAGGACGAGAAGAAATTGACGGCGTATCACGAGGCTGGACATGCAATTGTCGGCCGACTTGTCCCTTTTCACGACCCAGTGTACAAAGTAACCGTTATTCCTCGTGGTAGGGCTTTAGGAGTGACAATGTTTCTTCCTGAGGAAGATAGGCTTAGTTATAGTCGGGCGCGACTTGAGAGTCAGATCTCCAGCCTTTTTGGAGGAAGGATAGCTGAGGAGCTTATCTTTGGAGCAGACGCCGTAACCACGGGTGCCTCAAATGATATTGAGCGTGTAACAGAACTCGCCAGGAATATGGTGACGCGTTGGGGGCTCTCAGAGAAGTTAGGGCCAATGACTTTCAGCGACGATGATGGTGAGGTGTTCCTGGGTCGCTCAGTGACCCAACATAAGACTGTCTCAGACGAAACTGCGCATTTAATTGACGAGGAAGTGCGAAAGATAGTTAATGTGAATTACTCGCGTGCTAAGAGAATTCTTGAAGAGAACGTCGATAAACTTCATGCCATGGCGAACGCCTTGGTTGAATACGAGACATTAGATAGCCATCAGCTTGATGATGTGATGAATAATCTAAGCCCAAGAAAGCCTGCAGACTGGGAGAGCAATCCCGAGCCTACTGAGAGTAGGGATAACCCTGAGGAGGATAGCACCGATACGGCAGGACCTGAAAACTTGCATTAGTTTGATGAATTCGCATCCGATTTAAGCTTTTCCCTGTGAAGAAGCAATAATTATAGGCAGCAGGAGATTAATTGAGAAAGTATTTCGGAACCGATGGAATTAGAGGTAGGGTCGGTGACTTTCCTATCACTCCTGACTTTTTCCAAAAACTCGGTTGGGCAATTGGTCGAGTACTCGGTTCAAAAGACTGTGGCGAAAATAAAGTCCTAGTCGGAAAAGACACTCGTATATCGGGTTACATGTTTGAGTCTGCTTTGGAGGCAGGGATATCTTCTGCAGGCGTTAATGTTCACTTACTTGGTCCTTTACCCACTCCTGCTATCGCCTTTTTGACTCGCTTTTCCAATGCCAGAGCGGGAGTTGTCATAAGCGCCTCACATAATTCTTTTCAAGATAATGGGTTAAAGTTCTTTGGGTACGATGGGAATAAATTATCAGACGACGTGGAGCTTGAAATCGAGGAAGAAATCGAAAAACAACAGGTCGTCGTTGAGCCTCGCCTCCTAGGAAAAGCTAGTCGTGTCAAACATGCCCAGGAAGCCTATATAGATTTCTGCAAAAAAAGTATGTCTAACGAGATATCTGTATCAGGAATGAAGATTGTTGTAGATTGTGCAAACGGCGCTGCTTATCAGGTCGCGCCAAAGTTACTTTCAGAACTCGGATGTCAGGTTTTTCCGATTGGTGTTTCCCCAGACGGCGTTAATATAAATGACGGTGTTGGGGCTACATCTCCTGAACTTTTGCAGAGAGAAGTATTGGCGAGAAAAGCTGATCTTGGCATCGCACTAGATGGAGATGCAGATCGGCTAATAATGGTTGATGAGACTGGCGCAGTAGTAGATGGTGACGAACTTTTATTTATTATTGCCCGCTATCGTCAACATATCGGTGGCCTTCAAGGCACAGTTATCGGGACTGAGATGAGTAACCTAGGATTAGAACGAGCAATCACATCATTGGGTTTAGGGTTTGAGCGCAGTAAAGTAGGTGATCGGTACGTCTTGGAAAAATTGCGGGAAGGAGGATGGAGCCTTGGAGGGGAGCAGTCTGGTCACATTATTTGTAAAGATTTAACAACTACTGGTGATGGTTTGATATCAGCTTTGCAGGTATTAGAAGCAGTGATAAGTTCTGGTGACAGTTTGTCAGTGCTTAAGGCAGGCATGACTAAGCTGCCGCAGAGGTTGTTAAATATCCCGATCAATCGGTCTATAGATGTAGGGCGTTCTCCTAAGCTGAAGGCAGAAATTGAAAGGATCACTTTGAGACTGGGTCAAAATGGCAGGGTCTTGCTACGAAAATCGGGTACAGAACCTTTGATCAGAGTAATGATCGAAGGGGAGGACCTGTCTTTAGTAGAAACGCTATGTCTCGAGCTTGCAGAAGAAGTACGCTTAGTAACAGTTTAAATACCTCTTAAAAGCTCATTAATAGCGGTTTTTTGACGAGTTTTCTCATCCACTTTTTTGACAATAACAGCGCAGTAAAGACTATATTTCCCGTCTTCAGAAGGTAGATTTCCCGGGACTACGACGGAGCCCTTGGGAACTTTTCCAAAAGAAACTTCGCCAGTTTCTCTGTCATAAATTTTAGTACTCTG
>JABISZ010000076.1 GCA_018668255.1 Pseudomonadota bacterium | reverse complement strand
GGTTATGTTTGTGATGTGGCTGATCAGGCAGCGGTCAGTGAAACGGTTGATTCTATTGTAGAGGAAATGGGGCAGCCAGAAATATTCATACATAATGCAGTTGGCGCTGTTTTTGGCAATTTCATGGAAATAGATCCGGTGCAATTAAATGCTAATTTTCAAACAAACGTGATGGGTTTTTGTTACTTAAGTCGACTGTTAGCACCAGCTATGGTTGCAGCGGGGAAGGGTGTGATTATTGCGAGTGGGAATACATCAGCTTTGAGAGGTAAAGCAAATTTTGCTGGGTTCGCACCGACTAAAGCAGCGCAACGTATCTTTGCAGAATCTATGGCTAGAGAGTTGGGACCTAAAGGCGTTCATGTTGCCTATGTGTTAATAGATGCCGTGATTGATCTTGAGTGGACGAGAGAGTGGTTTCCGGACAAGCCGACTGAGTATTTTATACAGCCCGATGATATTGCAGAGACAACATATCAGATCGCACATCAACCTCGTTCTGCTTGGTCCTTTAATGTTGAAGTGCGTCCTTTTGGTGAAAACTGGTAACTAATGTTGCCACGGCCAGTTGTTTACTTCTTGGTTAAAAAATTGGCAATCTTGGATCTGTGCCTCGCAAAAATCTGATAAACCCAATCGGTGAGCGGCCGTACTAGAGGTAGGTTTAACAATTTCAACCACCTATGGTGCTTAACGAGATCCCATGCCATGAATGTGACGTCCATCCCTGTGATAACTGTGCCGTCCAACAATTGACCATGAAGGACATTTCTAGCCTCCTGCAAATCGATAAAAGGAAACTTCGTTTCAAAAGACCTACTATTTATGTCTTCAAATTGAATTTTTGCATTTTTATCGTATCTCTTAAGCAGCGCTATTTCTTTTGTGCAGAGAGGACATTTTCCGTCGAAAAATAATATTAACTCGGCGGGTTTTTTTTCTTTTTTCATATAGTGGTATACGTGCCAAGAATCAATTTGGCGTTAAAGATAATAGCTGTGTGTTAATGTTATCCACAGAATAATAATGAGAGAAACATTTTATGACAATAGAAGAAAACCGTTTTACATCAAAACGCCATACCACTTCTTATTTATCTAGCGGTCCACCTGATGGCCCGTTGTTAATATTTGTTCATGGGTGGCCTGAGTTATCATTTAGTTGGCGTCACCAGATAGAGTTTTTCGGGGCAGCAGGGTGGCGCGTTATCGCACCTGATATGAGAGGTTATGGCCGTTCCAGCGTTTACGATAGTCATTCTGCTTATGCTCAATCTGAGATAGTAACTGACATGCTGGAGTTATTAGAACATTTGGGTGGCGATAAGGCAGTATGGGTTGGGCACGACTGGGGTGCTCCTGTTGTTTGGAACATGGGGCTGCATCACGCAGACAAGGTGCGCGCGATAGCTAATTTATGTGTGCCTTTAGGTTTTGAACGAGGAGTTGAAGAGCTCATCAAACATGTTGACAGAAATATTTACCCTATTGATAAGTATCCAAAAGGACAATGGGATTATCAATATTTTTACATGGAAAATTTTGAATTAGCGCAAAATGAAATGGAATCTGACCCTTATAAAGTAGTTAAAGCTTTATTTCGAAAAAAAATGGGAGAAGAAGCCGATCAGCCCGTTTTCTCGGCAACTATTCGAGAACGAGGGGGATGGTTCCCTCCAGATGGAACTCCTCCTGATATGCCGATTGATTTAGATGTAGTTAGCGAGGAAGAAGCACAAGAGTATGCTGATGCTTTGACTCGAACCGGCTTTTTTGGCGCCAACTCTTGGTATATGAATCACGAGAGAAATTCTACATACGATGCAGAACTTTCTCTTGTGCAACGTACGTTACATATGCCCGTCCTTTTTGTACATGCGGAAAATGATTACATCTGCTACACGATCAAAGGAGGACTAGCAGAGCCTATGAGAGAAGCTTGCATTCAATTGATAGAAAAATCTATCCAGTCTGGACATTGGATGGCCCAAGAAAAACCCGAACAACTTAATGCTTTTCTCTTGGAATGGCTTGAGAATCTTTAAGCCTTCGTAGCCGTCAAAATCTTGTCTTATATGCTACTTTCATAAGCCAAGCTGGCTCATAGTGAGGCGGGATCAGTCATTTTTACTAGTCTCTGGCTGACTCTTTTTCTGGCAATGCTATGCACCGATTCCATTTAGAAAAATTAGTTTAGGCTTTCAATCTCAAACCTTTCTTAAGAGAGACTTAGATCAGTTAACTGCTGAACGAAGACAGCGAAAAGATTTAGGTTTAATATGTCACAATGATAAATTACAGAAATTTGCTAACACAAAACATTCAGACATCAATTCAAGCCAAACAGGAATTTCTTTTATTAGACCAGCAATTAGATAATTTCGATAAAGCAGTTAAGTGCGTTGTCGACTCATATAAAAGTGATGGGAGAATCTATATAGCTGGGAACGGGGGGTCAGCAGCGGACGCGCAACATCTTGCCGCCGAATTTGTGAGCCGGCTTGGTCGGGAGCGGGGGCCGCTCGCTGCTGAGGCTTTAACAGTTGACAGTTCTACCATAACTGCAATAGGCAATGATTATGGGTATGACGAAATTTTTGCCCGACAGATAGCAGGTAAAATGCGACCTGAGGATGTCTTTCTGGCAATAACGACCTCGGGTAATTCTCCGAATATACTAAGAGCCCTAGAACAATGCGGCGAGTTGTCCATTCCGTCTATTGTATTTACGGGCCGTGATGGAGGTAAAGCTAAAGCTTTGAGTGACTACTGTGTCGTCACTTCCGGTGGGTCAACTGCGACAATACAAGAACTGCATATAGTTTTGGCTCATTCTTTATGCGAGTGTGTTGAAATGGAAATGTTCAGCTAGAATCTAGTGGTAAACAGTTAGTAAGATTTCAATGAGCAAACCAGCAATTTTTTTAGACCGGGACGGCACGGTCAACTTTGAGCTAGATTATTTATACCAATCGACGGAGTGGAAGTGGATCCCTGGTGCTATAGAAGCTATAAAACTTCTTAATGCGAACGGCTTTTTAGTGATCGTGGTTAGCAACCAATCAGGGATAGCTCGAGGAAAATATACTAGAGACGACGTGGATAAACTGCATCATTACGTAAATAGTGATCTGCAAGTACAAGGTGGGGTGATCGACGAATTTTATTATTGTGCGCATCACCCTGACTATGGTGACTTAAAAGATTGTGCGTGCCGCAAACCTAAGTTGGGGATGCTCAAGCAAGCCTGTAACGATCACGATATCGATCTCGCTAAATCGTGGTTGATCGGTGATAAGCTTACCGACGTCCAGACAGGAGAAAATGCTGGTATCTCGAGCGTACTCGTCCTAACAGGTTACGGAAAAGAATCTTTAAAAAAGATAAAGCCTGATCAATTAACTGCTCACGACTTGCTTGATGCCGTACGCCAACATATTGTTTATTGACTTAATTATTAAGCGAGTAAGCGTAATAGGTTTAATGAAAATTATTTATGAGAAGTGAATCGATATTTGAGGTAAGTACCTAAATGGCTAAAGGCAGAACAGTGGTCGGGATTTTGGGTGGAAGTGGTGTCTACGATATAGATGGGTTAAATAGCAGTCAATGGAAAAGTATTAAATCTCCATTTGGCGAGCCCTCTGATGAGTTATTACATGGTGATCTAGATGGACAAGAGATTGTTTTCCTGCCCAGGCATGGGCGCGGACACAAAATTCCACCTTCGCATGTGAATTATCGCGCAAATATAGACTGTCTTAAGCGTGCAGGGGTCACAGAGCTTATTTCAGTCAGTGCTGTCGGTTCGCTTAGAGAGGAGCTTGCTCCTGGTGCTTTTGTTATTGTTGATCAGTTTATTGATCGAACCAGCGCTCGGGAAAAATCTTTTTTTGGGCCGGGGTGTGTTGCTCACGTATCAATGGCGAAACCGGTATGTAATGCACTTGGAGATTGTCTTCAAATCGCAGCAAGAAATGCGGCTATAGAATATGTGCGGGGAGGTACTTACCTTGCAATGGAAGGTCCTCAGTTTTCAAGTTTCGCGGAATCGCAGCTCTACCGATCTTGGAATTGTGATGTTGTTGGGATGACTAATATGCCAGAGGCAAAGTTGGCCAGAGAAGCAGAGCTTTGTTATGCCAGCGTTGGAATGGTCACTGATTATGATTGTTGGCGCATTGGACATGATGCTGTGACTGTTGAACAGGTGGTTAAAGTCCTACTCCAAAATGCTTCCCTTGCAAGGACGCTTGTGAAGGCTGTAACGCCTTTGATTAACGCTGAGCCATCTCTGTCGACATGTTCTTGTAAAACAGCCCTAGACGGCTCTTTGATTACAGCTGCAGAAGCTCGAGATCCTGCAGTTCTTCTGGACCTGGATGCTGTCGCTGGGCGAGTGCTCAAGAAATGAGCTTTGAGAGACCTGCCGAAACAGCTGTAATAGAGGGCAAAGAACCGTTAGTTGAGCTTACGATCGAACTAGAGAGGCTCGGACTCAATCGGGGCACTTCGGGAAACTGTTCGATAAGGTCTTCAAAGGGTTTTTTTGTGACGCCCTCTGGTATCCCCGCTGCAGACCTTACTGCAGACTCTGTTGTGGAGATGGATCTAGAAGGCAATGTCTTGAGCGCGGGGAACCCCTCAAGCGAATGGCGGTTTCATAAAGATATTTTAAAAACTTACTCTTGGGCGAATGTCGTTATACATACTCACTCCGATTATGCGACCGCCTTTTCATGTTTTAGGGAAGATATGCCTGCGTTTCATTACATGATAGCGGTCGCAGGCGGGGACTCTATCAAATGTTCTCCTTATGCACTATTTGGAAGTCAAGATCTGTCAGATAATGTAGTAGAAGCTTTGCGTGGAAGGAGAGCGTGCTTGATGTCAAATCATGGGATGATTGTAGTTGGAGAAACCCCCGCGAAAGCATTGGGTTTGTCGATAGAGTTAGAAACGCTTTGCAAACAGTACCTGCTCGCCCGACAAGTGAGAGAGCCTATCTTATTGTCGAAGACAGAAATGAGAGAGGTTTTACAAAAATTTAAAAGTTATGGAGTTCGGGGAAATTAAACTTTGTTAAATACACTTTAATTAATGTCCGGCCATTGATAGCGAGCGATGCATGAAAGCTGGATCAAACTAAATCACCTCTGCGCTATTTTGCTATTTTAAGTCATTTACACATAAAAAAGATTGGTTGCGTTATTGAAAATTGAAACAT
>JABISZ010000075.1 GCA_018668255.1 Pseudomonadota bacterium | reverse complement strand
TAATGTTCTTTCATTTGGTCGAATAAGGCACTTGATCCATTAATACGATCTCCAGCCAGCACGTCTGCAAATCGAATAGCCGCTTTCTCAGCTTCCGAAAACAGTGCACTTTCTTCAAAACCAGAAAATCTTCAATCGTCACGTTTAGATATCTTGCTTAATCACTCGGGCTAGAACTATTCAGTAAGTGAATTAGTTTAGATTTTGGACATTTTTTAGATTTTTTTTCAGGCTACCCTAGCCACCTTGGGAAACCTGTCAGACGGTGTGATTATCAAATTCCCACACACTACATCGCGAGACTCATCAGTCTGAACAAGATTGCTTGAATAACAATAAAAAGGCTTTAAATACTCTCAACTCCTCCGCTAAGAGCTGTTCTCATGACAAGCACAATTCAACTTGACGCAGATCTGATGGTTTTTGAAGTGCGCGTAGGCAACGATAGTTGAACCCACCAAAGTTAAGCTTTTTTCTCCAAATCCCCCTAAAAAGTTTTCACCCAAAGACACTGCAAAAACTAATAGAGACAATCCGACTAACCCTATAAAAAAAAAGGAAGTAGCTTGGTGGTTTTTATATCCAAGAGCCAAAGCCAGCACACTAACAGGGACTGCTATCATAAGTAACGATATGTGAACCAATTCATTTTCGTAAGAAATGGGAAAGAAGGTGGACAAAAAAATAAGGATAGTGGGAGCCGCGAAGCAATGAACAACGCATATTAAAGAAACCACTACAGCTAATTTATCTGAATTTAATTGAGTTTTTATCATTGTGAAATTATAGGCAAAACGCTAAGTAGCCGTTTTACGAAGAAAGAACCTCCTGCTAGTGACAAACGCTATGGTAACTAAAACAAAACTAACAACCATCACCGGTCCTGACGGGTAATCAATAAAGATGGAAAACGCCATGCCCAGTAGCACAGATGTTATACCGCAACTCCAGGCGACGACGTGCGGACGTCTTGTACCTAACGCAGCTAGCGCAGGTAAAATGAGACTTGAAAAAACAAGATAGACACCTACTAGCTGGACCGAAGAAGTCAGAGCAAGTGCAAAAATTAAATAGAAACCAATCCCAGTTCGAATTTTTGGATAAGAAAACCAGATAGCTAAGATGGATAGATAGATAAAGCCATGAGCTAATACGTGTTCCCACGTCACAAATAGCACTTGTCCTCCAAGTAGGTGTGTAAGATCTTCACCTCCATGTGTACTTCCGGCGAGTACAAGCAATACAGTAGAAGCGGCGAGAACAAACGAGACACCAATAATCGCTTCTAAATTATCGCGGGCAACTGTTTCCATCTTGTGAAAAAAAACACCTGCAATGACCGCCAAAGATAGTGCTATAGCTTGAACTATAAGAGCTGAGGGATCCTCAAAGATAATCTCCGCGACTATTACACCCAACCCAGCGATCTGAGCAATAGCTAAATCAATAAAAATAATACCGCGTCGCACCACCTCGATTCCAAGCGGAGCATGTGTTAGGGCAATCATAAGACCCGCGACTAGCGCGGGTCCCACAATTATCCAGATTTCACTAAAGTGCACTTTTTAGAATCGCCAAAGATCGGTCAAAAAGAGCGAATAAATCGCCACTGTTGTCATCACCATCTACGGTGTAAGGGATGATCACGTTTTTGATTTTGGTCTTTGATGTTATCCAGTCTATGCCTCTATCAGACTCATAGGGAGCGCGGATAATCGCCCGCACATTTTTAGAACCTACAGACTCTAATACTTTTGCTAAATGCGAGGATGTAGGAGGAAGGCCAGGTCTCGGTTCAAGACTTGCCACTTCTTCTAACCCAAAGAACTTGATCAGATAGGACAAAGACTTATGCTTGGTCATGACTTGCATACCCTTTAGCTGCTTACCTTCTTCAAGCCACCGAGCTATCGCCGTATTCAGCTTAGTTTCAAACTGCGCGAACCGCAGCTTGTAAAAGTCTGAATTTCCTTCATCTATCAGGACCAGTCGATTCAAGAGTTCTTTACCCACCAAAAGTAAGTTTCGTGGATCAAGATGAATGTGTGGATTCCCATCGGGATGAATATCTCCTAAACTACGGTCGATCATAGTAGGGATATCTAATAACGGCACATACTGATATGCCATCAAATTACCTACTGCACCGCGCTGCACATCGGCGCCGGCTCTCTCCAGCAACAATGGTAGCCAACCAATCTCTAAGTCGGCCCCTGAGCAGACGATCAGATCCGCTCTTCTTACCTTCGATATTAGACTTGGACGAGCTTTGATAAAGTGAGGGTCTTGCCGAGCATGAGTTGCGGAGAAAGTTTTCACTTTGTCTCCGCCAATCTCTGATGCTAAAGACGCCCACTCAGGCTCGCAAGCGAAAACTTCTAGGACAGCCATCGCATTAGAAGAAGCGCAGCATAAAAATGCTGCGCTCATCATTAACAGGCCTCTACTAAGAAAATATCTCACTAGTACTTGTGAGCAGCGTGTGCGCCAATACTCATGATGTACTGAAGCATGATCTGATCATCACCCTGGCCACTAGCAAGCTCCTCTCTGTTATATTGCAATCTTACACGACTAAACTCACTATTCGTCCAATCGAACATCGCCGTGTACGCTTTAGGGTTATAACCTTCCCCATCTAAATGGCTACCGATCAACCCTGTAGGCACATCTGCCGCGTTTAGTTGGCTATATCGCGCGCCAAAACGCCAGTTACGAGCAAACTTGTAAGTCGCCTGCGTATACCAGCCTTCAGACGAATCATCCATCAAGACACTGTCTGCTCCAGACTCAGCATCAGAATAAAAACCGTCTTCTTCTTTCCAGAAGAATTCGCCTTGTAAGGCAAACTCTTGGTTGGTCGCATTTCCTGTAGGAGCCCAAGTGTATCGGGCATCAGCTATATACAAATCAGTATCGCCGACATAGCTCACTAGTTCATGGTTACTTTCTCTACCCGTAGTGGACTTACCAGATAGTACAGAACCACCTAATCTCCAGCTTTGATTTTCACCTATGTCTCCGCCAGTTCGAGCATAAGCAGTCCAAGCATCGATGCCTTCGCCATCACTACCACCAAAAGGGTAGTCATCACCCCGGAACAGACCACCACCAATTTCCGCATAGAAATTCGTTGGCAACACATAAGTAGCCTGCAATCCATCGTCGTTGTAACCACCGTCTAAGAACACTCTATACGGTAGTGGCCGATCGGTAAAATCGTCCGTATGCGTATGGTGTTCGTTCAAGTAACCAATTGTGGCCAAAAATCTACCCGCTTTAATGCTAGCGCCAGTGGGCAAACCAAGACCAGGCATAGTCTGAATGAAGGCCTCTTCGAGCTCAATTTCCGTCTTCCCTTCATGCTTTACTATTGCCGCTGTTAAGCTTCCAAAGAATTTATCATCAATACTTGATGAGAAAGTCAGTTCAGTATGATCAATAGCAAATCCTTCTCCGCCTCGCTCACCTTCATGCCCGACAGCAAATCCTGCGATTTCGCCCTCGGCTGTTTCATGTTGCGTGTATTGACCATTGAATATTAACCCAATGGATGGATTGAAAAGGTTCTTTTTGATTTGGCGACGATTAGTAGCAGGACGTATTGGAGCTACCGCAATTATTTCGTCAGAGCTCGCCTCAGATTTAGCGGCAACTTTTGCAACCGCCACTTCTTCCAGTTTTGCTTCTAACAGTAAAATACGCTCTTCATGAGCTGATTTCATCGCAGCTATTTCCGCACGCAGTAATTCAACTTCTTGATCAGAGGCTGCCCATAAAGGCGAGCTACCGAGTATCACGAGCAGACACGTTAGTGCCGCAAATTTAATTCTTAACAT
>JABISZ010000074.1 GCA_018668255.1 Pseudomonadota bacterium | reverse complement strand
GGAAATGGCGCATGTCGCAATAAGCCGCGGGACATCCCACTCGGAATAACGGTGCGAGCTCGGCTCATATGTTCTTTAGACTTTCGATTCATTTTCTCGTACTCAGAGAAGACTGTGCTCGATTCAAGAGATCGGCCCATAAAATTATTCTGACCTAATTGGTATTTCATTCAACTTCCCCTTTACGTAATCCTAGATAGAGCTTCATAACCTGAGGATTGTCAGGCCATTGAATCAAGTACAGTCGAAACTCTCGACACAATATCATCAATTTCTTCCGGCTTTACAATCAAAGGAGGTGCAATGACTAGACTACGACCAGCCGGTCGGGCGATCATTCCGATCGCCAGTAATTTTTCATACATTTCGACAGAGCGCTCATCGCTATCGTTATTGAGTACTAAGTCGTTCTCATCTCGTAATAGAAAGTCTAAGCCAACTCCTAACCCAAAAGTCCGAACGTCACCAATGAGTGGATGCTCCGTAAGAGGCATTAAACCTTCCTTAAGACGACATCCCATTTTCTTAGCATGGTCTACCAATTTATCTCTTTCTATAATCTCTAAAGTTTTAAGTGCAGCTGCAGCACCAACCGGGTGGGCAGAAAATGTACCTGCATGCGCCAAAACTCCATACTGCTCAGAGCCCATCTCTAAGCCTTCATATAAAGAACTTCCTAACGAAACTGCTGATAAGGGAAAATAACCACTAGTCAAAGCTTTTCCCATAACTACATGGTCAGGCTCCAGATCCATAGCATCACTACCTAGAACACTACCAGTCCTCCCAAACCCAGTAATAACTTCATCACAAACAAATTGAATTTCATGGGATAAAAGTAATTTTTGTATCTTCTCAAAATAACCGCGTGGTGGTATTTTGAACCCCGCTGAAAAACTTAATGGTTCAGCGAAAAATGCTGCGATCGTCCCTTCGGGCTCTGCCTCAATCAGTATTTCAAATTCTGAAACCAAACGATCGCAATATTCTATTTCGGTCTCTCCCGGCAACCTACTTCCATGATAATCAGGCTGCGACACATGACGAAAGCCCTCAATAGGTAGACCGAACTCTTCATGGTGTGCACCAGTAAGACTTGCCGTGGCAATTGTACCCCCGTGATAGCTAGAGTGTCTCCCAATTATAGTTTTTCGATCGGGTGTCCCTTTTGCAACCGCATCGAATCGCATCATTTTCATCAGAAAATCGTTAGCCTCCGACCCCGTCGATGCAAACATAATATGTGCATCTTTGTTTGGAACTAACTCCTGAAGTTTATCTGCGAGTTCAATAGATTTTGCGGGGGCTCGATGCATCGCAGACACAAAAAAAGGTAGCTTTCTATATTGCTCTTCTATTGCGTCAATGAGTTCTTCATTCTGGTAGCCCAGTGACGCCACGTAAAAAGAAGCAGTCGCCTCTATGTACTCCTTCCCATCAGAATCATAAACATAAATTCCTTTCCCTTTCTCAATGACTTTAGTTTTATCAAGCGTATTGTCTGATACACGCTGAAAACCTAAAAGCATTGACAATCTGTCCGTTGAATCAGCACTTTTAAACTCTTTAGTCATTTTGAAATACCTCTTCTATTCTTCGACTACAAGCCATTAATTCTGCCAGGTTCCAAAAGCTAACCATCCCGAAGAGCACTCGTCGTTGAGTAATCAACAGATAACGTATCATTTTCTAAAGAACCCAAAAATGCTACACCATAGCTAATTCGGGCAGACTGTATCGACACATATTTCTCGACTACATCGGAGAGCACTTTTTCTGGATCTCGACAAAACGGATCTCCATAACCACCGCCGGAAGATTCTCTCCCACTAATCCACATACCTTGAAAAAGCTCTATCTGCCCAACATTCGGGATACTTTCTTTTGTCCCGTCGACTTGAATCAGGTACATCTGATTCACGTTGCCGTCGCCGCCGCCTTGGGCACCTCTGGGCGGATTCACCATCCCATCGGAGCCGAATACTACAGTCATTGGGTTCTCACTCGGACCAAGCGTTATAAGTGCTCCTGGAGCTCCTCGGTATTCACCAACGCCAGAGTCATCTTGGGACAATCGTATCTCCTTAAAGTGCAATGGATAATGAAGCTCATCAATCTCAATACTGTCTCTATACATAACTCCTCCTACCACCGGAATACCGTAAGTCAGCCAACCATCACTCTTCGGAGAAGCTGGGCCGCCATTTTGGCCGATAATTAATTGATTAACGTAATCACTATTATTATGTCGCTTATCCTTACCTGATATAACACAGAAACCCACCCCCATTCCGAGCCCGCCTTCGGCAAGCCCGTAGCCCTTCCCCAATTCAGCAAAAGCCGCTTGAACGTTATTTACCAATCTATCTGCAATGTTAGTAGTCGCAACAGAGCAACTATGAGGGAATTTTGGTTTACCAATTGCTGCTCCCTCTCGCATTTTTATTTTCACACAACGGTAAGATCCATCATTTCTTGGAATGTCTGATGGCAAGCAATTATAAGTTCCGGCAAGCGCCGTGCTAATCGAAGTTGCTTCGGACATATTTAAACCGTTATCCATGTTATCTATATTCATGGTCAAATCTATTTCAATCTCGCCAACTTCTGGCTTAATATCCAACTTAACCCGCACTGGAATTCCATTTGGCAATATTGGAGGCATGGGATCATGAAAGCTTTCGCGTTCAATGGTAGCTTTAGGAAGCTTTTTTATGGCCTCCCGCATTTTACGCTCGCTGTAATCAAACCACTCAGATACAAACTGCTTTATAACAGTTGGACTGTATTTTTGGAGAATACTGTGTATCCCCTTCTCTCCAGTTCGGGCTGAACCTAACATCGCTAAAAAATCACCATGCCAAGTCTCCGGCACCCGAATACGCCGTTGACACATTCTTACGATGTCATCGTTCAATTGTCCTTTACTCTCAATTTTGACTG
>JABISZ010000073.1 GCA_018668255.1 Pseudomonadota bacterium | reverse complement strand
GGGTAATGTTCGTTCAACACGATAATATCGAACCCCTCCAAGAATTCCCTAAAAAGGAATTCATCAGACGGGTTACTTCTATTTATTTGGCTCTCTTTTTTCAACTGACACGTTTCTAATAAGTTTACTCGGACCGAGTGCTTAGTTCGAAGTTCGAGTTTAGTACTGGAATCTTTGCTCAACAATCTAGACAAGATCCAACGCGGCAAAGATACCGGTTCCCTATTGGTAGTGTTGGAAAGATGATTGCAGCATTCGTAGCCACTAACAACCAGACTATTTCTTCGAGAACTCTGTTGGTCCTCTTTAAATAAATCTTGGGCCCAGACAGCGCTCTCTTTTTCTTCCCCCAGTTCTTTAAGAACAGCTCCACAACAATTGTCATGAGGATCTAAATATCGGAATTTAACCCTAAGTAGGTCCATTAGCTTTAGATCGCTCTGCACTGTTTTCAGAAGGTTTTCATTTGAAGAGCAGCCGGGAAAATAATTTATTTCACAATCTGTCTCTGCATACTCTGTATACTTAATATCACTATAAATACTTGAGCCTGCATATGCCCTGCCATCTGAAAGGATTTTGCTTCTAGACGCAACAACCTCCTTTGGTGCCAACCCTTCCTCTGAAAGCCACTCTCTCAGAGCTTTGCCAACCTCAGATGGCCTTAAATCGATAGGGCAGACCGTATCGCAATTGCCACAGCCAGTGCAGGTGAATACTCGCTTGGCTAAGCTAGCCAAATCGAGCTCATTCCCTTCGGCAAGAAACCGCGCTGCTTCAATAAAACCACGTCCTGAGTAACTAGGGTTTTTCTCATGGTGCTGCAGTGTGACACACACATGATTGATGTTCCGATCAGGCCACACGGCATCAACACAGTAATTACAAGACGCGCAGTGGTATAAGTCGGTCGAATATTGTTCAAATATTTTGTCAGGCAACAAGCTTTTATCTATCACCATAGCTACGCCTTTTTAAACATCTCCACTGCAACCAACCATGCCTGCACAGCAAACTTAATGCAGCCTATCCTCGGAAAGCTGTTTCAGAAGAGGCCTTGCTTACTTTCTCTTCCATTGCGGCCTTATGCTCCAAGAGTTTTTCTGACAAACCTGGAAGCTTGAACGCAACAATCTGTGCTGCAAGCAGTGCAGCATTCTCAGAATTATCAATTCCAACTGATGCAACCGGGACGCCAGCAGGCATCTGCACCACTGCTAGAAGCGAGTCAAGGCCATTTAGTTTGGTTGCCGCTATCGGGACACCGATGACAGGGATAATAGTGTGGGCAGCAATCACTCCAGCAAGATGCGCAGCAGCACCAGCACCGGCTATAATGGCCATGACACCTCGAGTCTGCAGTTTGGAGGCATAATCTGCCACTCGAGCAGGGCTTCGGTGTGCAGACATAATATCTACCTCATGAGGGATACCCAAAGCAGCCAAGCGATCTATACCCGCCTGCATGAGCCCTAAATCTGATTTGCTACCCATAACAACTGAAACTAAAGAATCAACACTTGAATCCGACATTACCTATATCCACCTTTATCTAAATAATTTGTCTAATCGGTGCATCGCTATTCGAAGGAAACACCCATCTCGAAGCATAATGCATTCTTTTTAAGTGATAAACAGTTAAAGTCAAAAAAACTTCAACTTAACTTCTTAAACTTCCGTGGGGATCAACACGACTGCGAAGGATCGTGAGCTCTTCTAATGAGGGAATCTTCGTCGTGGTGAGCTTATCTGATATTTCAAGTGGAAAGCCTGTCGCATCCTTCACGTCATCTACGGTCACCCCAGGATGTACAGACATCAGCCGCATGCATTTTGTATCCTCTGCAAAATCCATTACACATAATGGAGTAATACATAACTGGGGACCGCCACCCGGGATACCAAGTCTCTTTCTCGCATCTGGACCTCCATCACCCCAACCAAAGGCGCTAATAAAATCACATTTCTCTACTAGCAAGCGCGGAGTGTGATTGTTCAACACTATATAATATCGACCTACATGAGCAGTTAGCGTCGCAGTGCCGACAGACCCCGGGCCACGGAAATCCAATCTCTGGTGATCGTTGCCAATGCCAATCAAATTAGTGTTCCCAAATCGATCGACTTGCACGCCGCCAATAAAAAAAACTCGGCGATACCAATCCTTAACCTGATCGAAACGGTGTCCACGATCGCTATAAGACTCGGCCCAACGTACGACTCGATTATCCCAACCAAACTCTGGTAATGGCAGTTGCTCTAACTGATGAACATTCATTCGAGCCCCCAAAAAGATCAATTCCATATTTGGACCATGCATAATGTGTGCTAATCGCACTGCTGCTTCAGGAACCGGCAAGGCCACACCAACCTGCAAATGATCGCCATCCTTTAACTGCCTTGCCAAGAAGACAGCCATTAGCTCTTGAACTGTGAAATTATCGACGGAGCTATATCTCATCACTAATACTCATGCAGACTCAACAGTCGTGTAATACCAATTACTTCGAGATACATTATATGGCTAGTTGTCTGGTAAACATGACGTCTGAAATATTCTTCGATATAAGTCTGCTCTCCAGTTACGGCCAAGGTAGCCGCGTCTACATATAGCTTTAAGTGTTTTTTATCCTGCACATAGTGACCTCGACTATAAAACGGATGAGCCCCATAGGGCGCTCGGATAACAGCATCGGCATTACTAATAGTGGTCGCCCAGGCATCCGATCTCACTTCCTCATTAGGGATAATTTTTTCTACTTGGACAGCTACTCGATTCGCAGCTCGACGAAGAAAAAGATCTATCCATCCGGGCCCCCCTTGGTGCTGGACGTTCCCATATACATCCGCTTTCGAGGCGTGTAATAAAGCAACATCAATATGAATAGCTGGCACGGCTAACAGTATTTCACCGTTAATAGGATCTTCCATCACTCGCAGATCCTTATTCACCTCAGGAAGCGAAGTACCTACACCTCCTCGCCAAGGAAGAAATGGTAAGCCTTTGGCCGTCGCCTCGAGACCCGACGTCAACACACCCTCATCACATTCCCAAACTTCCAATTCACCAGTTTGAGCTGCATGTCGGAAAGAAGGCGCAACCGCAACTCCAAAGCCACCTCCTGCGTAGTAGCTGATGACCTTCGAGACACAGCCGCCGGCTATCAAGTAGTCTAAAGCTATCCCACTTCCAATAATCGTTAATCCAGATATTCGATTTCTGATGATATGTCTGACCATAGCCATAGGTGCCGGCTCACCGATGGCTATGGTCATCCCATCTTCGATCCAGTTCACCACCTCATCTTCGGTCGCTAAAACTGATTGTCTTTCCATTTTATTTGCTTCCTAACAAATGACGTTGATGGGGAGAGTTGAAATCAATAAGTGGCCCTTTAGGGATAATAGTGTCACCGCGGCGACTGTTAATAATGGTGTAGTAGCCTCGTTTCATAGCATCTAAATCAATAGTTTCCTGTAAACCTTCAGTCTGATACAAATCGCACGTGTAACCCCAAAGATTCGGATAATCAACGATACGTCTCAAATTACAATTATAAAGCCCATAATAAATAGTATCGAAGCGCAAAAGACAGGGGAAAAAACGCCAATCCGGCTCTGTG
Organism: Pseudomonadota bacterium; assembly: GCA_018668255.1. GTDB lineage: Bacteria > Pseudomonadota > Gammaproteobacteria > UBA4457. The sequence continues at coordinate 99,465 of JABISZ010000073.1, read as the reverse complement.
ATTGCAGAGCCCAGAAGGTACCGACTTTGAGAAAGTTGCTCTTCTAAACGATCTAAAGCACAGAATAGACTATCAAAAGCAATGTCAAAATCTTCCTGTCCTGAAGCCAGTAAACAGCGGTAAATGCCGTCGTTGATGCGATCCCCGATATAATCATTCAGCTCATCGATCTCTTCTAAAAGATCGTCCGGACAAAAATCAACACCACCTATCGCAGCCAAGCAATTAAAGTGGTTGTTGAACATTCTAGCAATACTACCGGAATCATTACTCACAATAGTACGAAGATTTTTATCCCATAAAATAGGCACCGAGACTCTACCGGTATAGTTCGGATCAGCAGCTGAATATAGCTCATGGAGATGACTAGCGTTTAATATTGGATCTGAGTACTCTCCAGTCGCCCCGAACCACCATCCTTCCTCTCCCATAGCTGGCTCGAGTAAAACCAAGCTAACAACATCAGCCAAGCCTTTTAGCTGCCGAGTAATAAGTGCTCTGTGAGACCAAGGGCAAGTGCGATTGCAGTAGAGAGCGTAACGATTTTTCTCTACCGGATGCTTTGCGTCCCTGCCTTCCATCACCCAACCATCGAAACCGCTTGCGAAACTCACATTTTGGCCATCTCTGGTAAAAGCCGATACATCATCGGGTCGCCACTTCCCTTCGTATAACATCCCCATTACTCAGTCCATGTATCATAATAAGTTAATTCAGACGCATCTCGTCGTCCCACCGGCCCAAACTTTCCACTCGGATAGCCTATAGGGATGACAGCTACGATCCCATAGGATTGAGGAATACTGAGGCATTTACACAAATCCTGCTCAAAGACTTGGTGCATGGTGGTTAAGCTTGCTCCAATCCCCTGCGCACGACAAGCAATCAAAATATTCTGGATACATGGGTAAACAGAAGCATACGAGGGTGGGGCAAGCCCTACCCGCTGATCCTCTGGAATAGAAAATGGCCAATCTCTTAAACCGCACACGACAATCAACGTCGGTGCATCATGCACCTTGTCCCCAAATTTCATCGCGACTCTTATGTTCCTTGCATTAGCAGAATTATCAGTAGCATCTGGCATATTTTTCGAAAAACGGATACGCATAGCCTCCGCGTAATGCGAACCAAAAAACTTTTTTTTCTCAGTGTCGTTGACGACAATAAACCTATAGGGCTGTAAGTTTTGCCCGTTAGGCGCCCAAGTACCCGCTTCGAGAATTTTTCTTATGACCTCCTCAGGAATCTTGTCGGGCTTGAGTCCTCGCATAGCTCGCATGGTACTCATCACATCAAACACATCTTGGTTCACTTTCATTGACTACCTCTCTTACATAATCCACCGAACAGGCCACTATACTTCAAAACCTGAAGTGTTAATGAATTTTTTTCACAAGTGTTTTTCAAGTTATAGGGCTACCTAAAAATATTGCGGTGCAATATAGTCTCCTTCACAGAAAAAAACCAGACCAGAAAAATGATTGAGAGACAAGGAATAAACAAAGAAAGTACAAGTTCAGGCACTAGTTCAGCCTGCTTCCTAGTCAAATATGAAGAAGGGAAATTGCTCCAAGAATTCCATAAAAAATCAATAAAATATATATTTATCATTATCTTATATCTCTTCTTTATCTCGATAGCACAAGATGTTGACCTACCTCGCTCTAACCAAACAATCTGGTCTCAACAGGTAAAGAAAAGAATACTTTATGTTGGTAGACACTCTAATATCTCTAGGCAAACACCTATCGAAAAAGAGTCCTGACATCATTAAAATATCGCACTGCCACATAATAAACACAAACAACAAAATCTGACTACACAACTAAATGGAGTAAAATATGATGAAAAATAAAGAAACAGCCTCAGAGACTTCTTCCACTACTTGCGAGAGAGCAGGGAACGCTAGTTCCTTAGCAACTCTAGCTATAGGTATAACCGGGTTAGCAGCAATTGTGCTTACACAGGTAGCAATCGGCTCTCTTATTATATAAATAGCGCTAGATTGGAGAAATAACCTTCGGTTGGTGCCTGCGAGCGATTTCGTCACTCATCTGTGCATAAGCTACGATGATGACGAGATCTCCTGGTTGAGCTAATCTTGCCGCAGCACCATTAATACCAATAGTTTTTGATCCCGCCGCTGACTCAATAACATAAGTGGTGAATCGTGATCCTGTATTAATGTTTAAAACATCTACCTGCTCATTAGGGAGAATGTCCGACTGCTCCAGCCAGTCCGCATCAATTGATATCGATCCATTATAATTAAGGTCACACTCTGTTACCGGAACTCGATGAATCTTCGCTTTCATCATGGTCAAAAGCATAATTAAACACCTCCGTGGCTCGGGCTCCTCGCCCCTGTTTTCCGACCAAATGCCGGCTTTTCCTAGCGGTTTCCCGATTTCCTAGGCCCGCCGCGATATCCGTTTTTCGACGGCGCTCCAGTATTACCATTGCGTTGCTTTCCCCCGTTCTCTGAACCTCTATAGTGGTTTCGTCTGGATCGGGAAGTTGATTGTTTTTTCTTCTCCGGAATTGCCGGTTCTCTATTGTAGTGTGCCGGAGTTTGTTCCACCTCTAACGACTTTTGCAATAATTTCTCTATCCCTTTAAGAGACTTACGTTCTTCAGGTGCGACTAACGAAATGGCAACACCTTCCTCTCCCGCACGCCCTGTTCTTCCGATGCGATGAACATAATCTTCGGCAACATTTGGTAACTCATAATTAAGAACATAGGGTAGGTTTTCAATATCGATCCCCCTAGCCGCGATATCGGTTGCAACCAGAACACGTAAGTCCCCGCTCTTAAATGCGCCCAGTGTCCTTGTTCTCGCCCCTTGAGACTTATTGCCGTGAATCGCGTCAGCTTCGATACCAAATCCTCTAAGCTGTTTGGCTAATCTATCTGAGCCGTGCTTAGTTCTGGCGAATACTAGAACTTGATACCACTCTCCTTCTTCTATTAAGTCAGCGAGCAGCTCTTTTTTTGCTGTCTTGTCACAGTAGTAAACCTTTTGCATCACACTCTCAGCAGCGGTGCTCCGGCGAGCGACCTCAACAATCGACGGTTTGTTCAAAATATCATCTGCGAGCTTCCTTACGTCGTCAGTGTACGTTGCGGAGAACAAGAGATTCTGTCGTTTTTTAGGTAAACGTGACATGATTTTCCGTATATCGCGGATAAAACCCATATCCAACATTCTATCAGCTTCATCTAATATCAGTATTTCAATATGCTTTAGGTTCACTGTTCCTTGGTTTAGGTGATCCAGTAAACGTCCAGGAGTCGCAACAACGATATCAACGCCTTTACGAAATTGTTTGATCTGAGGGTTAATGCTAACTCCGCCAAAAATCGGCACACTATTCAAAGAAAGGTGCTTCCCATAAGAAACGAAACTATCGCAAACTTGAGCCGCTAACTCTCTGGTTGGCGCAAGAACAAGCGCACTCGGCACCCGAACAGAATGTCCTACTTGCTTAGCTTTCCGACTTAAAATCTGCAGCACGGGCAAAGCAAATGCAGCTGTTTTCCCAGTACCAGTCTGAGCTCCAGCCAAAAGGTCTTTTTTTGCTAACACAACGGGGATAGCACCTGTTTGTATAGGTGTAGGCTTCATGTAGCCTTCCGCTTCAATCGCACGAAGTAATTCGGGGGCTAAGCCCAACTTGGTAAACGGCATAATTTTCCTTGCGTTAGAGAACTCTTAGATTTGTAGGGAATTTTATCGTGCAAGCATGAGCCGCTAGCGTGACTGAAAAAATCATAATTCTTAAATATATACAGTGTGAAAGGCCTAAATAAGCGTCGGAGTATAAGGTTCAGCTGTAAAAATTGATAGTCTTTTATCCTAAGAGTGACGCTCACAGGTTACAAACGCGAACTCAGAAAAAGAAAATATTCGATTTGTTCCAACACAGATGCAACTTTCTCTTTTAAAAATTGAAAGACATCCAAGTCTGAAGCACCGAAAAGTTATCTCCGTGAAATACCTCACGAGCCGCTTGATTAGGCGTCGACCAAGCAAACCCCGTGTATATATATACTTTATCTCCCACAAAATATTCCACACCAATATTTATCTCATCAGCCCAGTCCACCGTTGATGTCGGTGTACCAAAGTAGTGCGGCTCGTCTAAGTCGTGTTCAAAATAATAGAAAGTAATCGCAAACTGTTGGGTAGGAAATGTTCTAACCTTAAAAAACTGAGTTTCTTGATTGGAATTAAAAAGATGATATTCTCCTGCGATCTCTCCTTGGTAGAAAGTATCCCACTCCCGAGCATAAAACCCATAAAAAAGAGATCTATAGGACTCATTGGAAAATGTGTCTATTTCATCTCCCGAAAAACGTGAATATCTATAGGCGAAAACGGTTGGCCACTTCAACCAGTTAGCGCTGTAATCAGCCTCTAAATACCAACCTAGAGCTTTGTTTTTAATATTACGATTATCTTTGTCCCGCCCAAGCTGTAAGACCACTTCGCTATAAAACTTCAGCGCTTCCAACCCAGGTAGCGGCACATCCAAAGCCCTTAGATTTACGGCTTGAATACCATCGTAAGATGCAGTGTCGCCCTGATAAATATTGAGATACATTGCTCCATAGCGCCCAAACATGCTTTCTTTATTGTCTAGGTTTATGCCAAACAACCGAGAATCACCGAATCCCCCATCGCTCCTTAACCAAAAGGCATCGATATCGACATCGTCTGTATAAACGCTTACAACAGCTGAATTTTTCCACGCATCAAAAGCACCAAGCCAGAACTGTCCTTGCTCAGAACCTATATCAAAATTTCCATCTCCTATAACTAGTCCGTCCCCAAATACTAAAACTTGTGCGCCAACAGAAATATCGAAGCGACTATTTCTCCAACCAACGTGTGCCTCATCAACATCAACTCTCGAGTCTCCACTCGTGGCGAACTGACCAGATATCTCTCCATCTAGGAAATTAGTCGCTCCTACGAACGAGAGTTTTCCATACATTTCTCCCGAGAAAAGATTTTTTGTGAAAGGTAGCTCTGGCTCTAGAGATATCGAAGCGCTGCTGCGATTCTTTTCGTCTTTATCATCGATTGCACCATAGCCAAAGTTGATACCCTCGCTATATTGCAAGCCAAAACGAAGCTCCACTGCAGGTCGAAGAGTCCAGTCATTCAGTTGATAATCATCAAATGAAAAAACAAACGGAATGTGCAAGAATATAGTTACTATCCAGGCTAAATACCGATAATAAGAATAATTCAATGTCGCTTCCCTTGTATCCAAATTGGTCTCATAAATGATAACGGAACACTTTTTTCAATGTTGCTACTGCGGCGAGCCAATATCAGCACTACTCGACTGCACCACCGAAAAGCAAAAATATGTCGAAGATTGCGAAGTCTGCTGCCAACCTATCGAAATTCAATACACAGCATACCGAAACGAAATCGTTGAGTTCTTCAGCTCAACGCAGGATGAATAGCGACGTCTAAGTTATAGTCATCTTTGAGACAGTCACATGTTTGGTATGGTTTTCGAGAATCGCTTTTGTCCATAGAATGTCTAAAGAAAACACTTGAGATGCTTGCCTGCCAAGTGTGCTCCATTTTTCAGATAAACTGGGAGGCCTTCTTCAGACGCACCGTTAACCTGTATTTCTTTGCAACCTCGTTCACGTGCTGCTTCAAACCCAACCTGTAAGAGAGGGCTCGCAAGACCTTTTCCTCGATACCGCTCATCAACAATTAAATCCTCTATCAAGGCATACTCGCCTCCAAAACGTAGCACATAAGAAAAAGAAATCGCGAGAAGGGCGGCCAGATTTCCATCTTCTAAAGAGAGAAAGATTAATCCTCTTTTACCCTCCACAAGCTCTGGAAATGCGCGACGCGCATCCTGCCAATCAATATCAGGTAGTTCGATATCTTCCGGGAAGCTCTCCAATAACCTGACAACATCTTCAAGATCTGACAGCTTTGCTTTTCGAATTTCATTCATAAACTAGTACCTCTTTTAGACTCGGAAATAATTATTTCAGCCTCTCTTAATCCTATGCTCTAATCTTTTCCTGACCGACTCTCGTCAAAATAAGCATTATCTATCTGAATTTCAGCCTGCTCGCTTAGTGTCTCGAAAGTAACATAGCCGGAATGCTTATAAACTTTAGCTAGAGGCTCGGTTACAGCTTTAAGAAAATCAATCATTGGATCTGAATTAAGTTCATCGTACACCGAAAAAGAAAGTGGAGCTTGGGCTCGTTTTTTTATCTCAACATATTTATCTTGAGGGAAATCACAGCCGAAAAGAATAACTTGGGTAGGCATAACGAAAGAAGTTCCTACATGGCAGCTGTCCGCATTGACAGAAACTGAAGCACCTTCGTACACAGGATGAGTCCCGCACATCAAGGTCCCGCAACACGCTGACATGGCAGTAGTATTAAATGCATCATCACGCAGCTTTGAAAATATCAGCTGCTCTCGGGAGGACTGCTCTACCAAAAATCCATTTGCAAAATAGTACTCGTCTACACCTCTATTGTAGTTTGCTACATCAATTGGCAACCTATTGTCAGAGTGTTTGCTGGCAGATATCAACTGCCTCTGTCGGCAATCAAAACACAAGCATTCAAGCCGATACCGCATCAAGGGGTCGCATACAGTTAGACGACATTTACCACAACGGCATTCTAGAAATGTTGATTGATCAATCATAATATTAGTCCTTCTAGCCAAGATTGAAAGTCGACGCATTTAGTATCTCTCAGAACGTCCGCAGATCGGAATATTTTTTATTTATCTATTTTAATCAAAAGTAATTATTCTCGCTTCAAGCAATGTATTTGCTTTTGCTAGAAGGAATTCTTAAGCTGACGCAACGTTTTCACTCTAGGAATGAATTGCAATGGCGTTATCTACCGGTTTCTTTCACGATGAACGTTGCCTTTGGCATAGTACTCAAGGATTATTTTCTTTAATTCTCCCAGTTGGAGAATGGGTACAACCACCGGCTTCTGCAGGTTTGGCTGAATCGCCAGAGTCAAAAAGACGAGCTGTATCATTACTCCAAGTTTCTGGCCTTGCCGACAAAATAGACCTACGTAGTGCCCCTATGGCCGATCAAACCGATCTTTTAAGAGTGCATCCGAAAAGTTATCTAGAAAGCTTTAGTTCTCTGTCTGAAAAAGGCGGTGGAGAGTTGGGGATTTTCGCCCCATTTGGCCCTGGCAGCTTTGAGATAGCTAAGCAATCTGCAGGTTTGGCGATGCATGCAGTTGACTCTGTCCTATGTGGCAATTATAGGAATGCTTACTCCATGTCTCGGCCTCCAGGCCATCATTGTTCCTCTGATACGGCTATGGGATTTTGTCTGCTAAACAACATCGCAATCGCAATCGAAGCCGCCAAACATAAATACTCTTTAGAACGAGTTGCCGTGTTAGATTGGGATGTCCATCACGGTAATGGCACGCAATCTATATTTTATGATCGAAGTGACGTCTTAACAATTTCACTGCATCAAGAAGGCTGTTTCCCTCCCGGGTATAGCGGAGCTACAGATATTGGGGCAGGAAAAGGGTCGGGTTATAATATCAATGTTCCCTTAGCTCCGGGTAGTGGCCATGACACTTACCAATATGCGATGGAAAAAGTCGCCATGCCTGCTATAGCTCGCTATGAGCCAGATCTGATTATAGTAGCATCAGGGTATGATGCTGGCGGAGTTGACCCTCTTGGTCGTATGCTCTTACATAGTGAGTCCTACCGAGCGCTGACGCAGAAAGCAATGGATTTAGCTGGCACATTATCGGCCGGCAAATTAGTCATCGTACATGAGGGAGGCTATGCCGAATCTCATGTTCCTTTTTGTGTCCAGGCTGTAGTAGAAAAGTTATCAGATGAAATGACAGAAGTCGCAGATCCAAGCCTCGAGCTTATGATCGCCCAACAACCAAATGAAAGAGTAAACCAATTTCACAAACAGCTAATCGATGAAATAGCTGAGTTACACAGCCTTTAACAATCAACACGACAACAGTTGCTGATTATCTAAGCGGGGCTAAATCAGCCAGACTGAGCAGCATCTACCATCTCAAGAAACAACGAAAGACTTTCCTACTTAGTCGTCACACGAACAATCACATCGACCTTGTCTAACTTCGTCCCTTCAGGAGGTGTCGGTAGATTGGTCAGGGTAACGGGTGAAGAGGGAAAATCAAAAAGCGTCCCGTCATCCACATTGTAGAAGTGAAAATGATCAGATGGATTAGAGTCGTAAAACACTCTCGCACCATCTATAACCAGCTCTCGAACTAAGCCTTTTTTTGCAAAGAGGCCAAGCGTGTTATAAACAGTAGCTTTAGAAGCCGAGGCTCCATCCGCCTCTAGTCGAGCCTGAACCTGTTCAGCAGAAAGATGCTGCATCGACTCGAGAAGAATCGCACCGATTTCGATACGCTGAGCAGTCACTGCTATACCCAGGGATGCCAGTGCAGCAGGGACGTCTTCTCGACGAACAGGAGGTGTCATTATTTTTTTTATATTCATAGGGTAATGAGTATAGCGTCAATTTAGACTCTGTCTAGACTGCCACCCTAAGTTATACGGCTTGAATCTCGATTCGATCGGCCATATAGAACAATTATGCCGACGTTTCTCGCTTTATTTCTCCTGCCTTTATAAGTTCACGTGGCAGGCTGAAAACTACCTGCTCTTTTATGCCTGGAACCTCTTGGACATCAAAGCCTCCCCTATCTCTCAGAGTTTGGACAACCTGCTCTACAAGAATCTCTGGTGCAGAGGCTCCGGCTGTAACTCCGACACTTTTTTTCCCTTCCAGCCATTGTGGAAGGATTTCATCCGCACTATCAATGAGAAAAGCGGAAATACCTTGCTTTTCAGCAATTTCTTTTAATCTCATGGAGTTAGAACTCGATTGTGAGCCTACCACTAAAATTAAATCACAATAACTGACCATACGTTTGACCCCATCTTGTCGATTCTGGGTCGCATAGCAAATGTCTTCTTTTTTTGGCCCGGAAATCGCCGGAAATCTTTTCCTCAGTGCATTTATAACCTCAGCAGTATCGTCCATAGACAAGGTTGTTTGAGTGACGAATGCCAAAAATTCAGGGTTTTTAACTTCTAGCGTCTCCACGTCAGATACCGACTCAACCAAATACATACCACCTCGTCCGTCCGCTTTCTTTACATATTGGCCAAGCGTTCCTTCAACCTCGGGATGTCCGGCATGACCTATTAAAATACACTCTTGATCTAAATTTTGGTAAAATCCAACTTCCATGTGAACCTTAGTCACAAGAGGGCAGATAGCATCGAAAACGCGTAATTTTCTTCTCGCAGCCTCTTCTCTTACTAACTTGGCAACACCATGAGCACTGAAAATTACAGTCGCATCATCAGGAACTTCATCTAGCTCGTCAACAAATACTGCGCCTTTATCCCGCAAACCATCAACTACATATTTATTATGTACCACCTCATGACGGACATAGACTGGCGCGCCAAAGAGTTCAATTGCTCTTTCAACGATTCCAATAGCCCTATCTACTCCAGCGCAAAATCCGCGCGGATTTGCAAGATGAATCTGCATTTTCCTTAATTATCCACTCATTTAATTGTGACTGGATAATTATACCCCCATTCTGAACGTGATGCTCAAAGCCAATAAATAGATCAAGCAACATTTTTATTCTCAGAATTACTAAAAATCACCATAACAGCGCCAACACAGATACTTATATCGGCTACGTTAAATGCTGGCCAGTACCAATTTTCCCAGTATAGTTGTATAAAATCAATAACATAACCAAACACTAATCTATCAAACAGGTTCCCTATTGCCCCTGCGAGAACAAAACAAATAGCGCAGCGCATCCAGATTTGAGACCCTCGTAATGAATAGAACCAAATCACTAGCCCTCCGCTAATCAGTAAAGTCACTATTGATAAAAACCAGCGCTGCCAACCATTTTGGTCGTGCAGAAAGCTAAAAGCCGCGCCAGTATTATGTAAAAGCGTAAAATTTAGGCCTTGAAAAACAGCAACTGGAGCACCATAGCCTAAATGAAATGTTGCAAGGGACTTAGTCACTTGGTCTAGGGTAACAATCACAAAAATTAGAGCTGCCCACTTTAAGAGCGTTTGCTTAAGGATAGTCAAAGGTCAACTTCGCTCTTGCGGCAGCAGAATCTTTTTTTATCTGTTCAGCCATAGCGGAGAAAGAGTGAAACTCCATATCGTCTCTAATCCTGTCGCAAAACTGCACTCTTATTTTCTTACCATAGCAGTCTTCATCAAAGTCAAAAATATGGACCTCTAAAACATATTTCGGATCATCAAGGATTGGTCTTGAGCCAGCATACGCGACGCCCATCAAAGGCTTAGGTCCAAGCCCATGAACTAGAGCAGCAAAAATACCTGAGATAGGACAAGTTAATCGGTATAAATTCAGGTTGGCAGTTGGAAACCCCCACTCTCTCCCCTGCTTATGGCCATGAACGACATGACCTTCTATACAATAAGGGTGTCCTAGCATTCTTTCCGCTTCGCGCATGTGTCCATGCTTAAGAAGGTAACGGACATAAGTGCTAGAAATGCGTTTTCCTATAAATAGAAAAGGAGGAGTTTGGTCGAGAGAGAATTGATGTTTGATAGCAAGACTGGTTAGCAAACTAAAATCGCCTCCTCTGTCAGTCCCAAATCGAAAATCATCTCCAATGATCAATGACTTTATTCCCATTCTTTTCACTAAAATCTCTTCGACAAATTGCCGCGGAGAATAACTCGCCAGATCGCGGGAAAAACGAAGCACTAGGACTTTATCAACACCGCATGCAAAAATTAACTGAGCTTTTTCGCTGAGACGAGACAGTCTAGCTGGTATCCGACCATAACGAAAAAACTCGGCAGGCTGTGGCTCAAAGAGAATCACAACACTTGGAACTTTATAGTGGGCGGATTTAATAATTAGTCGCTTTAAAATTTCGACATGGCCTAAATGCACACCATCAAAATTGCCAATGGTCGCCACGCAGCCAAAATGTTGTGATGTTAGGTTATGTAATCCGCGAATAATTTTCATATCAGTACAGCACTATCATATAGCTTTTCCCATCTGAAGATCGGCTTTCCTCAAGCCAGAACACCATAACACTCCACAGTAGACCACGGTGCCCAATGTTATCAAAAACAACAGCTCATAAATTCTTTTAAAAATAGTCCAAGAGCCCCAATCGTCTATGGGAGACATAGCAAAGAACAAAGCTACGGCCATAACAGTAATAGATACTAGAATTCGCAAGGAAAATCCAAGCCATCCTCTAGATGGGATATAGATTTTATTCTTAAATAAACCCCGCCATAAAAGATAAGCGTTTGCATTAGCTGCGAGCGCTGTAGCTAGGGCAAGACCAACATGCCCGAAAGGTATAATTAACATTAAGTTAAATACTAAATTAATACCAATAGCTACCAGTCCTATTTTTACGGGAGTTCGCATATCTTGTCTTGCATAATATCCTGGCCCGCAAATTTTTATTGCCATAAAGCCTAACAACCCGAAGGAGTATGCCGACAAGCTAGCAGCACACATTGAAACGTCTTGCTGGTCCATTTCGCCATAACCAAAGAGCGTCCCTATGACCGGACCAGCAATAAGAGCTAAGGCTAAGGCAGCGGGAGCTCCGATAAAAACAATCCACCGGAGAGCCCAGTCAATCATGAGCGAATAGCCCTCGTGATCATTTTGCGCATACTTTCTTGCTAAATTCGGAAGCACCACAGTTGCCAAAGCGACTCCAAAAATACCTAAGGGGAATTCAACTATGCGGTTTGACATATAGAGCCAAGAAATACTTCCCGAGTTCAGAAATGATGCAAGAGTCATATCTAACATCAGATTAATCTGCACAATAGAAGCGCCAAATACGGCAGGGCCAATCAATTTTAAAAGCTTCTTTACACCTGGGTGGCGTAAATTTAAACGTGGCCACAAAGAGAATCCTAGTCTTTTAACTCCCAGGAAAGACAGCAGAAATTGAAAAACACCTCCCGAAAAAACACCAATAGCAAGTGCTAAAATCGGAGTATTAAATTGGGGAGATAAGTACAGAATAGAGCCGATCATCGACAAATTTAAAAGTATCGGGCTAAACGAAGGAATAGCAAATCTACCATAGGTGTTCAGTATCCCCCATGCCAACGCCGATACTGATATAAAGCCAAGATACGGGAAGGTAATGCGCAGCAAATCAACCGTCAAACCATATTTATCTGGTGAACCGACAAAACCCGGCGCAAAAACCATGACAAAAATAGGCGCGGCTATCACGCCAACCGCAACTACACACCATACAAAAAGCATCAATATCCCACTGATTGCTGCGACTAATTCACGGACCGCGGCTTCACCATTTTTAGCGCGAGTTTCCGACAGCACGGGAATAAATGCCTGAGAAAAAGCCCCTTCGGCAAAAATTCGCCTAAAGAAATTAGGAATTTTAAATGCTATGAAAAATGCATCCGTAGTTAAGCCTGCACCAAAAAATATGGCAATCAAAACATCGCGGATATAGCCTAGCACTCTAGATATAAATGTCATTTGACCAATTACTGCGACAGAACGTAACAACCTAATAGACAAGCAATTTTCCTTTATATAAACAGCGAATTGCACCAATTACAGCATTATACATTGTATTTTTTCAATCCCGCGCCTCTTTCCCATTGACAATTACGTCGTAAAACAGCATAGTTTCGCCCCTCCTAACAGTGATTTTGGAGATTAACCAATTGGCGAACTCAGCCCAAGCAAAAAAACGCGCACGTCAGTCAGAAAAAAGACGTCAACATAACGCTAGCCGACGGTCGTTCCTGCGCACACGACTTAAGAACGTTCTCAAAGCAATTGATGCAGGAGATAAGTCTTTAGCGGCCGAAGCGTATGCTTTGGCAGCGCCTGTATTAGACAAGATGTCTGGCAACAAGATTATCCATGCGAACAAGGCGGCAAGATACAAATCTAGGCTTAGTGCTAAAATTCAACAAATGTCTTGAACTGTAACGAAGGAAATGGTGAAAGCTTTAAGCTAGTCCTCACTAATAGTGGGTTCGACTAATAAATTATCTCGATTCACCACTTCTTCCTCATGGACGAAACCTAAAGCACTCTCAATGTTTCTAGAAGACATTCCCCGAATTCGAGTGCAATCATCGGAAGAGTAATTAGTAAGCCCTTTACCTATAACTTGTCCTGTTTCGTCAACTAGCTCTACAAGGTCTCCCCTGTTAAAGCCACCTGTGATCTTTACGAGTCCTGCGGCGAGCAAGCTTTTCCCATGTCGAGCCAAGGCCGCACTCGCTCCCGCATCTACGATTATTTGTCCACGTACTTTTAGAGATCCAGCCAACCATTGCTTTCGGGCCGTAGTTTTTTCTCGACTTGAATAGAGCAAGGTCCCAGTAGACTCTCCTAGACCAATGTGCGGTAAAGTTATCTCTGCTCTACCGTCCGCAATAATCGTTGATGTCCCAGATCGGGCAGCTAATCGAGCAGCCTTCAGCTTTGTTCTCATGCCTCCTCTCCCCCATTCGCCTCCTCCACCAGCTAAAGCATCCAATGTCGGGTCGTCAACAAGAGCGTACTCCACGCGCTCTACATCGTCACGGAGCCGAGGGTCGGCTGTCATAATCCCTGATTGATCAGTCAAGATCACTAACACATCAGCTTCTATTAAATTACAGACTAAACCTGCCAACGTATCATTATCTCCCAGACTAATTTCTTCAGTCGCAACCGTATCATTCTCGTTCACCACAGGAATTACACCCAAAGACAAAAGAGTAGACAAAGTACCTTTAGCATTCAGATAACGAGTCCTGTCAGATAAGTCTTCATGAGTTAACAGCACTTGAGCGGCGATTCGCTTATGTTTCTCAAAAGCTTGTTCCCAAGCTCTAATTAAACCCATTTGACCAACAGCAGCGGCAGCTTGTAGCTCTGGCAGAGAATGAGGGCGCACGCTCCAACTCAACCGAGCGGCTCCTTCAGCAATAGAGCCTGAAGTCACCAATACAATCTGTCGGTCCTCAGCCATCAGTTCTGTTATCTGTCCCGCCCACTTGTCAATCGCAGATACATTGAGGCCTACGCCATCATTGGTGCTAAGTGCGCTACCAATTTTCACGACCCATCGCTTTGATTTTCCGAGCTTTTCCCGAATTTTTCCTACTTCTTCCATCGGATTCAAACTTTATCCTGCTCAACAAGCCAGTTATATATCGCGTACATCAATGTCTCGCAACCTCCTCTTGTCGCTGCGGATACCCTGTAAATCGGTCCTATCCAACCTGTGTCTCGCAAGCCACTCTCAATTTCGTTGACGTCGCCCTGGGCGACTAAATCAATTTTGGTGAGTACAATCCATCGTATCTGCTCCGCGACTCCCTTTCCATACAGCTCAAGCTCATTCCCGATTGTTGAGAAATCTTTTAGCGGCTCTCTTTCCGGATCGGTTCTAGATACATCAATCAAATGCAAAAAAATTCGAGTACGCTCTAAGTGCTTAAGAAAGCGAAGTCCCAAGCCTGCTCCTTGAGCGGCCCCCTCAATTATCCCTGGGATATCCGCGATAACAAAACTTTGGTGAGTATTCAGGCTAACAACACCCAAATTTGGAATTAGTGTCGTAAACGGGTAATCGGCTACCTTAGGTCGGGCCGCAGAAACAGCGCTTATCAATGTAGACTTACCCGCATTCGGCAATCCGACTAAACCTACATCAGCTAGAAGTTTCAACTCCAGTCGTAATTCTCTAGTCTCCCCTGGCGAGCCTGGAGTCGTCCGCCGTGGAGCTCTAGTCACACTACTTTTAAAACGTGTGTTCCCCAACCCATGAAATCCACCTTGAGCAACTAGTAACTTCGAATTGTCCGATACTAAGTCGCCGATGAGCTCTTCTGTATCGGACACATACACCAATGTACCTTTAGGCACTTTGATGATCAGATCATCAGCACTTTTACCAATTCGCTCTCGTCCAGCTCCCGGCGTACCGTTTTTAGCTTTAAAAATTCTCTTGTATCTAAAATCAATTAAGGTATTTAAACGACTATCGACTTCAATATATACGCAGCCCCCATCACCCCCATCTCCCCCATCAGGACCTCCTTCAGGAATATATTTTTCCCTTCTAAAGCTAAGGCAACCGGCGCCCCCTTTCCCCGCCTCAACAGTGATAGTCGCCTCATCTACAAATTTCATCTCGTTAACTCACACATAGTCAATAAATCAAACACATACAAAAAACCCCGTTAAAACGGGGTTTTTTGTGCCTTGTCATAAACAGTTGAATTATCCGTTTATTACACTCACAAAACGTCTATTTAGCGGTCCTTTCCTTTGGAAAATAACCTCACCATCATTTTTAGCAAACAACGTGTGATCTCTCCCGATCCCTACGTTAACTCCTGCGTGAAAATGCGTACCTCGTTGCCGAACTAAAATGTTACCAGCAACAACAGCTTCCCCACCATACTTTTTTACACCCAGTCGTTTGGACTCTGAATCTCTTCCGTTTCGAGTACTACCACCTGCTTTTTTATGTGCCATATCTTTAGCCTCTCTCTACGCTGACTATTTCTACTCTAGTATAGTTCTGACGATGTCCCATCTGCCGACGGTAGTGTTTACGCCTTTTAAACTTCACGATTCTTATTTTGTCACCGCGCCCATGCTCGATGACTTTTGCGATAACACTCGCACCCTCTAACATAGGAGCGCCAACAGAAATGTCATCCCCGTCCGAAATCATTAAAACTTCGTTGAAATGGAAGTCGCTACCAGCGTCACTCAATAAAGTCTCTACGTTCAACTTGTCACCAGGGCTAACTCGGTACTGTTTACCCCCGGTCTTTATAACTGCATGCATAATTTTTACCAATGCTAATATCAATATATAGCGAAATACTTTTACGTGGGGGGCGATTCTACGTAAATAGACAACTGGAAACAAGAAGAATTAGCATAATACAATGGGTTTCTTTGCAGTGACATGGCAAAGGCTTAGCTACAGCCCCTAAGAAATTTCAAAATGCTTAATTATAGAGAGTGAAGTTATCAAAAAAAATATTGAAGAAATGAGAGCCCTTGTTTCAGAAGAAGCAGACAAAGTAGATGCTCTGCTAATGGCTAATTTAACGTCTGAGATCCAGCTTATCAACCAACTTGGCGCATATATCATTCAGGGAGGAGGCAAAAGAATACGTCCTCTAATCGCTCTTTTAAGCGCCAAATCACTGGGATATTCAGGGCAACAGCACATCGATATCGCCGCTATTTTAGAGCTCGTTCACACCGCAACACTGCTACACGATGATGTTGTCGACAGCAGCAAGCTCCGAAGGGGGCGGCAAACGGCAAACGATCTCTGGGGGACCGAAGCAAGTGTACTAGTAGGGGATTTCCTATATTCGCGGGCCTTCCAAATGATGGTGACTTTAAACAATAATAAAATCTTGGGTGTTTTAGCTGACGCTACCAACGTCATCGCGGAAGGCGAAGTAATGCAGTTGGTTAATTGTCATGACCCAGATATTACGGAACTTAGATATTTAGACACAATTAGGAATAAAACAGCAAAACTTTTTGAGGCCGCATCGGGCTTAGGGGCTATTCTGTCTGGAGGAAGTGACAAGACTACCACAGCCATGAACGCATATGGAATGCATCTCGGCACAGCATTCCAATTAGCTGATGATGCTCTTGATTATAGTTCGTCTCCAGAGAAGCTAGGAAAAAATATTGGTGACGATCTTTCAGAAGGCAAGCCAACTCTCCCTTTGTTATACGCTATGTGGCATGGAACTGCGGGACAGGCGGACACTATTCGCGAGGCAATTAAAACAGGAGGCTTGGATCAGCTTTCAGTTATAACTACCGCTATAGAGTCTACAAGTGCCATTTCTTATACCAAGAATTTAGCAGAAGAAGAGGCTAAAAGCGCGCTTGCTTCGATTAAAGACGTGCCTCCAAGTCCATATAAAGAAGCGCTGGAGGACCTAGCACAATTTTCTTTCACGCGCGATTTCTAACGCAAAACTGAAATGGTCTGGAACATCTATATATTAAAATGTGGCGACGGTTCGTTATATACAGGTATCACCAACAACATAAAAAAGCGCCTTATCGCCCATACTAGTGGGCATGGGGCAAAATATACCAAAGGTCGCGGACCTCTCGAACACGTCTATTCAGAAACCGCCATTGATCGTAGCGCGGCTCAAAAACGAGAATCGAGCATCAAAAAGCTCTCTCGAGCAGAAAAACTGAGGCTCATTGCGGCTAGCCCTGTACTAAGTCGAACGTAACTCACTAATCATTCCTCTCAAAATATCTCCATCTTCTGGAGTATTGACGGGAATACTAAATTCAACGTTTGTAACAATATCAGCGTACCTATCTTTGAGAATAGCAACAATATTATCGTAGGTACCAACGCATGCGTATTGATTTAGAACGTCATCTGAGATTCGTGAAGGCATTTCCTCCCATCGCTGGGCGCGAGACAGCAGCTTAAGCTCATCTGCCAA
This sequence comes from Pseudomonadota bacterium, assembly GCA_018668255.1. Classification (GTDB taxonomy): domain Bacteria; phylum Pseudomonadota; class Gammaproteobacteria; genus UBA4457. The sequence goes on along the minus strand of JABISZ010000073.1, from coordinate 81,854 downwards.
GCTCTCTAGCCCATGTGCTTCAAAAGCTGCCCTATATGCTGGGGTAGAAGCATAGAACGCAACTCGAGCTCGTATATCTCTTATTTTGGCCTGAAGGCTCTCTTCATCAGGGGCGGTCGCGATAAGAGGTTTAATACTCATGGAAAAATCTTTTATTGAGCGAGACGAGTTCCCTGCGCCACGATGAACGGCAGGCCACATAACATTTTTAATATATTCTGCAGTACAAACAGGATGTGGCCTCAACCCCTCGGAAACCTCGCCGGCAACTTCACACATGTATGAGTTGACTGCGGCCAAATGGATTGGAATATCAGGGGTGTCAATGGGACCTGGATCGAACAGAGGCACTGCGAGGTTTATGTTGTAATGCTGTCCACTGAAATCAGGTTGTTCAGAACTTTGCCATGCTCGCCAGATCTCTTTGACGGCAAGGACATACTCGCGCATCCAAGGTCCCGCAGGGGACCATTTTAAACCATAGCGACGTTCGATATGAGCTCGAACTTGCGTCCCCAATCCTAGTATGAAGCGTCCGCCTGAGAGGCTTTGTAAAGTCCAAGCACTCATGGCCGTCACCGCAGGACTTCGTGGAAAAGCGATCGCAACCGCTGTACCGATACCGACGTTTCTCGTGGCGTTAGCGGCCAAGGCCATCACCACGTAAGGATCGAACTTCGTCTCCTCAAACATAATACTGTCGTAACCAAGCTCTTCCGCTTTATGAGACTCTCGACCGATAGTCTGAAGATCAAACGGGGCCACTGGTTCTCGCAGACCCGGGTCAACTTTTCCTAAAGGTAAGAGCGTCTCTAGTTTCATCAACGCCAACTACGAATGAATGCCTTTTTAGACGCTTTACTTAACGATGAGATCTATTTGAAATGGATCGGCACCAACCTTGATAGCGTATATACGGTCGGTATCTTCCACATAAGCCAGATCAACACTTACTGAATCGGTCATCTTGAAACGTATTTCAAACCCAGCAGTACTCGTATCAATGGTCTTCGCGGTCGTTAATGCGATACCGACTAAAATCCGCTCGGCATTTTCAAAATTTGTAGCAGGTGTCAGATCGGCTTTTAATAATTTGGCTCGCATGGTACCAGCTGGCATCTCAAAACCACCTTCACCTTCCCCTCTAAAAACAGCATCGTCACCACCGTCACCCATAGAGTCGTAGACCTCATAAGTATAGGCGGGCGCTGGAGTATCTCCGCAATCCATAGCAGGGTTCTCGGGATTTGCCTCTACCGTCCCAGAACGCTGTCCGGCATAAGCTGTAGTGCTATCAATAGTCCAACATGATGTTCCAGAGCCCGTCGCCCCGTAAAGAGTCGTGCTATATTCCTCAGTATGCTTGACGCCTAGCTTATTTTCTAACACCAAGACCATATGACTATAAGTACCAAGTTCTATTTGACTATTGGTAGCCATATCAGCTTTTGCAGGATATGCGATCTCATGCGGCACACCGGTATCGCTCTTGACCAAAAAGGAGCAGCTTTCCAGATCGCTAGTAGCGTTATAAGGGTCAGCTGTGCACAACCCAAAACGGAAAATATTTATTTTATAATTATCTGGTAACTCTTTACACGCGGACCCCGTATTCCCATCTGTATCAGTCACAACTACGCCACCCACTCCGGCTATTATGGCTCCCCCGGCATTTCTAGTACAGGTAGTCTCTGTCTCAGCACCCACATTTGCGAGGCATAGAAGCAATAGGATTAGAGTAATTAGTGCTAGTTTAAGTTTCATATTGTCACCCTGGATGTCTAGTTATACTGCGCAAAACAGCGGACTGGTCGAAAACACATCTCACTATATTACGCACACTACATAGAGTCCAATAGAATAGACCCTCAGAGCCTGACTTCTTGGCTGAGGTAATACAATTCATATTGTCTAAGGCACAAATTTAAGGCCGTCTCATGCAACGATATGTCAGGTGAAACGCAGAGCTAGTTGAGGGAGAAAGCGCCCTTCATCATTGCATAATGACCGGGGAAGCTACAAAAGAACGTATACGACTCACCTGTCTTGAATGCGCTAGCATTGACAGTGACTTCAGTTGTCTCACCACCACCAATCAAGCCAGTTTTCAGTAACACTGGAGCATCCGAGGGTAGATATCCGCTATCGGCACCATGAGCCATATTAATAGACCCTACAACGATTTGAAAGTCACTCTCTTTAACGACGACTACATTGTGACCCATAATATTTGCTGGAAGCTTTCCACTATGGTTCAACACAAGTTTGAACTCACCACATGAGGCATCGACTTTTATCTCATTCACATCGTACTTCATGGAGTCTGACCCGCTTAGAGTCACCTCGCAAGTTCCGGCGAGTAACTGTAGTGGAAACATTAAAAGTGTAATTGCAAAGTAGCGCAGAGTTTTCATAGTGGCCTCATAAATTTTATTCACAGATTTATACGAACATACATCTTATAAGGCTCAATCGATAAAAAGATCTAGTGCAAGTGCAAGTACAAGTTCATTTTTTCTTGACGCTTCGCTTACGTTTCTCAAAAGTTGAAGTTGTCTTACTCTCAGCCCGTCCTCTTAATGGTTTCGTTGCTTTCCCTCTAGGCTCAGACTGTTTGTGCTCCAATTTTTTGTTCTGGGAAGGCTGATAGGAAGATAATTTAACAATCTTTTCCCCTTCGCCACTCACCAACTTAGCTCTTTTTCGGTCCTTATGATCACTAGCAGTGCGTTTTTTCTTTATGTCAGAGGAAACCTCTCCTCGATTTCTTTTACTGCTATATCCTTTCTTATCAGAAGAACTATTCCCTCGAGAGCGTCTTTCTCGATTATCACGAGGTTTGAAGCTATCAGGTAATTTTTTGACAGAGATATCTTGTTCGAGCAGTAATTCGGGAGAGATGGCCTTTAAAAAAAGATCCGCAGCTTTTTTTGAGAACTCAACGTGAGTATCCTTTTCATTAATGACAATTTTCCCCACGTCTCCGTGCTGGAGCCGTCCTACCTTACACAGCATAGGAAGCAACCAACGTGCCTCAATGTGGTCTTTCCGACCGGCAGAAAGTGCAAACCAAACGCCTTGTGTAAAAGCATGATTCGATCCAGATCTTTTTTCCCTATCGTTGGATGAGTCTGCGCTTGGAACATCTTTTAACGCCATAGATGCCAGTCGACCACCACGAAACAGGCGCACAAAAGCAGCGGCGATTTTCTCTTCTCCATGACAGTCAATGAGCTGTTTAACTAGCTCAATCTCATTCTCCGCAAGAGGTTCTAGAAATTCAGGTGCTTCCACTATCTTTTGGTCGTCACGCTTTAAAATCTCCGACACAGATGGAGGCGCACCCCACGTTGCGTTGACATTTGCATGTTTAAAAAGAATTTCAGTTCTACGGCGAGCATTGCCCGGGACCATAAGTACGGTTGTCCCTTTTCTACCAGCTCGACCTGTCCTTCCGCTGCGATGTAATAGATTTTGACTGTTTTTGGGAATATCAGCATGAATGACTAACTCTAAGTTCGGCAGATCCAAACCACGTGCCGCCACATCAGTCGCAACACAAACCTTCGCACTACCGCTGCGTAGCGAATTAAGCGCATAAGTCCGTTCTTTTTGACTCAGCTCACCCGACAATGCGACAACAGAGAAGCCCTTATTGCCGAATTTACTAGTCATCTCATTTACTGCACGTCTCGTCCCACAAAAAATCAACGCATTTTTCGCATCGTAGTAACGTAAAACATTGGCAATAGCATCTTCACGGTTTTTTGCGGATACATTGTAGGCTTTGTAGTCAATATCAACGTGTTGTTTGTCTTCCTCTTTAGTACTTACCCGAACAGCTTTGTTCTGATAATTCTTGGCTAAAGTGACAATAGGTTTTGGTACAGTAGCTGAAAACATAAGAGTACGGCGGCTTTTAGGCATTGTTTGCAGTATAAACTCCAAATCATCACGAAAGCCCATGTCCAACATCTCGTCGGCTTCATCTAGAACGACGGTTTTGATATTTTGTAATTTAAGAGATCCCCGTTCAAGGTGATCTTTAAGTCTTCCGGGGGTGCCAACAACGATGTGGATGCTTCTAGATAACGCCATCCTTTCAGTCCGCATATCCATTCCGCCCACGCAGGAAGAGATGGCCGCATCTGTCCCTTTGTAAAGCCACATTAATTCGGCCTTTACCTGCAAGGCGAGTTCTCGGGTAGGAGCTATAACTAAAGCGACCGGTGAAGGGCTGGAGCTAAATTTTTCTTTCTCTCCTAACAAAGTAGAGGCCATTGCAAGTCCAAAAGCAACGGTCTTACCTGACCCCGTTTGTGCCGACACCAAAAGATCTCTGTCTTTTAGTTCTGGCTCCAGTACAGAGTTCTGCACGGGGGTCAAGTGGGTGTATTCTCTTCGAATTAACGCTTCTCGGAGCACGGGGACAACTTCATCAAATAAAGGCATATGATTACAACGTAATTAAATTCTGTGGGTGGAAAAGGAATACCGAAGGTAATGTTTTGCTAAAAAAGAAAAGCATTAGGTATTAGCGATTATATTGCACTGCAGCATATAAATCTATAAGCACCACGTCTGAGTTTCAGTCTCATGATATTATTACCTTGAAATGTGCCCAATCGTATCAATATGCAGTTGCAGTCTATTATACGTCGAAAACGATTAGCGGCGCAGTAAACTTTTAACTAACGCTACGCGCGACAGCAGCCAAACTAAAACCTGATGAAACAACTGAAAAAAGTAATAGAAAATGGATACAGCACCTACTATAGAAGATGAACAGTTCCAGGCGGACATCCTCATTGGTGTGTCTCGCACCTTTGCATTAACGATCCCTCAACTGCCTGGTGTACTTAGGCGAGCTGTTGGGAATGCTTACTTATTATGTCGGATCGCAGACACAATAGAAGATGATCCAGAAATGTCTAAAGATCAAAAAGTAAGATTTTCAGATTGGTTCGTATCTCTCCTCCAGGGAGCCGAGGATCATATACCTTTTGAAAACGATCTCTCGGCTTGTCTAGCGGCAGACACCCCTATCGCAGAAAAAGAACTTATAGAGTCCTCGGGAAGAGTACTGCGAATAACACGCGATTTACGTACCACACAAAAATTGGCCATAACCAGATGCGTTCTGACAATGACCAAGGGTATGATGTATTATCAAGAAAAAGAAACACTAGACGGCTTAGCAGATCAGAATGAAATGGATCGGTATTGCTATTATGTTGCTGGCGTCGTTGGAGAAATGCTCGCTGAGTTGTTTTGTGACTACTGCCCCGAGCTAGAGCCAAAAAAAGAGCTACTCCTTCAACTCTCTGTCTCATTTGGCCAGGCGCTACAAATGACCAACATCCTAAAAGACGTTTGGACCGATCGAGAACGGGGCGCATGTTGGCTCCCTGGCACAACGTTACAAAAACACGGAGTGTTGTTCAAGACACTCGCCCCAGAAAATGGTGGCGAGCCTTTCCGCAGCTTTATGCTTGAAATGCTTGCGACTGCATCCGGGCATTTGAGTAATGCCCTCAGCTTTACTCTGCTGCTCCCCCGAAACCAGACAGGGATAAGGCGATTCTGCCTATGGGCGCTTGGAATGTCATTATTGACCATAAAAAAAATCTGGAAAAACCCCAATTTCACCCATGGTTCTCAAGTGAAAATATCACGCAGGAGTGTGAAGATAACTGCTCTCGCCACTAGTTTTTTCGCCATGTCCAATACTGCGCTCAAATTACTGTTTAAAACAAGCGCTCTAGGCTTGAAGAAAAAAGAAATCAAGACCCCTTTAGACAGCATTTCTGATTTAACCATACCTAAGAAACAGAATTAATCGTGCGCTTTGGAGTCATTACCGCCATGCCTGCGGAGGCTAAAACATTTAATAGCGATTCAGGCTACTCAGAACAAAACAGCTGGCATTTTGCCACTGGGTCCGCCGGACAAACAAATGCGAGGTTGTCGGCGAAAAGTCTTCTGGAACAAGGATGCGACTGTCTCATCAGTTGGGGAGTGGCTGGAGCATTAGACCCACAACTTACCGTGGGGGATCTTATAGTAACCAGTGCCGTTATAAATGATCGAAGTGAATCCTTTAAATTTGATTCCGATGATCTTAAGTCACTGGTAGAAACGTTCAGATCTTTAGATCCCAAAGTAGGTGGGTTACTCTACAGCGCTGAAAAACCAGTGCCCTTAGCGATAGAAAAGCAAGAGCTGCGCGAAAAATTCCGCGCTGAAAGTGTAGATATGGAAAGCGCTGCGATTGCAAAAGTAGCATGTGATGCGAAAATAAACTTTATTGCTGTTCGGTGCATAGTTGACCGCTCAGACTATGACCTTCCCGTGGCCGCGACTAGCTCATTTAAAAACAATGGAGAGGTTAATGTTTTCCAACTCATTAAAGAACTGACACAGAACCCATTGCAACTGTTTTCGCTAATGCGGCTAGGCTTGAATTACTATTCAGCGCTTCGCCAACTCAAAAAAGCAGCTGCTCTACTACAACGATGTCTCTAAAGAACATCTCCTTAAAGGCCATGGCAGCCATTACTCGGTCCAGCGTAAAACACAAATATTGGGTTCTATGTATGGCTTTTCTAGCCGCTAGTGTATGTACCTGGGTAACCATATTGCATGCAAAAATCAACACCAACACCGAAGATATGATCTCGTCCGAGGTACCATGGAGAGTCGCACAAACAGACTTCAAGCAGGCTTTCCCTTTTTTCTCTGACACGATCGCGATAGTGATTGAAGGGCCAACTCCCGACTTAACTGATGAAGCCGCTGAACTCTTCATATCTCAGCTCTCTGAGTTAGGTTTTAGTCCACAACAAGTTTTTTACCCTCAAAACAGTGTTTTTTTTCGAGAAAACAAGCTTCTATATCTCTCTCTTCAAGAAGTAGAAATATTAGCGAAAAAACTCACAAATGCTCAAGCAATGCTTGGAAGGTTAGCTGCCGATCCGAGTTTGAATGGGCTGCTCGCACTCACTAATGAGATAAATAAACGGGCAAAAAACACGGACGATCCTGAGTCAGAAAGCTTCATAATGACGCTGGCCACAGAGTTAGAACGCTCAGGAACAAACTCCATCCCTACGTCTTGGCAGAGTTTCTTAGAAGACGACCGCGCATCGGGGAAAACGCACAGGCGCATAATCGTTCTCACACCTCAGTTGGACTTCAACCAGATTTTACCTGCTGATAAGGTCATATCTGACCTGCGATCTGTAATAAATATCTTCGACTCAGAACTTTGGCCGGAGATTACCATAAGACTCACTGGTCCTGCCGCACTTGGCCACGAGGAATTGCTAAGCGTCATAGAAGGAGCAAAGCAAGCCGCAGCGCTCTCGTTCATCTTAATTATTGTCGTACTTCTGGTAGGCTTAAGATCCGTTTCTTTGCTGGCAGCAACTCTTTTCACCTTGCTCGCAGGATTAGCCTTAACAGCCGCATTCGCGACGGTTGCTATAGGCACACTAAATATGATTTCGATAGCTTTTGCTATCTTATATGTGGGCCTAGGCGCTGACTTTACCATTCACTACTGCTTGCGATTCCAAGAAGAAAGTCTCTTTCGCTCTAAGCTTGAGGCCATAACTGCTGCGGCTCGCCATGGAGTAGTGCCGCTCGGATTATGTGCGCTAACTAGTGCAGTAGGCTTTCTCGCATTCATCCCAACTGACTACAAAGGAGTAGGAGAGCTAGGAATGATAGCCGGCGTGGGTATGCTTGTAAGCTTTCTCATGAGCTTCACTGTTCTTCCTGCCTGCCTGTCAGTACTACCGGCACAAAAAAATAAAAGACCTTCGGGTGATAGAAAAGAGCTCTCTCATCACGGGACCACCGAAACATCGTCAAAATACTTCATAACTCTGCTAGTTGTTTTTGTGTCCGTAGGCATATATATCTCAAAAGATATCTCTTTCGATATCAACCCACTCCATCTAAATAACCAAGATGCTGAGTCTGTAAAAACTTTATATGAAATATCTCTAGACAAAGAGAGTCCATTAGACGAGATTTCATTTATTGCAAGCGATATGGCTAATGCCCTACAAATAAAGAAACGGCTATCTGAAGTCTCAGAGGTTGGTGACGTTACTTTGGTGTCGTCTTTCATCCCGCAAAAGCAAGCCTCAAAACTAACTGTCATCGATGAGTTAGGGCTAGTGATAGGAGGAGAATTTCAACTTGCCGAAGATATCGACGTACCGAACCTTGATCTTGGAGCCCTCAAAACTAGTTTAATTCGCAATATTGAAACGATAAAACAGCATTCCGAGCCTTCAAAAGCATCACTCCTTTATAATGTTCAACTACAAAAAATATTAAATCGAGTGAGTACCGCCGATCGCGACCAAAACTTTAAATATGCACAGGATTTGGAGGCAGTGACTATGCGTCACTTCTCTCCATTGATAAAAAAACTAAATGAGGGCCTGTCTCCAAACTTAGTTACATTTGAGAATTTACCCGCCGTCCTTAAAAGTCGATGGGTAACCGAAGAAGGGCGTATCAGACTGCAAATTAATCCGCAGGAACCATTAGATTCGAATGATAAAATCTCTGACTTTATAGCAGAGGTGAGGAAAGTTACCGGCCCTAGTGCTACTGGCACCCCTATTGTCAGCCTGGAAGCGAGTCGTTCAGTACTTAGTTCGTTCGCTCAAGCATTTGCGACCGCCTGTCTCGTTATCATTGGAGTGCTGTGGGTGTCTTTGAGAAAATCTTCCCATGTAGTAATCGCTCTCGTACCTATGCTCTTAGCGTGTGTAGCAACAACTTCCATCATGGTTTTAGTCGGCTTGCCGTTTAATTTTGCCAACATCATTGCTCTCCCCTTGATCGTCGGCATTGGCGTTGATAGCACGCTTCATATTATTCATCGTCATATTAACCAGGACGGCCTATCTATAAATTTCATGCAAACCAGTACCGCACGAGGAGTGTTTCTAAGCACACTGACTACCATGGCTAGCTTTGGCAACTTGGCTATTTCACCTCATGCGGGTACAGGAAGTATGGGTCTTTTACTCAGCTTAGGCCTTTCAGTAACTTTAATTAGTACGCTGGGATGTCTTCCACTACTACTTCGCAGATATGTAAAAAGGGGTGCGGAAATTGCGACATAAACCTTGGGATGCGAAAGCTGCGGCTTGGCTGATAGCGCCTTTTAAAGACTCCAACACAATCCATCCTAATCACTTCACTCTACTAAGACTAGTTGTAGGGCTTGCAGGCGCGTGGCTCTTTGCCAAGGGAACTTATCTCAATACAGCTGCAGTACTCATCATCTCATCTAACTTTATTGATCATATGGATGGAGAGTTAGCTCGACTTGCAGATAAACAAAGTAGATTTGGACATATTTTTGATCTAGCATCTGATGCCTTAGTGACCGTATTAATGTTTGTGGGAATAGGCGTTGGTGTTGCTCTCTCCCCAGAAACTAATTACGCCTTAGAAGCCGGCGTAATTTCAGGAGTATCAGTAGCACTTATCTTCCACTTACGCTATTTAATAGAAGAAAAGCATGGAAAGTCGAAAATTGATCAGGCTTTTTGGGGGGGGTTCGAGGCAGAAGATATTCTGTATTTAATTCCAATTGTCACCCTCTTAGAGGGTTTAAATTATTTTTTATACCTAGCTAGCCTTGGCGCTCCTTTAGCTGCTGCATTTGTCGTTTTCCAGTACGGCAAAATCATGGTTGAAGAAAAATGACGACTCTTGTAACAGGTGCAACCGGCTTCCTTGGAAATGCTGTAGCGAGAGCGCTCCTGAGTAAAGGGGTCCCTTTAAAGATACTCAAGCGGGTATCGAGTGATACCCGAACCATTTCTGATCTAGATGTTCCAGTTGTTAACGGAGACCTCCAAGATGGTGGCTCGTTGGAACGTGCGTTAAAAGGATGTGACACTCTCTATCACGTTGCGGCCGACTATAGATTATGGGTTAAAAACCCTGATGAATTGTATGCTAATAACGTAGCAGGAACAGAAAACATTATGCGTGCCGCAATGCGAGCAGGGGTTAGTAAAATAATTTATACCAGCAGTGTCGCTACTATCGGCTTAATGAATGATGGAACTTCATCTTGCGAAGATACGCCTTCAAATCTTAAGGACATGATTGGTCACTACAAACGTTCAAAATTTTTAGCTGAAAAAGTTGTCGATCGTCTTGTAGCGGAGGAAAATCTGCCCGCTGTCATTGTAAACCCGTCTACACCGATCGGACCGCGTGATCCTAAACCGACCCCTACAGGAAGAATCATAAGAGATGCCGCCAATCGTCGCATGCCTGCATACATTGATACCGGACTGAATGTCGCTCATGTAGACGATGTAGCAACAGGACATTTGCTGGCTTATGACAAAGGTCAAGTTGGACGAAGATATATTCTTGGCGGCGAGAACCAAACTCTAAAAGAGATCCTCGACATTGTTGCCGCTTACTGTAACCATCCTCCACCTCGCATAAGAATTCCCAGAGCGATTGTCTACCCAATTGCATTTGCCTCTGAAGTGTGGGCAGGCCTAATTAATGGGGCGGAACCGCAAGCCACAGTTGATGGGTTAAGGATGGCTGCACATAAAATGTTCTTTTCATCGGCACGAGCCTCTAAAGAACTTGGCTATAGTGCGCGCCCCGCAAAAATAGCCATTCATGACTCATTGGAGTGGTTCCGTAAAATGAAAATGATAGGTTGAATGAAAGAACTAAAGCTCCTTAAAATCTAATTTTGAAATCGTTCTGGGCCTTACTGAGTAAAATATCGCTAACAAAAAACTTACTGCCAACCAAATTAACTCTCTAAATCGCCTGATGAGAGCCACTGCCAAGCCTGCAGAAGACACCCCAGTAAGGGCACCGACGACAATAAAAAATGCCCCTTCTTGAGTGCCCAGCCCTGCCGGAACAAAAAATGTGATTGTACGGACCAGTTGGACAAGGCTTTCTATAATAAACACCTCCGCAAGAGACAATGGATAACCAATGAGATACAAGATCACAAAAACCTCAACAACGCCGATTAACCAATTAGCCATAGCCGCTAAGCAAGCGAATCCGAAACGCAGACTATGCTCCCGATAGAAGACATCAAACCTCTTGTCTATATCTTCTATTGTGCTAAAAGCTTTTTTTAACAATCCAGCAAATCGATTGCTTGAAATTTTACCCACCAGATAGGATGAAAAGCGGAAATATTGCATCATAAAAAAGATCACGGAAGAAAACACTATAAAAATCAATCCGCCTAGCGCAATACTTTTCTGCTCCCCCGCAAATGCAGAACTCTGAAAAAGAAAGAGGACACCTACACTACCGAAAAGGGATAAGGAGAACATGCTTGCTGTTTTTGCAATAACCAACGAGGATGCTGAATCTCTAAGTGGGATCGCCCAATTCGATTTTAACAACCACGCCTTAATGGGCTCCCCCCCTAAGGATGCTGTCGGCGTAAGGTTGTTATAAGCTTCGCCAATCATCCGCACCACGTAAAGACGACCGAACCAAAGAAATGTCACAGGAATCTTCACCATAGTGATTTGCCAACTCAGGACATCAGCTCCGAAGTACAGAATATAAACGGTAAGAATTAAAGCAACCCCGAAAAGACCAATAGCAGAAATGTGCCTCGCTAATTGGGTCAAGTCAGTCTGGTAAGTAACCGCTACCAGCAACCCGATACCGAATAATAAAAATAGAAACTTGATGATTTTTGACATTTTATTAGCCAATTTTATGGTTACGCATTGTCGGACTATGGCATAATCACCGGACGCTCAGCAAATTACACTATGAAAAACAGGCCCTCTTTGTCTGGGGGAATCCTTTCCAAAGATGAGCGTCAGTGAAAAAAAGGTTGTTTACCGTCACATGACCATCGCTAGTTACAAATCAGCTGCTGAAATCGACCCTTTAAATCGATTGAGTAGCATACAAGCCAACAGCTCACAGACTGAATTTCGAACAAACGACGAGTTTATACAAATAGACGATTTTTTACCCCACTCTCTTCTGTGCTCTATGCAAGAGAGTCTACCTCAACTCGAACCATATATTCACAGAAGTTTTATACCTAAACACAAAAAAGGGGGTAGCATCTCGAGATTTGATTTGGACCTGAACGCTCCAATATTCAGCTCTATCTACACTTCAGCTTCACTCAGGAGCTTCTTAAGTTCTGTAGTCGGTAAATCACTCCTATACTGCCCTGAGAGCGATCCTCATGCCTATGCCGTGTATTCCTACGACCGAGAAGGAGACCACATCGGATTTCATTACGACAAATCATATTATAGAGGTTCTCGATATACCTGTCTGATAGGCCTCGTAGACGACTCTTGCTGTGCGCTCGAATACGAGCTGTTTAGCAAAGATGATCGTAAGGAAACTATAATGTGTAGCACGAAAATTTCACCCGGTTCTCTTGTTTTTTTTAATGGAGACAACATTCGACATCGAGTTACACCGGCCAAACCGCGAGACAAGCGAACCGTATTGACGCTTGAGTACCTTACGGATAAGGGTATTTCAAACTTTGGATATTTCTACGGACAGCTGAAAGACGCATTCGCATATTTCGGCGTTGGCAAAACTCTGGCGCGCCTGCTTAAGAAGCCACAATGAAGGCTATAATACTGGCCGCAGGAGTGGGGAATCGTATTAGCTCTGCGCATGTGACTGCAAAGTGCCTCTTAGAATTTGACGGTACCTCTCTTCTTGAAAGACACATTCGCACACTTAGGAAACTAGGAGTAACTGACATCAATCTCTGCCTTGGACATGAGGCACTCAACGTACTCAAAAGGCTTGAGCAAAAAGGGTTGACGGATATATCTCATGAGCACAACCCTTTATATGATTTGGGTTCAATTGTTAGCCTTTGGAGTATGCGAGATGTTTTGTGTGATGGTACCAGTGATGTTCTAGTTATGGATGCTGATGTCTTATATCATCCTGAGATATTATCTCGGCTAATCCATAGCCCTTCTAAAGATTGTTTCTTAATTGACCGGCATTACATAGACGGAGATGAGCCCGTAAAAATATGCATAGAGAATGAGCGAATTGTGGAATTCAGAAAAAAAATAGACCCTAGCCTGATATATGACCAAATAGGCGAGTCAGTCGGTTTCTTCAAATTTTGCGCAAGTACTGCGGCAAGACTGAAAGAAATTATCGCTGAATTTATTGAAGCTGGTATGGAGTCTCAACCGCATGAAGAAGCGCTGCGAGAACTTGCGATCAATGCAGGCTATAATATAGGAGTGGAGGACATAACCGGACTCCCTTGGATAGAAATAGATTACCCTGAGGATATTGAGCGAGCTTCACAAGAAATATTGCCTAAAATAAATGTTACTTAATCAAAAAAAAACAAATACCTCAAAGCTGAAAGCTCTCCTGCTCTCGGACAACCTCGAGTTCATTTTAGAAGCGCACAATGGAATAAGCGCACGAATCGCTGAAGAAGCAGGCTTTAGTGGAATATGGGCTAGTGGCCTTGCCTTATCGGCTCAATATGGCGTTAGAGATAACAACGAAGCCAGTTGGACACAGGTGGTCGATATGGTCGAATTTATGGTCGACGCCTGCAATATCCCAATTCTTTTGGATGGCGATACCGGGTATGGAAATTTCAACAATATGCGTCGTCTGGTTCGAAAGCTGGAACAACGTGGAGTATCTGGGGTATGCATAGAAGATAAATTATTCCCTAAGACAAATAGCTTTATTTCGGGAGAGAAACAAGAGCTAGCAAATATAGATGAATTTTGTGGGAAAATTGCCGCAGGAAAAGACTCTCAAACAGATGATGATTTTTGTATTGTAGCCCGCGTCGAGGCCTATATTGCCGGTTGGAATACAGCAGAAGCACTGCGAAGAGCAGAGGCCTATAGAAAGGCAGGAGCAGATGCAATATTAATTCATAGCGCTCACTCCGAAGCGGATCAAATCATCGAATTTGCCCACGAATGGGCCGGCAGAGCTCCGCTTGTAATAGTCCCTACAAAGTACTACAGCACCCCCACGAAAGTCTTTCGAGACGCGAAGATAAACCTTGTGATTTGGGCCAACCATTTAATTAGAAGCTCAGTAACCGCAATGCAAGATACTGCAAGAAAAATTCAGTTGAAAGAAAATTTAGTTGAGGTAGAAGACGACATCGCGACTGTCAAAGAAATTTTTCGCTTGCAAGGGGCCGAGGAGTTGCAAGCAGCAGAAAAACAGTATTTCTTAGGCACAAAAAGAGACTTAAAAGCCATCCTACTCGCTGCCGCACAAGGATCTGGTTTGGAAAATCTGACTGCAGACCGACCCAAAGTAATGTTGCCCGTTAACGGCAAGCCTTTACTCGGCAGACTTATAGATCAATTCAAGAAACATGGGATAGACAATCTTGCTGTAGTGGGTGGCTACAAACATGAAACTATCCCTTCTAAAAAAATAGAACTGATTGTCAATGATTTGCACGCGACAACTGGAGAGTTGACATCTCTATTATGCGCAAAAAAGAGTTTCTCCGATGATATGGTGCTTATGTATGGCGATGTCTTATTCCGAGGGTATGTGCTCAGAAGCCTTTTAGAGTCTGATCGTGAAATAACTATCATTGTAGATTCCCAAATGCTGGAATCATCTACAAATGAGACTCCAGATTATGCCTATTGTAGCGGACCAGATGACCGGTCTTTATGGGGCCAAGACATTCTTCTCCAGCAGATCAGCGAGCAGTCTTGTAGAGAGAATTCGAGCTCCGATGGACGCTGGATCGGCATGATGCGAGTCCATGGAGAAGGCAGAAAATGGATAGAAGAAGCTTTAGATCAGCTGTCCGAAAGCAAAAAATTTCCTTCGTTTGATATGAAAGATTTGTTAAACAAGCTTGTATTAAATGGTCGTCCTATTCGTGTGATATACATTCATGGCCACTGGATAAATGTGAATTCCTTGCATGACCTCGAGCGTGCTAGCGAATTTGCCGCAAACCACGCAAAATAAGGCGCTAATACGTGATACGAGCAGAAGAGTTTATATTGCCGCTAAAAAATCAAGGGTATGATTGGTACGCAGGAGTACCATGCTCTTTTTTAACCCCACTAATAAACTACGTAATCAGCGCAAGTTCGCTCAATTATGTTTCAGCCGCGAATGAAGGCGATGCAATAGCTATAGCAGCAGGTGCTTCTATAGGTGGGAAAAAAAGTGTTGCCTTAATGCAAAACTCAGGGCTCGGTAATGCTATTAGCCCGCTCACTTCTCTCATACATACTTTTAAGATCCCCGTCTTGGTAATCTGTACTCATCGAGGTGAACCTGGACTACAGGACGAACCACAACATGAACTGATGGGCAATATTACAAAAGAGTTATTCGATTGTATTGGCATAAGCTATGAGAGTTTCCCACGAGCAACTAAGGAAATTAATTCAACCCTAGCCAACATCTCGCAAAGCATAGAAGAAAAACATGAATCCTACTCTTTGATTATGCAAAAAGGATCGGTGGCGAACTTTAATCTATCCAATCAACTCCCAAACAAGAAACAAAATACTTTTTATCACGGTGATGAAAATATTGACGTTACTACACTAACGAGAAACCAAGTTCTGCAATCGATAGTAAAGACGACTCAACAAACTAATACCGTCGTCATAGCCACTACCGGATATACCGGTCGCGAGCTTTACTCTATCGCCGATCTCCCGAATTATTTCTATATGGTTGGATCCATGGGGTGCGCTTCGTCACTCGGTCTAGGATTAGCGCTTAGTCGGCCTGATTTAAAAGTACTAGTCATAGACGGCGATGGGGCCGCACTAATGCGACTAGGCAATCTTGCAACCATAGGGGCATGTAATCCACCTAACTTTTCTCATTTGTTACTAGACAACGAAGCGCATGACTCTACTGGTGGTCAAGCGACTGTTTCTAAAGACACCCAGTTTGATGGAATAGCTGTTGCCTGCGGTTACTCTAATGTCTGGCGCAGCAATAAATTAGAAGTTTTGCATGACTTCCTAACTGAGCCTAGCCATAGAGGCGCTCGGTTCATGCATATGAAAATCCAAACTGGAGTGCCAAAAGGTCTACCTCGGCCTACAATAGCTCCATCAGATGTTTTAGTCCGTCTCAAAAGCCATATTGGATAGAACAATAACTCACCACTTATAAGGATAAGAGACATAGTGAAACAGATTCTTTTAAATCCTGGACCAGTAACACTTAGCCAACGAGTGCGAGACGCTCTGCAAGGCCAAGATCTTTGTCACAGGGAAATCGAATTCTCTAACCTGCAGAGAAAAATTAGGCAAAAAATTCTTGCGGCATATGCGCTCGATAACAAAACTTGGGCAAGTATTTTATTGACTGGGTCAGGGACCGCGGCCGTAGAAGCCATGCTTGTAAGTTGCGTTCCTCCGAGTGGAAAGATCCTGATCGTAGAAAATGGCGTTTATGGTGAACGTATGACCAAAATTGCGATTGCGCATAATATAGATCATGAAAAGCTCAGTACAGGATGGGATCAAGTAATCTCACTGAAAAAGCTAGATAAAGCGCTTGATGGATCTCGATACTCACATGTAGCGATAGTCCATCACGAAACTACCACTGGACGCCTAAATGATATTGCAGCTATTTCTGAGGTGTGCCGGAAGCATGGGGCACGCGTGTTAATGGATGGTGTAAGTAGTTTTGGGGGGGAAAGTATAGACTTCGAAAAGTGGGAGCTTGATGCCTGTGCCGCGACAGCGAACAAGTGCCTACATGGTGTACCAGGAACAGCTTTCGTTGTTGCCCGACGAGTACTTTTTCAAACAACCCACCCCGCAAAATCAGTTTACCTGGACCTAGCCCAGTACCTTGTTAAGCAAGATCTAGGTGAAACGCCTTTCACACAATCAGTGCAATGCTTTTACGCCTTTGATGAGGCGATGAACGAGTTTTTAGAGGAAGGGGGCTGGCAAGCTCGACATCAGTTGTTTTCTAGCAGAATGTCAAAAGTGCAGAAAAAGTTGCTCTCTTTCGGGATAAAACCACTAATAGAGCTATCTGAATCTTCCTGCGTTCTCAACACGTTCCAACTGCCATTAGGTAAGGTGTATCAGCATTTACACGATGAACTCAAGTCGCTTGGATTCATTATCTACGCAGGCCAAGGACACTTTTCAACTAAGGTTTTCAGATTATCTCTGATGGGTGCAATCTCTGAGAATGATATGAACAGACTCTTGGAAGCTTTAACTAAAACTCTAAGATAGTCTCCTCAGTAATTTCACAACTGGGCTTTTACAAACTCCTCAAAACCTTCCTCGGTCAAGCCCGCATCCACGAGCATGTCATCACGCGATCCATGCTGAATAAGCCTGTCGGGTAATCCATAGTTTAAAATCTTCAAGTGTCTACCATGTAACGCTAAAACTTCATTAACGGCACTACCGGCGCCACCAGCAACCATGTTTTCTTCTATTGTTATGAGGGTGTCATGAGAACCAGCCATTTCCAAGATCATGTCCGTGTCGAGCGGCTTAACATAACGCATGTTAACGACTGTAGCGTCTAAACGTTCGCCCACATTCAGCGCGATCTGCAACGTCGTGCCAAAACTTAACAAAGCAACTTTAGCCCCTCTGCGCTTTAAGCTGGCTTTACCTAGGGGTATTGCTGTCATCTGTTGCTCTATCTCTGCGCCGGGACCAGTTCCTCGGGGATAGCGAACAGCCACTGGACTATCCATCATGAACCCCGTGTACAACATTTGCCTGCACTCATTCTCGTCGGACGGCGCCATAATGGTCATATTTGGCAAGCACCGCAAAATAGATAAATCATAACACCCATTATGCGTTGGCCCATCTGCACCAACTAAGCCGGCACGGTCTAGGGCAAAAAGAACAGGAAGGTTCTGATTACAAACATCATGCACTACCTGGTCGTAACCTCTCTGCAAAAAGGTTGAGTAAATTGCCACTACGGGTTTAACACCATCACAGGCCATACCTGCGGCTACATTTATACTGTGCTGTTCTGCTATCGCTACATCGAAGTATCTCTTTGGAAATTCTGTTTCAAAACGGACTAGACCTGAGCCTTCTCTCATCGCAGGAGTAATAGCTACGAGCCTTCTATCTTGATCAGCCATATCACAGATCCAATCGCCAAAGACATCGCTATAATTTGGAGCTTTTTTAACGGGGGATTTCTTTATCCCTACCTCTGGATCAAATGGGGAGACACCATGATATTTAATCGGGTCAGACTCAGCAGGGCCATAACCTTTACCTTTCTTTGTTATTACATGTAGCAATTGAGGCCCAGAAAGCTTTTTAATGTTTTTCAGAGTAGAGAGTAAGGTCGGCAAATCGTGTCCATCTATGGGACCGATATAATTAAAACCAAACTCTTCAAATAGTGTTCCAGGGACAATCAAGCCTTTGACATGCTCCTCAGCTCGTCTAGCTAACTCCCAGACGGACGGCATCTGAGACAACATCTTCTTACTTCCTTCTCGCACACTGGTATAAAGTTTCCCAGATAGTATTTGCGCAAACCTGTTAGAAAGCGCTCCCACATTTGGAGAAATAGACATGTTGTTGTCGTTCAAAATAACAAGTAAATCAGTACCAAGATCTCCAGCATGATTCATTGCCTCAAAAGCTACTCCGGCTGTCATCGCTCCATCCCCGATAACAGCTACCGCACGCCGACCAGTACCGTCATGCTCCGCAGCTATAGCCATCCCTAGTGCAGCACTTATAGAAGTACTGGAGTGGCCAACTCCAAAGGTATCGTATGGACTCTCATCTCTCTTCGGAAATGGTGCAAGACCTTCGTGCTGACGGATGGTGTGCAGTCGATCTTTTCGCCCTGTCAAAATTTTGTGCGGATAAGCTTGATGTCCTACATCCCAGACTATACGGTCTTCTGGTGTATTAAATAAATAATGAAGTGCGATAGTAAGTTCTACAGTTCCTAAACCTGAAGCAAAGTGACCACCGACCTGGCTAATGCTCTCCAAGAGGAACTCTCTAACTTCGGAGGCCAAATCAATTAACTGATCCTCCGGTAACTTTCTCATACTCTTTGGGCTATCAATTTCGTCGAGTAGCGAGTATTTCTTTCCATTCGTCATATTATTATTTTTCTCACAATTTGCCAGCAATTACCTTAGGGTGTGAATTATGGAGAGCAGCACGCTTGGTTGCAAGCTGGCGTTGTTTTCTTTGAAAGAATTTTAACACTTTTATACGACAACAAAGCTGTACTTTTACCCTCTATTGCGGTACTGTTAGTAATAGGTATAAAAGACGTCGTAAATATATAATAATCATATACAATCTGTCCTTAAAATAGGAAAATCGCATGGGTGTTCCACTAGTCCAGCAATATCGAGTAGGTCGATATATTCTCAGCCAAAAACTAAAACGAGTTAAGCGGTATCCACTCGTCTTAATGCTGGAGCCATTATTCCGTTGTAATCTAGCTTGCTCTGGTTGCGGAAAAATAGACTACCCGTCTGACATACTTAACAAGCGCCTGAGCTATGAAAAATGTATGGAAGCCATCGATGAGTGCGGAGCACCAATGGTCTCGATTGCAGGTGGAGAACCCCTCATACACAAAGAAATGCGGCAGATAGTGCAAGGGTATCTCGATCGTAAAAAGTTTGTTTATTTGTGCACTAATGCCATCCTTCTTGATAAGCACATGGATTCGTATGAGCCGTCAAAGTATCTTACATTTTCCATACATTTGGATGGAGGTCGAGAACGACATGATGCGTCTGTATGCCGGAAGGGCGTATATGACAAATGCGTAAGTGTCATTAAAAAGGCTCTTCAACGAGGCTTTCGCGTCACTGTGAACTGCACGCTGTTCCAAGGGGAAACACCAGATGAAGTAAGTGACTTTATGGACGAAATGATGGCTCTTGGTGTAGAAG
This sequence comes from Pseudomonadota bacterium, assembly GCA_018668255.1. GTDB lineage: Bacteria > Pseudomonadota > Gammaproteobacteria > UBA4457. The sequence goes on along the minus strand of JABISZ010000073.1, from coordinate 61,885 downwards.
GCGTCACCATATCTCCCGGCTATTCCTATGAAAGAGCCCCAAAGCAAGACGTATTTCTTAAAAAATCAGCAAGTAAAAATCTGTTTAGAGATATATTTAAAGCGGGCAAGGGGAAAAAATGGCGCTTTAATCAATCTACGTTATATTTAGATTTTTTGGCCGGAAACCAGACCTATCACTGTACGCCTTGGGGGAATCCCACTCGAAATGTTTTTGGTTGGCAGAAACCGTGTTACCTGCTTGTGGGAGAAGGTTACGCGTCAACCTTCGATGAATTAATAAACGATACCGCATGGGATAAATATGGTACTGGTGTTAATCCGAAGTGCGCTGACTGTATGGTTCATTGCGGATATGAAGCTACTGCGGTTGACGATACGTTTAATAACCCGCTTAAGGCACTGAAAGTATTTTTAGCTGGTCCAAAGACCCAAGGGGATCTTGCACCAGAGGTTCCGTTCTACTATGAAGAAGAGCCTGAAGCTGAGTCTCAGACTATTATCCCAATGGGAAATATCATAGAAAAAGCTGGTACGGAAAAAAGAGAAGTCGCTTAACAAAAGCTAACGTTCTAGATGCTGCCGCGACACCCGGAGGTATAGGCCCCTATGCTAATAGCTCTTTCCTCAATTTCGGTAATACTCTGGCTAACGCTACTGTGCTTGCCTTGGCGCCCATGGTCTGCAAGCGAGAAACTAGAAAGAGTTGAGCAAAGCACTCCTTCCCTCTCCCACATTACTGCGTTAATACCTGCGAGAGATGAAGCAGAATGCATAACAGAAACTATTTTGGCTGTAGCGTCGCAAGGCTCTCTGGGCGGCATCGTTGTGATAGATGATCAAAGTACGGATGAGACAGCGAGCACTGTTAAAAATCTCAACATAAAAAATCTTTATTTGGTAGAAGGGCAACCTCCCCCTCCAGGGTGGACAGGAAAGCTCTGGGCCTTAGAGCAAGGTAGGAAGAAGATCTCAACACCTTATTTGCTTTTGCTGGATGCTGATATAAGGCTCGCTCCCCAAGCTCTAACAGACCTCTTCCGGCTTCAACAAAAAAAGAACTTAGACCTTGTGTCGATAATGGCTCTGTTACCTATAACGAATCTATGGGAAAAGCTTTTGCTTCCCGCTTTTATCTTTTTTTTCAAACTTATCTATCCTTTCGCATTAAGTAATGATCCAAACTCCAAGATTGCGGGGGCAGCCGGTGGCTGCATCTTAATTAAGGCGTCAAAGTTGGACGATATAGGAGGTTTTACCGCACTACACGATGCGATCATTGATGATTGCACACTTGCAAAACTGGTTAAAAAAGCAGGGGGCCTTACGTGGATCGGCCTCAGCCATGATGTTGAGGCTATTCGCCCTTATGGCACTTTGTCCAACATATGGAACATGGTCGCGAGAACTGCATTCACTCAACTAAAATATTCACTGCCTTTGCTTCTACTCTGCTCTGCACTCTTGGTGATCACTTTTCTAGCGCCGTTGGCTGGAATTCTATCCGGCAATAGCAATGTTCGACTATTGTCCGCAATAAGTCTAATAGCGATGTGTATTGCATACTTGCCCACTATAAAACATTACCGGTGCTCATCTTTCTGGGTTTTCTCTTTACCATTTGCTAGTTCGCTGTTCTTAGCTATGACATGGACTTCGGCCATTCGCTACTGGCGCGGCGAACGGACACGTTGGAAAAATAGAATATACCGTAAAATGAGTTAATAAATATTCTAATCAGGATGTCATATGGGTAAGGCCAATTTCTATCGAATCGTCATAATTTTTTCTATTCTGTGCCTATTTAGTACTCCTGGTTGGGGAGGAGATCGCTCGCTCGGCGGCGAGGAAATAGTTCTCAATTTGCACGAAGTGCTGCTAACAGCAATGAAATCTGAAAAAAGCTTGGGCCATGCCGGCCGAATAGACATAATCAGAAACGTTGTGAGTCAAAGTTTTAACTTTCCACTAATCAGTAAAGTAGTCCTCGGGGAAAAATGGGAAGTACTGTCCCACGAGGATAAACAGGAGTTCGTGAGCGTCATGCGATCGCTCAGCATATCAACCTATGCGCACCACTTTTCAAACTACTCCGGTCAGAAATTTATAATTGTTGAGCGAAAATCAAGAAATAACTCCCTTTCCTTAAGTACAAGCCTACTGTCGGACAACGGGGACAGGACATCACTGAAATACCTCTTGAGGAAAAACACAGAAGGCTGGCTTATCGTAAATGTAATTTCGGAGGGAGTCTCAGACCTAGCCCTAAAGAAAGCTGAATATTCTTACATAATGGAAAAAGATGGCATTAAAAGCCTCCTTCGACAATTAACAATGAAGATCGAGGCCCTGAAAGAATTAGGTTAGAAAGAAAAATATGGTGCCCGCACGTGCGATTAAGGTAATATGGGAAATCAAGGACACGAGAGGAGACTAAACTACATGTTAAAGAATCACATACAGCTGAAATGTCTATTAAGTACTTTGTGCATCGTACTGTTTACCGGCTGTGCCTCGACATCGAAAACATCCAACAATGATCCTCACGAGTCTATGAATAGAAAAATTTACGCCTTTAATGATACGTTGGACAAAAAATTTATAGAGCCTGTCGCTGAAAAATACGTAGCTGTGACACCTGTAGTAGTACGAAAAGGTGTGACAAATTTCTTCGATAATGCAAGCTATCTGAACACGATCACAAACGATATATTGCAAGGAAAACCTAAGGATTTCTTTAAAGATACAGGAAGATTTATAGTAAATAGTACTCTAGGAATCGGAGGACTATTTGATCCAGCGACTGCGCTAGGAATGCCTTTGCGTAAAGAAGATCTCGGGCAAACACTCGGAAAATGGGGCGCGGACGAAGGAGCTTATCTGACTCTTCCTTTTATGGGACCAAGCTCCTACAGAGACGTTTCCGCGCCGGTAATGAGTGTTTTCACCAATCCCTTAACTTATTTAGCTGCAGTGGTAACAGTTCCAGCCGGAGTTGTACGTGCAATTAATTCACGTGCGAATCTGCTCGAAGCCAGCCGATTAAGAGATCAAGCTGCGCTGGATCCTTATGCCTTCGTGAGAGAGGCTTGGCGCCAGCAGAGAGAGTACTCTCTATACGATGGTAACCCTCCTGGTGACGGATTCGATGATTTCATCGATGGCGAAGGCGATGCCGCTATACTGAGAATATACTGATTATTAGAGCTCGCAAGATAAAATCTTTATTAATTCAATTCTCTTTCGATTAGCTCGAGCCAGTGGATAACCGGTACTGCACTCTTAGCCGCTAAATGAAGCTGGCATCCGATATTTGCAGTGACTATCAACTCTGGGCTACCTTGGCATAAGGCATTGAGTTTTTCTTCTCTTAATGCAGCCGAGGTTTCTGGATAGAGAATTGAGTAGCTTCCTGCTGATCCGCAACATAAGTGTGGATCCTTCACCTTAGTTAAATTCCAACCTAACCTCTCGAGCACAGCTTCAACGCGTCCATTAATCTTAAGACCATGTTGTAGCGAACAAGGCGACTGAAAAACGACACTACAACGGTCTGAGTCTTTAATAACTGCTGATAATTTTTGATCGTCTATTAACTCTATGGGATCTCTAATCAAGCCCGCTAGATGTTTCGATTTCGCGCTGTAGTCTGGAAATTCTTTCAATAACCTTTCATACCCTTTAAGTTGCAAGCCGCAACCTGAAGAGGTGGCAATGATAGATTCAGCTCCTAACTCGATATAAGGCCACCAAGCGTCAATATTTGCTTTCGCTTGAACAATAGCCTTGTCTTCATACCCACAGTGCAAGGCTAATGCTCCACAACAACCTGCACCTGCAACCGGTATTAGGGTAATCCCAAGACGATCGAAAATTCTGATAGCCGCAGTATCTATGCTCGGCCTCACTACTGATTGTGCACACGTCGAAAGCAAGAGTGCTTTCCTTTTATGGTGGACTCTACTCAATACTCGCAACGATACTCGCTCAGGAATAAGTGTCTTTAAATTAGAAGAGAGCAGTGGCTTTAAAATCCGTCCCACCGCGAAAAATATTGAAAACAATACTTTGCTGGGAACTATTTGAACGATCAAATACCGTTTTATCCTTAGCCCAAGTGGACTGGGATTGGAAGACTCTATGTGCGGTTTAGTCAGCTCTAGTAACTCTCCATACTTTACGCCAGAAGGGCATGAGGCTTCACAACTCCTACAAACTAAGCATTGGTCAAGATGCGTTTGTGCGACATCTGACGTCTCACCAGTCTCAAGTATCCCTTTAATGAGATAAATACGCCCACGAGGGCCCTCCAGTTCATCACCCGTCAACTGGTACGTCGGACAGGAAGCATTACACATGCCACAGTGAACACATGAACGTATAATTTCTGTCGCAGCAAGAGCGAAAGACTTTGAGCTGTTAGATTCGGCTAATCCGGCACGCATATCTTCTCCTCACATCCAATCAAAATATTCTCTTGGGTTGAATATTTGTCGATCATCAAATCCATTTTTCAGCCTTATCATTAAATTTTTGACTAAAGGCAAAGGCCCCGTGAAAACTGAGGAAGATTCGTTCGCTCCTCTATAAAAACATGTTGCATGTCCGCCATTTTCTGCGCAGAAGTCGCGCATAGCATCGCCCCCCCCGGCCTCAGCCCAAACCCAACGCTGGGATCCACCCCAATCAGACCATGCTATTTTTTCATCAGGTCCATCACTTGCACGAGCTAGTGCGATTCGCCAAAGTGAAAGATTTTCTCTCGGACGCATTGCTGGCAACGAATAATCGCGCAGGTTTTTCCAGTATTGTAAATCGGTTGTCACTTCACTTGGGGAAAGACGTCTCTTCGCGTCATTTAACGCCTCAAGACTACCCGACACCCTAACTCTCAGAACATCTTCGGTCCAGGCCATACCCGTAATAGGCCAAGGCTTTTTAGCCAAGGCTAACATCATTGACCACGCTTCAGGGTAAGATAGACTAGTCCATTCGAGACTTAGCTCTGAAGTAGCTTTCGGTATGGCACGCAACGACACCTCACTTATCACTCCCAAACTCCCGAATGCCCCGCTCACTAATCTTGAAATATCATAGCCCGCTACGTTTTTCATTACTTCGCCGCCAAAACGCAGTTCAGCACCTTCGGTAGTAATGAGTTTCACTCCTAAAACATGATCCCTGACGCTCCCACGGTAAGGCATGGATGGGCCAGAAAGGCCAGAGGATACGACCCCCCCAATCGTAGTCAGAGAACCTAACCTAGGAGGTTCAAAAGCAAGCATCTGGTCGCTCTTGTCTAATTCCAATTCAATATCAGATAGCTTTGTTCCTGATTTGGCGGTAATCACTAATTCAGAGGGTTGATAAGATACAATTCCAGAGTGTTCCAGCGTCGACAGGCTATCGGAAACAGCTCCCTTGCGAAGGAATTTTTTCGTGTCTCCACCTACGATACGCAAAGGTTTTTTATTAGCTTGGGCGGTTAGTATTTGCTCTATAATCCGAGAAAGTGATGCTGGAAGACTCATAAGAGCTCAGAAAGAGAAAAGGAAGAGTACCATTGCCTCATAACTACTAGGTTGATTCGATTCACGGCCTACACGCTATTTTCGGGATTCTGACCGCGATCCCGTAAACAGTGGTCCATTAGAACAAGCGCAAGCATGGCCTCAGCAATAGGTACTGCACGTATCCCAACGCAAGGGTCGTGCCGTCCTAGCGTTTTTATAGTTGCAGGGTTGCCTTTTTTATCTATAGTGTCGCCTTCTATCCGGATACTCGATGTTGGCTTGAGTGCCACGCTAACCAGAATATCTTGGCCGCTTGAAATGCCTCCTAAAACTCCACCTGCATGGTTGCTTCTAAACCCTTGATCATCTATTTCGTCCCTATGACCAGTTCCTTTTTGTTCAATGACCGCGAAGCCATCACCAATTTCCACACCTTTAACGGCGTTAATCCCCATCATCGCTTTTGCGATATCAGCATCCAATCGATCGAAAACAGGCTCACCCCACCCTACAGGAACACCCGTGGCTAAAACATCTACTCTGGCCCCGATAGATTCTCCTTCTTTTCGCAAAGAATCCATAAACGTTTCTAGCTCACTGATCTTATCTGGCTGTCCGCAAAAGAAATCATTACTGTTGATCGCATTCTTATCGTCTAAATTAAGTTTAATAGGTCCTAACTGAGCTAAGTATCCTAAAATAGAGACGCCATAATTACTGCTCAGGAACTTTTTAGCGACTGCTCCGGCTGCTACTCGCATGCATGTTTCACGCGCGGAAGCTCTACCTCCGCCACGAGGATCACGAACACCATACTTTTTCCAGTAAGTATAATCCGCGTGGCCAGGTCTAAATTTATCTTCGATCGCAGAATAATCTTTCGACTTTTGATCGGTATTATTTATTAGCAAACCAATTGGTGTGCCTGTGGTAACTCCCTCATATACTCCAGAAATGATAGCGATACGATCATCTTCCCTGCGCTGAGTAGTGTGTCTAGAACCACCTGGCTTCCGTCTATCTAAATCTGCTTGTAAATCAGACTCACTAAGGTGCAGCCCCGGCGGACAACCATCCAGGATTCCAAGATACCCCAAACCATGACTTTCGCCTGCTGTGGTTAGCGTAAGCAACTTTCCATTTGTATTTCCAGACATAGCCTTTATTGTACCAGCGTAATTAAATATTTAACCAATAAAAGTATTCTAACCTTTCTCAGGTGAGCGAAGGCTTATAAGTTGTTCCTTACTGAGCACGAAGACGCCTTCTCCTCCCCGAGCGAACTCTATCCATGTAAATGGAACCGAAGGGTACGCGACCTCTAATTCACGCCAAATCTCCCCTACTTCGAGGAAAAGCATACCTTTATCAGATAAAAACTCGTAAGCATGGTCGAGAATACGCGTCACACAATCTAAGCCGTCTTGCCCTGCTAATAGAGCTTGTTTAGGTTCCGCATGGTATTCCGCAGGAAGCTCATCGTAGACATCTCTCGGTACATAAGGCGGATTGCTAACAATCACGTCATACTTTTTTCCCGTATCAGGGAACAAGTCAGCACAATAAAACTCTACTTGATTGGCCACTTTATGATAATCAGCATTATTTTTTGCAACAACTAATGCCAACTCGCTGATATCACTGGCATCAACAAGGGCGTTATTGAATTGCTTCGCTATTGCGATAGCGATACAACCACCTCCAGTTCCAACTTCTAAAACGTGTTTTATATTATCGGGGACACACCAAGGTTCAAAAAAATTGAGTACTAATTCAGCGAATGGCGACCGAGGAACCAATGTGTTCTCGTCAGTTAAAAATTTATACCCACAAAACCAAGTATAACCGGTGAGGTATGCAGCTGGCTTACGCGTAGAGATTCGTTTATCTATCCATTGGCTGACTTTGAGAACTTGATCCGCGCTGAGCTCCGCACTAAGGAGGTCTTCTGACATATCGTATGAGTAGCCAAGCGCATGGAGTGATAAAAAAAGCGCTTCATCACTAGCATTATCAGTACCATGCCCAAAGTAAACATCAGCCTCTTCTAAGCGTTCGGCTCCCATCGCGACAACATCGAAAACATTCAATTTTACGCACCGGACAGCTTCAACATCATTTCATTCATTCGTTTAATAAAACCTGAAGGGTCTTCTAGTTTTCCTCCTTCTGCGAGGATAGACTGCTCATATAACATTTCAGACCAGTCCTTTAGATCAGCAGAATCTTGGTTTTCTTGGGCCAACGCAATAACCGGATGCTCCATATTAAGCTCGAGAATCCGCTTGGTCTTCGGCACCTCTTGACCGGCCGCTTGCAATAATCTCTCGAGATTCGCACTTGGTTGCTCTGCGCTAGAAACCAAGCATGCAGGTGACGTTGTTAACCGCTTACTCGAACGAACATCTTCCACTTCTTCTGACAAAGCTTCTTTTATTTTCGCGAAAAACTCATCGTGCTCACTAATTTCTTTAGCCTCGTCATTCTCGTCTGCTTTTCCCTCTTCATTTTTCCCCTCTAAATCCGCATGCACAATAGATTTTAGGGTTTTACCTTCAAATTCAGTTAAGTGAGAAACCAACCATTCATCGATTTGATCATGCAGCAACAACACCTCAGTGCCTTGCCCACGAAAATATTCAATATGCGGACTGTTCTTAGCGGTAGAGAAGCTCTCAGTTGTAATGTAGTAAATATTGGTCTGTTCTTCTCCCATTCGAGCAACATAGTCACTTAAGGAAACCGTTGGGTTTTCATTATCATCTATTGTCGAGGAAAACCGCAGAAGCTTTGCTATCCGCTCCCGATTAACTGTGTCCTCAATGATCCCTTCCTTAAGAACTTTGCCAAATGCGCTCCAGAATTTCACATAAGATTCACCTTTTGCTAGCCGCTCGATTAACCCCAGTATCTTCTTTATAGAAGCAGTCCGAATTTTGTCTAACGACTTATCTTTTTGCAGTATTTCTCGTGACACATTCAGAGGCAGTTCATTAGTGTCTATGACCCCTCTCACGAATCTCAAATATCGCGGCAACAATTCTTCCGCATCGTCCATAATAAAAACACGCTGCACATATAGTTTCACGCCGTGTTTTGCCTCTCTGTCCCATAAGTCAAAAGGGGCGGTTTGAGGAATATAAAATAGTGTTGTGTATTCTATCTTGCCTTCTACTTTTGAATGGATCCATTTCAAAGGATCCATGAAATCATGAGAGATGAGTTTGTAGAACGTCTGGTAATCTTCGTCTTTTAATTCGCTTTTTGACTTTTGCCACATAGCAGTAGCTTCGTTGACAACTTCGTAGCCTTCTTCATCACCAACCGAAGGCATTCTTATAGGCACAGAGATATGATCTGAATATTTTTTGCAGATATTCCTCAGTCTGTGGTTAGCTGCGAATTCTTTAGCTTCTTTCTTAAGATGTAAAACAATTTCAGTGCCTCGTTGCTCCGAACTGACCGTCTCTACGGTGTACGCCCCTTTGCCCTCAGACTCCCAACGAACGCCTTCATCTCCAGAAATTCCCGCTTTTCTGGTCGTCACCACTACACGATCTGCGACAATAAAAGCGGCATAAAAACCAACACCAAATTGTCCAATCAGTTGTGAGTCTTTTGTTTGATCTCCACTAAGTGCGCCAAAAAACTCTTTTGTTCCAGATTTAGCAATCGTACCCAAATTTGAAATAACTTCTTCTTTGGTCATCCCGACACCGTTATCTTTAATCGTGACTGTTTTCTTTTTTTCATTAAAATCAATTGTGATCTCAAGCTCGGCGTCTCCTTCTAGAAGACCAGCGTCAGATAAGGATAAAAAGCGTAATTTATCAATAGCGTCAGAAGAATTTGACACAAGCTCGCGTAAAAATATTTCCTTATTGCTGTACAAAGAGTTTATGACTAGGTCGAGGAGCTGTTGTACTTCCGACTCAAATCCGCGTTCTTCTTTTTGTGTTTCCGTTGCCATGTGAATCCTTTATTAGCTTGTGAATGCAGTTAGTGCTTTCTTATTATTTAGGTGACTATCAACTCGCCGCGAACTTTCTTGGCAGGTAAATGAAGCCATTTTCTTATGATTTTCGTATGCTGGGCCTTCCGTAGCTGATTATACAAGTTTTAGTCTTGAAAAAAATACTCCTGCTTACGCTGGCAACCAGAAAGAAACGATCAATCTTATTTTCTAATGCTAAACTAAACACAGTTATGAATAAGTCAACAAAACATACACCAGGAATGGCCCAATACCTAAGAATTAAAGCCGACCACCCTGACAACCTCTTGTTTTATCGTATGGGCGATTTTTACGAGCTTTTCTACGAGGATGCAAAACGAGCATCCGAGTTGTTAAATATCACCCTAACCTCTCGGGGAAAAAGTAATGGAAGCCCAATACCTATGGCAGGAGTCCCAGCTCATGCTGCAGATAACTATCTGCAGCGACTATTGAAGCTCGGAGAAACTGTGACAATCTGCGAACAAGTCAGTGGGGTTAGCGACTCCAAAGAGCCTGTCGAAAGAAAAGTCAGTCGAACTCTCACTCCCGGGACACTGTCCGATGAGAACTTGTTGGGGGAGCAACATGAAAGCTTAATAATCTCTTTAGTTAATGATAAAAGTTATTACGGCCTAGCGGTATTAGAAATAAGTGAAGCTCGATTTAGTCTGATGCAACTAAACAATCTACAAGAAGTATATGAACAGTTATCAAGGCTTGGGGCCTCAGAAATAATATTGTCAGAAGACATGCCTACTCTCGGAAATGGATGGGAACGTGTAACAAAACGCTTGCCTTCTTGGCATTTCAGCCTCACGAATTGCTTTAAAAGCCTATGCGACCATTTTGAAGTCGACAATTTACACGGCTTCGGTTGCCAAGACTTAGAGGGAGCAATAAGTGCCGGTGGCTCGCTGTTGGAGTATTGTGAAAAGATGCAAGGCGCTCCTCTAACCCACATCAGTAGGATTATTGTCGAACATCCGGGGCGGCTATTACGCCTTGATAACAAAACGAGAGGCAATCTCGAGCTGGCAAATACTCGGTTAAAAGATTCAACACCGTCTCTGTATAACTTAATGAATACAACAAAAACGCCTATGGGAAGCCGTTTATTGAAACGCTGGATAAATGAACCCATAACAAACCATGAAGAACTAACTGAGAGACAAGATAGCGTCTCAGAGCTCCTGTCAAACGGCTCTTTAGACTGCCTCAGAAAGACGTTGTCCGGCGTCCGTGACATAGGAAGAATAGCATCACGTTGTTCTCTGGGGACAGTAAAGCCGAAAGAATTGGCGGCGCTCAGAGCCACGCTCGTAAGAATACCTCGGGTAAAAAAAGAGCTTGCAGAAAAAAACACTGATCTGCTCAAAGAAATAACTGGTCGCATGAACGAACATGCCTCTCTGAAAGAAATATTAGCCAATGCTTTGGTAGATGAACCACCCCAGATAATAAAAGAGCACGCCGTGATTGCTGAGGGCTATGATACGGAGTTAGACGAACTCAGAAAAATATATCTAACAGCAAACCAAGACTTGTTGTCTATTGAAAAAAGAGAGCAACAAAGAAGCGGTATCGGGGGGTTGAAAATTGGTTACAACCGAGTACATGGATATTATTTAGAGATAGGAAAAGCGTATGCCTCCAAGGCTCCTAAGGACTACCAGAGAAGACAGACGCTTAAAGCCTCCGAAAGATATGTCACTCTAGAATTACGAAGCTTTGAGTCACGAATACTCACTGCCAAAGAGAAAGCGTTAAACAAGGAAAAAGAGCTTTACTCTGACCTCATAAATACGATTTCAGTAAATGTGGCCAGTCTGTTGCAGATGGCTCGTGCCATTGCTGAAATCGACGTGCTATCAACTTTTGCCGAACGGGCGGACTCACTCAAATGGACTCGACCAAGATTAAACTCAGAGGACGGCATCCTTATAGAAGGGGGTAGACACCCTATAGTCGAGCATCAGCAGAAAAAAGTATTTGTGAAAAATGATGTTCATTTTAACGAAGATCGAAGGCTACTCCTCATTACAGGGCCCAATATGGGAGGGAAGTCTACCTATATGCGGCAAACAGCTATTATCGTTCTTCTTGCCTATGTCGGAAGCTTTGTCCCCGCTGATGAAGCCAGTATTGGGCCTATAGATGCAATCTATACCCGAATCGGAGCTTCAGACAATCTATCTGGTGGCCAGAGCACATTTATGGTCGAAATGAGTGAGCTGGCTGATGTTCTCAACAATTGTAGTCAAAAAAGTCTTGTTCTGATAGATGAAGTCGGAAGAGGAACCAGTACTTATGATGGGTTAGCCCTCGCATGGTCGGCAGCCGAACACCTTGCAAACCATACTAAAGGCTATACTTTATTCGCGACGCATTTTTTCGAGCTCACTAAGCTAGAAATATTAGAAGAAGCAATATCTAACGTTAAGGTTGAAGCTATTTCTTTCAACGACGACGTTATGTTTACCCACAAAGTACGCGAAGGTTCTGCCAGCGAAAGCTTCGGGTTAGTCGTTGCAAAACGTGCAGGAGTGCCAGCGGCAACGCTCACTCGTGCAAAACAAATTTTGGCAACACTGGAGCCTCAGAGTATCACCAGAGTTCCACCCTCAACTGAGTCTTCACCAGACGAATTCCAAGACTTCAGATCAAGTATCCAGAAGCTAGACGTAAATAATACCACCCCAATACAAGCCCTTGCTTTGCTTGCGGAGATGAAAAGAAAAATCAGTAAATAAAAAACCATTGGGCTGTTTGTGCTGACAAGGTTATAATAGTTACTTTATCGAATACGAGATTTTACCAATGACATTTGTAGTTCTTGAAGATTGTATTAAGTGTAAGCATACGGATTGTGTCGAAGTGTGTCCCGTTGACTGTTTTCATGAAGGTCCTAATTTCCTTGTAATAGATCCGGACGAATGTATTGATTGCACCCTCTGTGAGCCAGAATGCCCAGTAGAAGCAATAAAATCCGAAGATGACCTCACGGATGATGAACAACAATTCATTGAGTTAAATGCAGAACTAGCTAAATCTTGGCCAGTTATAACAGAAATGTCTGACCCTCTTCCTGACGCTGAAGAATGGGCGGGGAAAGAAGGGAAACTTTCTTTACTAGAGAGATAGACTCTTGTAACAACAAATCTGAGTTTAATTTCTGCAAGCGACATTGTGAACTATGTAAAAGAAAGCTAGTGTTTAAAGGTCTCTTCTCAGCTGAAAATCTCGTGTTTTTATCCTTCTGGGTCTAGTTATGAGATTTTTTCTTAATACATCAATTTCATAAAAAAACATATCTTCTAAACGTTAAATTAATTTTCTTATACTCTTCAAATATTCTTGCTCATCAGGCGCATGGCCGTCAGCTGTAGCTACTCGGAGAACTTCCGCCAAGCATGACATCGCCGAATGTTCAGCTCGATGCACGTCCTTGCCATATTTAGAGACAAGCTCCTGGAATACACCTCGGATTCCAGATGGGCGATCCGTTTGGAGCTGCTCAACAAGGGCAATATGCAATCCCATATGAAGAAACGGATTTCTTGCCCCGTCATCATCGTTGGAACCTACTGAGAACTCTAAGTCTTTCGATCGAAGCACCTCGTGATACTCTGGATGCGCTTTTATTATGTCGGAAATCACTAACTCCAGAGGTTCAAGCCTTACTTGCTGGGACATTTTATCCCAGACTTGAAAAAAAAATTGCCTAGCATCGTTCTTGTCTTCAACAAACATAATGCATCCCATTTTCTTTTATCAAAGTTACACAAGTTCCGCTAAATAACACTATGTTTTCCTTTATTATTCCAAGAACAGCAGTCCGAAACCAAACATTCTCCACATTTTGGCGCGCGCGCCAGACACGTATACCGACCATGTAGGATCAACCAATGATGTGCATAACGGTGGAAACCAGCAGGTATACGCTTCATTAAGTTCTTCTCGACTTGCAGTGGCGTTTTACCTGGAGCCAATTTAGTTCGATTAGACACACGAAATATATGAGTATCGACTGCGATAGTTGGCTCGCCAAATGCCGTATTTAAAACAACATTGGCTGTTTTCCTACCCACCCCAGGCAGAGCCTCCAACTCGCTGCGAGTCCTCGGGACTGCTCCACTATATTCTTCACAAAGTATTCGGCAAGTTTTGAACACATTAGACGCTTTGGTATTAAAAAGGCCAATAGTTTTAATATATTCTTTGAGATTTTTTTCTTCGAGCGCAACCATTTTTTTAGCATCAGGAGCCACGGCGAACAATGCCTTCGTTGCCTTATTAACGCTTACATCAGTAGCTTGTGCAGATAGCATGACAGCAATCAATAGCTGGAAGTTAGATTGATAATTAAGCTCAGTTTTTGGGATAGGAGTTACATTTCTTAAACGCTCAAAAAATTGAAACCTCATATCGGCATTCACTAGACATAAATCCTTCTCAAAATCTAATCTCCCTGTTCTTCAAGAGCCTGCCTCTTACGCTCTAATGCAGCAGCCACAATATCTTTTAGAGATCCTGGCTCATGGTCTTCAACATCGAGATACTCTCTTTGCTCGTCAAGATGGCCATGGATGGCTAAGCGTTCTTTCATTTGAACATAGCGGACACCACTCTCGTTAACCGAAATCCGCAACTCAGGGTCAGAGATAGGAACAAGCGTTATGCAGTCTGTTGGGCAAACGCTAACGCATAAAGAACAACCCGTACACCACTGTTCAACCACAGTATGAATAAATGATTGTGCGCCAATTATGGAATCAGTGGGGCACTGCTGGATGCATTTCGTACATCCGATGCATTCATCTTCATAGATTAGCGCAGTCAATATCTCCTCGTCTTCATGGATAGGCCCTATGGGATCGACCGGCATTCCTAAAGCACTGAAAAGTTCTTCGCGGGTAGCCTCTCCGCCAGGAGGGCATAAGTTTGGTGAGGAAATGCCGCTATTCATAGAGTCGGCATAGGACTCGCAATCAGCAAACCCACAACGTCTGCACTGTGTTTGCGGAAGCAGACTATGCAGCAGTTCTTTTCTGTTCATTTTTTTCAAAGAAACACCACCACGCATCAAGTGTAGCTATATTATTTAATTTTCATACCAGACTCGGATCCGTCGGAAGGTTCCAGCAAAAACACTTCGCTACCACCTGGGCCGGCAGCTAATATCATCCCTTCAGAGACGCCAAACCGCATTTTTCGGGGCGCTAAATTAGCAACAACTACCACCATCTTCCCCACTAATCCCTCTGGATCATAGGCTTGCTTTATCCCTGCAAATACTTGCCGCTGCTCACCGCCAACATCTAGCTCCAGTTTCAAAAGCTTATCAGCACCAATCACACTAGAAGCCGTAACTATCTTCGCCACCCGTAAGTCGATTTTCAAGAAGTCCTCAATAGAAATTTGATGCCCTTGCTTCTCAGGCTCCTGTTTGACTATTGCCTTTTCTTTGTCTACATCTCTTTTTACTTCGTCTATCATTTTCACGATTTTCCCTGATTCTACCCGTTCAATTAGCGGGATAAATTTGTTAATAGTATTCCCTAGGGGAACGGCATGAATATCAGACCAGAATAAGGAAGGCTCGCCTAAAAATTTTTCAATTTCCAGAATGAGTTCAGGAATAACAGGCTTTAGATATATCGCTAACATACGAAATAGCAAAATCCCCATCGTAACAACGAGATGGAGATGTCTATCGGCGCCCTCTTGTTTTGCTAGAACCCAAGGCTTCTCATTATCAATATAGCGATTTGCCTGGTCAGCAAGCCCCATAATTTCCCGTATCGCCCTCCCATATTCTCGCTCTTCATAAAAGCCAGCAATATCAGCAGATGCAGATGAAAACGATCGCATTAATTCTGTATTTGCAATCTCATCAGCAAGCTTACTATCGAAGCGTTTCGTTATGAAACCTGCACAACGGCTTCCAATATTCACGAACTTACCCACAAGATCGCTATTAACTCGAGCTTCAAAATCATCCCAATTCAGGTCAATATCCTCAATCCCTGACGATAATTTCGCAGAAAAGTAATACCGCAGATAATCTGGGCTAAGGAAAGAAAGGTAAGTTTCAGCCTTAATAAAACTCCCTCTTGATTTAGACATTTTCTTGCCATCTATAGTGAGAAACCCATGCACAAAAACATTCGTAGGCAACCGATACCCAGCACCTTTAAGCATCGCTGGCCAAAAAAGAGTGTGGAAATACATGATATCTTTACCAATAAAATGATAAAGCTCAGCATCACTTTCAGGCCGAAGATATGATTCGAAATCTATTTTTTCAGACTCACAGAGATTTTTAAAACTAGCAAGATAACCGACGGGAGCATCCAACCATACGTAGAAGAACTTTCCAGGATTGTCAGGTATTTCAAAACCAAAATAAGGTGCATCTCGCGAAATATCCCAATCTTTCAGCCCTGTTTCAAACCAATCTTCCAGTTTTTTTACCACACCAGGATGCAAGTCAGTGTTCGCTATCCAGTCACGTAAGACATTCTGGAATTTAGCAAGAGTAAAGAAAAGATGTTCCGATTTTTTCAACTCTGGCGTAACGCCAGACACTACAGAAAGTGGGTCAATTAAATCTGTAGGCAAATATGTTGCGCCGCAAGCCTCACAGCTGTCCCCGTATTGATCGACCGCACCACACCTTGGGCACGTTCCTCGAACGAATCGGTCTGGAAGAAACATTCTCTTAACTGGATCGTACGCCTGCTCTATCGTGCGGGCTACAATCAAGTCATCTTTCCTTAACTGTCCGTATATAAACTCAGATATGTTTCGGTTTTCGTCTGAATGCGTTGAGTGATAATTGTCAAACCCAATGCCAAAAGCACTGAAGTCTCGCTGATGTTCTCGGCTAATTCGCTCAACCAACACTTCTGGTGACACCTGCTCAGCTTCAGCCTTAAGCATAATTGGAGTTCCATGGGCATCATCTGCGCAAACAAAATAACACTCGTGACCTCTCATTTTCTGAAATCGGACCCATACATCTGTCTGGATGTACTCCACCATATGACCTATATGAATTGGTCCGTTTGCGTATGGTAGCGCACTCGTTACTAAGATTTTTCTCTTGGGTTCTTCCATAATCGTCCGACATCACAACCATTTATTAATAAAAATACATGACACATTATAGTAAGCAACCGCAAATACAGCTATTAGTGTAAAATAAATCTTTTTCGTCCTCGGAATCCCGAAATGAACACCACAGAAAATGAAATCAAAGAGCTACTTGAAAATCAAATAGATCCGTATCTTGGCAAAGATCTGATAAGTTCAGGAGCTCTTAAAAACATCCATACGCACGATCAAGGGACTACAGTAGAGATTCAACTCGGATTCCCTGTTGATAATTACCGAGAAATCCTAGTCCGAAGACTAGAATCCCTATGTTCTGGGCTAAATGTTGGCAACATTGAATTTCAAGTTACCTCAAAAATACTTGCCAGAGAAGTCCAAAAAGGCACAAAACCTCTCAGCCAAGTTAAAAATGTTATTGCTATTGCCTCCGGAAAAGGTGGGGTAGGGAAATCGACAACAGCTGCGAATTTAGCCATAGCGTTACAACAAGAAGGTGGCAAAGTAGGAGTTCTGGATGCGGACATATACGGACCCAGTCAGACTCGAATGCTTGGTACCCAAGGCCGCCCTGACAGTAAGGACGGAAAATCTATGGAGCCCAAAGTTAGCTACCAATTACAGACGATGTCTATCGGCAATCTAGTAGAAGAAGACACTCCTATGATTTGGCGTGGACCGATGGCAACAGGGGCTTTAGAGCAGCTGATCAACGATACTAACTGGCATGATCTAGATTACTTGATAATAGATCTCCCACCGGGCACCGGAGACATACAGCTTACCTTGTGTCAAAAAATCCCAGTGAGCGGAGCGGTAATCGTCACCACTCCGCAAGACATTGCATTACTCGACGCGAGAAAAGGACTTAAGATGTTCGAAAAGGTTAACGTACCGGTCCTTGGAGTTATCGAGAACATGAGCGTCCATATATGCAGTGAATGTGGGCACTCAGAACATATTTTTGGCTCGGGAGGGGGGGAGTCAATGGCAAAACAATACGAAATAGAGATGCTGGGGTCGCTTCCACTAGATATTAAAATTCGCGAAGGAGTCGACAATGGTAGGCCTACTGCGGCGATTGAACCTGATTCAGAAATAGCGAAAAGCTACCGAGAGATAGCAAGAAAAATAGCTGCTCGGCTAGCACTAAAGGCTCGTGACTTCTCTTCTAAGTTCCCCAAAATAGTGATCCAGAATACTTAAACCTATGGAGACGCAATAAATTGCCAATAAAGTCAGACAAATGGATAAGAAACATGGCACAAAGCCATGACCTTATTAACCCTTTCGCACCCTATCAAGTTAAAACACTTGAAGGAGAGCGAATTATTTCTTTTGGAACATCAAGCTATGGGTACGATGTCAGGTGTGCTAATGAATTCAAAGTATTTACCAACCTGAACTCAACGACTGTCGACCCCAAGAATTTCGACTCAGGTAACTTTGTCGATGTTCAAAAAGACGTTTGCGTCATTCCTCCAAACTCTTTTGCTTTAGCTCGCACAATCGAATATTTCAAAATCCCACGAGATATTCTAACTATATGTTTGGGTAAATCCACCTATGCAAGATGTGGCATAATTGTAAATGTCACTCCATTGGAACCTGAGTGGGAGGGTCATATCACTCTAGAATTTTCAAACACCACCTCTTTACCTGCAAAAATTTATGCCAACGAAGGAGTAGCTCAGCTTATCTTTCTCCAATCAGACGATCCTTGTGAAACATCCTACGCGGATAGACAGGGTAAATATCAAGGGCAAATAGGAGTCACCTTGCCGAAGACTTAATATATTCTTCGCACTAAGTCCTGAAATCTAGTGATAACTCTACTCTGCCTCTTTGAGAAGTAACGCCACAGAATTAATGCAGTAACGCGAGCCTGTCGGCTTAGGCCCATCCGGAAAAACATGGCCTAAATGAGAATCACAAACCGCACATATGACTTCGATACGCATCATGCCAAGACTATGGTCTTCCTTAAGCACGACACTCATGTCATCGAGCGCTTGCCAAAAACTAGGCCAACCTGAACCAGAATCATACTTGTCTTCAGAGCGAAACAAACTAGCCTGACAACAAACACACTCATATACTCCTTTCTTTTTGCATCCGTCATACTCTCCGGAAAATGGTGGCTCGGTACCATGCTCCCTGCACACAGTATAGGCAGCCGGGGTAAGCGCTACTCGCCACTCATCGTTTGTCTTGCTTACTTTTTTCATACTTCTGTCCTCGACTTTTCAAAACCTGTTGATCTAATGAATGTGGCAAGCTGTTGTAAAGCAGCAAGTCAAGATAGTACCCTATCTCTGAACCCTGAACATAAGCGTATTTAGAAGGCGCTCCTTAAACCAATAGGCTCCAAGCGTGTCGGCTAGTGTATAATATACTCATGTCCTTGAAAGCCTTAAAAATCTACGAGAAAAAAATTGAGTAATCCTAATTTATATGAACGCAGGCGGTCCTTACAAACCCTGGTAGGTGGTGTACCAGTAGGTGGTGGCGCGCCGATTGTCGTTCAATCAATGACTAATACAGACACATCGGACGCAATTAGCACTGTCAAACAGGTTAAAGCTTTGGCAGCCGCTGGGTCAGAGCTTGTCCGAATAACGGTCGACACCGAAGAAGCTGCGCAGAAGGTGAGTAAAATTCGCGAGCTACTCGACTCTACGGGCTGTGCGGTCCCACTTGTTGGTGATTTTCACTACAACGGACATATTCTACTTACTAAATATCCAGAGTGTGCGGAAGCACTCGCCAAATATAGGATAAACCCCGGCAATGTTGGGTTTGGTAGGAAACGAGATGACCAATTTGCAACCATAATCGAGGTTGCCATCGCGCAAAATAAGCCAGTTCGGATCGGCGTGAATTATGGCAGCCTAGATCCCTCTCTAGTTGCGAAAATGATGGATAAAAATAATGAACTAAAGGTGCCAAAATCAGCGAAAGAAGTCGCCTATGACGCTCTTATTTTCTCAGCGCTTAACAGCGCTCGTCAGGCTGAAGAAATTGGACTTGAGAAGTCGAAAATTATCCTTTCTTGTAAATGTAGTGATGTACAAGATCTTATCAATGTATATAGAAGACTTGGAAAACAGTGCAGCTACCCTTTGCATCTAGGGCTCACTGAAGCAGGGATGGGGTCAAAAGGAATTGTCGCGTCCTCTGCAGCCATGAGCATACTCATGCAAGAAGGGATTGGAGACACCGTCCGGATATCCTTAACACCCGAGCCTGACGGGGATCGAACACAAGAGGTCGTAGTCGCACAAGAACTTTTACAAGTCATGGGTCTACGATCTTTTACGCCCTTGGTAATCGCTTGCCCCGGATGCGGCAGAACCACCAGTACGGTATTCCAAGAGCTAGCTCAAGATATACAAGCGTATGTCAGAACCCAAATGCCGAAATGGAAAGACATTCATCCTGGGGTAGAAGATATGAGTCTCGCGGTAATGGGATGCGTAGTGAACGGTCCCGGAGAAAGCAAGCACGCTAACATAGGGATAAGCCTTCCCGGGACGGGAGAAGGGTTAGCGGCTCCAGTGTTTGTAGATGGTGAGAAGCATGTAACTCTTCGAGGAGAAAACATTGCTAATGAGTTTAAGCAACTACTAGAACAGTATGTGGTGTCCCATTACTCTTAATCGCATAAAATATCACTTTTCATGAATAGAATTGCGCTGGTAACTATTGATGCTCCGGCCTGAGGCTGACAATATAACGACAGATCTATTATGCATATTCATATCCTAGGGATTGCCGGAACATTCATGGCAGGGTTAGCCTCTCTTGCGAGGGAAAAAGGGCATGTTGTCTCGGGCGCAGACCTGTCCATTTACCCGCCCATGAGCGATATACTTGCCGGAATGGATATAAAAGTCTTTGATTCTTACTCGGCCAATAACTTCTGTGAGAAGCCTGATTTGGTTTTGATCGGTAACGCACTTACCCGCGGCAATGAATGCGTGGAGTTTGTGTTAACCAATGATATACCTTACATGTCAGGCCCCGAGTGGCTCAAAAAAGAAGTGCTATCGGGACGCCATGTAATTGCGGTGTCTGGGACACATGGAAAAACCACGGTGACGAGCATGATTGCCTGGATTCTCGAGAATTCTGGCCTCTCTCCTGGCTTCCTCATCGGAGGTGTCCCGGGGAATTTTAAGGTCTCTGCAAGACTGGGAGAATCCAAATACTTCGTGATCGAGGCTGACGAGTATGACACCGCATTTTTCGACAAGCGCTCGAAATTTATCCACTACCGACCAAGAACTTTAGTTATTAATAATTTAGAATTTGATCATGCGGATATTTTTAAAGATCTAGAAGCCATAAAAAAGCAATTTCATCACTTAATACGAACCATGCCTGCGGAAGCGACCATAATTCACTCTGAGCATGCCCAAACAGTAAAAGACACGGTAAAAATGGGCTGCTGGTCCGAAGTACGGACTTTTGGGAATGACGGCGATTGTGAATGGAAGACAAGTAAAGAAAACGACGCAGGCAAAGAAATCACCGTCATAGGTCCGGATGGAAAGGAATTAAAAACTGAATGCTCGATATTTGGTAAGCATAATACAGAAAATATGGTCGCGGCGATGTGTGCCGTAGATTCGTTGGCAGAAAACATAGAAAGCGGACTCTCCGCAATGGTGAAATTCAAAAATGTCCGCCGACGATTAGAGTTTTGCGGCGAGTATGGCGGAGTGTATATTTTTGATGACTTCGCCCATCACCCTACCGCCATCAAAGCCGCTATCAACGCCGTAAAAAGTCTATCTGATGAACGTAGATTACTCGCCATTGTCGAATTTCGGTCGAATAGCCTAATAATGGGTGCCAACAAGAACCAACTTGCCAATGCTCTCGAGAATGCCGACGAAGTTTTTATCCTACTTCCGGAAGATTGCCAATGGGATGTCCAAGGGCTGCTCGCAGACGCGCGTATGCTTGAGTTCCACCACTCTCCCAGTGAGTTGATTCAAGGTGTTCTAAAAAGAATAAGGCATGGCGACACTGTCTTGTCGATGAGTAACAGCTCGGCTGCGATGATTCCGACCACATTAGCGCAAAAGATAAAAACCCCATGAAGACGCCTATACAATACCCAGACACGATCCCTTTATTTCCGCTGAACGTCGTTTTATTTCCAAAAGGGTTGTTAGAGCTAAAGATTTTTGAAATACGATATCTAGACATGATTAAGGATTGCCTGAAGAAGCAACAAGAGTTTGGAGTCGTCCTAATTAAAGCAAGTTCAGAAAACACTATTAATCTAGATATCGAAGAAATAGGGACGCTCGCAAAAATAGTATCGTTTGATCAAGGGCCTGACGGCTTGCTCCACATCACAGTTCAAGGCACCGAGCCCTTCCAAGTAAATAGTTATAGCCTTGAAAGTAATGGACTAACAGTAGGTCGAACCCAGCCTCATCTGACTCATAATGAAAAGATATTAGATTCACGTTCAAAGCCAGTAAGCTTACTAAAAAAGATTTTAATGAATCATCGAGAACCCGACACACTAGCACCACCAATACTTGGAGAGGCCAGCTGGGTTGCTTATCGCCTTGCTGAGTTTTTGGAACCCACCAACCAAGACAAATTAGCAATTCTAGCTGAAAGCAATGCCCAGCTAAAACTTGATAAAGTAGAAAAACTCATTAAGCACCGCAACTCCGACTATTAAAAAACTCAAAGCGGCTTAATATAATTGTGCAACATGAATAAACCAATAACGGCCTATTGAATGGCTGGTCAATCTATGACACTTTTACATACCCTACCCGCCGGCTTGGATTAATTGAGGACACAACAGTTAACTCACTATTGAAAACACGACATGGCTTGTCAGTTAAACAGATCATCTACTCTGTTATTTGTATCTGTATTTACTATTCACAAAGCTCACCGGCGAACGAACTTGGAGAGAAGACTTGGCAATTCTGCCCAAGTGGACAATTTAAGCCTGAACGTCCCTTATACAGCGATCCCGATAGTATTGAATTTGGAAGCACGGAAATCAGAGCGCAGAGCTCGAGGGTTGTGCAGGATGGCCCAAGTCAATTTCAAGGAAATGTCGAGGTAATCAAAAATTCTCAATCAATCAGAGCTGAAGTAGTCACTTATGATAAGGATACTGGTATCTATAACGCTGAGGGACGCGCGCATCTCTGGGACAAAGGTATGGTTTGGACTGGAGACGCTATCAAATTCGACTCACAAAACGAAACAGCTTTACTCTCGGACGGAAAATATTGGCTTGGTGAAGGCCCAGGGAGGGGAACTGCTTCTAAAATCGTACATAACTCAGCAGAAGACATCAGCGTGTTTAAGAACGTCGAGTATACCACTTGCCCTGTGACTTCTGAAGCTTGGCGACTACATGCAAGCGCGCTCAGGGTAGACCATAGTAATGAGCGTGCGTCCGCAAGTAACGCTATAGTAAGATTTATGGATGTACCCGTCTTTTATATGCCTTATGTTAATTTTCCTAC
This sequence comes from Pseudomonadota bacterium, assembly GCA_018668255.1. Classification (GTDB taxonomy): domain Bacteria; phylum Pseudomonadota; class Gammaproteobacteria; genus UBA4457. The sequence continues at coordinate 38,748 of JABISZ010000073.1, read as the reverse complement.
TACCAAGCAAAGAAAATCGGGATTTTTGGCGCCCGTATTCGGTACCAGCAACGAATCTGGGTTCGACACACAACTGCCTTATTACTGGAATATAGCTCCCAATCAAGACGCCACTATTTCTCCTCGTATAATACAAGATCGTGGCATTATGCTTGACGGAGAATATCGATATCTCAATCCTACCTATTCTGGAACTATAAATGGAGAGTATTTGTCTGGCGACGATGTCCGAGGCAATCAAGACAGGTCATATCTCTCGGTTGAACACCACCAATTGTTTTTTGATAATCGAGGCCGCTTAAACCTTTTGTTTAACAACGTATCTGACAATGAGTATTTCAAAGATTTTGGCAACACTATGGGGGCTTCATCACAGTCGTTCCTGGAGCGAAAATTAGAGTTCGCTTATGAAAAGGAAGGCACCCGATTCTATGCTGTGACACAAGACTATCAGACGTTAGTAGATGATCTACCCGCAGCGGCTAGACCTTATAAAATACTACCGCGGCTCGAGTTAGGACATATTTTCAAAACAGACAATGGATTTGAAGCTGCAATTAAATCGGATGCTAGCTATTTCTACAAATCTCAGAGCCTTAGCAGTATTCGCGCCACAGCAGCCCCATCTCTAGCTTACAGTTACCGAAAACCGTACCTGCAGATCATTCCTAAAATTGTGGTCGCGCACACAGAGTATTTTAACGATGATCCCAATGATATCTATGACGACGAGTCTCGAACAGTCCCTATTATAAGCATCGATGCGACTCTCTTTGCGGAGCGTAATTTCTCGCTCTGGGGAAAGAATCTCTTTCAAACTCTAGAGCCAAGAGTCTACTATCTATATGTCCCTAAAGTGAACCAAGACAACCTCCCTATTTTTGATACGGGAGCAATGGATATAAACACTCATACCATGTACCTGCCTCATCGGTTTTCGGGAGGTTATACTCAGTTTGGTGGCGACAGAGTTGGCGATGCAAACCGCGTGACCTTTGGAGTATCATCGCGGCTATCCCACAAGGACACTGGACGACAAATCATGTCTATTAGCATTGGACAAGTATTCCACCTCGATAGACGAGAAATCACCCTCCCTGGGCAGACATACTCTAACAATACGCTCTCAAACCTATTCGCTGAGGGAGAACTAAACCTGTCTTCTACAACGAAAATAACAGGTTCTCTGGTGTGGGAGCCAGAATCCCAAAAAACTGAAAGAAAAGCGATCTCTTTCAATTACCAACCAGATCAAAACACCATCTTAAAAGCCGCATACCGATTCACTAGGGCACCTAATAGCTCGAGCCAGAATATAGAACAGGTGGACACTTCATTTCGATTACCTGTTCCTACATTTAAGAATATGTCGCTGATTGGAATGTGGAGCTATACAATACACGACAAGACGACTCTTGAGGCATTTGGCGGCGTGGAGTATGACAGTTGTTGCTGGAGTGTCAGCATTGTCGGACAGAGATATTTGAATGGGACCAACATAAGTTCTGAACCTGAATTCATTACTGGTGTGTTTGTCCAATTGAGACTAAGAGGGCTGATGGGACTCGGGAAAGGGCGTGACCCTATCATATCTAGACACCTTCCTGAATCTAGAAGTCCATTTAATTAAAATCCTCACCCTACCAAGAAAAAGATAGAAAACGACTGCCTTACACTGATAGTTTTGCGGTATAATTATTCATCGACAAAAAAAAGTAGCCGTATGTTTGTGTTGCCAAAACTAATTTCTTCTCTTATAGCAACTAAAAAGAAACCCACAGGGCTTTCATCTTTATTTGCGGTTCTTGCTCTTGTTGCCCTCCCATGGACTAGTTTCAGCATCTGCGCTGAAGAACTTGACCGAATAGTCGCTATAGTAGAGCAGGATGTTGTGATGCAAAGCGAGCTAGACGAGCAAACTGATCGCGTCAAATTTCAAATGCAGCAACAGGCGACTCGAATGCCTCCAAATGCCGTCCTAGAGCGACAAGTTATGGAGAGATTAGTCCTAGAAAAAATCCAGCTCCAATATGCCGAGCAAATAAAAATTGAGGTCGGAGACGATGTTTTAAAACTGGCCATAATGGATATGGCCAAACAAAACAATCTCAACCTAGAGCAGTTCAAAGAAGTGCTAGCCTCTGAAAACTATGAGTTTGATGTATTCGCAGAACAAATACGTCAAGAAATCATTATATCAAAGCTCAGGAAAACTGAAGTAGATAATAAAGTTCGTGTGCGAGAAACCGAAATAGATAACTACCTCCGTAACGAGTCGAATACTGCGGAACTTCAAGAATATCGTATCTCACATATTTTGATATCTGTACCCTCTGAAGCCGACAACAAACAAATCCAAAAAGCTCGGGAAAAAACAGAGGAAGCGCTAGGTTTGATAGAGACTGGCGAGGACTTTGGTGAAGTTGCGATAAGTGTTTCTGACGGACAACAAGCGCTGGAAGGAGGAGATCTCGGGTGGAGAAAAGGAAGCCAAGTGCCCGGGCTTTTCGCTGACTCTATCAGTGCATTAAAAGTCGGCGAGAATAGCGGCATAATAACTAATGCCAGTGGATTTCATATCATTCAACTTACGGATAAACGTAATCTGGAAGAATTCATGATCCCGCAATATAAAACTCGGCATATACTTATTTCTCCCAATGAATTGCTGCCTATGGCACAAGTTGCTAATAGAATAAGTAATTTAAAAAAACGTTTTGACTTAGAGGGAGATGACAATTTTGCGCAGATTGCCAGAACAAACTCTGATGATAGGACTTCGGCTCTGCAAGGGGGTGATTTAGGTTGGGTAAGTGAAGGAGAAATGGTCCCTGAATTTGAAGAGATTATGACCGCAATCGACGTCGGAATGGTGAGTCCACCATTTGAATCAGAATTTGGCTTCCACATTCTCCAAGTTACAGAAACAAGAAACTTTGATGGTACGGAGGCAATTCGAAGGGATAGAGGGCGGAGAGCGATTCGGCAGCAAAAACTAGATGAGCGACGACAATATTGGCTCAGGCGGCTCCGAGATGAAGCCTATGTCGAACATCGTAACAACTGATCCAAGACAAAACCTGAAGATTGCGCTATCTCCAGGTGAGCCAAGCGGCATAGGTCCCGATATTGCGATAGCAATTAGCCAGCTTGAAAGAACTGAAAAAACTCTTGTTTATGCAGATCCTCAAATAATTGCGGACCGTGCTAAATTGCTTCATATCAATCTCAATATCGTCGAGCTTGAAGGAGTAGAGTCTGCGCAACCGCATAAACCCGGTACCATGCAGATCGTTCCTGTCCAGTCAAAAGCAAAAGTAGTTCCTGGCGAGCCTAATCCCGACAATTCTAGTTATGTCTTAGACTGCCTCGATCAAGCAATTGATGCCTGCAGCTTCTGTAAGCTAGACGCGATAACGACTGGTCCCATCAGTAAAGAAATCATTAACCAGGCTGGGGTTCGATTTTCTGGTCATACCCAATATCTGGCAGACAGACTAGGCTCACAGCGGCCCGTGATGATGTTAGTGTCTGGCAAACTCCGAGTAGTCCTGTTAACTACTCACATCCCCTTAAAAGACGTTCCCAATGCAGTTACGAGCACACTAATAAAACACGTCACAACCATTGTTCATCAAGAATTAAACGAGAAATTTGGGATAAATTCACCTAATATCTGGTTATGTGGGCTCAACCCCCATGCAGGAGAGGGCGGATACCTAGGTCAGGAAGAAATTACGATAATCTCTCCAGCAGCCATGGAATTAAGAAATACAGGTATAAAAGTTACAGGGCCAGTATCCGCTGATAGTGCGTTTACAGCATCACAGCAAGAAAAATACGATGCCATTATAAGTATGTACCATGACCAAGGCTTGACAGCCCTCAAAACATTGGGTTTTGGAGAGGCTGTCAATGTCACTTTAGGCATACCTATAGTGCGAACATCCGTGGATCATGGAACGGGATTAGACATAGCAGGTACTGGTAAATCTTCGGTAGGAAGTCTTATCGCAGCCATTGACCTTGCAAAAGCCATAGTAACAACGCAAAAAAGCCAAAAAAAATGAACCTTCCAAGGGCTCGAAAACGGTTCGGTCAAAATTTCCTTACCGATGAATATGTTATTGACAAAATAATCAGCCTAATTCGGCCACAGCCCGAGGAACACATATTAGAGGTCGGGCCAGGAGCAAGAGCCCTTACTGATCATCTTGTAGATGCTGGTTCGAGAGTAACAGCGGTAGAAATTGACCGAAACCTATATGCACAAATGAAAAATCACTATAGGGAGGCTGATAATTTTTTAGCTTCGAACGAAGATATTTTAAATTGCGATATAGAAAAGCTAACTATCAATTCTACGGAGTGGAAGATTGTCGGCAACCTTCCTTACAATATCGCTACACCTCTAATCATCAAACTATTAAATTACCGAGGGATATGGTCGGAAATGATATTCATGCTTCAGAAGGAAGTTGCTGAGCGTTTCACCGCGATATGTGGTACAAAACCATATGGTCGATTATCAATAATGGCTCAAAGGAAAGCACAAATAGAGTACCATTTTCAGGTTGATAAGAACTCTTTTGAGCCAATCCCAAAAGTGCAGTCTGCTGTCGTGAGGTTCATCAAAAAAGAACATGACGTATCACCCGATTTCGAAAAATGCCTGGAAGACATCGTCCGAACTGCATTTAATACCAGGCGTAAAACTATCGCGAACTCACTATGTAAAATTTTCACTGCAGATGCTCTGAGAGAAGCTGGAATAGATCCGAAAGACCGCGCGGAAAATATCTCTATCTCCTCTTATGAAGCACTGGCAAAGAGGAAATTTCATTCACTTTAGTTAGTCTCTATAGCTAGCGCAGCCAGTCACGGAGACACTCACCTTAAACACGAGACCTGCTGAAAAATATAACTGTAGAAGACTTCACAAGGTTACCCACAGTTTCTGTGGATAACCTTGTGAACAAGCTAGACAAAGAGTTCCTGAAGGCCGCAAAACAGGCTTACATTGATAGATCGGTCAAAAATTAGCCATTTTTAAAATAAATTGAGCATAAACATATACTTAAGTAACTATGTAAGAGCTAATTAGTGCTTTTATACGATAAGTTGCTACTTCTGTGGTGTTCGAGCAAAGTAAGTGTGCATAAATTATCAAATCCACTCAGAAAAATTACACTTCCAAGCGCCTTAAAGCGTCGAATCATGCATGAAGATTGCCTGCTTTGTTCATGATAATATAGGGAATTATCAGTAAAATTAAAGTGCATCTCAACAAGCCAAATGTTTAGTAAACGAATTACAAAAACCCCCGGTCTTATTATCGATCTCTTCGGACAGTTGTCCGCATATGCTCTAGTTCTTCTAATGGCCGTGACTGCTCTTGATGTGTTCATGCGCTACTTCTTAAATCAAGGCTCTGTAGCTTTTCAGGAGCTCGAATGGCACCTTTTTAGTGCTGTTTTCTTGCTAGGTTCGGCTTACACTTTGAGGTGTGACCAACATGTTAGAGTGGACATTTTTTTTAAAAGTAAATTCTGCAGTCAGCGCACAAGAAAGCTGATTGACCTGCTTGGAGCTCTTTTTTTCCTACTCCCTTTTTGTGGCGTTATCGTGTGGAGCTCGGGTGCTTTTGTATTCGATGCATTCGACTATGCCGAGACTTCTCCAGACCCTGGTGGCCTCACTCACCGGTGGATAGTTAAGTCATTGATTCCGTTAGGAGCCTCACTACTGTGTATTCAAGGCATTATCACTGCCTTAGCAGCCTTTCGCGAGAGGAATAAAGTTTAATCCCTATGGAATATTATGCATTAGGAATGTTCGTAGTGATAATTCCTGCTCTTTTGTTGGGTTATCCCGTCGCTTTTACTCTTGGCGCTGTGTCTATCTTCTTCGGTACATTTGCTTTAGGAATAGACTTCTTTCAGCTACTGCCCCTTCGAATTTGGGGAATAATGACTAACTTTACCTTACTGGCAGTCCCTTTGTTCGTATTAATGGGCGTTATTCTCGAAAAATCTGGCCTAGCACAAGACTTACTAGAGACTAGCGCTGCGCTTTTTGGGAAAAAAAAGGGCGGCCTTGCTATTGCAGTGATACTCGTTGGTGCTTTACTCGCTGCTACTACAGGAGTGGCCGGCGCCACAGTCGTCACTATGGGGGTGATTGCATTACCAACAATGCTTAGACATGGATATGACCGCTCTCTGGCTTGTGGCACAATAGCAGCCTCAGGGACCCTAGGACAGGTAATTCCACCAAGTATAGTAGCGATACTTCTTGCTGACATTATGGGGGTCCCTGTGGGCAGGCTCTTCATGGCAACACTGCTGCCTGGCTTACTACTCGTCGGCTTATACATCTCCTACGTAATGGTGATTTCTAGGAAAAATCCTCTTGTCGCTCCTGCTGTAACATTAAAAGAAGGCACTTTCTCGAGAGCCGAAATAATCAAGTCTCTAACGCCCCCGCTAGTCTTAATGCTATCAGTGCTAGGCTCGATTTTTCTGGGGATAGCATCGCCGACTGAATCGGCTGCCCTTGGCGCTTTAGGGGCTATTCTAATTGCCGTTAGCCGAAAGCGAATGCGGTGGTCAATACTGAACAGCGCCGCCTTAGAAACGGTGAAGCTGACTAGCATGGTTTTTCTAATTCTTGTCGGAGCAACGGCTTTCGGGATGGTCTTTAAAAGTCTAGGAGGCGATCAGGCTGTGAGTAGTCTTTTTTATACGACTGGTGTTGGTAGCCAGTTCACGTTTGTTATTGTGAGTATGGTGGTTATTTTTATTCTAGGATTTTTCCTAGATTTCGTTGAAATTTGTTTTATTGTGGTACCTATACTCGAACCGATAGCTAGAAGCCTTGGCATCGACTTGCTATGGTTCGCGTTAATCATAGCAGTCAATCTTCAAACGTCTTTTCTAACACCACCATTTGGCTTTTCACTTTTTTATCTCAAAGCGGTCTCTCCACCCGAGATAAAGCTCTCACACATTTATAAAGGGATCACTCCCTTTGTACTGATACAGATCATTGTGCTTGCTCTGATTATATCCTTCCCTAATGCCGTATTATGGCTGCCAAACACTGTCGATAAGATGAACGGCCTGCTCTAGGCATTTGAACTATTCTCATTACGCAAATATTCAATAATCGAAGAAGTGTCTGGAAATATACCATGCCAGAGGAAAAACGCTTCAGCAGCTTGCTCAACTAACATACCAAGTCCATCCAATATTTGAGTAGCACCCAGTGATTCGGAAAAGCGCATAAAATTGGTAGGTCCAACAGTGTACGCCATGTCGTAAACAACACTCCCAGGCCCTATGGTTTGACTACCGATCGCCGGGAGGTCATTTGACAAGCTTAAAGACGTAGCGTTTATGACGATGTCTGGACGGTAACTTAATTTTTTTCCCCATTCTAGTACCTCTAAAGGATAGTCCTTGGTGAATTCCACCAGTGCTTCAGCACGGGAGATTGTGCGGTTACTGACTTTTATCGAGAAAGGGTTTTCCTTAATCAAGGCAGGAATAATGCCCTTGGCAGCGCCACCCGCTCCTAAAATCAAGATCGTTTTTCCTTCTAAAGTAATAGAATTATTCAGCTTAAGATCACGAACAATTCCGCTACCATCGGTATTGTCAGCAACTATTCTTCCATCTTTGAAACACAAAGTATTTGCTGCACCAGCTTTAATAGCTCTATCAGATTGATCATCCGCGATATCAAAAGCCTCTTCCTTTAAAGGAACTGTGACATTCATTCCTATCCCACCGGCTTTTTTAAACTGCTCTATCGCTACTCCTAAGCACCCAGAACTCACCTCAACTTTTTCATATGTCAATTCTAGATTTACGCCTTCACCAAACAAAGTATGAATCACAGGGGATTTACTATGCGCGATCGGCGTACCTGCAACGCAGAAAAAATTACTAAACCTTGTCTTTTTTTCAAAGTAATTTTTCATTATTTAATAATAGTGAGACTCGCTGACTAACCAAAGCAAACAAGCCTTACAACTATATGATATAGCCCCGCTCATCATGCTCAGAAACATCTAAGCCAACATTTTCTTGATCCTCAGTGATTCTTAAACCAACTAGCTTCTTGGTTAACAATAACAACACTAATGTCATAATGCCGCACCAAAAGGTAGTGGCAAGAACTCCATACAGTTGCACAATCAGCTGGGAACTCATCGTAACTCCCTGAGCATATCCAATCCCACCAAACTGCTCTGCTACGAAAACGCCAGCAAAAATAGTACCTAGTATGCCTCCTACCCCATGCACAGGAAAAACATCTAGCGAGTCGTCGATTTTCAACGTCCGCTTAATATATTGAGTGCTGTAATAGCAAACTATCCCCGCCGAAATCCCAATGACTAGCGCGCCAATGGGGCCTACATATCCTGATGCAGGGGTAATAGTGCCCAGTCCGGCGACCATTCCAGTTACTATGCCTAAGACACTCGGTTTCCCATGTTTTACCCATTCAATACACATCCATGCCAGAGAACCGGCTGCTGCGGATATATGTGTCACTAACATCGCCATTCCGGCGTCCCCATTTGCGGCAACTGCGCTGCCAGCATTAAAACCAAACCATCCTACCCAAAGCATTGCAGCCCCAGTGACAGTCATAGTTAAGTTATGCGGTGGCATTGCACTATTAGGAAATCCCTTACGTTTCCCCAGAACCATCGCCGCAATTATCGCGGCGACACCAGCATTGATATGGACAACAGTGCCGCCCGCAAAATCAAGCAAGCCCATCTGAGCGAGCCAACCTCCACCCCATACCCAATGGCATACGGGCACATATACAACAAACATCCAGAGAGTACTAAATACAAGAACAGCCGAAAACTTCATCCTTTCAGCGAAGCCCCCAACTATGAGAGCGGGAGTAATCACGGCAAATGTCATTTGAAACATAATGAATACGGTTTCTGGAACAGCCCCGCTCATTCCGGCACGCGTCACGTCCGCCAGCATAATGTTGCCACTGCCTATAAAATTATTCCAGGCTCCGCCATCTCCAAAGGCTAGCCCGTAACCCGCAAACATCCACAACAGAGACATTAAGCAAGTAATAGCGAAGCACTGCATCAGTACAGACAATGTATTCTTTGCGCGGACTAGACCACTATAAAAAAGGGCTAAACCTGGGATGGTCATAAACAAGACTAAGGCGGTCGAGGTCAAAAGCCACGCCGTGTCTCCGCTATCCAACCCATCCGCCAAAGCCAAACTGGGCACGGTAGTCAAACCCAAAATACCAATAAAATACTGCATCTTTTTTAACTCCCTATGAATACTCAGTAAAACAGCCATCAAACAGGAGAGATCTATAAAGCGTCTTTCCCTGTTTCTCCAGTTCTTATTCGCACAACTTCAATTAAATCGCTGACAAAAATTTTACCGTCGCCGATGGAATCGCTATTGGCAGCCACTTTCACAATCTCCAGAGTCTCATCTAGCTGAGAATCGTCTACTGCTATCTCAAGTTTTATTTTAGGGAGAAAATCGACCACATACTCTGCACCACGATAAAGCTCAGTGTGACCTTTTTGACGGCCAAAGCCTTTGACCTCCGTGACGGTCATCCCTTGTATGCCATTTGCAGACAATGCATCTCTGACATCCTCTAGCTTGAAAGGCTTTATAACTGCGGTAATTAATTTCACTAGTTTTCTCCCTAAGGTCATACTTGATTCAGGTTCAAGATAGAAAGTGTTCCCGAAAGTAGCTCATCTTTACAATACGAGCTATTAACGCGTTCGACAAGTGAGTGTAGCATTTTCACTCCGCTTTCTCTCTATCTGGCTCAAAATAGAAGACCGCTTTTATCAAAAAATAAGCTAGATAAGACAGATTTCTCCAGCTTCTGTGTTCAACTAGTCATATAGTTAGTTACAGGTCTTGTTTGCTATTTAGTAAATTCTGGATATGCATCTAAACCACACTCTGATTTATCAACACCCTCCATTTCTTCTTCTTCGCTAACTCTTATACCGGCTAAAGCTTTTATCACTGACCAAACTATGAACGATGTGATGAAGACCCAAGCGAATATCATTGCAATACCTAGCAACTGGGCATACAAAGTAGCATCCGAATTACTGAGGCAGACAGCAAGTAAGCCCCAAATTCCTGCAGTACCATGAACGGAGATGGCACCGACCGGATCGTCAAGCTTGAACTTGTCAAGGCCAACTATTGAGAGCACTACTATGACCCCACCTATCCCACCAATTATGGTGGCTAGCAAAGGAGTCGGAGTTAAAGGTTCAGCTGTGATAGAGACGAGCCCTGCCAATGCGCCATTTAGAACCATGGTCAGATCAGCTTTACCAAAAAGTAATCTGGCCGTGATTAAAGCCGCAATACAACCACCTGCTGCTGCTGCATTTGTGTTGACAAAAATCATTGCCACCGCATTAGCTTCGGCCACATTAGACATAACCAGCTCAGAACCGCCATTGAAACCGAACCAACCAAACCACAATAGGAATGTTCCAAGAGTGGCAAGAGGTAAGTTGGCCCCTGGGATAGGATTGACGGTTCCGTCTGAAGCATACTTGCCTTTCCTGGCACCGAGAAGCATTACGCCAGCTAGAGCGGCAACCGCGCCAGTCATGTGCACAACTCCAGAGCCTGCAAAATCAAGAAACCCTGCTTCATTAAGATAGCCACCACCCCACTTCCAATAGCCTTCGATAGGATAAATAAACCCTGTCATCACAACTGCAAATGCCAGAAATGACCATAGCTTCATCCTCTCAGCGACGGCTCCTGAGACCACTGACATTGCAGCAGCAACGAAGACCGCTTGAAAGAAAAAGTCCGATAACCCGGAGTAATAAATATCGCCCTCACTAGCGATAACATCAGCAGCAGTATTATCGACGCCTCCAAGAATACTAGGTAGACCAGGCCAGAGCAGATTAACTCCTTCCCCTGGGTACATGAACGCATATCCGCAGAGCAAGTACATGGTGCATGCTACCGCGTAGAGAACGATGTTTTTCGTTAAAATTTCCGCTGTGTTTTTACTTCTAACCAATCCAGCCTCGAGCATAGAAAAACCGCACGCCATTAACATGACGAACGCACCCATGACTAGGAAGTAAAAGGTGTCCATTGCATACTTGACTTCAATTACAGACGCATCCACTTTAAAATCCTCCAAATTATATAAACTATGTAAACTCTTACAATGCGTCAGATCCGGTTTCCCCAGTTCTAATGCGCACGACTTCGGTTAACTCGGTAACGAAAATTTTCCCGTCTCCAATTTTCCCTGTTGTAGACGAATTTTTAATGGCCCCTACAACTTCAGCCACTTGTTCATCATCCACACCTACTTCCAGCTTGGATTTCGGCAAGAAATCAACAACATACTCAGCTCCTCTATAAAGTTCTGTATGTCCTTTTTGGCGGCCAAAGCCTTTTACTTCGGTAACCGTTAGACCGCGGATCCCAATATCAGACAATGCTTCACGGGCCGCCTCAACCTTGAACGGCTTAATAATTGCTGTAACCAGTTTCATTTCATTTATCCTTTCGTCTTAAACTAAACTTAAAAAAGCAAAGAAGCTTAAGCTCTTCCTGCTAGAGTATCTAAATACATGCATTATGCGTGCCAAAAAAAAACTATTATTATTTGTGTCCTAGCCTGCTAGGGTCATATTTACTGAATCATAAAAGCGCACCACAATAATGCAATTTTATCGCCGCTTGACTTAACTAAGGGCGATTAGCTTAAAATAGCTAATCTATAGAGGGCACCAAATTGTTTGATTTTCAAAAAATAGAAATCTTGGCACAGCGAATTAAAAAAATTCTCCCAGAAGATCCCCGGATACTGGCAGAAGAATTCAAAAACACTTCCAAACCATTAGTACATTCTTTTCTGAAGCGGGCCAATCTAGTGACTCGGGAAGAGTTTGATGCCCAAAATGAATTACTGCAGAAGGCTCATAAACAATTAGAAGATTTAGAAACCATTATCAAAAATATGAAAAGTACTTAATGAGAAAAGGGAATAAGTCGCTTGCTTCAGGAACCTAAAGGAAAAATCATCTACCAGATCTCGGTCAATGGAGTAAGTAACTACCTTGAAGCCCAATCTGATCCAGGGGCGAGCCGATACGTGTTCGCATACACGATCACCCTAACGAATACGGGAGAGATAGCCGCTCGTCTAGAAGATAGACACTGGATAATTATTGACGGCGAAGGAGCTACTCAGGAAGTCCGTGGTAGAGGAGTTGTAGGCAAAGAACCTCTTTTGGAGCCTGGAGAAATATTCACCTATAGCAGCGCCTCACAAATCTCAACAGTTTTTGGCACAATGAATGGCTCCTATGGAATGCTTGCGTCTGATGGCACGAGATTTAAGGCCCCGGTGCCTAGTTTCCACTTGGCGATTCCAAATGCCCTCCACTAGAACAGGTAAATAAACTTGCCGACCTATGCAGTAGGCGACGTTCAAGGCTGCCACAATGAGCTATCAAGACTCCTGAAATTAATCGATTTCGACAAACGGACCGACGTACTGTGGTTAGCTGGAGATCTCATAAATAGGGGACCCTCTTCGTTAGCCGTTATCGACCTAGTTATGAGGCTAGGGCCCGCTGCAAAAATTGTCCTAGGGAATCATGAATTGCACCTACTTGCATTAGTGGCTTCAGGAACGTCAATAAAAAACTCAAAAGACACTTTTCACGATATTTTAGCTTCTCCAAACTGCAGTAAAATTGTTGAGTGGCTCAAAAATCAATCATTTTTCCACTGGGATGCAAAACTTGATTTTGCAATGGTTCATGCTGGCGTCCCTCCAGAATGGTCGCTGGACAAAACTCTTGGTTTATCTAAGGAGCTAGAGTCGGTGTTAGCTAACGAAGGCACAAGTAGTGAGTTTCTTCTCTCAATGTATGGTAATGAGCCTACTACTTGGAACGATAGGCTAGCTGGTAATGACCGGCTAAGATTCATAGCAAATTGCTTGACTCGGTGTAGGTATTTTACCAAACAAGGCGCCATGAACTTCTCCGAGAAAAGAACTCCGATGGCCGCCTCCGCAGAACTGGTCCCTTGGTACTTGATGCCAGCTAGGAAAACGGCAAATACCCGCATCCTGTTCGGGCACTGGGCATCGTTAAACCTGCCTAGAGTAGAATGGGAAAAACACTCGGTATATCCACTAGACACTGGAGCAGTGTGGGGCAGGGAACTAACCGCCATGCGGCTTGAAGACAGAGAAATATTCTCGGTAGAAGCAGAACAACACCCAGTCGGCTAGGCGATTTTTTCCAGATGGCGAAAACGATATGAATAAAGATGGTCTGCATCACTTTCACGCAATTCTGAAGACACCTCTTTCCATTCAGACAAATCAAAATTAGGAAAGTACGCATCACCATCCAACTGCGTCATGACTTCGGTAAGATAAATTGTTGTAACCCGAGGCAAGGCCTCTTTATAAATCATCCCGCCCCCTATAACAAAAACTTCTTCCTCGTTTTCTAACGCACCTAAAGCCAGGATTAGAGAGGAATAACACTCAATCCCCTCCACAGAAAAATCAATATTTTTAGTCAAAACGATATTTTTACGCCCTGGCAAAGGCCTCCCTATGGACTCGAAGGTTTTACGACCCATAATAATTGGCTTACCCATCGTAAGCTGCTTAAACCTCTGAAGGTCATTGGGCAGGTGCCAAGGCAGTTCACCCCCTACACCGATAACTAGCGCCATATCAACCGCGGCTATCAAGCTTAATTTTGATGCTGACACTATTTAATTAAGCCTAGGTCAAATTGCAACAGGAGCACTAATATGAGGGTGTGGGTTGTAGTTCACCAATTGAAAGTCCTCGTACTTAAAGTCAAAAAGACTCGACACTGACGAATTTATTTTCATCTCAGGAAGGGTCCGACACTCTCTAGACAGCTGCAAATCAGTCTGTTCCAAGTGGTTTAAATATACATGTGCATCTCCAATAGTATGCACGAAGTCACCAACTTCCAGTTCACATACTTGCGCAATCATCATTGTTAACAAAGCGTAGGAAGCAATATTAAAAGGAATGCCTAAGAAGACATCACCACTGCGCTGGTATAACTGGCAAGATAACTTACCGTCGGCAACATAAAATTGAAATAAAGCATGGCAGGGCGCAAGCGCCATATCGCCTACATCACTCACATTCCAGGCGCTGATGATTAGGCGTCGCGAATCTGGATTTACAGCTATTTCTTTTAGAACGTCTCTTACCTGATCTATGGTCTCGCCATTCGGATTTTCCCAAGACCTCCATTGAACACCATATACTGGACCTAGCTCTCCCGCATCATCAGCCCACTCGTCCCAGATACTTACCCCATTTTCTTTCAGATAAGCGATATTAGAGTCTCCTCGGAGAAACCAAATTAATTCGTGAATAATAGACTTCAAATGCACTTTTTTAGTCGTTAATAAGGGAAAGCCTTCGGACAGTTTAAATCTCATCTGGTACCCAAAGACACTTAGTGTTCCAGTACCCGTGCGATCTTGCTTTCTAACGCCATGATCACGGACATGACGAAGCAGCTGTAGATAGCTATTCATATTCTTTACTCAACATCATTGTTTTATATCTCGTCGAGATATAATTATCAAGCTAACGCCCTCAGCCAATATATTACCCATGGAAATCTTATTGCCTATAAAACTCTATTACGCAGGACCAACATTAGCCCGACCAATATCATCGGAACGCTCAAAGCTTGGCCCATAGTGAACCAGTCTGCCGCAAGGTACCCTATGTGAGCATCAGGCTGTCTAAAGAACTCTACACCACAACGAAAAGTACCATAAAGGCAAAGAAACCACCCTGAGAGCACTCCTAAGGGTCTCGCCCGTCTGCCAAGGAGATACAGTAGATAGAATAGCACCAGCCCTTCCAACAGCGCTTCATAAAGTTGGGTGGGGTGTCTCGCTATAAAACCAGCAGCGGGATTTGTGAAGACAACGCCCCATGGAAGAGACGTCTGAGCACCCCATAGTTCTTGATTGACAAAATTAGCAACTCTGCCTAACCCTAAGCATATAGGAAGTGCCGGAACAATGAAGTCAGTTAGCGATAAAAAAGTCTTTCCCCATTTTCGAGATAGCCAAAAAAGGGCTGCTGTAACTCCCAAGACTCCCCCATGAAAGGACATGCCCCCTTCCCAAATAGAGAAAATACTCAAAGGAGCATCGAGATAACTTGCAGCATTGTAAAATAGAATATAACCAAGACGCCCGCCTACTATACCACCTAAGGCGGCGTAGAAAATAACGTCCGACACCTTTTCCCCATCCCATACTGAACCTAAGCGCTTGCCTTTAACCGACAAATATTTCCAAGCTATGGCAATTCCAATTAAGTAAGACAACCCATACCAGTAAATACTCAGCGGACCAATACGCAGTGCAACAGGATCAATATCAGGAAAAAAAATCACAAGGACATGAACCTCCGCATTATCACCAGACTAAGGGTAAACCGAAACTGATAAGGTATCGTGCCTCAAAGTCAGAACGAGTTAACTTATGGTTCTGCGTCCCGTGACTCTCGATTTTGATTGCCCCTAATAAAGCAGCAACGCGACCAGACACCTCCCAAGAGAGGCCTTGTTCAATCCCAAACAAAATCCCAGCACGATAAGCATCTCCACAGCCTGTCGGATCTAAAGCTGCAGAAACAGGAGCTACAGGTATTTTTACATGTTTCCCATCAGCATAAATATCTGAACCTTCACCACCTCTTGTAACGATCAAAGCATCTACTTGACCAGCGATATCGGCAACCCCCATCCCGGTCTTCTCTTGCATCAACTCAGCCTCATAAGCGTTCACTATAATCCACTGGGCCTGCTTTATAAACTTAACCAACTCGGGCCCACTAAACATAGGTAAACCTTGGCCGGGGTCAAAAACAAAAGGGATGTCTGCTGAAACCAACTGTTGAGCATGCAGAATCATACCTTCTCGCCCGTCAGGAGAGACAATTGCCAACCGAGATTTTGGCGCATCATTAACGCTATTCTGAGCGGAAGCATCCATAGCTCCAGGATGAAAAAGTGTAATCTGATTGCCGTCAACATCAGTTGTAATAAAAGCCTGCGCAGTCATAGTCCCTGGAACTCCAACAACACTTTTTCGAGAAATACCGAGTTTGTCTATCCAAGCAGCGTAAGGGGCGAAATCTTCACCCACAGTCCCCATGGGAATGGGGTCTGCACCTATCATTTTTAAATTATATGCAATATTCCCCGCGACACCACCATACTCCCTTCTCAAAGTCGGCGTTAAGAAACATACATTTAGGATGTCCAGCTGGTCTGGAAGGATATGGTCTTTAAACCTCTCCCCAAAACCCATTATGTTGTCATACGCAAAAGACCCACAAATCAAAATCGACATTTTATTTTTCTCCTATAGATTTATTCGGTGTCCACTTAAGACATCATTTTTTTTCGTTTTAAAGTGGCTGAGAGATATTCTCCAGTATACGAATTACTATTTTTCGCAAGGTCCTCAGGAGTTCCTACTCCGATAATCCGTCCGCCATTCTTACCACCCTCCGGACCTAGGTCGATAACCCAGTCAGCGGTTTTGATGACATCCAAGTTGTGCTCTATAATTACCACTGTATTTCCCCGATCGCGGAGACTATGCAATACCTTTAACAACTGATCTATATCGTGAAAATGAAGTCCCGTTGTCGGCTCATCAAGAATATAAAGCGTTTTACCCGTGTCGCGCTTGGAAAGCTCTCGAGACAGTTTAACTCGCTGAGCCTCTCCCCCAGACAGAGTTGTCGCATTTTGACCGATGCGTATATAGGAAAGCCCTACTTCCACAAGTGTTTTGAGCTTCGTGGAAAGAACAGGGACAGAGGCGAAAAATTTACAAGCTTCCTCGACGGTCATATCCAACACTTCACTAATCGTCCGCCCTTTATACAATATAGTCAGAGTCTCTCGGTTATAGCGTTTCGCTTTACATTCATCACATGGAACGTACACATCAGGCAGAAAGTGCATTTCAACTTTAATTAATCCATCACCCTGACAGGCTTCACAGCGACCACCTTTCACGTTAAAACTAAATCGGCCTGGATTATAACCCCTTGCTCTTGATTCTGGGACCGCTGCGAACAGGTCTCTTATCGGAGTAAATAAGCCTGTGTAGGTTGCCGGATTAGACCGAGGTGTCCTGCCAATAGGGCTTTGATCGATATCCACGACCTTATCAAAATAACCTAAACCTAAAATCTCCCCACAGTCTGAAGGAATCGCTGACGCACCATTTATATCTCGAGCTGCCGTCAAGTATAGGGTGTCGTTGATCAGCGTCGATTTACCAGAACCAGAAACACCAGTGACGCAAGTCAGTAATCCGACTGGAATCTCTGTTGTAACATTATCTAAGTTGTTCCCACTTGCTTCTATTATTTCTAGGACACGACTTGCATCATAAGGAGCACGCTGCTCTGGAATTTCTATTACGCGTCGTCCGGAAAGATATTTTCCAGTCACTGAGTCTGCGCAATTCGCGACCTCAAGCGGCGTCCCTTGTGCCACTATGTGGCCACCATGAATACCTGCACCAGGCCCCATATCAACTACATAATCAGCCATTTTAATAGCATCTTCATCATGCTCAACAACGATCACAGTGTTACCCCTATCCCTAAGATCGATTAATGTGTCCAGTAGTCGCTGATTATCTCGTTGGTGAAGACCAATAGAAGGTTCATCTAAAACATACATGACCCCCACTAAGCCCGCACCTATTTGACTTGCAAGTCTTATCCTTTGAGCTTCGCCTCCGGAAAGCGTGCTTGCGCTTCGGTCAAGCGTCAAGTAATTGAGTCCAACATTAATTAAAAACTGCAAACGTAAATTAACTTCTTTAATTATTCGTTCAGCTACCTCGGCACGCTGGCCTTCTAAATGCAAATTCTCAAAAAATACCTGACTTTCTTCTATCGACATTGAGGTGATTTGCGATAGGTTAAAGTCTCCGATAAAAACATTCCGAGCTGCTCTATTCAATCTGGTCCCATCGCAGGAGTCACAGATTTTAATACCAACATAACGTCCTAACTCTTCCCGCACGATATTCGAATCAGCGTCTTTATATCGTCGCTCCATATTAGCAACCACACCCTCGAAAACATGGTTTCGAACTTCAATTTTTCCATTTGACTTGGAGTATCGAAACCCGATCTTTTCTTCTCCACTCCCTCGAAGAACAACTTTTTTAACATTGTCAGGGAGGTCCTCAAAAGGAGTATCAATATCAAAGCCATAGTGACGAGCCAGCGAATCAATTAATTGCGCGTAGTAGGTGTTGCGTCTATCCCAACCTCGAATTGCGCCAGCCGGAAGACTTGCCTCTGGTTGCTGCACAATAAGCTCTTCATCAAAGTACTGAGCATTACCAAGTCCATCACAAGTCAGACAGGCTCCAACAGGGTTATTAAATGAAAAAAGTCTAGGCTCGAGCTCTTCGATACTAAAGCCGCACAACGGGCAGGCAAATTTCGATGAAAATAGGATATCAATTGGTGGTCCGTCGTCCATCGAACAGAGTCTGGCAAAACCATCTCCTAGCTCTAGGGCGGACTCAAAAGACTCGGCAAGCCGCTGCTTCAAGTCGTCGCGAATACGAAACCTGTCAACAACAACGTCGATGTTATGTTTTTTTCGCAACTCCAAAGCCGGGGGATCATCCAAGGCTACAACGTCACCATCCACTAGCGCACGTACGTAACCCAACCGAGCTAAATTATCAAACACCTGTTGGTGTTCTCCCTTCTTATCTCGAATTATAGGTGCTACCAACATCCAACGACGGCCCGTATCCTGGCTCAGTACGTTGTCAACCATCTGTGACACAGACTGAGCGGCCAAGTTCTCGCGATGATCCGGGCAAAGAGGTTGACCCACTCTAGAAAAGAGTAGCCTCAGGTAGTCATAGATCTCTGTTATCGTCCCTACTGTAGATCGAGGGTTGTGAGATGTAGATTTTTGCTCAATTGAAATTGCCGGAGATAGTCCTTCAATATGATCAATATCGGGCTTTTCCATAACCGACAAAAACTGTCTCGCATAAGCAGACAGAGACTCGACATATCTTCTCTGTCCCTCGGCATAGATTGTGTCAAAGGCAAGTGACGATTTTCCTGATCCGGACAACCCAGTGATGACAATTAGCTTGTCACGAGGTAAGTCAAGATCGATATTTTTTAAATTGTGGGTCCGCGCGCCGCGTAAAAGAATTGTATCCATGGGCTCCGTTGTGCCTTCCTACAAATAAGTGCTTAAATAGGAAGCATAATTTTAATGTCAACCATCAACTATATTGGGTTCTTATAGAAGTTGTCGAATTTGTTTTGTTTAACTCAATAGGAAATTTGCGAGAAAGATTCTATCATGAAGTAGCGAACAGATTTATAGGAGATTTGAAAAATGGCAAGAGGCGTAAACAAAGTAACTCTAATTGGCAATCTAGGTGCAGATCCTGAGAGCAGGACTACTCAGAACGGAGGTGCCGTAACTACGGTTCGTCTTGCTACTGCTGAATCGTGGCGCGATAAAGAGACTCAGGAGCTCCAAGAAAGGACTGAATGGCACCGTGTCGTTTTTTTTGGAAGGACTGCGGAAGTAGTTACGCAATATCTAACAAAAGGATCGCAGATCTATGTCGAAGGCAGGATCAGGACACAAAAATGGCAAGATAAAGATGGCAACGATCGTTACACCACTGAGATCGTCGCGAATGAAATGCAAATGCTTGGGGGTAAAGGAGGGACTAACAATGCACCACAACCATCCACAAGCAATGCACCACAACCATCCGCAAGTGGAACGGGAGATCAGCCAGTTAATAAAGCAGTATCGCAGCCGTTCGATGACGACATTCCATTCTAGAAGAATAAAAGACCAAAGCTGCCGCCGCGCATCAACCGCGACTATTTAAGTCGTGAAGACGCAGCTCATTTTGTCCAAAAGGCTGGGCCCACTCCTCGCCACTCAGTTCCTAGGTGCGTTCAACGACAACACCTTACGATTCGCTATTATTATGCTCTTCGCCACAGGGGGTACAATTGACGACAGTGCCAGTCGCTCTCTCATCGCGCTCACAGGCGCAATATTCATAGCCCCATTTCTGTTGTTCTCTGCCATAGCGGGGCAAATAGCTGACAAATTTGAGAAAGCGAGACTCATAAGACAAATCAAGTCCACAGAGATAGGAATTGTAGTGCTATCAGGTTATGGATTTATCGCGAGCAATTACTATTTACTACTGCTTGCTCTTTTCCTAATGGGCACCCAATCCACTTTTTTCGGGCCATTAAAGTACGCAATTCTTCCCCAACATGTCAAAAAAGAAGAGCTTACTTCCGCGAATGCCGCACTTCAAGCGACTACATACATGGCCATACTTCTAGGTACTATTTCGGGTGGGCTTTTAGTGGGTCAAGGCGAAACCGAGGCCCTTCTAATTGTTGCAGTATGCGCTTCTATTGCGGTCCTTGGAAGACTGACTGCACAGTTCATTCCTGATGCGAGTGCTAGTGAACCTACTTTACAGTTTGAAATGAATGCTATGCGGGCAACTACTACAACTATTCGGGAAATCACTTATGATAATCAACTATTACTTGTCACAATAATGATCTCAGCTTTCTGGTTTTGCGGCTCGAGTTACCTAGCGGCACTGCCCACCTATGCAAAGACACTGCTCAATTCTGATAATCAATTTATTACACTAGTGAACGTCATATTCACAATTGGCATAGGCATTGGTGCATTCACATGTGCAGTCATCTCTAAAAACAAAATCAAATTGTCCTTAGTAACCATAGGCGGCGGCGGTGTAATACTTGCAGCTTTTGATGTGTTTTTAATAGGTACTCCTGTATCGGCACTTAACACGACTACCGTGGCTAATTTCGTGCATTCCACCGTCGCTAACCGCTTATTATTCGATTTATTCGCAATCGGATTTTTTGGAGCTCTCTATATTATTCCTCTCTACGCTTGTCTTCAAAGAGACCTAAACCCATTACGAAGCGCCAGAACTTTAGCTGGCCTGAACATACTTAATGCTGTATCTATGGTGCTTTCAGCACTTGTGGCAATTGTTATCTATAGTTTCGGTTTTAACGAGCCTCAATTATTCGGCGTTGTCAGCTTCGCAAGCCTGATAGGGTTGGGGTGGGCATGGAAAATATGGCCCGATCTCCATCTCAATTCAAAGGGTCTGAGTTGAGCGAATAATGAACTATTATTCCTAAAAGCAGCAGGAACCGCTACTTTAGAGATTAAGCTGTGCTAAAAGCTCTCTTCCTTTTCGAGTCAAAAAGCCTTCACTACTCACAAAACCACCCGAAATAGCTCTAGAAAAGGTTTCTTGTTCATGGCCATCTTGAGAAAGGTAGATACCACCATCTCCATAATGTCTGCCAATTAACCGGGCAATATCGATCTCACTTGACACGGAGTCACATGCTTTTATTGACAACTTATCCATCCCCAAAACATCTTTTATTAATGTAACTTAAGATAACATAGCGTATATTAATAATTAATATTGTCAATATGTTCTTTTAATATACTGTTTATTATAATATTTTACTTTTTAATCTATGGATTATGGGATGCCGCCAGATATTCATGTGACCTCATCTCGTGAAGACGACTAGCCGTTCTCAAAAACTGAGAGCTTAAACGAGAACCTCTATATAATTCAATAGGTTCTCGCTCAGCCGACACGACTAAATTCACATTTCTATCATAGATTTCGTCTACGAAATTCACGAATCTTTTTGCAGCATCGTTGTCATCCGTCCCAAATACTGGAACATCGCTTAAAATGATAGTGTGGTACAGCCTCGCCAGCTCTATGTAATCGGAAACCGATCGGTTTCCTTCACAAAGGGTTTTAAAGTCAAACCAGACCACTCCATCGGCTTTTCTTATCACAGGAATGGAGCGGCCACGCACTAAAACTTCTCCTGTTGCCCGCGGAGCACCAGAGGATAACGACTGAAAGCTTCTTTCTAACTCTCCATAACACTCCCCACTAGCGCAACAATAGTAGACAGGAGCACGTTCTAGAGCTCGTAGTCGGTGATCTTCGGAGCCTTTAAGCTCGAGCACCTGCATATTTTTTTTAATGAGTTCGATAGCAGGCAAAAATCGCGCTCGTTGTAAGCCTCCCGCATACAGCATGTCCGGCGCCTGATTCGACGTCGCAATTACGGTAACTCCGTTTTCAAACAAACCTCTGAACAAGTTTGCCAGAATCATTGCATCCGCAATGTCAGACACATGGAATTCGTCTAAACATAAAACTCTCATCTTACACGCCCATTGGGCGGCAACAATTGCTAAGGGGTCAGCCTCGTTTTTAACTGAATGCAGCTTTTCATGGGTTTGTTCCATGAAACTGTGGAAGTGCAGACGAGTTTTGTTGCTAAAAGGCAAGCACTGATAGAAACTATCAACTACATAAGTCTTCCCACGACCGACACTACCCCACAAGTAAAGACCAGCCACAGGCTTCCAACTAGAGCCTTTAAGAAATGGGACTTTAGAAAGTATATTGGAAGGCTTGCGCTCTGGTGACTTACGCAAGTTCTCAAATATACTCTGAAGGTGGTGCACTGCGACCAACTGAGACTCATCACGCTCCACTTCACCCGATTTCACATCAGATAAATAGCAATCTTCAGGCGATTTACCGAGTCTGGTCATATTTCAATAACTTCTCTATTTGCTGGGCAAAAAACTAGCTCATCGAAAATCTCAGTTGCGATGAGACCACTATTTGACTATGTTATCAGGACTACCGTTGTCCTAAAACTATTACCAAAGACAAACCTATAATATGTATATTATCTTGGGACTCATTCTCCTAATTGGTTCATTCCTCCCTCAGATTTGGGCAAAAAGAATCATAAAGCTTCATTCTAATGACCGGTCCGACATACCTGGAACCGGCTCAGAATTAGCGATCTTTCTTATAGAGAAAGCACTCCCTCGAACGTATCAAGTTGAGATGGCGGCTTCTGGCGTCGGTGATCATTTTAATCCGCAAACGAAAAGTGTAGTCCTGAGCGAGTCGATCTACCATGGAAGGTCACTCTCGGCTGTGGTGATAGCAGCCCACGAAGTGGGACATGCGATACAAGATCATATTGGTTTCGGCCCTCTGAAAACACGCACCAAATTAGTTCATGCAGCATTTTTTTTCGAACGAATGGCATCCATTATCCTAATAGCAGCTCCCATCGTGACTCTTCTCACGCGGGCCCCAATGGCCGGAGCTGGCCTGCTGGCGATAGCTATTTGTTCAATGATTTTACCGATTGGGATCCATTTAATAACTTTGCCTGTTGAAATAGACGCAAGTTTTAATAGAGCCTTGCCTATTTTGAGAGGTCGCTTTTTAGACGATGCTGATCTTCCCGCCGCAAGAAAAATACTGACTGTCTGCGCTCTAACTTATGTTGCAGCATCTCTTGCTAGCTTGCTAAATGTCTGGAAATGGTTGCGACTATTGAAACGATAACGTCTACGGTACTGTGATGAAACCAGACCGATAACCTCTATACACCTTTAGTCTAAGTGGGCCTTTAAATCTGGCTAACAAATTCACAAAAGTATCAATAGAGGGTGAAGCATATCGATTAACAGAAACAATTATGTCACCTTCTCTCAATCCAGAACTCCACGTCCTCGAGCCTTTCTTAAGGCTGTATATCATTACTCCTGAAACCTTGTCGTACAGATCAGATTCCCTGGGGATCTCTCCTACAGTAGTATTAGAGAAACGTTCATTTTTGAGACTAGCCTTGTTGTCAAGAGCTTCATTAGTCCCAATTAACAGAGAAATACTTTTTTGGCGGCCTCGGCGCAAGTAACTAATATCAACTTCAGCGCCTGCCCTGTTCATCGCTATTTCATTATCAAACTGAATTGCATTTTTGATTCTTTTATTGTTAATTCGTGTGATAACGTCACCAACCTCCAAACCAGCTTTCCCAGCAGGGGAGTCATCCAAGACCTCTACTAAGACAACACCTTCTAGATATTGGTCTAATCCAAATGCTTGTGATAGTTCTCGGGTTAAGTTCTGATACTCCACACCTATAAAACCGCGAGTGACTTCTCCAAACTCAACGAGTTGGCTCATTACCTGCTTCACCATATCAATGGGAATGGCAAAACCAATGCCGATATTGCCTCCAGTCCCCGAGTAGATCGCTGTATTAAGGCCTACGAGTCGGCCATTCAGATTTACGAGCGCTCCTCCTGAGTTTCCTGGGTTTATTGACGCGTCTGTTTGAATTAAATCTTCGTATCCTGTAACTCCAAGCCCACTTCTACCCAAAGCACTTACAATCCCAGACGTCACTGTCTGCCCTAAACCAAAAGGGTTCCCAATAGCAATCACAAAATCGCCAACCCTTAAATCATTAGACTCAGCTAGATTAATCCCAATCAGGTCATCCGAAGCTATTTTTATGACTGCTATGTCTGTTTCCGGATCGCTCCCTACTACCTCGGCTTTAAACTCTCGGCCATCTAGCAAATTGACTGTGATTTTTTGAGCATTTTCTATCACGTGAGCATTTGTAAGAACTAAGCCATTCCCAGCATCTACAATCACGCCTGAACCCAAGCTTTGGGTCTTACGACGAGAGCGCCGCTGAGGCATTTCGAGAAATTGACTGAAAAATGGATCCGAAAAAAAAGGATGAGCGCTTTGCTCCACAAAACCCTCAGTAGCGATGTTGACTACAGTAGGTACAACCTCTTCCAACATTGGAGCCAGCGTCGGAACTCCCTGCCCTAACATAGAGATAGGAATAGCTGCTAGACACGCACCGCAGTTGGCGATAAGAACTATCGCAGGCAAAGGACAACACAAATGTAGGATTTTATTCAGGTTAAGCACCCTATCAGTTTACCAAAAACTATCTGTAATTATCGACTCAACAACATCACAGGAGATTTAGCCTAAACCTTATAGGCCAAGAAAGTCATACAACGGGACTGAAGTTTCATCAATCTCCTAAAAAACTTAGGTAAGCGCTGGGCCCCTAGTTCGCTTGCATGCTCTCCGTGCTTCGCTTCATCTCGTCTCATCTCCTCTATGATAGAACGGCTTCGCATATCAGTCGGTGCCATTTTTTTGAGATGGCCATCCAGATGTGCCACAACTTGAGCTTCGGTCTCTTCAACGAATCCTAAGGACATATGATCTCCCAGCCGTGCAACGCCAGTTCCTATAACAAAAGCGCCCGCAAACCAAAAGCCATCGAGCAGGCTGGTCCGCCCTCCAAGCTCCTTTATCCGCTTTTTACACCACCATAAATGATCCTTTTCCTCTGACGCGGCATCCATAAAAACCTTGTATAACTCTGGCTTTTTAGAAAACATTGCTTGGGAAAGGTACAGCGCCTGCGCACTGACTTCACCAGCATGATTAACTCTCATCAAACCGACACTGTGTGACTTTTCAGCGTTTGTCAGGGTCGTCTCTGTGACATCCTCAGCGGGATAAACGCGCCCCCTAGTTTTTTCAGGCCCTGCAACCACACGTAGCCCATGATCGATACCTAATATAACCCGATCAAAAAGAGATAAAACTGCCCCAGACTTACTTTTCACGAACACTCCTTTTAACTAAACTCAAAACTTAGCCCTCATATTGCAATATCACATTGACAGAGCGCCTAGCAAATCTTAACATTGCGCATCATTTTTTAGAGTACAGAAGCGCAAATGAGAACGTTCACGGCAACACCGGCAACAATAAACCACAAATGGTATGTAGTCGATGCTACAGACAAAGTACTCGGCAGATTAGCTACCGAAGTAGCATCACGCCTTAGAGGCAAGCATAAAGCTGAGTATACACCTCATATGGACACAGGTGATTACATCGTCATTATCAACGCTGAGAAAATCCGAGTCACGGGGAACAAAGCACAAAATAAGATGTATTATAGATATTCCGGCTATATTGGTGGATTAAAGCAAATGAATTTTGAGAATTTACTTGCAAAAGCACCTGAGCAGATAATCGAGCGTGCAGTTAAAGGCATGCTGCCGAAAGGCCCTTTAGGGCGAGATATGTATAGAAAACTAAAAGTTTTCTCGGGACCACAACACGACCACATCGCACAACAACCAATACCACTGGAAATATAAAACAATGGCATCAGATATTCACTACAGTACTGGCAGAAGAAAATCTTCCACTGCACGGGTCTTCATGACTAAGGGAACGGGAAATATCGTCATAAACGGAAAGCCAATGATGGAGTATTTCCCGAGAGAAACTGGCCGGATGGTAGTAGCTCAACCTCTAGAAACAGTTGATATGGTCAAATATTTCGATATTAATGTAACTGTTAAAGGTGGTGGTATTACAGGACAAGCAGGTGCCATTCGTCTTGGTATTACAAGAGCGTTGATAAAGTATGAAGAAACCTTGAAACAGTCATTAAGAGCTGCAGGGTTTGTCACTCGTGATGCGAGAGAGGTTGAGAGAAAGAAAGTTGGCCTACACAAAGCAAGAAAACGACCTCAGTATAGTAAGAGATAATTCGAGAGGCTCCCTGTACCCTGCTTGTTATCGCCAGCCCGTCCAACAAGGGTAATATTAAGATCCAAAAGCAATCAAATTACACAATTCCATTGTAAAAACTGTCACATAGCGCTAGACGTTAAGTCCATCCAAGTCTTATAATTTTTAAACTTTAATCTACCCTGTACATTCGGTACTAAATAGCGATCTAGTAAGCCTAGTTGTATAAAAAAATTGGCTAGCCCGTCTGCACGTTCATAATCCACCTATCTGAATAATAAATGGGAAATAAGAACATGAAATGCTTTTACCACCTGATGTTTTTTCTGTGCTTTTCATTACTAGTTGGGTGTGAAGGCTCTGTAGAGCCTAATGATAGTAAACTTGCGAAAGAAGCTGGAGCTCCAATCTTCGAAGGCTTAGGCAATCATTCTCATTTGATCACTACCGGGCATGAAGGAGCACAACGTTATTTTAACCAAGGCTTAATACTCGCCTTCGGATTCAACCACGCAGAATCGATTAGAAGCTTTAGGGCGGCACAAAAACTCGACCCAACATGTGGCATGTGCTTCTGGGGAGAAGCTCTAGCAACTGGCCCCAACATAAACGTTACTAGCAGCGGGAAAGCAGTAATGAGTGCCGAACAAAGAGTCGGCGCATTCTCGGCAATACAAAAAGCCCAAGATAATAGCGGGCACTTAACACAAAATGAGCGCGACTATATAGATGCGTTATCCCAGCGGTATAACGGAGAACCATCAACGCCGCGAGCTCCTCTGGACATTAGTTATGCTGTGGCAATGGAAGCCCTAAAAAATAAATACCCTGAAGATAATGATGCGGCGTCTCTTTTTTCTGAGGCTTTAATGAACACCATGCCTTGGAACTATTGGACAGATGAGGGGACTCCAAAGCCTGACACTAAAAAAGTTCTCGCAACTCTAGAGTCTGTGCTGTCGATTAATCCAGACCACCCTTTAGCTATCCACCTGTATATTCATGCGGTTGAAGCATCAAAAACACCCGAAAGAGCAGAGCCTTATGCAGACAGGCTCGGTAAACTTGTACCCGGCTCTGGTCATCTAGTTCACATGCCATCACATATCTTCTGGCGAGTAGGTAGGTATAACGACGCGTCGCAAGCAAATATAGATGCTGCCCAGGTAGATGAAGAATATATTGCACAATGTAACGCACAAGGTTTCTACCCCGCTGCGTACTACCCCCACAATATTCATTTTCTCTGGGCATCAGCCGCTATGGAGGGCAGAAGCGCTTTATCTATAGAATCAGGTATAAAAGTTTCAAACTACGTCAGAATAGAAATGATCAAGAAATTCCCAATGCTAGAGTACTTCAGAACTCTACCTTTACTATCTATGGTGAGATTCTCTAGGTGGGAAGATGTGCTTGATTTTCCGGAAGACATAGCAGAATTCAAATATTCTAAAGGTATACGACATTATGCTAGAGGCACAGCGTTAGCAGCGAAAGGTAATATAGACAGCGCTAAAAAAGAGCTGGTTGAAATTGCTCCCCTTATAGAGTCAGAAGAGGTCAGCAAAATTGTTAAAGCATCTAACCCCGCTAAGACCTTGCTCGGCATAGCGCAATTTCTTCTGCAAGGAGCTATCCATGAGGCCGAAGAAAATTATGATTTAGCGTCAAAATCCTATCAAAACGCTGTCAACTATCAAGATACACTCCCGTATATGGAGCCACCATTTTGGTACTATCCTACCCGGCAGTCTCTAGCCAGATCACTGATGCTTGAAAAGAAATTTGATCTTGCGGAACAAACTTACAGGGACGACTTAAAGTTCTATCCTAGAAATGGATGGTCAATGTTTGGGCTTGTCGCGTCATTAGAGGCGCAAAATAAGACTGATGAAGCTGAGATCATAGAACGCAAAGCTAAGGATGTTTGGCAACTGGCTGATGTAGACCTAATGCCGGCCAGCTATTAGATAATTGCGACCAAGTAATAGAGAATGATGCTATTACAAATGAAAGGACAAAAAGATTAGTCCTAAAAAACTGGGCGAGATAGGCCAGAGCCATTCTTGGTTCCCTCAGAACTTTCCTTATACTTCATATTGTCTTTTGGGCTAAGTCAATTGCAGCATTAATAGCTTTTTTCGACTGAGGACTATTCTTCCAGCAGCTAGTCCTTAGCATGCCGGCTACTAGGTCAGCGATGTTTTCAGCTTCGTATTCACTAAGCTCCTGTAGAGAATGTATCCCGATTTCTTCGAACCGCTGAATAATGACTGGACCTATCCCTTTAACTTCCAACAGTATCTTTCTTTCTTCCTCAACAAATGGCATCTTGATGTCCTATAGTTCGTCATTACAGCTAAAATGCATCTAACCTACTCTAAGAGCATTTCCTTTTAATCGCCAATCTTTTCTATGTGTATTTTCTGTTAAACACCTTCGATAAACATAGCATTGCCATCCGCATTGTCTAATCGATTTCCTATGATTTCTTGATACTCTGGAGAGTGATACCAGCTCTTTAATTTCTCCATGGTAGGAAATTGCAACAATACTTTTAGAGGATGTTCGCCTATAGAGCCTTCGACAATCTCAGTGTTACCACCGCGCGTGAGATATATCCCTTCATGATCCGCGACAGTAGATTCAACCCTATCAAAATAAGCTCCCATTTTCTCCGGGTGATGAATAGTGATTTCTGCTAGAAAATAGGCTGCCATATATGGTCTCCTGATTGTTATCTATACTCGTTATTTCCCCAATATAAGGCCCCCGCCCCCTTCGGTATTTAAGTGGTTCATGTTAATCTATCGGGCTTAGTTAGAAGAAATCGGATACAAAGCGGGCCTGAGTGAAAGATTTGTCTACTATATGTCTACTTTTTATAAAATGTTAAGCAGTTGTTTTAAGTCAGAGAGTAATTAACTGTTATTATACAAATACTTATGGGATATCGTCTAACGGTAGGACAGCGGACTCTGACTCCGCCGGTGAGGGTTCGAATCCTTCTATCCCAGCCAAATTTCTAAGCTAAATCCCCCGCTACATAAGCCTTAAGCTTATATTTGTAGGCTTATAAGGAGAATTAGACTATTTCTCTCTATCTTCATTTGAAACTAATTTACACATACTTTTTGCATCCTTTTTTTTATTATGCTCAAGTCGGGGAATACAACATAAGTGAGTAAAATAAAATACAATACAATCAATTAGTTAGATACTATTAATATGATCCCATGATTTTAGGTGTTTTGCCCTAGATTTAGGGGTGTTTTAGGAAGTTAATTAGCTTAGATTTTTATCTTTTCTTGAAGTTTTTTAAAAACCTTCCCTGTTCTCTCGTAGAACTCGTCATAAGATTTCATCTCACACCCGTTTAGTCACGCGAAAATTTGTATTGTTCAATATATGGATTTTACTACTAATCTCATAAGGGTGCCTCTGATCAGAATAGCTTTAGTTGATTGGGTTTTGGTTTTTGGCTTTTCGATTTGGCTGCGCGCTTGCGACTACCGTGCCTAGTGTACACAGCGTTCTTCTTCATAAAGAAGGCTTCACTTTTGCGCACCGCCGCAAGTTTATCTTTTGCGGCTTTTACAGAAAGCGTCAGGTCGACGATAGGTGTGGGGTAGGTGGCATCTTTCTGGTCGCTCTTAGCCCTGAAAAGCGTTTGTTCCTGCAGCCAAGGCTGGTGAATTGCCTCGTCTTTGATATGCCGTAGTTCGGGAACCCATTTACTTACAAAAATCCCCTTTGGATCTTGGTCCAAGCCTTGCTTTATAGGGTTATAGATACGGATCGCATTGATACCTGTTACGCCAGATTGCATTTGAAACTGACTATAGTGGATACCTGGTTCATAATCAGTGAATAAACCAGCGAGGTAGGGTGCTGTTTTACGCCAGTCGAGCCAAAGTTGGTAACTCGCAAAGCTAACCAGCATCGCACGCATGCGAAAAGTAATCCAACCAGTGCTGATCAAACTACGCATACATGCGTCGACAAATGGAATGCCTGTTTGGCCCGCTTTCCACGCCTCAAAATAGTCCTCGCGGTGTTCTTTTTCACGCAGCCCTTCAAACGCTGGGTGCATGCAATGTGTTTCGATACTTGGCTGATCTTCGAGCTTTTGAATGAAGTGACATCGCCACGCAAGTCGTGACCCAAAAGCGGTTAGGTTGCGCGCAAACTTAGTTTTATCCATTGGGCTAAGTTGTTTGCGCCGCCTATCTAATGCTTGGACAACTTCACGCGTGGACAATGCCCCAAATGCCAAATGCGCGGAAAGACGCGAACAGGAAAACTCGGACGCGCCGGGTGCTGAAATATACCTTAAATAGTTTGATGATCGCTCTTCTAAAAAACTCTGTAAATCTTCGATAGCTCTATGACGCCCGCCTTTTTGTGTGGTTCCAGTCAATTGTGCACCAAACATCGGGTGGTCTTTGGCTGGTAGTGTCACACCCTCGACATTGGCTACAGGTAGTAATTTTTTCGACTTTGGAAAAACTGTGGTTGAAACTCGTTGGTTTCGAATAACGCTCCAATTGTCGCGGCTTTTCAGTCTGCGGATCACACCGTTTGTTGGAAACTCCTGGACTTGAATGCCTAGGTTTGTACAGGTTTCCCAAACCGCCTTGTCTCGCTCAAAGGTCCAAAGATCAGCAGTTTCTTCGTGTGCCCAAAGTTTTGCTACTCCGCGCTGACAATGTAGTTCTTTAATAACCTCACAAGCCTCGCCCACACGCACAATTAAAGGTTGGCCAAGCTGGCGAAGCCCTTTTTCTAAATCGGTCAAACAGTCATGGATGAAATGCCAATGGCGGCGAGAGGCGAAAGGTTGGTTCCAGTAATTGGGTTCAACAATATACAATGGGATAATTGGTGCGTTTTGTTGGGAAGCATGCCAAAGGGGGGCGTGATCATGTAGGCGCAGATCACGTTTAAACCAGACGATGTGGGGGACTGCGATTTTCCCTTCAGCCAATGTTCAAAGCCTCAAGGATGTTAGGAATTTTCTTTTTTAACCTAAAAAAACCTTTTGCCGCGTTTGGCCAGACCTGAAGGTCATATTGTCGAGTGGACATGGTCAATTGAATCCCATGCCCTTTCAAGTTATTTTTAGCAACAACCATGCCGTCAGAGACATGGCCGACGGGAATGTACGAAGTCACGACATTTGTAGTCTGCACATTCTTGGCTGCACGAGCGATCTCCGTGCTCCAGTGGTGGCCAACATAAGTGTGTCCTCCAAGGTCGGCGACGGTGTTTTGAACAGCCCGTTGAGCGAAATGTGTGGCATCGGGCGAAACCAGCCCCAAAATGCCTGAACACAAAGGATGAGTTTTTACTCCTGCAAGACAATCTTCTTCGGTGATGACCAATAGGTGTGATTTGTTGGGCTTGTTTTGTGGTTGAGCCAAGGCGACTATTAAATGCTCTTCGGCCTCTACAAGCGGAGCAGGGGCCTGCGCCAACTGCCCTGTTGGGCGAAACTTTCCGTCGGTGAATTTTTCTATGTTGTCAGCCGTTGCGACATAATTTTTACCTTTGGTATGCAAGCCGGCCACCCAACGCCAACTGAGTGTGTTTGATGCAGGGTCGCCATCATGAAGATGTTCAAGGAAAAAGGCCGCCCCCAATTCCCAAGGTAGTCTGAGAGTGAAAATCCAGATTGATGCGAACCACAAGCGGGCGTGATTATGCAGGTAGCCTTCGTCTTTCAAAGTATTACACCAGTGGTCAAAGCACAGGATTCCAGTTTGGCCTGCAATAGCTTCGGCGTAGTCATGGTTTTGGTTTTGTTGGGCTTTGGCCAGTTGCGCCTTGTAGCTCATCCAAACCGTTGGATGCTGTTCTAACCAACCATTGAAATAACCGCGCCAAAACACTTGCTGGACGTATGGAATTGCAGTTTGAAAATTGTGCTGTTCAAGGGCTGAGGTCAGCACCTCTTGTTCTGATATGAGATGATGGCGCAACCAAGGTGACAATTGTGAAACTGCTGAGATTGGAGCTTCACCAAGGTCGAAGTTCCGGCGCTCTTGATACGACTTGCCTGCCCTCGGAACAAAGGTTGCCATACGCGCCAAACCTTCAGCTCGTGTTGGTTCAAACAGCATCTTTGTCTTTCTTTAAATGGTTTTGGCTTCGATTTCTTCGACAGGCGTCAGAACAATAGCGAACTTCGTCCCAAACCGTTTTCCACTTTTTACGCCATGAAAAAGGGCGGTCGCAAACCGCACATATTTTTTCGGGTAAGTCGGATTTTCGCATTGTTATTTTCCCAAGAGCTGCAGGGACTATGAAATCTCCTGCTGTGCCACTTAACGTTGTAAGAAAGTTACGCGTACCTGTGTAATTCGGATCAAAAAAACAGCTTTGCGGATTCAGGTAACTTTCGGCTTTTTGTTCAGTCCATCGCGCTCGAAATATTAATTACAAATAAAGATACTCCTCCCTCGATAATTTCCTTTCAGTCGCTAACCTTCTTTCCGTTTTTAAATGTTCCTGACCTCTCGCTGTTAACAGTTCCATCCTTTCGATAGTCAATCCACTCACCTTCTTTCTTCCCGTTCTTGTAACTTCCTTTCCCGTATAACTGTCCATTGTCGTGATAAAAAATCCACTCACCTTCTCTCAGTCCGTTCTTATAACTTCCTTTGTAACGCAACTGTCCATTTTCGAAATAGTGAACCCACTTACCTACTCGTACTCCACCCCTCCATTCCTCTTGGTTTTCCCTTCTTACTTTCCCTGTGAATAGAGTTTTCATTTAATCGCTAATCTTCTTTCCGTTTCTTGATGGTCTTCGGTATTCTTTGGATTACAAAGGGATTGGGACGAGAATGCCGTTCAGTGCAGCTTCACTATCTTTGACTTTCAAATTTATCTCGTATTTTTCATCTATTTTTTCCCTGAAAAGGCTATTCCATAAATCTACTCTTCTTAATGGCGTCTCTCAAGTATAAGAGTGGGTGATTATATATAGCGTTATCCGATATAAGGCCCCCGCCCCCTTCGGTATTTAAGTGGTCAGTCTTGTCCTATCTGAGAATTGTTTTCGCAGCGCTGAGAACGTGAAGCTGACCGTGAAATGATAAATAGGTGCTTTGCCCTAGATTTATGGGTTTTAGGTGTTATTTAGCCTGAGTTTTACAGCGCGTTATCAGGTAGAATCCGTCGCCTCAATCCTGGAGCTTGGGGAGGCTCGGGATTTACATATTTTTTTGATACACCGACGAGGAAAATCTAGAATAATGAAAAAATTACAATGCAGCCTAATCCTGCTTCTCATATGCGTTTGCATAAACAGCGTTTCTGCTGACGAATCAAATGTAAATAACCCCGAGTCTTCAGCGAAAAGTCCAACGACTAATCTCTGGCAAGGCTTTTATGCTGGCATCAATGCGGGCTATGGTCATAATGCTGGCAACATCGATGCTCGAGGAGCAGGCGGCGTTAAAAGTAAGGATGAAGAGCATTCATTCATTGGTGGAATTCAGGTTGGAGCTAACAGACAATACGGAGACATTGTGGTTGGGATAGAGGCTGACTTCAATGATAGTCAGCTGGAAGATAGCGAATCTATTTATGCGGATTATGGCTACGCTGAGGATTATTATCATCACGATAGTAAAGTTGATTGGTTTAGCACTCTGCGAGGACGAATTGGCTATGCACCTCACCAAAATCTTCTCCTATTCGTTACAGGAGGCGCCGCTATGGGACGTATAGAGAGCAAGAGTCGCTTTGAAGTAGACTATACAACATATGATGCATGGGACACTTCTTGGTCAAGTTCTGCCCGAGACACACGTTTTGGCGGAGTAGTTGGAGCCGGTGCAGAGTACTCTGTGGCGTCTAGATGGAGCGTCAAAGCAGAATATCTTTTCGTCGACCTTGGGACAAAGACTAATGTTGTCAATGGTACATACGTCAATGGCGACGCAAAGACCTATTCGGTGAAAAATAAAGGCCAATTCTCTACATTTCGCCTAGGTGTCAATTTTAGGTTTTGAATAGCTGCGAGATGGGGCCACTTCAGTGGCTCCTCTCAAGTATAAGAGTGGGTGATTATATATAGTATTACCGGAAATAAGGCCCCCGCCCCCTTCGGTGTTTAAGTGGTCGGTATTGAGCGCTTAGGCAGGCTCCGCAGAGTAACAAATACTCTCCGAGTTAACTTTTTGTCTACTATATGTCTACTTTTTTGATGCAGCTCAAATATTAGTGAATCTTTGGCGCAAATCAACCAATATTTTTTTATTAGCAATCAATAGCTTATATAATATTGGGAAATATAAAGCACCGGACTTTTAAAACGATGCTGGACTGAATTCCCTCGAATCAAGATACAAGTTCCAAATGGGTTGTGTTATCAATAACCCCACGCTTAACAAAATGTGTGTCTATTTTTTGCGGATGAAAAGCAGCTTTTATAACAGGAATTGCATCATAAGGATTGCAGTCGCCACACATAAAAATATCAATCGCAGCATAACTGCGTTCAGGCCAAGTGTGAATGCTAATATGACTTTCAGAAAGAACCAAAACGCCACTCACACCCATGCCTTCACCAAAAGCATGAAAATAAGAATGTAAAATAGTTGCCCCAGCAGTTTCTGCGCCAAGACTCAATACCCTCTCAATATGAGACGCATCTACCAATTGATCAGCTCCCCAAAGCTCAATCGATAAATGATCGCCAGCATATTGAACTCCCGTAGCATCAACCTTGAAGTGGTCTGGGGCAGCCTTCATATTCAGACCCCATCCAAAGCGGATTTAATCCAGGGTGGCATCACAAAACTGGCAACGTGGACTTTAGGCGAATAGTGTCTTGTGGTGCCTTCTAAACTTGCATGCCTCTTTTCTAAGACATCATGATTAGGGGCGAGAACACAGCTGTTATATCCAGAAATTCCAAAAGTCATAAGCCCCCCATAATAAGTTGGGACTGCTGCAGTGTAAGCTCCAGCAAACAACCCCAACTCCCGGAACTTGGATATCGTGCTAGCAGCCTCATCCCTTTGAAAAAAAACAACGCCATCTTGGGCGCTAATCACTCCACCAGAAGATAGTGAATCAAAGCACAGTTGATAGAACTTATTCGAATAGAGCGCCTCTGCCATACCAATAGGGTCAGTTGAATCAATTAAAATAGCATCGTATTCACCGCGATGATTTTTCATATATTCAAATGCATCTTGCACGACGACATTAACTCTTGGATCATCAAAAACTTTACCAGCATCATTCAAGGTAGGCATGAAGGTTCTACAGCTGTCTATTACTCCTTGGTCAATTTCGACCAAGTCAATCTGTTTAACCGGATGCTTCAAAGCCTCTCGCACAGTTCCACCATCGCCACCGCCAACAACTAAAATCCGCTCAGGTCCGTCAATAGAAAAGAGTGGGATATGAGTTAACATCTCATGATAAATAAACTCATCAGCTTCAGTCGTTTGAATGACACCATCAAGAACGAGTACTCGACCTAGCATATCGGTTTGATAAATAGATATAGCTTGATACGGCGTTTTAGCCTCAAAGAGTATTTCGTTAAACTCGAAACCCTGGAACACCTTACCCGAATAAAGTGTCTCTACAAATTGCCCGCCCACTTATCCAGCAGCCCTTGCAGGAAGGGATTCAAACGCACCCCTGTCAATCAAATGTCTCTCGATAACTTGCGGCTCAAAGTATTTAGAACAAACAGACTCTGCAGTATCATTATCGAATGACTTGCATGAAAAGATGTCTATGTAAACTTGGCCCAAGTTTTCAGCAAAGTGTGCACAAATATTAGAAGTCTCTATAAGCTGAAGCAATGTATAGCCAGCAGCCTCAAAAGAATGAGCTGCAAAGTGCTCTAGTTGGGGTTCGCCATAAGATACCATATCAATTGCAGCAACTAATTCCTTCACCCAGCAGCGAAGATGGTATTCATTGACGAGCAAGTTGCGCGGACACTTCGCAAGGTCGAGTATGAGGTGTTGCCCCCAGATAGGTCGAGTCACATTAATTACCCCCGCCGAGTAACGCCTAAAAATGTGGGTAAAATTAGCTGATACCCACTCCAAAAGCACTTAGATACGGTTGATTTATTTCCCCCTCACGAAGGGGGCAACCCTATAAGCGAGCGCTAATTTATTTTTGTTTCATAGAAAACGCAAGCACTTTTCATGTGTTCTTTAGAAAGGGTTATAAATCAAAGATTTAGAATGTTTTTTGCATTGTCGATCAAGGAGGTTATATAGCAAAGCAGGAGTAGAAAAATTAAAATTTATATCAGAGCCTATACAAATCACACTCATGACTACATCAATGGCTCCATTAAATTAGAAGCTCTGCGATAGGCTAGCACTAAACTGAGACTTTTCAGGTTTTAGTTTAAATAAGTTGTTGTAACCTTTTGCAAATAATTTTCGACTATACGGTTGTGCGCTAGTGATCCCTATTTATGTCTTCAGCGTACAGAATCTAGACAAAAAACTGCTAATTATAATTTGAGAATATTTTCATTCTCGTCGAAAAACTTCCTAATCAAAACGGAGCAAATAAAATTGTTTAAATTGAAAAATACCTATCTTCTGAATTTTCTTATGTTTGTATGTCTACTCCTCGGCTCAGCAAGCTTATTGGCGGGCGGACACGAAGGTGATTCCTCACATGAGCACAAGGCAAAATCGCCTCATACGTTAAGCGCTAGCGTGACACTCGCTACAGAGTACTTATACCGTGGTGTGTCGCAAACAAATGGAGACCCAGCTATACAAGGGAGCTTCGACTACGCTCATTCCTCCGGATTCTACGCTGGCGTGTGGGCATCGAGTCTCGAATTTAATTCTAGTGCTACTAACGAAGCTTCCTTAGAACTTAATTATTATGCTGGCTACGCCTTCGATCTTTACGGATTATCCTACGACGTCGGATACTTGTATTACATGTATACAGGTCAAAACATTGACGCCGGCAAAGCGGAGGCGGATTTCTCAGAAATTTATGCATCCACCACAAAAACTTTTGACATGGACTACAGTCCAACAGCATCGCTAGGAGTAGCTTGGACCCCCGACTATAGCGGAGGTTTCGATGACGGAGTGTACGTCAATGGGTCGCTCTCAATTACCCTGCCGATGGGGATTTCTCCTTATTTCTCAGCTGGATGGCAAGACCTCGCAGCTGGTAAAGGGGATACTGGCGTCGACTATTTTCACTATGCTGTAGGTGCCAGCGTTGACATTAGGGCAATTACTTTAGACCTATCGTGGAATGATGCCGATAACGTATGTGATAAAGCAAGTAATTGTGATGGAGTCGTATTTTCAGTCTCTAGTACGTTCTAAGTCAGACACTCGAGATGGAGCCACTTCAGTGGCTCCTCTCAAGTATAAGAGTGGGGGATTATATATACCGTTATCCGATATAAGGCCCCCGCCCCCTTAGGTATTTAAGGGGGAGGGTTTCGGAGGAATTAGCCTATTTCG
The DNA here is from genome assembly GCA_018668255.1 of Pseudomonadota bacterium. Taxonomy (GTDB): domain Bacteria; phylum Pseudomonadota; class Gammaproteobacteria; genus UBA4457. The sequence continues at coordinate 590 of JABISZ010000073.1, read as the reverse complement.
CTCAATCTTTAAATTGCCTACTTGCTAGCATCAGGCATGGCCGTTTCTCAAGAGGTTTCCTGGCGTTGCACCGGTGGCTTCTCCGTCGATGAAGGTTACCTGACCGTTCACTAAAGTATATCGATAACCAATCCCTGCAGTGATACGACGCCAGTCACTAGGGTGTCCAATCTGCTGCAGACAAACTTGTCTCTTACAAATTGTACTCCTTAAGTATAAGCGTCTTGTTTACATTGCTAGCCTAAGAACTCCAAGGGCGGAGATTTTCCCGTGCCTCTGAAGTTCTAATCATTTCCCTCCGTGCCCTCAAACAATCTCTGCTTAAATTCGTACGGTCTAATTCGACTCTTCTGGAAAAACTAGAGCTAGTAGTTACCCGCTCCATTTTAATTGGAGTTCGATCGCCGTGATCATCATTCTCGCAACATCTTTTTCGGTTGCGGTTTCGATCCCCTCTAAACCGGGCGAAGAGTTAACCTCCAACAGCAATGGTCCGGTTTTCGAACGAATAATGTCAACACCAGCCACTGCCAGCCCCATAGCTTTAGTGGCCTTTACCGCCAAACGACGCTCTTCTGTTGTGGGGCGCG
>JABISZ010000010.1 GCA_018668255.1 Pseudomonadota bacterium | reverse complement strand
TGAAAAAGTGGCAGAAACGGTAATTAACAGAACATAAAGTTTTTAGCTAAATTATAGATAGAGGGTTAGCGACCATGGCGAAGGAAAAATTTGAACGAACGAAACCACATGTGAACGTGGGTACTATTGGCCACGTGGATCATGGGAAGACGACGCTAACGGCGGCGCTCACGATAATTAGTGCCAAGAACTTTGGTGGAGAAACTAAGGCGTATGATCAAATTGATAATGCTCCTGAAGAACGTGAGCGTGGTATTACAATTGCGACCGCCCACGTTGAGTATGAAAGCGACGGACGCCATTACGCGCACGTAGATTGTCCTGGACATGCCGATTACGTAAAAAACATGATTACAGGCGCGGCTCAGATGGATGGCGCGATTTTAGTATGTAGCGCGGCAGACGGCCCGATGCCTCAGACAAGAGAACATATTTTGTTGGCGCGCCAAGTTGGTGTACCTAAAGTTGTTGTTTTCTTGAACAAAGCTGACATGGTCGATGATGCAGAGCTTCTCGAGTTAGTTGAAATGGAGATCCGCGAGTTGCTCGATTTGTACGAGTATCCGGGCGATGATACGCCAGTCATTATCGGCAGTGCTTTAAAAGCGGTAGAAGGTGATGAAAGTGAGATCGGGTCCCAAGCTATTGATAAGCTAGTTGCTGCTATGGACGAATTCATTCCCATCCCAGATAGGCCAGTTGATTTGCCATTTTTGTTGCCTATTGAAGATGTTTTCTCTATTTCTGGTCGTGGAACAGTAGTCACCGGGCGAGTAGAGAGAGGGATTGTGAAGGTTGGCGAAGAAATTGAGATTGTAGGTATTAAAGATACCCAGACAACAACTTGTACCGGTGTTGAGATGTTCCGAAAGCTTCTTGATGAAGGACGAGCTGGTGACAATGTGGGTGTTCTTTTGCGTGGAACTAAGCGTGAGGAAGTAGAGCGTGGACAAGTGCTTTGTCATACGGGCTCTGTAACGCCTCATACTCATTTTGAAGCAGAAGTTTATGTCCTATCTAAGAACGAAGGTGGTCGTCACACGCCTTTTTTCGATAACTATCGTCCACAGTTTTATTTCCGTACAACGGATGTAACTGGGGCTGTAGAGTTACCTTCAGGCGTCGAGATGGTTATGCCTGGAGATAATGTAAAAGTGACTGTGAAGCTAATTAACCCTATCGCTATGGAAGAAGGGTTGCGCTTTGCAATACGAGAAGGCGGACGAACAGTCGGTGCAGGCGTTGTATCGAAGATCATTGAATAATAACTATAAAGTTTAGGCCAGTAGTAAGTAACATGAATCAACAAGTAATTAGAATACGACTTAAGGCGTTTGACCACAGGTTAATAGATCAGTCCACACGGGAAATTGTGGAGACTGCTAAAAGGACCGGTGCCCAAGTGAAAGGGCCTATCCCTTTACCTACAAAGATGGAGCGTTTCACGGTGCTTATCTCTCCCCATGTCAATAAAGACGCTAGGGATCAATACGAAATCCGAACGCATAAGCGTCTTCTAGATATTGTCAATCCTACAGATAAAACTGTAGACGCGTTGATGAAGCTAGACTTGGCAGCTGGCGTTGACGTGCAAATAAAGCTTAATTAGGACGGGTTGGAGCGCAGTATTATGAGTTTAGGTGTGGTCGGAGTAAAACGAGGAATGACTAGAATCTTCTCTGAGGATGGTGCGTCTACTCCTGTAACGGTGCTAGAGGTTGTGGCTAATAGAGTCATTAGAGTGAAGACTGAGAAAAGTGATGGATATCGAGCGGTTCAAGTAACCTATGGTGAGAAGCATAAGAACCGCGTTAACAAGGCGCTGGAAGGCGAATATAAGAAAGCAGGTGAGCTAGCAGGTCTTGGACTTTGGGAATTTCGTTTGGACGAAGCTGAGGGGCAGGATTTGACCGCTGGTTCAGAAATCCCTCTTAGTTTGTTCGAAGAAGGTCAAATTGTTGATGTGTCAGGGACTAGTATTGGTAAGGGATTTGCGGGAACGATAAAACGTCATAATTTCAAAGGTCAGGATGCCACTCATGGTAACTCTTTGTCTCACCGCGTGCCGGGCTCGATTGGTCAGTGTCAAACACCAGGACGAGTTTTCAAAGGCAAAAAAATGGCCGGCCAGATGGGGAACAAGCAATGTACCGTTCAAGGGTTGGAAGTAGTGCGCGTAGATGCGGAAAATCGATATCTTTTGGTCAAGGGTGCAGTCCCAGGAGCTAAAGGTGGCGAGCTGCTTATTCATCATGGTATTAAAAATCGAAAAGTAAGTGATTAACATGGAATTGGAACTTCAAACATTCGCATCGGACTCTTCATCTGCACAAGCTGTGCTCTCAGATGAGGTTTTCGGTAGAGATTATAACGAACCATTGATTCATCAAGTGGTTACGGCATTTTTGGCAGGCGGACGAAGCGGAACAAAAGCTCAAAAGAGCCGTTCTGATGTTCGAGGCGGTGGAAGAAAGCCTTGGGCGCAAAAAGGCTCTGGCCGTGCTAGGGCTGGAACGAGTAGATCTCCTATCTGGAGGAGCGGTGGAGCCACTTTCGCAGCTAGACCTCGAGACTTTTCTGAGAAAGTAAATCGGAAGATGTACCGTGGCGCCATGAGATCGATTTTATCTGAGTTGCTTCGGAAGAATCGACTGATTGCAGTTGAAGGTTTCCCTGTCGACGAGCCAAAGACTAAAATTGTCATCGAGTGTTTAAAGACTCTTGGTGTTTCCGATGCGCTTATTATATGCAGCGAGCCTAGTGAGAATCTTATCTTGGCGACTTGTAATATTCCAAACATAGGTTTGATAGAAGCTGCTACGATCGACCCAGCGGTATTGGTTGCATTTAAGAATGTAATCGTTACGCGAGAAGCGCTAGAAGAGATAGAAGGTATGTTGAAATGAATCAGGAACGTGTTCTGCAGATACTATTACAGCCGAAGGTTACTGAAAAAAGCGCACGCATAGGTGAACGGCACAATCAATACATGTTCCGTGTACTTAAGGATGCGACAAAAATAGAAATAAAAACAGCGGTCGAGCAGCTTTTTAAAGTAGAAGTTTCAAAAGTCACAACTCTCGTAGTTAAGCCGAGAACACGTCGCTTTAGGAACCGAGTTGGTGTTAAAAGTTCTTGGAAAAAAGCTTATGTATCTCTCAAAGATGGATTTGAGATTGATTTCATGGGCGCGGAATAAAATAATATGGCATTAAGAAAAGCAAAGCCCACGTCTCCCGGTCGAAGAGGAGTCGTTAGTGTGATCAACGCAGACCTTCATAAGGGTGACCCATATGGTCCCTTGGTTGAGTCTCAGTCTAAGTCGGCCGGCAGAAATAATACTGGACGTATAACTGTCCGTCACAGAGGGGGCGGCCACAAACAGAAATACCGAATCATCGATTTCAAAAGAGATAAAGACGGTATCGATGCAAAAGTTGAAAGAATAGAGTACGATCCAAATCGCACAGCGAACATCGCTTTATTACTCTATGTGGACGGCGAGAGGCGTTATATCCTTGCACCTAAAGATCTTAAAGCCGGCATGATGTTAAGGTCAGGGGCGGATGCTCCGATAAAAGCAGGGAACTCTTTGCTTCTTCGTAACATACCTGTCGGCTCTACAGTGCATTGTGTCGAAATGAAACCCAAAAAAGGGGCTCAACTGGCCCGGAGCGCCGGAGCCAGCGTTCAATATCTCGCAAAAGATGGTGATTATGCCACTCTTCGGTTGCGGTCAGGGGAAATGAGAAAAGTCCCTTTAGATTGCAGGGCGACAGTCGGTGAAGTAGGAAACTCAGAACACTCATTGCGTTCATTAGGTAAAGCGGGTGCGACTCGATGGAGAGGTTTCCGACCAACTGTACGGGGTGTCGCTATGAATCCTGTAGATCATCCCCATGGAGGTGGTGAGGGACGTACTTCAGGTGGACGACATCCAGTTAGTCCTTGGGGACAGCCTACAAAAGGGGCTAAAACTAGAAGTAATAAGCGAACAAATAATATGATAGTTAAAAGACGTAATAAGAGATAGGGACCGGGAGAAGTTATGCCACGTTCAATAAAAAAAGGCCCTTTTGTAGACCACCACTTGGCTAAGAAAGTTGAGACTGCATTAGAGAAAAATGAAAAGCGACCGATTAAGACATGGTCAAGACGGTCAGTCGTTTTGCCAGACATGATTGGTTTAACGATAGCAGTGCATAACGGTAGGCAACATATGCCAGTTTATGTGAACGAGAATATGGTGGGACATAAACTAGGCGAGTTTGCTCCTACAAGAACATTCCGCGGCCACATAGCTGATAAAAAAGCTAAGTAATTGACTGATAAGGTGTCACAAATGTCGACTGTAGCAAAATTAAAAAATATTAGAATATCAGCACAGAAAGTGAGGTTAGTAGCGGATCAAGTGCGTGGGCTGAAAGTTGATCGTGCGCTTAACCTTTTGACTTTTAGTGAAAAAAAAGCGGCTGCTTTAATGAAGAAGCTCTTAGAGTCTGCGATAGCAAACGCCGAGCATAACGATAGTTTGGACATAGATGAGCTTTTCGTAGAGCATGTGTCTGTTGATGAAGGGCCTACAATGAAGCGTTGGCGTGCCCGAGCTAGAGGACGCACTGCAAAGATTTTAAAAAGAACGAGCCACGTCACTATAAAAGTAAAGGAATTGGGGCAATAATATTATGGGTCAAAAAGTACATCCATATGGAATGCGTCTAGGAATCGTAAAGGATTGGACGTCAACCTGGTACGTAGATAGTAAGAATTACGCAAAGTACCTAAATCAAGATCTAGCGGTACGAGAATTACTGCGAAAAAAACTAGCGCATGCCTCTGTGAGTCGCATACAGATCGAGCGGCCAGCTAGTAATGCTCGAATTATTATTCACACAGCACGTCCAGGTATAGTAATAGGAAAGAAAGGTGAAGATATTGATGCTCTTAGAAAGCAAGTGTCTGCTTTTATGGGGATTCCCGTACATATGAGTGTAGAGGAAATTAGAAAACCTGAGCTTGACGCTCTTCTAGTAGCCGAGTCAGTAGCGCAGCAATTAGAACGCAGAATCATGTTTAGACGGGCTATGAAAAGAGCTGTTTCAAACACAATGCGACTGGGTGCAGAGGGTATTAAAATATTTGTGGCTGGCCGATTAAACGGGGCCGAGATAGCTAGATCAGAGTGGTATAGAGAAGGACGGGTGCCTCTTCACACTTTGAGAGCCGATATTGATTATGGCATTGCTAGAGCGAACACTACCTATGGTGTTATAGGTGTCAAGGTATGGATTTTCAAAGGTGAGGTTGTTCAAGCAGCCCCAGCCCCAGAAGCGATTGAGCCGACTGCTGATAATGCAGTCAGTGCTGTGAAGTAGACCTAGGAATTTAATTATGCTTCAACCCAAAAACACAAAATTTAAAAAGCAGATGAAAGGCCGTAATAGAGGTCTTGCGCACCGTGGTAGTAAGGTGAGCTTTGGAGACTTCGCACTTAAGGCTACTACAGCTGGGCGTGTGACTGCTCGTCAAATAGAAGCAGCAAGACGAGCGATAAATCGCTTCGTTAAACGTGACGCCACAGTCTGGATCAGAATATTTCCGGACAAGCCTATTACGAAAAAGCCCTTAGAAGTTAGACAAGGTAAAGGTAAAGGTCCTGTCGAGTATTGGGTCGCCCAAGTAAAGCCAGGGACCATCCTATATGAAATGGCAGGCGTTGATGAAGAGTTGGCCAGAGAGGCAATGAGGCTGGCCAGTGCTAAATTGCCAGTTAGGACAACATTTGCAGTAAGGACCTCTATGTGATGAAAGCAGCTGATATTAGAGAAAAAAACACAGAAGAGTTGAAGGAACTGCTAATTGAGTTGCGTAAAAAGCAATTTAGCTTGCGGATGCAAGGTGGTTTCGGGCAAGAAGCGCGATCAAGTGATATACGAGAAGCTAGAAAAGATATAGCGCGTGTAAAAACAATTATGACTCAACGTTTGGTAGGTGAATCGGGATGAACGAGGCAGTAAGCACAGCACGGACTCTGACAGGAAAAGTTGTGAGTAACTCAATGGAAAAAACGATAGCAGTCGAAGTGGAACGACAAGTCAAGCACGCTCTTTATGGAAAATACATACGAAAATCGTCAAAAATTCTTGCCCATGACGAAATGAATGAGTGTGGGGATGGTGATACAGTTGCCATTGAGGAGTGTCGTCCACTTTCAAAGAACAAAAGTTGGCGACTACAAAAAGTGATTAAAAAAGCGACATTAGTTTAGTGGGTGCGGTAATAACAATTTTTCGGAGTTATATATGATCCAGATGCAGACGATGTTGGATGTTGCTGATAATAGCGGGGCACGCAGATTAATGTGCATTAAAGTTTTGGGCGGCTCTCATCGAAGATATGCCGGCATTGGTGATGTCATTAAGGTAACTGTGAAAGAGGCTATCCCTCGAGGAAAAGTCAGGAAAGGGGAAGTGTATGACGCTGTGGTTGTGCGTACCCGTAAGGGAGTCAGGCGTTCTGATGGGTCTTTGATCCGATTTGATGGTAATGCCGCCGTCTTGCTTGATAAGCAGTTGGCGCCTATTGGGACCCGTATTTTTGGTCCAGTGACCCGAGAATTACGTGGTGATAAGTTTATGCGAATAGTATCTCTCGCGCCTGAAGTACTCTAGGAGTTGTAGGTAAAAATGAATAAGATCAAAAAAGGCGATGAAGTGTATATCTTATGTGGGAAGGATCGCGGTAAGCGAGGTTCTGTGCTTAAGGTCTTGCCTAATGGGCGAGCGATCGTTCAGGGGATTAATATGGTAAAAAAACATACCAAACCCAACCCCCAAGCAAATAAACCCGGTGGCATTTTGGAGCAAGAGGCATCGTTAGAGATATCTAATATCGCGGTTTATAACCCTGCCAGCGGCAAAGGCGATCGTGTAGGATTTCGGTTTTTAGAGGACGGACGTAAGGTTCGATACTTTAAGTCTAATGGAGAGGTCGTAGATGCCTAACAAAAAAAGTGTAGATTATGCTCGACTACAAGTTGAGTACGAGAATGTTATCGTTAAAAAACTAGCTGAGCAGCTAGGATTGAAGAGTGCCATGGAGCTCCCTAGGGTTGAAAAAATAACCCTTAATATGGGCGTTGGAGAAGCCGTGGCAGATAAGAAGGTTATAGATCACGCTGTCAAAGATATGACATTAATTGCGGGTCAGAAACCAATCATTACTCTGTCTCGCAAGTCAATCGCAGGGTTCAAAATCAGGGATAATATGCCAATTGGTGTTAAAGTTACCCTGAGGCGAAAAAAGATGTATGAATTCTTGGATCGCCTCATTAATATCGCTATTCCTAGAATTAGAGATTTTCGTGGTCTTAGTTCTCGGTCTTTTGATGGACGAGGAAATTATAGTTTAGGCATAAAAGAGCAAATCATTTTCCCTGAAATAGATTACGACAAAATCGATACTCTTCGAGGAATGGATATTTGTATTACTACCTCAGCTAAAACCGATGACGCAGGACGTGCATTACTAGAAGCCTTTCGCTTCCCTTTTAGGAGTCAGTAACTAATGGCAAAGAAATCTATGGTTAATCGAGAGTTAAAAAGAGCTCGAATGGTTGCGCAATATGCTGACAAGAGAGCCAGTCTGAAGAAAATAATGGCAGACGAGACGGCGTCGTATGAAGATCGTGAGTCAGCGCGCTTGAAGTTTCAAAAGCTTCCGAGGGACTCCAGTCCAGTTAGAGGGAGAAACAGGTGCGCCTTAACTGGCAGACCTCATGGTTTTTATAGAAAGTTTGGGTTAGCTCGAAACGAGTTAAGAAGAGTGGCTATGGAGGGACATGTCCCTGGTTTAGTAAAAGCAAGTTGGTAAAAGGCTGTTTGATATATGAGTATGCAAGACCCTATAAGCGATATGTTGACAAGGATCAGGAACGCACATGCACGGCTTAAAGTTAGTGTAGCAATGCCTGCTTCTACAAAGAAGACCAGCATAGCTAAAATTTTGAAAGATGAAGGTTATATCGTCAATTACACAGTCGATGGCGACGCAGCGGACAGAAATTTAACTATTGAACTTAAGTATTTCAATGGTAAGCCTGTGATAGAAAATCTGAAAAGAGTCAGCAGGCCAGGATTACGAGTATATCGTCGTAAAGACGAGATTCCTGAGGTGGTAGCTGGTTTAGGTGTTGCTATTGTATCTACTTCGAAAGGGCTAATGAGTGATCGTGAAGCCCGATCTCAGGGGATCGGCGGCGAAATTATCTGTTCGGTTTATTGAGGCGTAAGTATAATGTCACGAATTGGAAAAATGGCTATTGAGTTGCCTGAAAAAGTAAGCGTCAAAATTGAAGGCGCTCAGGTACGAATTTCTGGGCCGAAAGGCGAGTTGGAGCACAACATGCACGCCCTAGTCAGCGCAAACCAAGATAACACTATCCTGCGAGTAGTCGCCAGGGACGATAGTCAGTCAGCGAACGCTCTTTCTGGGACTACGCGGGCTATATTGCAAAATATGGTTATAGGTGTCTCGGTAGGATTTGAAAAGAAGCTATCTATCGTGGGGGTTGGCTATCGTGCACAGGCGCAGGGTCAAAAATTAAATCTATCACTAGGGTTTTCTCATCCTGTTGTTTATGAGATCCCTAAAGAAGTACAAGTGGATACTCCTAGCCAGACAGAGATAGTGGTGAAAGGTATTGATAAGCAGAAGGTGGGTCAAGTTGCGGCGAACATAAGAGCATATCGGAAACCGGAACCTTATAAAGGTAAAGGTGTTCGTTATTTTGATGAACATATAATCAGAAAAGAAGCTAAAAAGGCATAGGGACACAGATGGTTAAGACAACTACACGCCAACGCAGAGCGACCAAAACTCGGGCTGTTATCCGCCAGCAACGTGCGATCAGGTTATGCGTTAACAGGACACCAAGGCATATTTATGCGCAGATAATTTCTTCAGATGGTGCCTCGGTGTTAGCGAGTGCCTCGACTTTGGAAAAAAGTATTAATGAGGATATCTCATCGACCGGAAATATTGAGGCCGCTGCGCATATAGGTAAAATAGTAGCAGAGCGAGCGGTAGCTGTGGGTATAAGCAAGGTGGCTTTCGATCGCTCCGGATTTAAATACCACGGGCGCGTTAAAGCACTTGCTGATGCTGCCCGCGAGAATGGACTGAAATTCTAGGAGTAGCCAAAGAAAATGAACTTTAAAAAAGGCCCGTCTGATAATAACGACGGCTATCTTGAAAAATTAATTAATGTTGACCGCGTTTCGAAGGTAGTTAAGGGAGGCCGTATCTTTAGCTTTACAGCCCTGACAGTTGTCGGTGACGGTGCGGGACGAGTTGGCTATGGACGAGGGAAGGCACGCGAGGTTCCAATCGCAATTCAAAAAGCAATGGAAAGCGCTAGAAAGAATATGCAGCCAATCGATATTAATGGGACAACCTTGCAGTATGCGATAGTTGGAACTCACGGGGCTGCCAAGGTTTATATGCAACCAGCTTCAGAGGGGACTGGAATTATTGCAGGTGGGGCTATGAGGGCTGTTTTTGATGTGCTCGGAGTTAGTAACGTGCTTGCAAAGTGCATAGGGACTACTAATCCAGCGAATGTCGTGCGAGCTACTATTAACGGCCTTATGTCTATGTCTTCTCCTAATAGAATGGCTGAGAAACGAGGCAAGACGGTAGAAGAAATTCGAGGGTAGTGAATGTGGCTATTGAAAAATTAAGAATCACCTTATGTAAGAGTTTAAACGGTCGTTTGAAGAGCCATAAGGCGTGCGCTCATGGTCTTGGGTTACGGAAGATGTGGCAGACCATCGAGGTCTTCAACACAGATGAAAATAGAGGCATGGTCAATAAGATTAATTATATGCTGAAGATTGAAGAGGTCTAGATTATGGAATTAAACACACTAAGTCCGGCGGCAGGATCTAACAAATCTGCTAAAAGAGTAGGTAGAGGGTCTGGTTCAGGGTCTGGTAAAACCGCTGGTCGAGGACATAAAGGTCAAAAGTCACGATCTGGTGGCTACCATAAGGTTGGTTTTGAGGGTGGGCAGATGCCGTTGCAGCGACGTCTTCCTAAATTTGGCTTTAGGTCAAGAACTGCAAGATTTGGTGATGAAATCAGATTGCACGAGCTCGAGTCACTAGACGCCGAGACTATCGATCTTTTGGTTTTACGACAAGCAGGATTGGTAAATCATGATACGAAGAAGGTAAAAATTATTGCTTCTGGTGAAATTAGTCGGGCTGTAAAACTACAAGGGCTGTTTGTAACTAAGGGCGCTCGCATTCAGATCGAAGCAGCCGGTGGCGAAGTGGCTGACTAACGTGGCTATAGGACGTAAAAATCAAGCACCTGCCGGACTTCCAAGTCTGGGTAAAATGACGGAGCTTAGGCAGCGAATATTTTTCCTTTTGGGTGCCCTCTTAGTTTTCCGAATATGTACGCATATTCCAGTCCCAGGTATTAATCCAGTGGCTCTGAACGCACTGTTCGAACAACAGCGCGGGTCTATATTAGATATGTTCAACATGTTTTCTGGTGGAGCGCTAGAAAGATTCTCGGTAGTTGCTTTGGGTATCATGCCTTACATCTCCGCCTCAATTATTATGCAGCTACTAACTGTCGTGCATCCTAAGTTAGAGCAACTTAAAAAAGAGGGCGAGTCAGGTAGAAGGAAAATTAACCAACTAACTCGATATTTTACGGTAGTTCTATGCCTTTTTCAGTCTGTAGGTGTAGCTGTCATGTTGGAGCAGCAGACAGCTGCGGGGCTTCAATTAGTGATTAATCCCGGTGTATATTTCAAGGTAGCGTGTGTCTCTACATTGGTGAGTGGCACACTATTCCTTATGTGGTTGGGTGAGCAGGTTACTGAAAGAGGTATCGGAAACGGAATATCTATGATTATTTTTGCTGGAATCGTAGCGGGCTTGCCAGCTGCAGTCGCGGGAACGCTGGAGCTTGCTAGGACTGGCGAGCTCTCTATATTGCTAGTTTTAATGTTGTTTGTTCTTGCCGTGGGAGTGACAGCGTTTGTTGTGTACGTGGAGAGAGCGCAGCGTAAAATTACAGTTAATTATGCTAAGCAGCAAAGAGGCGGTCAGGTCTACGGCGGACAAGCAAGTAGTCTGCCTTTGAAATTAAATATGGCCGGAGTAATTCCACCGATATTTGCATCGAGTATTATACTCTTTCCTGCTACAATAGGAGGCTGGTTTGGTAACGCAGAAGGTATGGGCTGGCTTCGTGACTTGAGTAGTACTCTTTCGCCAGGACAACCTCTCTATGTGATGTGCTATGCGGCAGCAATTATATTTTTCTGCTTCTTCTATACGGCATTAGTGTTTAACCCTAAAGAAATGGCCGATAATTTAAAAAAATCCGGGGGTTTTATTCCCGGGATAAGACCAGGCGACCAGACGGCGAGATATATAGATAATGTAATGAGCAGATTGACAGTAGTTGGAGCGATATACATTACTTCTGTGTGTCTACTGCCAGAATTTTTGATTCTACAACTAAATGTACCCTTTTACTTTGGGGGAACCTCCTTATTAATTATAGTAGTGGTTGTTATGGATTTTATGTCTCAAGTGCAGTCTCATTTGGTGTCCCACCAGTATGAAGGGTTGATGAAGAAATCTAATTTGAAAGGTATAGGCCGCCGGTGATGGTCATAGCGAAGATGGAGCTAATCAGAATATGAAAGTGCAGGCATCAGTTAAAAAAATATGCAGGGATTGTCGAGTGATTCGACGTAAAGGGGCAGTTCGTGTAATTTGCAGCAAGAACCCTCGTCACAAGCAGCGGCAAGGTTAAGCGGCGTTTATTAATTTTTAGAGAGAGATACTATGGCACGTGTTGCAGGTGTAAATATTCCAGATAGGAAACATTTAATAATTGCAGTTACTTCAATTTATGGCGTTGGAAAAACGCGAGCTGCTGAGATTTGCGAAGTAGCTGGAGTTGTTCCGACTTTACTTGTTAAAGACCTTACGGAAGGGCAGTTAGATGAAGTTCGAACCGCAGTTGGTAAATATGATGTTGAAGGCGATCTTAGAAGGGATGTCAGCATGAATATTAAGAGGTTGATGGATCTAGGTTGCTACAGAGGAGTGCGACATAGAAGAGGGCTGCCTGTTCGTGGACAACAGACTCAGACAAATGCCCGTACCCGCAAGGGACCGAAACGAGCCCTTAAACGTTAGAATTTAGGATTTAGAATATGGCTACTACTGCACCTAAGAAGAAAGTTAAGCGTACCATTCTAGAGGGTATAGCGCATGTACATGCTTCTTTTAACAACACGATAATTACTATCACCGATCGTCAGGGCAACGCATTAGCATGGGCGACCGCTGGAGGAAGTGGTTTTCGAGGTTCAAGAAAAAGTACTCCTTTTGCCGCCCAGGTGGCTGCCGAAAAACTAAAGACCGTGAGAGATGATTTCGGAATGGAGAGCTTAGATATATGTATCAAGGGTCCAGGACCAGGCCGCGAATCTGCAGTGCGATCCCTTAATAATGCAGGCTTCAAGATTACTAACATCACTGATGTCACACCTATTCCTCACAATGGATGTAGACCTCCTAAAAAGCGAAGGGTATAAAAATGGCTCGTTACATTGGTCCAAAATGCAAATTAAGTCGTTCTCAAGGAATGGACCTCGGCCTTAAAAGTCGTGGACGTCCTATCGAGACGAAATGTCAGCTCGAAAAACCTCCTGGAATGCACGGAGATTCTCGAGGGAGACGGCTGTCAGACTACGCGCTGCAGCTTCGTGAAAAGCAAAAGTTAAGAATTACTTATGGAGTGTTGGAGCGACAGTTTCGAAATTACTATAAGGTTGCGGCACATAAGAAAGGTGCTACTGGGGAAAATCTTCTGCAAATCCTAGAAAAGAGGCTTGATAATGTCGTCTACCGAATGGGGTTTGGTTGTACAAGGGCAGAATCCAGACAGTTGGTAAGTCATAAAGCTATCACAGTGAATGGGCATGTTGTGAACATCGCTTCTTATCAAGTTGCTCCCGCTGACGTGATTTCAGTACGTGAAAAATCGAAAGCACAAGTTAGAATTCAGGACTCGCTTGCCATAGCAGAGCAGTTGGGGTTCCCAGACTGGATAGAGGTTGATTCGAAAAAAATGGAAGGGTGTTTTAAATCTATTCCGGAAAGAGCTGACTTGTCGGCTGATATAAACGAATCATTAGTTGTTGAATTATATTCCAAATAATTTTTATTAGGAGACTCCAAGATGGCGTCAGCCTTGAATGAGCTTTTAAAGCCGCAAATAGCAGATGTGCAGGTCACGGGGCTGAATACATCTAAGATAATAATAGAACCACTTAACCGCGGTTTCGGGCACACACTAGGGAACGCACTTAGACGTGTCCTCTTGTCGTCGATGGCTGGGAGTGCGGTAACAGAAGTTGAAATAGAAAATGTCCTTCATGAGTACACTACTATTGAAGGGGTCCATGAGGACGTGACGGACATTCTGTTAAACTTGAAAGGGCTTGCAATCAATATGCACGAGCGTGATGAAGCAGTCTTGACAGTTAATAAAAAAGGCCCTTGCGTTGTTACAGCGAAAGATATAGCTCTTGATCATGACGTCGAGATAGTAGATTCAGATTTCCATATTTGTACTCTCGGAGATAAGGGAGAGATAAATATGGTGTTAAAAGTCACTAGAGGCAGAGGTTATCAACCTGCAAATGCTAGGAGTGGCGGTACTGAGGATGAAAGTGTTTCAGTTGTTGGCGCTTTGAAGCTCGACGCGTCGTATAGTCCGGTTGTGAGATGTAGCTACGAGGTACAAGCTGCGCGGGTAGAACAGCAAACAGATCTGGACAAGCTAATAGTAACGGTCGAAACAAATGGGACAATTGATCCGGAAGAAGCGGTAAAAGAAGCTGCTTTTATTATTCGGAATCAGTTTTCGGTATTTGTCGATATTAGTAAGGAAGCTCCAGAAGAGGTTCCAGTCATTCCAGAGGTTGTAATTGATCCAATCCTATTGAGATCTATTGATGACCTGGAATTAACTGTGAGATCCGCTAATTGTCTGAAGGCTGAAAGTATTCATTTTATTGGTGACTTAATACAAAGAGCGGAAGTCGATTTACTGAAAACACCTAATCTAGGTCGCAAATCTTTAACGGAAATAAAAGACGTTTTAGCAACCCGCGGACTTACATTAGGCATGACGCTAGAAAATTGGCCCCCAGCTGATCTTTATGGTAGGTCATAACCTTATGACCATCATCGACATTTAAAGGCGAGATTAGAATAAATGAGACATTTGAAGAGCGGGCGCAAGCTTAATAGAAATAGCTCACATCGAAAAGCAATGTTCAGAAATATGACAGCATCTCTTTTTCGGCATGAGTTGATACGTACCACCTTAGCAAAAGCTAAAGAGCTCAGGCGGACTGCTGAGCCACTGATTACTATTGCTAAAACAGATTCACTTGCCAAGAGACGACTAGTGTTTTCTCGACTTCGAGATCGTGAAATGGTCACAAAATTATTTAATGAGCTCGCGCCCAGGTATGTAGCTCGTCCGGGAGGCTATTTGCGTGTATTGAAGTGCGGCTTCCGACCCGGTGACAGCGCACCTATGGCTATTGTAGAACTTATGGATAGGCCTGAAGAAACTGAGATCGAGGTTGTAGAACCTGCCTAACACTTCTATGTGCTTTGTCGTAGATTTTTTTCCATTAGAGCTTTAACCATGGCTGGGTTAGCTTTCCCTTTTGTTTGCTTCATAACCTGGCCTACTAGGAAACCTAATATCTTCAACTTTCCAGTTTTGTACTCTTCTACTTGAGACGGAAAGTTGGTCAAAGTTTGAGATATCACTTTCTCTAGAAGCTCATTGTTCGATACTTGGCTAAGTCCTTCGTCAGCAATTATTTGATCGGCACTTGAGTTGCTATCCCACATTAACCCAAGTAGATGTTTGGCAGTTTTCCGAGAAATAGTCCCATCTTCGATCTTTTTAAGAACACTTACTAGTCTTTCAGGAACTATTGGGCTCTTAGAGATTGTGACGCTAGATTTATTAATTAGAGCTGAAAGTTCTCCTATGATCCAATTGGCGATTAATTTCGGAGACAGGGTAGACTGTCTCATGCACACTTCGAAATACACTGAGGTTTCTGGGCTATTAGCTAGTATTTCCGCATCTTCGATACTTACTCCGTAGTCTTTGAGGTACCGCAGCCTCTTGTTCCAGGGCGTTTCCGGGAGATCTTTCGCTATTCGAGCGATGTGTTCGGCAGTAATGGTGATTGGAAGCAAGTCCGGATCAGGGAAATACCGGTAATCATGCGCGTCTTCTTTACTCCGCATCGTGCGTGTTTCGTTTTTTTCTGGATCATACAAACGAGTCTCTTGTTTGATTATCCCCCCTTCTTCTATCACCTCGACTTGGCGAGCGGCCTCATAGTTTATAGCGCGCTCGACAAATCGAAATGAGTTAAGATTCTTCACCTCAGTACGAGTGCCAAGTTCAGGATCTTCAGTTTTTCGAACTGATACATTTGCATCACATCGGAAGCTACCCTCCTGCATGTTGCCGTCGCATATCCCTAGGGTTCGCAATAGGCAATGAAGTTCTTTAAGATACATCACTGCGTCTTGCGCACTCCTTAATTCTGGTTCGGAAACTATCTCCAATAGTGGCGTTCCAGAACGATTGAGATCTATGGCTGTGCTACGTTCGAATTCTCCGTGTAACGATTTACCCGCATCTTCTTCTAAATGAGCGCGTGTGATATTAATCATTTTTTCTTCGCCGTTGTTGACGAACTTTAATTGCCCTCTAGATATTATAGGTTTGTCATATTGACTGATTTGGTAACCCTTCGGAGAGTCCGGATAGAAATAATTTTTTCGCGAGAATATAGATTCAGATGCAATTTCTCCATCGATCGCAAGCCCTAGCATAATCGCAAGGTCTAGCACCTTTTTATTCAAGACTGGTAGTACGCCTGGCAGCGCTAAGTCAATGGCAGAGGCCTGTGTGTTTGCTTTTGCCCCATATTCGGTGGAAGATCCCGAAAAAATTTTACTACTAGTAGCAAGTTGCGCATGGACTTCGAGCCCAATGACTATTTCCCAAGACATTATTGCGCTCCTTTTGATTCGTCTCGCGAAAAGTGCTGGTGCCAGCCAGTAGATTTTTGGAACATATGTCCAAGCGTCAGCAGCTTTGATTCTTGAAAATAGCTACCTATGAGCTGAAGGCCGACAGGCATACCACCCACAAAACCGGCGGGAACAGATAAAGCAGGCAGTCCTGCTAGGTTCGATGCCACTGTAAAACAATCTCCCAGATACATTTCCACTGGGTTATCTTGGTGCTCACCGGCCTTAAAAGCTGTAGTAGGAGCTGTAGGGCTAATTACTGCATCAACCTGTGTAAACGCATTAGCGAAATCATCCTTTATCAAACGTCGGATCTGTTGGGCTTTTCGATAGTAGGCATCATAGTAGCCTGAAGACAATACGTACGTGCCCGTTAATAGCCGCCTTTTGACTTCTTCTCCAAAGCCTTCACTTCGAGTTCGTTTATACAAATCTTCAATATCAGTTGGTAGTTCACACCTATGTCCATACCTAACGCCATCATATCTGGAAAGATTCGAAGAACACTCAGCAGAAGATATAACATAATAAGCAGGAATTGAAAGCGAGGTAGTTGGGAGACTGATCTCTATAATATTTGCTCCCAGTTTTTCGAACTCTTTAATTGCTTCTTCAATTACGCCTTCAACTTGACGATCGAGATTTGTAGAAAAATACTCCTTGGGGAGTCCAATTGTTTTTCCTTTTAGTTCATCTTCAAGATTTCCAAAATAGTCCTCTGTCTTAACCATGGACGAGGTAGAATCTCTAGAGTCATAGCCAGCCATAGGCGCTAGTAGGTGAGCGAGATCCTCTACGCTGCGCCCCATAGGTCCTGCCTGGTCTAAGCTCGATGCGAAAGCAATCATTCCATATCTAGAGACTCTTCCATAGGTTGGCTTTAAGCCGCTTATCCCACAGAAAGCTGCTGGCTGTCTAATGGAACCTCCAGTGTCAGAGCCAGTTGCCACGGGTGTGAAGCCAGCAGACACTGCAGCGGCAGAACCGCCGGAAGAGCCGCCAGGTACGCAGTTGGTGTTCCAAGGATTATTAACTTGGCCATAGAAGCTTGTCTCGTTAGATGAGCCCATTGCAAACTCATCCATATTTGTTTTTCCAAGCATTACCATGCCTTGTGAGCCGAGCCGCTCGACGATCGTTGCATCATAAGGCGAAATAAACGTATCTAACATCCTCGAGCCAGATGTGGTTCGAACTCCTTTAGTGCAAAATATATCCTTATTAGCATAAGGCACTCCTGTTAGCTTATTTGCCGACCCGTTTGCCCTGCTTCTATCAGCCTTCTTAGCATCAAGAAGCGCTCGCTCGTGACATACTGTTATAAAGCTATTGATTTCAGGATCTAGATTATCAATACGATTTAGGTACGCTTTGGTTAATTCTTGACTGGAGAATTTACCATTCTCGAAGCCTTGTATTATTTCGGTAACGCTATTTGGTAAGTTCATTTCATTCTTTATTCAATTACCTGGGGGACTAGATATAAGCCATTTTCAGTCGTTGGAGCAACTGACTGATAGCTTTCTCTCTGATTCTTTTCACTTACTTTATCGCTTCTAAGCTTTTGAGTTTCTTCTGAGGGGTGTGCTAAGGGAATTATCCCTTCCGTTTCGACCGCTTTCATTTCGTCCACGAAGGCTAAAATTTTATTGAGTTGATCTTCATAAGAACAGATGTCTTTGTCGTCAATCGAAATTCTAGCTAGTTGAGCAATCTTTCTGACTTCTTTCTCAGTTATAGGCATCATTTTTTCCCGCTAGTTGTTGACTCGTCGAGCGCCAAAAGGCACGATATGGTGGTGTTGGTAATGTATCATTATACTTTGAAAACCTTACGGTGTACGGCTCGGCCGACACCAATTTACAGATTAATATTTCTGCTATTGAGTTCAATCTACCGTCGTTATCTTAGTCTACCTGATAATACGACCAGTTTTTAAGGATTATTTATATGTTCAAAATGCTCCGCGGATTGTTTTCCAACGATTTGTCCATTGATTTGGGCACCGCAAATACTCTCATTTATGTCAGTGGAAAAGGGATTGTGTTAAATGAGCCTTCTGTAGTTGCTATTAGAATGGCAGATGGCTCTCGTAATGCGAAGTCGGTTGTCGCTGTGGGTGCTGATGCGAAGCTAATGCTAGGTAGAACTCCAGGCCATATTGAGGCTATCCGACCCCTGAAAGATGGAGTAATAGCTGATTTCACTATTACCGAAAAGATGCTGCAACATTTCATAAAAAAAGTTCATGGGAATAGTCTTTTTAAACCGAGTCCCCGCGTGTTAGTGTGCGTGCCTTGTGGTTCTACCCAGGTTGAGCGGCGAGCAATTAAGGAGTCGGCCCAAGGTGCCGGTGCACGAGAGGTTTATCTAGTAGAAGAACCAATGGCTGCCGCTGTTGGAGCTGGCCTACCGGTAGGAGACCCCAGTGGTTCTATGGTTCTTGATATAGGTGGAGGAACTACTGAGATAGCAGTCATTTCTCTGAACGGTATTGTCTACTCGGAATCTGTAAGGATTGGTGGAGATCGATTTGATGAAGCGATAATCGGTTACGTCAGAAGAAATTACGGAAATCTTATTGGTTATGCAACTGCAGAGAAAATCAAGCATACGATCGCTTGTGCTTATCCTAGTGATGAAGTGTCAGAAATCGAAGTCATGGGTCGAAATCTAGCAGAGGGGTTACCTCGTGCATTTAGTTTGAATTCCAATGAAATTCTAGAAGCGCTACAAGAACCACTGTCTGGTATCGTTGATGCTGTAAAAATAGCGCTTGAGCAGACTCCGCCCGAATTAGGATCTGATGTAGCTGAGAGAGGGATGGTACTGACGGGTGGCGGTGGTTTGCTTAAGGACTTGGATAGATTGCTTCAGGAAGAAACAGGTCTTCCTGTGCATGTGGCAGATGATCCCCTGACTTGTGTAGCTCGAGGAGGAGGAAGCCTGCTAGAAATGATAGAAGAGCGCGGGTTAGATATGCTCTCTCTAGAATAGACGGGGCACACTTAACTCTCTAGAGGCTGTAGCAATTAAAGTGCGCTCAAGCAATAAACACCTAATTTCCATGAAGTTCACAGCATGTGTGATACTTTCTTTTTTATTTATGTCGATTGATAAAAATGATAGTCATTTGGAAGGCATCCGAGAGACTATTGGAGTGTTCATTTACCCATTATATTCGGTGATCGATATGCCTTATAGAGCCTATAAGGCGACGGTGTTTAAATTGAGAACTCAGATAGACATCTTAGAGGAGAATGATGCATTACGTGCTGAGAATATCGCTTTAACTTTAGATGCTTCTCGCTATCTAAGTATTAAACATGAAAATGAACGTTTGCAGAAAATAATTCAAGCCCCTTCGGTAATGGAACAGAAAATCTTGGTGGCAAATGTCTTGCAAATAGAAAGCTCTCACGCAAGCAGAAAGATTGTTATCAACAAAGGTCGGTCACATGGGGTTTACCGCGGCCAACCGGTTGTAGATTCTGCTGGAGTCGTCGGACAAGTCAGTCAGGCGAGTGCATTTTATTCAACTGTAGTCCTCATAACTGATGCTGTCCACGCCTTGCCAATCGTGATTAACAGGAATGGTTTGAGGTCAGTGGTTTCCGGTTCGAGAAAAAATGATGTCTTGTCCTTAGATTTTATTTCCCTAAGTGACGATATACGCGTCGGGGACTCTGTTGTTACGTCTGGGATGGGCGGGGTATTTCCAGGCGGGTATCCAGTTGGTTCAATCGTCTCGGTTGAGAGTCGACCGGGGGATGATTTTCAACGAGCTTTAGTAAAGCCTGCTTCTAAACTAGGGAGGTTTCACGAAGTGCTTTTGATCGAACTTGAAAGTCGCCGGGATAAGAGCGAAAGTCAGAAAGAAAATAATAGTAATGCGAGTGGGACTTCTGGTTAGGATGAAAAAAAATAAGAAAATACTGATTATCGCACTTAGCTTTTTTTGTAGTTTTATTTTAGCGGTCGTTCCTTTCCCTGCAGAGTTAAATGACTATCGACCAGCTATTCCAGCAATAGTAATGATTTATTGGAGCCTTAAAGGACCTCAATATATTGGTGTTATAAATGGTTGGTTTATCGGTCTTGGGTTTGACGTTCTCCATGGTTCCGTCCTGGGGCAAAATGCTTTGGGATTTACGTTAATCGCCTATGCATGTCTCCTATATGATTCCAGATTTAAGTTTTCACCATGGTCTCAGCAAATGGTGTTTGTTTTTATATTGGTAACCGTTTATATCGCTGTTACTGGCAAGGTAAGTGAGATCTTTGCTTCGGGTCTCTTCACTATGACTCATTTTAAAGGAACATTACTTACTCCTCTTATCTGGTTGCTCTTAGTAGCTCTTCTCAGAAGAACTGAATCTAAAGAGAATAATTTGCTGTGAGGAAATAGAGTCTTGATATCTTGGTATATGCTTCGCGTTATGGTCTGCTTACAATATAAAAATGGGGCGGCGTGAGAGAGTTGCTAATGGAAATTAAAAACAAAGATAGCGAGCGCAGCATCTTCTTTTTTAGGTTGAATGTTGTAACGATATTCCTAGTTGTTGTTTTGGTCTGCATTGTATTTCGTGTCTTCTATCTCCAGATCCTAAATCACGAACATTTCATAACTCGCGCACAAGAGAATCGATTGAAAATACAGCCGATTGTGCCCCCTCGGGGACTGATTTACAGTTCCGATGGGGTGCTGCTTGCTGGAAATAAACCTTCATTCTCTCTCCTGGTTGTTCCTGAAAAAGTGAACGATATGGAGGGGTCAATATTGAGGCTTTCTAGGCTGATGCAGCTTGATACCGGCGGAGTTCAAGAAACACTAGGCGGCTTAAAAGAAAAAACCAGTTTTCAGTCGATTATGTTGAAAAATCAATTAACTGAGCAGGAGGTCGCGATTTTCTCCGTTAATCGATTTAGATTCCCCGGGTTTTTCATAGATTCCAGCTTAGTTCGCTATTATCCAATGGGTGCTGATATGGCGCATATTGTAGGCTATGTTGGGAAAATGAATTCTCGTGACCTGTCAGGTGTTGATAACTCTAATTATAGAGGCACTCGATTTATTGGAAAAACCGGCGTTGAATCAATGCAAGAGGAGATTTTGCATGGTACGGCTGGATACCAGAAAGTAGAAGTTAACGCTGAAGGGCGTGTACTTCGAGTAGTAGAGAGAAAAGACCCGATTGCAGGCTCCAATGTACATCTGGCTGTTAGTAGCACGATGCAGAGACAAGCATTTCAGCTGTTGGAGGGATTCTCTGGAGCAGTTGTTATGCTAGAGCTAGAATCGGGCTCATTATTGGCTAGTGCAAGTAACCCTTCTTTTGATCCAAACTTGTTTGTCGATGGAATCTCCTCATCTGCCTATAAAAAGCTAATTAACTCGCCGAGGAAACCATTATTTAATAGAGTTCTTCAAGGGCAGTATCCTCCGGGTTCAGTAGTGAAGCCTCTTGTTGCAATAGGTGCATTGGAGTCGGTGGTCGAAACGACTGGCTCTCATGTTTACTGCCCCGGGTTCTATCGATTAAACGATACGGGGCGCCGCTATCATTGCTGGTCAGAAAAAGGTCATGGAAAAGTTGATCTTAACAATGCTATTGCTCGCTCATGTGACGTCTATTTTTATCAGCTTGCTAAGAATTTTGGAATCCAGGGGCTTAAAGAGTCACTGTTAAGCTTTGGTCTTGGCTCTCAAACGGGTGTTGATCTGCTAGGCGAAAAATCTGGGCTTGTTCCCTCACGCGAGTGGAAAAAACTTGCGTTAAGTGGGAGTTGGTATTTGGGGGAAACGCTGATTACTGGAATTGGGCAGGGTTTCATTTTGGCAACGCCTATTCAACTAGCTCAAGCGACCGCTATTCTTGCTCGGAAAGGACTGGTTACTCCGCCAAGATATCTTGACTACTATCAATCGACTGACGGCTTGAAAGAAGAGTTTCCTCGACAGCCGGCCAGATCCCCTCGTCTCCAACTGAGGGATGCGATACATTGGGATGTCGTTAGAGATGCGATGATCGATGTGGTTCACTCTGACTTTGGAACGGCCCGCTCGGCTAAATTAGCGGATGGAATTAAATTTGCTGGGAAAACAGGGACTGCTCAAGTTTCTAAGGTGAACCGAGACTCCATGAAGCAGAAACCGATGATTTTAAGAGACCATGCGCTTTTTATTGGTTTTGCACCTGCCTACAAACCAGAGATCGCGGTCGCGGTCTTGGTCGAGAATGGGGGAAGTGGGAGCAGAACCGCCGCTCCAATGGCACAAAAGATGATGGATGCATTTTTCCATAATAAAAAAAAAGCTGACGATTTAGCTGATGAATCGCGATAGTAACTTATTTTTGAGATTGCACGTGGACTTGGCATTGGTCGGTTCAGTTTTCATAGTGTGCACGATTGGACTTATGTTACTTTATAGTGCCTCAAACGGGTCGTCAGAAGTTGTTTTCAAGCAACTGGTGAGGATGATGATTGGACTGACGGCGATGCTAAGCATTGCACAAGTTAGCTCCAGGGCATTGCTTAAACTATCTCCTTTTATTTATTTAGTTGGCCTCTTATTACTGACAGCCGTGCATTTTTTTGGTGACACCTCCGGTGGTGCAGCGCGTTGGTTGGATTTAGGGATTGTGCGTTTTCAGCCTGCAGAAATTATGAAAATAGCTGTACCACTAATGCTGGCAGCGATCATTTCTAACCGTCCACTCCCACCGAGTAAAAGAAGTATTCTTTTATGTTCTTTAATTCTATTAGTGCCGGTTTTCTTGATTTACCAACAACCTGACTTAGGCTCCTCTCTTTTGGTAGGTTTCTCTGGGATTATTGTCCTTTTCTTGGGGGGTGTTAGTTGGCGAGCTATTCGGTATGTATCCTTGTTTTCCCTTTGTGCTGCGCCCCTTGCTTGGGTTTCAATCCACTCTTATCAAAGAGAAAGAATACGAACTCTTTTTAACCCAGAAAATGATCCGTTGGGAGCCGGTTACCACATCATACAGTCGAAGATTGCGATAGGTTCTGGAGGTCTCTACGGCAAAGGCTGGCTTAACGGAACGCAGTCACATCTTGAGTTTTTACCCGAAAGAGCCACAGACTTTATTTTTGCCGTCTATTGCGAAGAGTTCGGACTTGTGGGCGTTCTTATGTTGATGGCTGCCTATCTTCTGGTTATTTCCAGAGGCATTCATGTTGCTCGTAATGCTCAAGATACATTTGAACGTTTGTTAAGCGCTTCTCTAATTCTTACTTTTAGCACGTATATAATCGTAAATGTGATGATGGTAGTTGGCCTTATCCCGGTTGTTGGCGTACCCTTGCCCTTAATTAGTTACGGAGGGACTTCCATGGTTACTATGATGGCAAGTCTAGGAATGATGATGTCAATACACACCCATCGAAAGTTTTATTCTCGGAATTAAGAATTTTCACTATGGAGTATTTTATGCGTTTCAAGCTTATTGTCTTAGCTGGTTTTGTTTTTTCAGCATGGAGCCCTATTGTAATATCTGAGCCGTTAAATACAGTTTTGGTCAAGAATTTCGTCCAAGAAATGGTTGGGAAGCATGGTTTTGATGAAACTGAATTAACTACACTTTTCTCAAAAATAAAGCGTTCAGTCACTATCAGCAACTCCGCTGCGAGACCTGCAGAGAAAACTCGGACTTGGCCTGAATACCGAAAGAGAGCAGTAACAGCAGCGCAAATTAAAAATGGAGTTAAATTTTGGAGGAAGAATAAGAAAGCACTTGAGCGGGCGAGAAAAATCTATGGAGTTCCAGAGCATATTATTGTTGCCATATTGGGAATAGAAACACGCTATGGGAAGATTACTGGTAATTTCCAAGTTCTGCGTTCTTTGTCTAATCTAGCTTTTCATTACCCGGGTGATGTGAAGCATCGCGCTAAACTATTTAGGGATTACTTAGAGCAGTACCTTCTACTATGTCGAGAAGAAGGGTTTGATCCTTTGTTAATTAAAGGTTCATATGCCGGGGCTATGGGAATGATACAGTTTATGCCTACACCTTTTCGACGGATAGCGGTTGATTTCGATGGGGATGGGAAACGAGATATTTGGAAAAGCGATTCGGATGCGATTGGAAGCGTTGGCAATTACTTGATGGACAGAGGCTGGATAAGAGGAGAGTATGTTTTGTCTTCCGCAACGATGCCTTCTGACAACATGTTTCACCTCGCAGAAGGGTCCGGTATCAGAACGAATACTGATATTACTACACTTGCGCAGGCGGGGATCTACCCTAGTCAATCTGATCTATCCGGTGACACGAAGGCGAGGCTCTGGTGTCTTGAAGAGGAGATTGGAACCGCTTGCTGGATTGGATATCATAATTTTAGCGTCATTGGCCGATATAACCCTAGATTAAAATATATGATGGTAGTAGCACACTTGGGAAATGAGTTGCTTGAAAAAATGAAATAAGAGAAACGATGTAAAGGCTGTTATTTTTTTATAGAAGGACGATATTGTGTTTTTTAAATTAGAGTTAGGGATTTTGAGAATGGATAAAAATAGCATTTTGGCTCGTCTAACCTTTTTGAGAAATAAAGCGAATACGAAATTTCTCACGATAGCCTTAGGGTTTATTATCGCTATTGCAGCTACTGGTGTGATAGCTCAAGTTGCACGGACAATCCCTGCACCAGAGATTGACGTCACCTCTTATATTTTGATGGATCAAAATACAGGTTTTTTCCTAAGCGAGAAAAATGCCGATCAAAGAGTGGAGCCTGCTAGTATTACAAAAATAATGACGGTTTATGTTGCCGGTCACGCGCTCGAGCAAGGTTTGATTAAGCTAGAAGATGAAGTTTCAGTGAGCACCAAAGCTTGGAAAATGGGTGGATCAAAAATGTTCATCGAAGTTGGTAAGAAAGTTACGATAGAAGCCTTGCTTGACGGAGTAATAGTCGTTTCTGGAAATGATGCTAGCGTGGCGCTAGCGGAACATATCGCCGGCACCGAGCAAACATTCGCTGCAATGATGAATGATTATGCAAAGCAATTGGGTATGGTGAACTCAAACTTTGCCAATGCATCCGGCTATCCCGATGCAGAAACATATGTGAGTGCGCGAGATGTGGCAGTTTTATCTAGAGCCTTGATCCGAGAATTCCCTTTGTTATATGCAAAATTTGCCAAAAAACAATATACTTTTAATAAGATAAAACAGCCCAATAGAAATAAACTTTTGTTCCGTGATAGTAGCGTTGATGGGATAAAGACTGGACATACTGAAAGCGCAGGTTATTGTTTGGTTTCTTCGGCGATGAGAGATAACGTAAGGCTTATCTCCGTGATCATGGGTTCATCATCCGACATAGCCAGAACCGATTCTAGTCAGTCGCTGCTAAATTACGGTTACAGGTTTTTCGAGTCAAAGAAATTTCACCGAGCAGGAGCTAAAGTGTCATCTCAAATGATATGGCACGGGGCTGTTGATTCGATATCACTAGGAGTGCTTCAGGATGTAGATCTAGTCATTCCTCGAGGAACTGAGGGCCGTATTGAAACCAAACTAGAAATAGATAAACCAGTTTTGGCCCCGCTGGAGATTGGCCAGCCCGTTGGAAAGCTCAGCATATTTTTAGACGGTAAGCAACTATCTGAGGTTCCTCTTGTTTCGTTGGATAATGTCGAGGAGGGTTCTTTCTTTTCTAAACTTTGGGATACCTTTATTCTGTTTTTTGAATCTCTGTTTAGTATATGAGCATATGCTTTTTAAATAATGAGTACGTTCTTCTGTCTGAGGCAAAAGTATCCGTTCTAGATCGTGGTTTCATATTTGGCGATGCTGTTTACGAAGTTTTACCGGGTTTTGGAGGAAAATTTTTTGCTTTAGCGCAACACCTAGAACGGCTTAACGATAACTTGAATAAAGTGTCTATCGACCCTCCTTACTCTAGTAAAGAGTGGGAGGAGCTGCTCGCCACGCTGTCTGAGAAAAATGGTAACAGTGACCTTTCTTTTTATATACAGGTAACACGAGGTGTGGCGGAAAGAAATCACTTCTTCCCTATGGACTGCGAACCTACAGTATTTGTCATGTGTACTAATCTCAAAAGCTCGAGTAATCCTTTAATAAAGTCCTGCATTACGAGATCAGATAATCGCTGGGGTAGATGTGATATTAAGACAACTTCTTTGTTACCTAACCTTATGTTAAAAAATGAAGCATTACTATCTGACGCTTTCGAAGTAATACTATTGAAAAATGGCATGCTAACAGAGGGAGCGTCAAGTAATGTTTTTGTTGTTAGCAAAGGTCGTGTAAAGACGCCTGAGGTTTCTAATTTTATTTTACCGGGAGTAACAAGAGATTTCGTGCTTCAGGTGTTAAATGAACTAGGTATCACTTGTGAAAGAAGAACCGTTATCACCGCAGAATTGTTTGACGCATGTGAAATTTGGTTGACAAGTTCAACAAATGATTTGATAGGTATAAACCTGCTTAATGGAAAGCCAGTCGGGAACGGGCAGGAGTACCCGATGCTAGAGAGAGTTTCTTCAGCATTTACCGAGGCGAAGATGAGGAGTCTTACAAGCTAAGTGCGTAAGCCCGTTCCTCGTTTGAGGATATCAAGACATATGATGGTTAACAGAACTACGAATGTAATAATCGCTAATAATGCATAGGTAACATTGATGTCGCTATGTCCGAGCATCCCATATCTAAAGGCATTGACCATGTATAAAATGGGGTTAAATAGTGATACTTGGTACCAAAAAGATGGAAGTAGATCCACGGAGTAGAATACTCCGCCTAGGTACGTCATGGGAGCTAATATAAAAGTTGGCACAATTGAAATGTCGTCAAAGCTTCTGGCGAATACAGCATTTAGAAAACCGCATAGAGAGAAGAGAGTGGAAGTTAGTAAGACAACAGCAAACGTTACTGTATAGGAATGAATTGAAAGATCGGTAAAAAAGAGAGCAACTAACGTTACTAGAAATCCAATAGCGATGCCTCGGCATACGCCTCCCACAACATATCCAAGCAATATTATTTCGTTCGAGACAGGTGCTACTAATATCTCCTCTATATGCCGCTGGAATTTTGCCCCAAAGAACGATGAAACGACATTTGAATAAGAATTTGTAATAACTGACATCATTATGATACCTGGAGCTATAAACTGTATGTAATCAAATCCAGCCATTTCGCCTATACGCGGGCCAAGGATTGTACTGAATAGAATGAAGTAGAGGCTCATAGTGATTGCTGGTGGTAATAGAGTTTGCATCCAGATTCTAGAAAAGCGAGTTATCTCTTTTCTTATAATAGTCTTTAGCCCGATCCATTGAGTTTTTTTCAAGCTCTGCAATTCTTCCTCCCCCTCAAGCGCTCTCTGCGACCAACCCTAAGAATAACTCTTCCAAACGGTTAGATTTGTTACGCATACTCTGAATTTTTATGCCAGATTTTGATAATTCTTCGAAGACGGTATTCAAATTTTCTCCTTGATTAACAGTGACTTCAAATCGGTGATCATCGAGTTTTTGGATCTGATGATTGCCTAGCTTGCTAAGCGTTGAGATTGACGAGCTACAGTCAAAAATGAAGCTCTCTGCACCTAGCTTTCGCAAAAGTAGTTGCATCGAGGTATTCTCGACGATTTCACCTTTATCAATAATAGCGATGTTTCGGCAGAGACTTTCTGCTTCCTCAAGATAGTGGGTCGTTAATATTATCGTGGTACCTGATTTATTCAGATCAGTTAAGAATTTCCACATAGAACGACGAACTTCAATATCAACCCCGGCTGTGGGCTCATCCAGTATAAGTAGTCTAGGTTCGTGAATAAGCGCTCGCGAAATCATTAATCTTCGTTTCATACCTCCTGATAAATTGCGCGAAATTTCATCACGACGGTCCCAAAGTTGTGTTTGCTTTAATATTTTTTCTGTACGTTTTCGTGCATCAGGTCGGTCAATTCCATAATACCCAGCTTGGTTTAAGATAATGTCATTAACTGTTTCGAATTGATTGAAGTTGATTTCTTGGGGGACTACTCCGATCAGAGATTTGGCTCGTGAAAATTCTTTATCCACATCTACGCCAAATATTTTTATCTCTCCCGCGGTTTTCAGAACGAGGCTACTTATAATTCCAATAGCGGTTGATTTCCCTGCGCCATTAGGACCAAGTAGTGCGAAGAAATCTCCTTCTTGAACAGTCAAGCTTACCCCACGCAGGGCTGTAACACGTCCGCGGTAAGTTTTTCTTAAATTAGTCATCTGCAGAGCAGGTGGGTTAAAAATCATAATTTCAGATACAAAAGTCATTCATTTTTAGATTTTTGCACAAGCGCCTAAAATCAGGTGCCTACGAAGGGCCTATTCGGTTATATTCTATCACATAAGTGAGATACATTTTTTTTGGGGCGTTACGAACGCTAAGAGTTATTTTATATAAATGAATGCTAATAAAACTATAGTATTAGCCCGCCATGGGGATGCCGCTTGGGGACCTCGGGACTATGATCGGCCGCTCTCTGAGAGGGGTCGTGCTGATGTTATGAACGCGGCGACTTTTCTTATATCAAAAGATTTGGAGCCAGACCTAATAGTTTATTCTCCGGCTAGACGCACCCGGGAATCTCTGGAGATTATTAGAAATGTGTGTAGTCGAAGAATTGTAGTGCACACATTAGAGTTTGAGCCTTTGTATCAATGTACAGTGGAACATATTTTAGATGCCTGTCATCTCGGTGACGGTATCCAGCATCTTATGGTTCTTGCTCATAATCCTGGCCTAACCGATTTTCTCTATTATTTAGTCACTGATGGAGATTTGCTTTTGAAGCGGCATGGGGGGCTCACACCAGCTACTATGGTTGCCGTTGAGGTAGCCTATGATTGCGATATACTTGTTCCTCGCAAAGGTAGAGTGTTGGATTGGTACAGCCCTTGAGAGAGGATTGGTCCAAACCGGTGCCAGTAATCGTAATTTTTCTGAACTCAGATGGTAATGTAATACTACATGGACACTAACGAAGAATTGCTCGAATTTCCCTGTGAATTTCATATAAAAGCTATTGGTCACACGGCTAAAGACCTTGATGCTAGGGTGGTTGGCGTTGTTCGCAAGCACATAAAAGCAATTTATGAGGGTGGTGTTAGATCAAAGCCAAGCAGTAAAGGAAGATTCACGTCTGTAACCGTCATTTTTACTTTGGAAAGTCGCGAGCAATTGAATAATATTTATGCCGCTTTGGGAGCCATAGATGAGGTTGTCATGGTCCTATGAATGTCTGCATTCGTGAGATGGGTTGTCGTGAATACGAGCAAGTCTGGGAGGAGATGCGTTTGTTCACAAACACGCGACAGCCGAACAGTAATGATGAGATCTGGATTGTAGAGCACCCTGCAGTATTTACGTTAGGCAGGGCTGGGAAAGAGGAACATGTCCTAAATGCTGACGGTTTAACGATAGTTCGTAGCGATAGAGGCGGCCAAGTCACTTACCATGGGCCTGGTCAACTCGTACTGTACACTTTGTTAGATGTTAAGCGGTTAAAAATTGGTCCGAGAGAACTTGTGAGGCGTATTGAACAAGGGGTGATTAATTACCTGGGAAAAATTAGTATCTCTGGAGCGAGAAAGGAAAAAGCTCCAGGTGTTTATGTTGACGGGAAAAAAATTGCAGCCTTAGGATTGAGAATACGCTCAGGTTTTAGTTATCATGGGATGTCTATTAATGTGAATATGAATCTATCCCCTTATGGAAGGATTAACACCTGCGGATTCGAGGACTTGGAGGTTACGCAACTCATAGATCACCATGGCCCTGATAACCTGACCGATGTTTCCGTAAAAATCGTACCGGAACTTTGCACGACCCTTTATGATGGTAAATCAGTTTCACGGATCTATAAATAGATGAGGCTAGAACTAAGACCTCGATTTCAACTAGAAGGATCATCATGGATAGTTTAGAGTCCAAAGCTAAGCCGAAACGCGCCCAACGGGGCACGGATAAAGTTTCTCGAATTCCAGTCAAGGTGATTCCATCGCTAGGTGCTCTCCCAAGGAAACCACCTTGGCTGAAGGTTAAAGCGCCTAGTGATCCCAAGGTCTTGGCGCTCAAAAAATTAATTCGAAAAGAGGGGCTTCATACCGTATGCGAAGAAGCTTCTTGTCCTAATATAGGGGAGTGCTTTGCTCATGGAACTGCTACATTCATGATCATGGGTGATTTATGCACTAGACGATGCCCATTCTGTGATGTCGCTCATGGTCGACCAGATCCGCTAGATGAGACTGAGCCCGCACATCTAGCAAACGCTATAGAAATGATGGACTTACGATATATCGTGATCACCTCTGTGGACAGAGATGATCTAAGAGATGGTGGAGCCAGTCACTTTGCAGATTGCATAGATGCCGTTAGATGTCGTATTGCTGATATTCAAATTGAAGTGCTTGTGCCGGATTTTAGAGGTCGAATGGATCTAGCATTAGAAAATTTATTGCAGAGTCCGCCTGATGTTTTCAACCATAATCTAGAAACAGTTCCCAGGCTTTATTTGAAAGTAAGACCCGGTTCTGACTATCGTTGGTCACTGGAGTTGATTCGTAAGTTCAAGCAAAAAAAGCCAAATGTTCCTACGAAGTCTGGTCTTATGTTGGGTTTAGGAGAGGAAATCACAGAGGTTCAAGAGGTATTACGTGATCTTCGTGAGCATGGCTGTGATAGGGTCACATTAGGACAGTACTTGCAACCGAGCCGAGCCCACCTACCTGTGCAGCGGTTTGTTAGTCCTGAAGAGTTTCAAGAGTTGAAGGTTTACGCAGAAAAAATTGGTTTTAAAAGCGTTGCAAGTGGACCTTTAGTTCGTTCGTCCTACCATGCTGATTTGCAGGCAGCTGGGCTCGCAATCTCCTAAGTTTCCACTAAACTTTATCTGAGGTTTTTTCGAAGAACTGTTCTTTAACCAGGCTATTTATCCTACCGTCTACCAAGCGCGTAACTATTTCTTGGCCAGGGACTACCTGCTCGGAATTCCGAATGAGGACGCCCTTGGTGTCCGTTAGTATGCTATAGCCGCGCTCCAAAGTTGCAGCAGGGCCCATTGCATGTAATACACTGTTCCATTGCTTAAGCATATTCTTTTTCCCTAAAATCTGGTTCTCGAACGTCCTTCCAAGATTTTTCTGTAAGGTAAGCAGCTGTTTTTTCTGGGAATCTATAGCTTTTCCCGGAGATTTTGCGGCTAACGTAGATCGCAGACTATTTAGCTCTACACTGATGATTTTTGCGGATGTTTTCCAAGCTAATAATAGCCGTTGTGACAAATCGTCAATCCTCTGGGAGTCAATCTCTAATTTTCTTTTCGGAGAAGTTAGTCGTTTTCGTAGCTGCTGTAAATTACTTTCCTTGCGTTTCATCCCAGCAATTACTGTATATGAAAGCCTGGTCGATAGATTCAAAAAATGCTCAGTCCAAGATTGTAGATCTGGTGAGGCCAGTTCCGCTGCCGCAGACGGTGTGGCAGCTCGCACATCGGCGACAAGATCCGCGATTGTGACGTCTACCTCATGCCCTACGGCACTGATAATTGGGATAGTAGAGTTAAAAATCGCCTGCGCTACTATTTCTTCATTGAATGACCAGAGATCTTCTAAAGACCCGCCGCCTCTTCCAACGATCAAGACATCACATTCT
This sequence comes from Pseudomonadota bacterium, assembly GCA_018668255.1. Classification (GTDB taxonomy): domain Bacteria; phylum Pseudomonadota; class Gammaproteobacteria; genus UBA4457. The sequence continues at coordinate 160,580 of JABISZ010000010.1, read as the reverse complement.
GCACGTTGGTTGGCCACATGAATTGCTGCGCAAATATTTTTCGCCGCTAAGACGCCTTGCACGGTTGTTGGGTAGACAATAATAGGAATCGAAGGACAACGTCTTTTCAGGACGGTTAATAAATCTTTTACAGCCGCTCCTGTTGTGGAAGTGATAAGCCCTATTTGTTTTGGCCACTTTGGAAGTGTGCGCTTTCGATCTTGACTAAACAGGCCAGCCTCAAGTAACTTATTTTTCAGGGTGTTGAATTGAGCTTGGAGATCACCTGAGCCCGATGCCTCCATTGATTCAATGATAAGCTGATAATCACCTCTAGCGGGATATAGGCTAACCTTAGCGCGCAAGGTTACTAGATCCCCATTTTCAGGGCGGAACTTTACCCTAGAAACTTGTGCACGAAACATCGCACATCTGACTTGGCTTGCATTATCCTTCAAAGAAAAATATATATGACCCGAATTTGGACGCGCAAGGTTTGAAATTTCACCTTGTATCCAGACTAATCCAAGTGCTTTTTCTATCGTTATACGGACTTTTTCATTGAGACCAGACACTGTGTACATCAATTTATGCTCGGCTTCGTTTCTTGTGGGGTTGTTTTTTTGGAAAGTCATTTACCAAATACTATCGAAAATCTATACTAGAGCGCTACAAGTATAGGAATTCTTTCAAATTATGCGCATTCTTGAAGACGGCCTGACTTTTGACGACGTATTATTAGTACCTGATTACTCTGCAGTTTTGCCTCACGAAGTCGACTTAAAGACACAATTGACCCGTGAGATATCCCTAAACATTCCACTGGTGTCCGCGGCCATGGACACTGTAACTGACGCTCGTTTGGCAATTGCATTAGGGCAAGAGGGTGGAATAGGCATCATTCATAAGAATATGAGCCCATTAGAGCAGGCGTCTCAAGTACGTGCTGTTAAGAAATTTGAAAGCGGGGTAATACGAGACCCTATTACTACAACGCCTAATTCCAGCATCAAAGATGTGATGGAGCTTACGCGTGGGCATGGGATTTCAGGCGTACCAGTAGTACAGGACGGTAAATTGGTTGGCATTGTTACTAGTAGAGATCTACGTTTTGAAAGTCGGTTCGAAGCTCCTGTAAGCGAAATTATGACCCCGCAGCACAAATTGGTAACTGTTAAAGAAAATGCAGAGAAAGAAGAAATCATTCAATTACTTCATCGTCACAGAATTGAAAAGCTACTTGTTGTCAACGATGTTTTTGAACTATGTGGTTTGATAACTGTAAAAGACATTCAAAAGTCTGATGAGTTCCCTAAAGCTTGCAAAGACACGGATGAACGTCTTAGAGTCGGAGCAGCAGTTGGCGTTGGGACAGCCGCGTATGAAAGGGTGCAGCTCCTGGTAGAAGCTGGAGTAGATGTCGTCGTCGTTGACACAGCTCACGGTCATTCAGAAGGTGTGATGAAAGCGGTCAAGTGGATAAAAGCTGAATACCCAGAGTTGCAGGTGATAGCTGGGAACGTTGCGACAGAGGAAGGGGCGACGGCATTAATAGAGGCAGGTGTTGACGGGGTTAAGGTAGGTATTGGGCCTGGATCGATCTGTACCACCCGCATAGTTACCGGTATTGGTGTGCCACAGATTACCGCCGTTGCTAATGCAGTAAAAGCTGCCGCAAAGCTTGGTGTTCCTGTAGTTTCTGATGGTGGGATAAGGTACTCCGGGGATATTGCGAAGGTGCTAGCGACGGGCGCAAATTCTGTGATGATTGGTTCTCTTTTCGCGGGTACCGAAGAGGCACCGGGAGATGTTGAACTCTTTCAAGGACGTAGTTACAAATCTTATAGAGGAATGGGATCGCTTGGCGCGATGACGCAGAGATATAGTTCCTCGGATAGATATTTTCAAGAGAGCAGCGAAATAGAGAAACTTGTTCCTGAAGGTATCGAAGGACGGGTACCTTATAAGGGTCCAATGTCGGCTATTGTGCATCAAATGATTGGTGGTGTCAGAGCAGCTATGGGCTACACCGGTTGTGCTGACATGCTTGAGTTTCGAACTAAGCCTAAATTTCTAAAAGTAACCGCTGCCGGAATGCGAGAGAGTCATGCTCACGACGTGCAGATCACTAAAGAGGCGCCCAACTACCGCGTTGATTGAGTTGGGTTTCATTTTTTATCAGGAATATTTTTTGTCATGGTGAACGACGGCATAATTTTGGGTGACCTTTACACAAATAGAATATTGATTCTCGATTTCGGATCTCAATATACACAACTTATCGCACGGCGAGTTCGAGAGGCTCAAGTTTACTGCGAAATTTTACCGTACGATTGTTCTGAAGAGAGAATCAAAGCATTTAATCCATCTGGATTTATCCTCTCTGGTGGGCCTGAATCTGTCAATTCTGAGATCGACTTTCGGGCGCCAAACTGTGTTTTTGAGATGAAGGTTCCTGTCCTTGGGATATGTTACGGGATGCAAGCTATGGCATCCCAATTAGGCGGTACAGTTGAGCCGTCGATGGAAAAAGAGTTTGGTGCTGCGCAGGTTAGGGCCAGAGGTCACTCTATCTTGCTGGCAGATATTCAGGACACCACTAACGAACAAGGCCATGGGTTACTAGACGTTTGGATGAGCCATGGTGACCATGTGACTGCGCTGCCTGACGGATTTAAGCTGATCGCATCAACGGAAAGTGCGCCAATAGCAGGTATTGCGGATGAGGAAAGACATTTTTATGGATTTCAATTTCATCCTGAGGTTACTCATACCTCTCAGGGGCAGAAAATCTTTAGTCGGTTTCTGCATGAGATATGCGGTTGTGATGCCCTGTGGAACCCGAAGAACATTGCGAAGGAAAATATTGCGCGAGTGCGAGAGCAAGTGGGTAGCGACCGAGTATTGCTTGGCTTGTCAGGGGGTGTTGATTCATCTGTAGTCGCTGCACTTTTAGATAGAGCGATCGGAAGTCAACTTACGTGTGTTTTTGTCGATAACGGGCTTTTACGATTGAATGAAGGTGCTGAAGTGATGGCTACTTTCGAACAACATATGGGTCTTGATATTAGGCATGTTGATGCCAGTGAAAAATTTATGTTCGCCCTTATCGGAGTTTCAGATCCAGAAGAGAAGCGTAAGATTATTGGACGAATTTTTATAGAAGTGTTCGAAGAAGAGTCAGCGAAACTCGACGGTGTTAAATGGCTGGCACAAGGGACTATTTATCCTGATGTTATAGAGTCGGCAGCAGCATCTCCGGGTAAAGCACACGTTATTAAATCCCATCATAATGTTGGAGGCTTGCCCGAAGGAATGCGTTTTAGTTTGATAGAGCCCTTGCGCGAGCTTTTTAAGGATGAAGTAAGAAACGTAGGAGTGGAGCTAGGTTTGGCAAAAGATCTAGTGTTCCGCCACCCTTTTCCAGGCCCAGGGTTGGGAGTCAGGATATTAGGCGAAGTAAAGTTTTCATATGCAGAGACATTACGTGCCGCTGATTCGATTTTTATAGCGGAGCTGAAAAAAGCAAACTTATACGACAAAGTTAGCCAAGCTTTTGCCGTATTTCTGCCCATCAAGTCTGTGGGAGTGAAGGGTGACGCCAGGAGTTACGATCATGTGATCGCAATTAGAGCTGTTGAAACCGTAGACTTTATGACTGCTCGCTGGGCTCACCTCCCATATGATTTTTTAGATTTGATATCTTTGCGTATTATTAATGAAGTGAGTGGTGTTTCCAGAGTGGTTTATGACATTTCAGGAAAGCCGCCAGCAACTATTGAATGGGAGTAATAGAGCGCCACTAACCTATTGATTCATATAAATTTCGAGTTGCAAAGAAGTTACAAAGAGCCGCTCACCTTCTTTGTTATTTTTAGTTGGACTAGGTTTCCAGTTCACGCAAGCGAAGACAAGTTTCAGGTTCACACATAGGTTTAAACCAATCTGGAGAAATATCTCTTCTATGATTTAAATAGTGATCCCAATCTTTTAATGTTTTCCAGCGACTAAACATATAAGTCGTGCAATTGTCATCCGTAGCAGACAAGGACATGCAACAAGATTGCCTTTTGTAAGTTATTGATTTATGCAAAAAAAGGACTGCTGTTATTATAAAATTGAAATAATATATAATAATATCAATAACTTATTATTTTATATTAATGTATTATTTATGGGTTTTTAATAAATGTATGTATCAATAACAGGACTTAAACCAAAAGGTTTAATTGGTTGGATAAGGTTTTGGACATTAACAATCCCCGCGTCAAAAGATGCCCAAAAAGCTGAAGGAATACTGCATTGTGCGTTCCATTCACGTAATGGATACCAACACACATTAACTGTGTGGAAATCAAAAGAGCACATGTTAGGTTATTTAACATCTCCTCCCCATTTAAAAGCTATGAAATCGCTTTCTAAGATTGGCAGCGGGAAAGTTTATGGATACGAAGCAAACAGTATCCCAAGTTGGGAAGATGCATTTACCAAGTGGGATAAAAATGGGCGTATACATTAAGAATTGTTACAAACTATTCTTTTATCGTCTGTTTCCGGCAACTTATAGGTTATAAATTATTAAGTGGGAATAGTAAATTAAAAGAAGCCATTGATTTATAAGGCAATCGTATTTTTTAACTTTCATGAAGCTTAAAAATAAGTTCTTGTAAACTATTCGGTGCTCCTCTCCCACATGGCCACAGTCCTATCAAAGTCAGTGACTGTTGCAAAGTAAATGGCGGTAAGCAAAATCGTTTGCTACTTTAGGCGAACTAAATAACATGAAGGATGAGCACATGAGCCAGGACCTAGACCAACTCAATTTCAATCCTGCCAATATTGCTTGGCAAGCTTTTGGTACTTACACGGGTTTTTCTTACCATCTCTTGAATGTCGACGCAGAAACACGGGTGATCGACCTTCTCTTCAATTTCGAAGCGAACCAGAAATGCTTTTACCATAGGCATCATCAACCGAGTTCAGCCTTGGTCCTGCATGGTGAACAGCATATCTGGGAACCACAAGATGATGGTAGCGAACGCCACGAAATTCGACCGACAGGTCACTTCGCGATCGCCCAAGGCGTGGAAACGCATATCGAAGGTGCTGGACCCGATGGCTGCATCGTTTACCAAAATATTCGCGCGCGCGACGACTTAGTCTACAGCATATTGAACGATGACTTAAGCACTCGAGTCGATGTCAGTATTCACGCTTTTATGACGTCGTATCTGCAACAAGCAGCTTAGCAAGGAATACACGCCACAGAGTAGTGGAATGTTTTTTGGCGTAAGATGGAGAATTAATTCGTGAAAGTGAAATATTTTTTCTTCCCGTGGGTGCTGTTCTTCTTGTCGGGGCAGGCATCGGCTGATGAGATTCTCGCTCCGCAAAAATATAGTTTCGCTCATTGTGCAGCATATTTTTTCAATTCCACAAAAGTAAGCAGAGTAGGTCAATATGAAGAACTTTACCAGTTAGGAGAAGAAGCTATAGGTTTCTCTCGGCGAATGCTAACAAACGAGGAAACTGTTTTCCGAATGGCCGAAGCATCGGAAGAGATGACTAGTATCATTGAAAGAGACTGGAGGAAGTTTGAGATTCTAAGAGATATGTATGATCTCCCTTGCAGACGACTACTCTTAGATACGCCGAAAGACTAAAATTGTAGACATCTTTTATGCAGGTAATGCCAGATTAATTTGTCGAGATGAATTAGCTATAACCGAACTATATTTCGATAGGTTGGCGAAAAAATGTACAATACGATGATTATTAAATTGCTTGTATAGGCGAAGGCGAAGACTATGAATGGTGCCCATGCATTGTTAGAGACTTTAATGGAATCTGGAATAGAGGTGTGCTTCTCTAATCCCGGAACCTCCGAAATGCATTTGGTAACTGCAATTGGTAAGACCGACAATGTCCGTTCTATTCTCTGTTTGTTTGAGGGCGTAGTGAGTGGAGCTGCTGATGGGTACGCTCGACTTTCTGGAAAACCAGCTATTACACTTCTGCACCTTGGGCCAGGTTACGCTAATAGTATGGCCAACCTGCACAATGCTCGCCGCGCACGATCAGCTATCGTTAATATAGTGGGAGATCATGCTGTTTGGCACCACCAGCATGATGCACCACTTACTTCCGATGTTGAAGCTCACGTGAAGATTCACTCACATTGGTACAAATTCACTGACTCTGCTGAAGACCTCTCCATGGCCGGAGCGGAAGCTGTTTCAGCCTCGCTTTCAGGAGCAGGTAGAATTGCTACTTTAGTAGTTCCTGCTAATCATGCATGGGAGTCCGCGACTAAATCTTACGACCGAATCAAGCCCGAGCCCTTGTCTGAGGTGCCTATTTCAACATTAGACTCGTGTACTAAGCTGCTAAATAATGGGCGTAAAACTGCTTTTGTACTTGGTGGAAGAGCATTACATGAAGATACACTAGAGCTCGCGGGTCGAATCAGTGAGAGCACCGGTGTGACTCTTTTAGGTGAAACTTTCCCTGCGCGACTGCAAAGAGGTGCGGGTAGAGTTCCGGTTGCGCGTGTACCATATTTTGCTGAGCAAGCAATTGATTTTCTGGCTGAATTTGAGCAGCTAATCTTGATAGGTGCTCCTGCTCCAGTTGCTTTTTTTGCATATCCGGGTGTTTCGAGTACGCTATTCCCTGATAACTGCATGGTGTCATCGCTCGCGATGCCGGATGAAGATATCTTACAAGCATTGACTGATTTAACAGAAAGAATTGGCGCGCCAAATACTTTTACAGCCCAACCTGCGGCAAAACACAAAGTCTCATCAGATGAGCTAACCCCAACTACGGTAGGACAAATAGTATCCCTTCGTATTCCCGAAAATACTATTTTAGTAGATGAAGGTATTAGCAGTGGACTTGAGTTATTCGTCCAGACACAAAATGCCCCTAAACACGATTGGTTGGCAATAACAGGAGGATCGATCGGATACGGATTGCCTGTATGCCTAGGTGCAAGCATCGCGTGCCCAGATAGGAAAGTAGTTGGGTTACAGGCTGATGGAAGCGCCATGTATACCGTTCAGGCACTTTGGAGTATGGCTCGAGAGAAGACCGATGTGACGATAGTTTTATTGAATAACAGTAGCTACAACATCTTGAATGTCGAGCTGCACCGGACCCGCGCAGGTGAGCCGACTGAAAAGACGCTGTCTATGCTCGATTTATCTAATCCAACTATTGACTGGGTCAAGATTGCGCAAGGTATGGGCGTTAGTGCTAATACAGTAAATACGGTCGCAGAATTTGATCATGAGTTTAGTCGCGCGATGGATACTCACGGCCCTCATTTAATAGAGGTTATACTTGAGCAACAGATTGGGGCAGCGATAAAGCGGTAGTGAGAGATTAGATTCCCTCAGGTGAATATTAATTGAGCGCCAGAGCAAAGGATCCTTTCGTCCTGCAGCGTCGTAATTGAATTAATTGGAAATTACTCAACCACTGGGAATTACTATGCAAGATTTGTTTCTAAAAATGCTAAAGTCGATTGGAGAAGATCCATCTCGCGAAGGACTGCAAAAAACCCCTGAGAGAGCTGCTAAAGCATTACAATTCCTTACGTCTGGTGCTGATGAAGACTTAACGACGATTGTTAATGGTGCTCTTTTTGAATCTGTCTCAAGGGAGATGGTGATAGTTAAGGATATTGAGATATATAGTCTTTGTGAGCATCATATGTTGCCTTTCTTTGGCCGATGTCATATCGGTTATATCCCAGATGGAAAAGTACTCGGGGTCAGTAAGCTTGCCAGAATAAGTGATATGTTTTCTAGGCGTCTTCAAATTCAAGAAAAGCTCACTCATGAGATAGCTACTGCGGTGTTTGATATGGTGAAGCCCTTAGGTGTCGGAGTTATTATAGAAGCTAGGCATCTTTGCATGATGATGAGAGGAGTTCAAAAGCAGAATTCTTCCATGGTTTCTTCTTCTATGTTGGGTACCTTTCTTTCGTCTGATAGGACTCGATCTGAATTTTTACAGCTAGTATCCTCACGCAGCTGATTCCCTGAAACCACAGATTCTCTGATGGTAAGAGCAGTTCATCTTGGAGCTGCACATTTCCCTCGTCTGCAAAAAATTAAGTGTTATCATGGCACGTCTTACGGTTTATCGTATATTAAATATGCTTCACACATTATCGGTCGTTGTGCGCTTATGAATTCAAATCAGTCACAGTTAAAGGCGCATGATGACAAGGAGGCTTGTGTCGAAACCAGTACAAGCTCTGTTGGGCAATACAGTTTAAAAGTTTTCGACTCAATTTTGAAGATCTCTAGAACTGATTGGGATGAGATAGTAGGTTCATCTGGTATCACTAGATCTCATGGCTATCTAAGAGCTGTTGAATCAGCAAAAATATCAGGTTGCGATTACTTCTACCCGGTCGTGTATGACGAGACGGGTAATATAGTCGGGCATGCGTGCGTTTACACTGTGATTACTGATTTTGCGCAGCTCTTGCCTAGGTTTTGTTTCAATGTTGTAAAAAAAATTAGAAAAATATGGCCCTCTTTATTAAGTCTTCGGATCACAGAGTGTGCTACGCCACTCGTTTCTGGCTGCTCTATTTCTAACAAAGACGGAGTTTGTCGACGCCAAATCATGATGTATGTCGAGACGGCCATGCAAGATATAGCCTCTAAGAAAAACAGCAAGTTATTAGTTCTCCGAGATTTCCTCGAAAATGAACGAGATTTTTTCAAAGCACTTGAAGGCCGAGGGTATAAGACACGGTCTAATTTTCCTTTAGCGCGGATTAAAATTAAATGGAAGAGCTACGATTCTTATTTGAATAGCTTCCGTGCCCGGTACCGTAAAGATATCAAGAGGAGATTGAGGCATGCTGAGTTAGGGGGAAACGCTGTGGAAGTGATTCAAAATTTCGCGAGCGATTCTCACCTATGGTCACATCAAGCCGGGATTATAAGGTCCGATACCCGTGGTTTTATGAGAGAAGCTTTGACGCCAGGTTATTATGAAAACATGGATCTGATACTCGGGCCTAATAGCTTGCTCGTCACTGTTGTTTCGGAGAGTAAACGTATCGCTCATGGGATGGTAATATTTGATGACGAGAACACCTTTGCTACTTTTTTTGGAAGAGACAAACGCTCTCCAGGGGGAGAATGGTTCCAGTTAATTAACGAGGTCGTTCGGATAGCAATCGAACGAAAAAGTAAGTTTTTACACTTAGGGTTGGGATCTTATGATGGAAAATCTATCATTGGCGCTGATATCGAACCTCAGTACGTCTATCGACGGTCCACCAATATGCTTTTAAATTTCGCAATAAATCGTGTTCCAGACCTAATGAAAGCCGACAGCCTCCCTGCTCGAAGGCTGTTTCGGGAATACCCAAAATCTCCTACTTCAACGGTTTCTGTGGATCGAATTAATGCCTAGTCAATGTTTGATCGAGAAATTCCCAGCCCCCTCCCATCACAGCTATTGTTAGACGAAAAATATATAAAAAAGATACCATTTGAATCGCTTCTATAGGCGATAACCCAATCGAGATATAAAGTGCTGATCCCATAATCTCGGTGAGACCTATACCTAAGAAGTGCGCAGGAACCGCGTTAAAGATCATCGATAGAGACATCACGAAAAAAACATCCATATATGAGATGTCCATACCTAGGTCTAAACTTCCTAGCCATATGGCTAAAGATAGAAGGGTTTGCATTACAACTGAGCTTACGAATATCGTTACTATCTCTGGCATATTGGTAATGATAAATTTCTTAATGCTGACAAAGTATTTTTTCCACACCATAATGATCGCGAGGATCGTAAAACATATGCCGGCTGATATAAGATAATTCATCTGCGGGTATTCGAAAGGATGCTCCTTATAGCTAAGCAAAAAAGTCGCAATTAAAAGTAATGAGAATACGCCTACTGAATGATCTAGGATGATAGCTCTAAGCCGCACTTGCTTGCTAGTTTGATGCATTTTCAATTTAAAAAATTTCGCAAAGTCCCCACCTGCGGAAAACGGTAGAAAAAAATGATAGAAAAGACCTTGCATGTTAAGGCGCAAAGACTCGACTGCACTTAGTTGAATATCCATCAGGCTGGCAACTCTTCGAAATCTCCAAGAGTAGATATAGAAAGATATTTGACTGACCAGAAACCCCGCGCCGACCAAGAATCCCCAATTAGATGTAATGTCGACAGAACTATTAGTGCTTAAGTTATAAATAAGAGCGACCAAACCTATTACGACTAAAGTTGTATGAATTTTTTTTAACCAAAAAGTTAAGCGTTTGCCAATCATTCTTTTCACTCGAACAGGTAATGGATATTTATATAGCTACTTCGGTCTTTCAAGAGTAAAGCGATCTTTAGTGCGGGTATATTCTAAGCCTCCCATGCGTCCGATTGGCTTAAGTTTATCGGGGTCGATTTTGTAGTTACTGATAATATCGTCACATACATGGAAACGAACAACTTCTCCAATGACGAATGCTCCCCCAAGAAGTTTCTGGCTGATTTCGACAATCTGTAATAAACGACATTCCATACTTATTTTGGCTTCTTTGAGTCTTGGGGGTGCGACTAGGTCGCTCTCTATGGGAGTAAGATTAGCAAGTTCGAACTCATCGACGTCTGGGGATACGTCTGCAGAGGTTACATTCATCTCTTCCGAAAATCCATGTGAGACTATGTTGATGACGAATTCGCTAGTATTTTTTATGTTATTTTTAGTATCTCGGTCTCTATCACTTTTCACTTTCATTGGGCTGAACCCTATCACGGGCGGATTTGCGCTAATTCCAGTAAAAAAGCTATATGGGGCAAGGTTGTTGATTCGATCCTGACTTTGGGAGGATACGAAAGCTATAGGACGCGGAACAATTGATCCGATCAGGAGTTTGTAAACGTCTTTAGGTTCTGAGGCAAGGGGGTCAATTATCATTTTGGACTTAAATCCTTTTTCGAATTTTAATGTATTATAATTTGCGCTCTAAAATGCTTTACGTGGCCTTAGATAGGCAGTTCGTTTTTTTTAATAACTTGCCGAAGAACAAAACTAGAATGGACGCCGGTCACTCCTTCGATTCGAGTTAGTCTCCCTAATAAAAATTCTTCATAGTAGGTCATGTCAGGAAGTACTGCTTTAATTAAGTAGTCTGCAGACTGTCCAGTAACAATACTGCATTCAATTATTTCTGGAAGTCCGGCTATCTTCTCTTCAAAATTTTCAAAGCGCTCCGGTGTGTGTCGGTCCATACTAATACTAATCATCGCCGTAACATTTAAGCCAAGCATTTGCTGGTTCAGCACCGTGATGTGACCTTCGATAAGTCCGGAATCCTCTAATCGTTTGACTCGTCTGGAGCATGGAGTGGGGGATAAACCTATTTTTTCTGCGAGCTCCAAGTTAGTTATGCGCGCATTTCTTTGCATGCAGGATAAGATTTTTTTGTCAGTGCTGTCGAGCTTCATGAGGATTCTTTTTTAGTTAATTAAACTACTATCTCTAATAAATTTAGATGATTAAACTAAATTATTTACTATTTATGCCTTAAATAGCAATTAATATCTACTAGTTTAAGTGTAAAATTATTTTCTAATTTTACCATCTCGGGCTCTCAGTCCGAAAGTTAATGTTTAATTGTACGAGGTTTAATATGACAAGCTTTAATCATGCGAAATACCCTCCTTATCCACTGGTGAGTCTGAAGAACAGGAGTTGGCCTGATAAGGAAATCACGAAGGCACCGCTCTGGTGTAGCGTGGATCTGCGTGATGGTAATCAAGCGCTAATTGAACCTATGAACGTGAGTCAGAAGCTTCAGATGTTTAAATTATTGGTAAAGGTTGGTTTTAAGGAAATTGAAGTTGGCTTTCCCGCTGCGTCTCAGCCTGATTTTGACTTTGTACGAAAACTTGTCACTGATAACTTGGTCCCTGACGATGTGACAATACAAGTTTTGACACAAGCGAGAGAGGAATTGATCGCACGATCCTTTGAGTCTCTTGTTGGCACGAAGAATGCAATTATGCACTTATACAACTCTACTTCCGTAGTGCAAAGAGAGCAGGTCTTTGGTTTGGATAAAGCGGGAATTAAGAAGATTGCTACAGATGGTGCAAAAATAGTTCTTGAGCAGTCAAAAAAATATCCTGAGACTAAATGGAAGTTTGAATATTCTCCCGAAAGCTTTACGGGAACCGAGCTAGAGTACGCGGTAGACGTTTGTGACGAGGTATTAGAGATTTGGGATGCTCGTCCTGAAGCTCCGTGTGTCATCAACTTGCCTGCTACAGTAGAGATGGCCACTCCTAACATTTATGCTGATCAAATTGAGTGGATGTCTACTCATGTTTCTCGTAGAGAGGGTGTCATATTAAGCCTCCATACTCATAACGATCGAGGCTGTGCCGTCGCTGCGGCTGAGCTGGGTGTTATGGCCGGCGCAGACAGAATAGAGGGAACACTATTAGGCAATGGAGAGCGCACTGGCAATATGGACATCGTGACGATGGCCATGAACCTTTATAGTCAAGGTATCGACCCGGAGTTAGATTTTTCGAATATGGACGAAATTATTCGATGTGTGAAAGCTTGTACGCAGCTTCCTGTTCATCCTAGGCATCCATATGCTGGAGAGCTGGTGTTTACGGCATTTTCTGGGAGCCATCAGGATGCTATAAAAAAATGTCTTGCCAAGCGCAAGCCTGAAGACATCTGGCAGGTGGCGTACCTTCCAATCGATCCGTCTGATTTGGGGCGTTCCTATCAGGAAGTTATACGTATCAATAGTCAGTCAGGGAAAGGTGGAATTGCTTACGTGTTGGAGCAAGAACGAGGTTTAAACATTCCTCGTTGGCTTCAGATAGATTTTAGTGCGGTGGTACAAGGTTATGCAGAGAGGACAGAATCAGAGGTTGCGCCAGACAAAATAGTGTCGCTCTTCCAGTCACACTATCTGGAGACCCAAAATCCATATCAGTTGATTTCCTATGAACTATCTCGTAAAGATGGTGAAGATTCTTTAGTTGTGGACTTAACCTATGGTTCTGATCGTTTGCAATTGGAAGGGCATGCCGCTGGCGTAGTAGGTGCATTTGTAAATGCAATGCAAAGTCATAGCGGTAGTGAGATTGTTCTCGTTGAGTACAGTGAGCATACACTTAGCCAAGAGGCTGGGGCTGATGCCGAAGCTGTTACTTATGTACAACTTAATATTAATGGACAACGGTACTGTGGTGTGGGCTTGTCGACAGATATTTTAGAGGCTTCACTGCGGGCTATATTAAGTGCCATCAATCAGCCTTTGAACGCTGAGAGATAATATGAGTAAAGCAGGTACAGTAGTTTTTTTGAGGAGTTCCTAATGTCAGAGTCTTTGTTCGATGTAAAAGATAAAGTAGTTTTTGTGACGGGTGGTTCTCGAGGAATTGGTTTTATGATTGCCAAGGCCTACGTCAGGGCCGGTGCTCATGTATATATTTGCTCTCGGAATTCTGGAGTATGCGACGAAGCTGCCGCTGGATTAGGGAAGTTGGGAGAATGTGCGTCTTTACCAGCGGATTTGTCTCAGATGTCTGAGATTGAGCGCGTATGTTTAGAGTTGCAGACAAGGGAGAGTGGACTAGATGTGTTAGTCAACAATGCTGGTACGACATGGGGCAGCTCTCTGCCTTCCTTTCCTGAAAAAGGTTGGGATAAGGTAATCTCTCTTAACCTTAAAAGCCCGTTTTTCCTGATACAAAGTTTTCTCGAAATGTTGGCGGCCAAGGCGACGAAAGGAGATCCGACAAGAGTTATAAATATTGGTTCAGTAGATGGCTTGCGAACACCTCTGTGGGATAATTACTCTTACTCTGTATCTAAGGCAGGCTTACATCATCTAACTAAAACGCTTGCGACACCGTTAGCAAGGCGTCACGTTAATATAAACTCCATTGCTCCAGGACCATTTGTGACTGATATGATGGCTCCGATGATCGAATCCATGGGCGAGGAGCGGATCAGTGAGAAAGTTCTGCTGCAAAGGCTCGGTGTTTATGAAGACATGGCAGGCGTTGCCCTGTTTTTTGGGTCCAGGGCGTCCGCCTATATTACGGGTACGATTTTACCTGTGGATGGCGGGATGACAGCCGCCATCTAACAGAGCCTTTTATTCTGGCAGAGTTTCTCCTGAGCCTCCCATTTCTGCAGGGACATCAACCATTTTTGGTAAGCCATCTTTTATGCTCACGACCCTTTCGCTATAAAAAACATGGACTTCCGGTTGAAAATCTAGACTAGGGAGAATAGCTGCATAAACGTCAAACAATCCCATACTGGGATGATCCGTCATGATGTGCCCACCACATTTCTTGCACCACTTTCTATGGCTAGCATCAGTCTTCGCGAAGGTCTCTATGAATTCAGCGCCTTTTGTTATGGTGACACTTTCTGGCGACCATAAGGAGAATGCATTTATTGGACCGGCAGACCAATGTCGACAAGACTCACAGTGACAATACCCCATTGCTGCAGCATCCCCATTAACTGAGAGTTCCACTGCTCCGCAAAAACATTTTCCGTTATGGATCTCACTCATTACTAGTCCCCTCGATAATTAAAATTTTTATGATTTAGTTGTAACGCAAAGCGAGGAAAAATGATAGGTTTGTGGTTAATTATTTGTTGGTTCTAGGTTAGGCTGTAATAATGGACTCGGTTCGGGATTAGTATCTCTCTTCAGAGGATATTTGTTGAAATTCACAAGGGAGCATATGCGACAATTATTCTTTCTATTGGTTACCTTAGTCATTAGCTTTCCTGTGTTAGCGGATAGCAAAAATATTAGATTGACGGTTGCGACGACCCATCCAGCCACCGTACCTTGGACCGCATTAATTCGTGATTACTTTATTCCTGAATGCGAACGTCGTATCAGTCTTACTGAGTATAAAAACTCAATAAGCTGGACTGCGCATTATGGGAATCTATACAGATGGAAAGATAGCCTCAACGGAGTACAGATCGGCTTATCAGATGTGGGATGGGTTGGTTCTGTTTGGGAGTCTTCGCGGTTACCACTCCAGAACATTACTTATGACTTACCATTCATTACCAATGACCTTGTTGCATTAATTGAAGTTGTAAATCAGCTGCATGTCCAGATCCCTGAGCTGGCTTCAAGCTGGCGGAATAATAATGTTGAATTCTTGGCGGCGACAGGAACAGATACTTATCACTTGGTCACAGATTTTCCAGTTGATACAATCGATGATCTTAAAGGAAAAAGAATTTTAGCGCCCGGGGCAGCCTCTATCTGGTTGAAGGGGACTGGAGCTATTGCGGTAAATGGTGCTTTAACTAGCTATTATACACAACTTAAAACAGGCGCAGCAGATGGCGCTGTTACTATTCTAACGGGAGCTTATCCATTTAAGCTTCACGAGGTGGCACCATACATAACTCTGGTTGGAATTGGTGCTCAGTCTGTTGGGGCATTGACAGTCAACAGCGATCGCTGGAAGACTCTGCCAGATGAAATCAAAGAGATACTCAAAGAAGTGGCATTAGAATATTCTCGATTAAGTTCTCAAGCTGGCATGGAGTTGTATTTGACTGCCGTGCAAAAATTAAAAGAAGAAGGCGCATTTTTTTCAACTTTAAATGGGCGAGAGAAGCTTCGATGGATCGAAGGACTTCCACCATTGAGTCAGCAATGGGTTGACCGTTACCAAGGGATGGGCCTTCCAGCTAAAAGAATTTTATTTGAGCTTATGGATGAGTTACGCTCGAAAGGAGTTACACCCACTTTCGATTGGGATAAAGCTGTATTAAATCAGACGAGTCCGAATTGACTCGGTTCATAAAATACTTTGGAGTCTTCCAGAAAGGTTTGCTGTCCTTAATACAAATGTGCCATATAGGGGGAGCCCTAGTTTTAGCAACCGTTGTAGGCCTCGTTAATTATGATATCGTGGCAAGAAATCTATTCTCTTTACCCTTTCTAGGTATAGAAGAGATCGTCTCCCTTGGGATCCCCATCATCGTTTTTTTAGCTACTCCTATGCAAGTGTTAAGCCGTAGCCTAATTAGCACTGACTTTTTAGTTACGCGTTCTACAAGAATTATTCGCTTAGGGCTTTATAGTTATAGTGAGTACTTTACCCTATTGATTAGCGGCATTGTTTTTTTGTCAGTTGTGCCACTTTTTAATTATGCGATAAAAAATGATCAATTTATTGGAGTCGTCGGCGTCTTTACGATGACTTTGTGGCCATTAAAGCTGGCTATATTGATTGGATTTGGATTAGCGTTTGTTGCTTCTTTATTCCATATAGGAAGACTAATCTGTTCTAACAGGAGCTCTTCTTTTCTGGTCAGCTTTTGCTTATTCATAGCAACCCCCATACCTTTTTATGTTTTGAGTGGAAGTGCCTCTATTGGCCTTGGGGCGATCTTTCTTTTGTTTCTTCTACTACTAGCTGGCGTTCCCGTGGTTTTTTCATTAATGACTGCCGCATCAGTGGGTATAGCTGTAATGAAAGGGGATTTTCTGGTAGCCGCTAATTCACTGGGTTTAGTGGTAAATAGTGCAGCAACCTCCTATGTCTTAGCCGCGGTTCCTTTTTTTATTTTAATGGGCTTGGTGGTGGGAAAAGCAAACATAGGACGAGATAGCTTGACAGTCGCACATTGGCTGTTTCGTTCTGTAAAAGGAGGGTTTGGTGTAGCGACAGTTGCCGCAAACACTGTTTTTGCTGCAATCACAGGGATCTCTATCGCTTCAGCTGCTATTTTCAGTCGTGTAGCTGCACCCCCAATGATAGAGCTTGGATTCACAGCACGTTTTTCTCTTGGACTTATCGCTGGTTCCTCTGTCCTAGGGATGCTTATTCCTCCTAGTTTACTGCTAATAATCTACGGTGTTATAGCAGAAGTATCGATCAATAAATTGTTTCTTGCCGCAATTGTTCCCGGCATTATTTTAGCTCTGATGCTTTGTGCGACGGTGATTATTTGTGTGCTTTTTCGACTCCCTTTTGCAGTGACATCCGAGTATTCTGATGTTCCACCAAAGCCTGAAAAAATAAATACGATTCTTCTCATGATGGCACCAACTTTGACATTATTATTTGTCGTGATTGGTGGAATATATGGTGGTATTTTTACACCAACAGAGGCGGGCGCTGTCGGAGCCTTGATGGCAATATTTATTGCCCTTGCGATGAAGAGGGTCACTTTTATTCAGACTTATAATTTAATTAAGGATGCTGCAGGTAAAACGGCTTCAATTCTTTTAATGGTCATAGCTGCGACGTCATTTGGTTTAATGATTACGCTTTCTGGTTTGCCCGACATAATGAGCTCTATAGCCAGTGGATCTGGATTAGGGTTGACGGGCTATGTATTTATCTACTTAGTGGCGCTGGTTCTCCTAGGCATGGTTCTCGACAGCACGTCTATTTTATTGATCATGGTCCCATTAGCGATGCCCACTGTTTTGGATTTAGGTGGTGATTTAGTGTGGTTTGGAATTATCACAGTGATTGGAGTGGAAGTAGGTTTACTCACTCCCCCTCTAGGACTTAGTGTCTTCGCTATTAAAGCATCTATAGACGATCCTGATATTTCTTTAAACGATATTTTCTATGGGGCAATGCCTTTTGCATTGATCACGTTTTTATTAGCTATTGCTTTGATTTTTTTCCCACAGATAACCAGTCAATTATTCTAGTGCTTTCATTATGAACATATCAGGCGCTCGCTTAATATCTATTTAGAGCCTTCCTGTGTGAACAGTTCAAGTGACTAAGTGATTGATTAGCCATCCGAGAAGTATTATCTGAGGAAGACTCAATAGAGGTAGAGCCATCGCATAACGCCAAGAGCTAGATATCTGCTTTAAAACTACTATTTCAGTGTAATCAGTTGAAACTCCTGCCATGAGGAAAGCAAAGGCGTTACCCGGAGCTTGAGCTCGATTGAAGATATCTGCAGCGATGGGTGATGACCCCTCAGAGCATACTTCTATTATTGTTGCGGCACCGATGGTCAAAGCGAGACCCATTAGAGTCGGACCGACAAGAGAAGAAAAATCGTCAGGATGGACAAACGTTCTGATACAAGCGGCAATGATAATTCCTAGGAATATCCAACGTAATATCATACGAGATTCAAGTACTGACACTTTCAAGGTTCTCAATGAAGCTTCTAAGCTCCAATCGAATGTTTTTATATTTTTTTTTGCTTGTTGCCAAACCATAAAGTCTTCTGGCAATTCGCTTCGGTTAGGATTTTGAGTCAAGTAGCCAATCGATGAAAGTTTTTCGAAAGCTAGACCGGTTGCTATAGCTATAAGTAGAGATAGGAAAATAAAGAGCAAGGTCCATTTCAGCCCGATCAAGGCAATAAGGATGAAGGTGACGGAGAGTGAATTCCAAGGAGTAGCAACTAAAAATGCTATCGTCTGACCGTTAGATGCGCCTCGCTCATATAACTTGCCAGCAATGAGTAAGACACCATGATTGCATAGGTCAAAAAAGATGCCGGCCACTGAAGCTCTTAGAATACCGCTAACACCCCGAGGCCCCAAGAGCGCGATTACAAACTCTTTTGGAACGCGAGAGAGCAGGCCTACAGATAAGACACCTGCTAGTATGCCCCAATACATAGTGTCGATTATCATTTTGACCGAGTGGCAAAACTCTGAGATTTTTTGAAGTATAGGGCCTGAAAAATCAAAAAGACCTGCACTCAATATTATTACGTAACAAATAAAAATTACGCTTGTTGTTCCCCATAGCAGAAGATCTAGCTTTTTCGAGGGGCTTTCGCAGCAAGAGCTCATTGGTTACTCGATATAGGAATATTCATGGTCCCCCTAATATACAACGAGAGTTCGGATTTCTATACTTTCTCGAGGTCTTGTGCCTTCTGGCGCGAGATCGTTTTTAAAACCTGTGTGCGGAGTGTAGTCGCTCTTTTTGTCGCCGGTAGAATCCCAGTTTCTAAGTAACAAGACTTCATCTGGTTCCATCGCAGAAAAGTAGTGCCATTTGTGAGAGAAATTATGTCTTAGAGAATAAATTTGCCCGCTATGCCTAGGCGTTTCTGGATCGCTTTCGCTAAAATGGTGGATGTCGGTCTGAACCAAATCATTACTCTGAACTGTTCTCATGTCACATAGGGCAAGAGGAAAGTCCTCGGCAGGGCCTATGATTGGGCGCCAAGCATTTATTAAGGCGAGCCTGCGGCCCACATAATGACTTTTATTAGCCTTTTCAAGTATTTCAATGCTTCTATTAGGTGCAGAAGATAGGGTGTAGTCAACATGGGCTGATGCAACTGGGTTGCGAACTTCTGGCTGCATCGCTGCTGCCCTGACCTTACTGCGTTGATTGTGATCGAAGATGAGCACATCTGTTGCGTTTAATCGCGTTTTTAGCAACTCGATCATTTCAGGATAGTATTGTCTTTTTACTACCTCATTGTCGTAGAAGTCTGCAACACTTGATTGGTGTTTTATAAGCGAAAACCCTTGCAAATCGACGCTGAAACTATCAATTTCCCTTCGCCCATCATTGATAATCATTTTTTGGTAACTATTGGCAGGGCGTACGATTTTCTTACCGCTAGAAACTGGATAAACCAGGTGTTCTGCGGTTTGATTTACACTATCTATATATGCGATATCACCCTCAATGGTAGTACTATTTAAGACCATGTTATGTTTCTCCATAAATCCAAGAATATCTATTTTCGTCTTGCACCGAAATGGAATGTATTACGCTTATGCTAAGGTATTTATATCAAATTTTTAATAGTGCCCGCTCTAATTCTATAATCGATGCTATTTCGTAAGTTGGTGTTAAGCTGGTTCCACACTTAGTCTTGGGAGAAGCATTTACCCATGCCACATCTAGATTAACATTTTTTGCGCCCCTAACATCGTCTTTCAGGGAATCGCCAACATATAACGTCTCTATTGATTTGCTCTTGAGCAATCCAAGAGCGTGCTCGAAGATGAGGCGGTTAGGTTTTCGCCACCCGAACTCCTCTGATATCACAATGTGAGAAAAATAATCGTAGACCCCATCACGGGAAAGTATACTGCGCGCAGTTTTTGAATGATCGAAATTTGAGACAATTGCCAGACTGTAAGATTCGCTGAGTGCTTTGATTACCTGCACGTGCTTTTCAGGGACGAAGCAGCCTCTTTCAAGCAGATTCATATGTTCTGTGGATAGCCTCTTGGCGAGTTCCGTTGTTGCTTGGCAATACTCTAGCCCGCAACCTTGCAGGGTTTTTTCGAAGCGTTCTTGAGATGAAATCTCTCTGGCGCTCTCATTACGTTGATTCTCGATAGTCAGATTGGTCTCATGAAAGGAGCGATAGAAATCTGTGAAAGAAATCGCCGTTTCCGCTTCTAATACAAGCTTTAGGGCTCCTAATGTCGAAATTTTTTCCTCTCCGAGCCAGGTAAATCGAGGTAATTTGTTTCTATCCCAAAGAGCAACGGTACCAAACAAATCAAAAATAACCGTCTTATAGTTTTTCTTTTGAATATTCATTTTTTGAAATTTCTTACCTACTTTTGCAGCTTTAGCTAAGGTTGTAATTGCCATTACGCTAGTTATTGCTATAGTAACCCAGTAAGTCTGTAGGGAGAGCTTTAGTTATGGTTAGTGCTTTGAATTTGCAAACGGATGTCCGATCACAGGTTAGTGCCGAGGAATGGGATACAAGAGTCGATCTAGCGGCAGCATATAGACTAGTAGCTCATTATGGTTGGACTGATATGATTTTTACGCATCTGTCCGCCCGTGTTCCTGGTCCAGACGATCATTTTTTGATTAATCCGTATGGATTAATGTTTGACGAAATCACGGCGTCTAACCTTGTTAAAGTCGATTTAGATGGGCACATCGTTATGCCCAGTGAATACGAGATCAATCCGGCAGGATTCTGTATTCATAGCGCTATCCATATGGCTCGGCACGATGCTAAGGCAGTAATGCATCTTCATACTGACGATGGAGCTGCTGTTTCTGCTATGGAGGAAGGGTTGATGCCATTAACGCAGACTGCTATGGTTTTGCTGTCGCAAGTCGCTTACCACGACTATGAAGGAGTAGCATTAGATCTCGATGAGCGAGAACGCTTAATTAAAGATATAGGCGACAAGAAGATTTTAATATTACGTAATCACGGAACTTTAGCCGCAGGAGAGTCGGTTTCTAGCTGCTTTATGTTGATGTATCTTTTAGAGCGATCGTGCACTATGCAAGTTCGAGCGATGAGCAGCGGCAAGCTTAGGTTGCCATCTCAGAAAGCGATCGCTACTTCATCTAATCAGGGAAACCGGCTAATCGAATCAGAGGGGCTTCACAAACTTGCTTGGCCGGCGTTGCTTCGTATGCTTGATCGCACGGACGTTGGTTATCGGGAGTAGTGCTCCGAAGTCACTTCTATATACCTAGTCTTCTTAAGGCCTGCTTTGTCATATAAGCCCTGACTATGTTTTCTTCAGGGTCAAGGGCTGATTCCCAACCTCCACGACATGTCTTCCCATGATGAAATCGAGTTACATTGTTTTTTTGTACGTCGTGACTTATCGCCCAGTTCCAGCTCCATTCTGGCCGACCGTCGCTTGCGACTATAGCGTGCTTATCAGTCTTTAGTTGCCCGCCTCCACCTTCAAGGCCTTTCCACATTTCACCTTTTCTATCATAGGTTATGCTCATCCCTGCACCCATGTTTCTGGCATCCATATAAATTCGGCGCTTGGATACAGGTGCCTTAGGATAGCCGATAGGCTCTCCTTCAAAGACAATTACCTCGGGAATAAGTGACTTTCCGACTTTAAAATAGCTCTTGTTCTGCTTCCCGCCGACTAGATCTGGCTTCCAATTGTCGCGATCAGGGTGCCATTGGGAGTGAGATGATCCTAAAAATGGTCCACGATGGATAATTCGAAAGTTTCCCCAAGTGAGCATCGGATCGCCTGAGGCCCATGCATCAGACAGGTACAGATTCATGCCTGGCATATATGCCTCGAACCGTTGATTAGATGGAAATCTTCTCACTCTTTTCAGATTAGGCAGGTATCCCCATAGACCTGGAATATCCTTTTGATTGTATTTCCATTTACTGAGGAAGGCGTGACCTTTGACATCCTGTGTGTGCGTAAACCAGATAGACTGCAGCCGAAGAAGGTCTTCGTACCCTTTTAAGTAAGGGCCAGAAGCAGACGGATGTACGAGACCTGAGCACTGTTGTTCAGCCCATACCCAGTCATATTCATATTGAACTTCTCCCTCAGGGTTGACTGTCTGTGCAGGGATCGGATATATGCCTTTGTCGTGTCTACCCCAGCTGAGCGTAATGTTAGCAATTGCCTCATTGCCAGTCTTAGGTTCGGGGAATGGTAGTCCTCCTATCCAAGGCGCACCACTTTTAGTATAGACGTTTCCGTCTTCCCCAAATGTCGCCTGTCCTTGATTCCGGATAGTCGCGTCTAGAAAATAGGGTGGAAATGCTTTCTCAATATCATGCTCAGAGGCCTGTATTTCAAAGGTTCTCCCATCCTGAAGTACTTGTTGAAATGTAATAGGATCGAGGAGATCTTGTACGAGAAACACACTGTCTTTGTCAATTGTGTCACCAACTTTGACGCGTCCTTTAGTATATGACTCTATATCTAGGAGCTCTTCGGGATAGGCTTCACTAGCATCAGCGGAACGACAAATTTGGGGCCACAGAGAAGTTAAAACACCTGCCCCTCCAACGCCGCTCGCTGTTTTGTCAATGAACGCACGTCGGCTGAAATCAAAGCCGTATTTGTTAATATGCAAGATCCCTCTCCTGTTAAGTCGAGTCGTTAGTCTGCGTGATGCAGATGGCTTTTGGAAGGGGCTTGTCTAAAAAGACGAGATTTAATTACAGATGGATGTTTACTTTAACTACTTACTTATTAGTATGATCCCATTATTTTTATAGAAACTATATAAAATGGGTCTACAGGATCACACCTACCGTTCCTAATAGGCATTTAAGAGATTTCTCAGTCATGTCTATCGGATTATTAGATAGGGGGCTAAAGTCCGGTAATTAGACTGAGAAATCTCGTAAATAGCTATTAAAGTTTAGGCCTAGATTTCGGCTGCTTTTTTCTCTATTGTTGTGCTGAATCTCACATTATTCTCATGCCGCGGCTGAATTCGGCAGGCCATGACTGTTCTAGCGTAGAAAGACCATGAATCTCTAAGCGCGTTGAACATACTTTCCTGGCCGCAGTCGTGACGGACTTCTAATCTGCCAAGTAGGCAAATAATAATATCAGCCAATTCTGGGGAGGGTCTACTTACGAACTCTGTCATGGCCCTTAGGGCGCTATTATAAAGTGTGCTCGTCTCAATTGGATGGAGTTCTATTTGTTCTCTTTCCATTTTGGATACTCGATGTTATTAAGTGTTTCTTTAATACTAATGATAATCATTATCATTTAAATGTCAACTGTTTTTCTTGTGTTGGAGTACCTCTATATTCCAATAGGTATGAGAAACTGGTAATCTATATTAATGAAAATTTTAAATGCTAAAAAAACGATTACGATTTTGAACCAGATCATGAAATATGAATTATCCGGGGTGGTGAGATACACCCATTACAGCTTGATGGTTTCTGGGCGAGACAGATTAAGTCTGAATCAGTTTTTCCAAGAACAAGCGTCGGAGTCACTTTTGCATGCTCAACAAGCAGGAGAGTTGGTGACAGGGTTAGACGGTCACCCTTCACTTGAAATTTCTATTATTGAAGAATCTAACAACCATAGTGCTATCGACTTACTGCAAGAAAGCCTTAAGCATGAGCAAGAAGCCATCGAGTTGTATAAAGATCTTCTAGATGAGGTTAGCGACGCAAGTATTTATATTGAAGAGTACGCGAGGGAAATGATTAAGACGGAAGAGATCCATCGTATAGAGCTGAAGAAAATGCTGAAAGATTATGGCGATTAGCACTTACACTGATAGTAAGTGCTAACAAATTAAAGACTAATTCAACAATCTAAAGTATTACGCTTTTCCCATTCGGTCAGTTGAGAGGAGTAATCCTGCCACTCGAGCATCTTTAGTTTCACGTATGAACTCACGGTGTCTTTGCCCCAAGCATCCTTGATGACGCTATTTTTCTCCAGTAATCTTAATGCATCTAAAAGGTTGAGGGGAAGGGTTTTAACCTTGCCTGCCTTATGGCCTTCAGTATACATATTGATCATGAGCGGAGGACCAGGATGTCGTTTGTTTGCAATACCATCTAAACCTGCAGCCAGTATCGCTGCGGAACTCAAATAAGGGTTGACCGCGCCATCCATTAATCTTATTTCAAATCGTCCATCATCCGGAACTCTGATCATGTGGGTTCGATTATTGCCAGAGTAAGTTACCGAGTTAGGTGCCCAAGTAGCACCAGAGGTGGTTACAGGCGCATTAATTCTTTTATAGCTGTTTACGGTAGGATTAAAAACTGCGCATAGGTCTGCCGCACTGTGCATAACTCCCCCAAGAAACTTATAAGCCAATTTAGATATACCGAGCTCATCTTGTTTGTTGAGAAACAAATTTTTCTTACCTGATTTATCCCATACGGATACATGCGTATGACAACCATTCCCCGTAAGGTGAGCGAAAGGTTTAGGCATGAAAGTGGCACGAAAACCATGTTTTTCTGCAATTGTTTTTACCATGTATTTGAAGAAAACTTGGCGATCCGCTGTAATTAAGGCATCGTTGTAGTCCCAATTCATTTCAAATTGCCCGTTTGCGTCTTCATGATCATTTTGATAAGGGCCCCAGCCAAGCTCAAGCATAGCGTCACAAATTTCCCTGATTAAAGGAAATCGCCTCATGAGAGCTTGTTGGTCGTAGCAGGGCTTCGCTTGCGTATCGAAGTCATCTGAGAGTTCAGAGCCGTCCATACTGGTCAAGAAATATTCACATTCAACGCCAGTTTTCGTGCGATAACCGGCCTTCATCGCTTTCGCAAGCTCTCGTTTCAAAATAACCCTTGGAGATGCTGAAACTTCTTTTCCATCCATCCATAGATCAGATGCTAGCCAACCGATTTCTTTGTTCCAAGGTAGTTGGATGAGACTGGACGGGTCTGGAATAGCAAACATGTCTGAATCTGCAGGTGACATGTCTAACCAAGCCGCAAAACCAGCAAAACCTGCGCCATTCTTTTGCATTCCATCGATAGCGCGCGCTGGCACGAGCTTAGAGCGCAGATGACCAAAGAGATCCACAAAACTGATCAAGAAATACTTGATTCCTTTAGATTTAGCAATTGCACCGAGTTTTGTGTTCATTTTGCGCTCCTATTAGGTTGTTATTTCTTCCCTGGGATCCAGTCTGTACCTGCTAAGGGAACACCAGCCATAGCCGAAGCTTCTATTGTGAGCGCCACTAAGTCTTCGGGCTCTAAATTATGTACGTGACTTTTTCCATTGGCGCGGGCTAGAGTCTGTGTCTCAAGAGCGAGGACATTTAGATAATTTGCCAGCCGTCTACCTCCCATCACCGGGTCAAAACGAGCAGCAAGCTCTTCGTCTTGAGTAGAGATCCCGGTAGGGTCTCTACCTTCATGCCAGTCGTCATAAAATCCAGCGGATGTCCCAAGTGAGTTATATTCCTTTTCAAATGCAGGACTATTGTCACCAAGCGCTATCAGTGCGGCCACACCGATTGAGACAGCATCAGCTCCCATAGCTAAGGCTTTTGCAACATCGGCGCCACTTCTAATACCCCCAGACACAATGAGCTGCACTTTACGATGCATATCTAATTCTTGGAGGGCCTCGACAGCTTGCCTTAAGGCGGGAAGAGTCGGAATGCCCACATGTTCTATGAAAACATCTTGAGTTGCTGCTGTACCGCCTTGCATTCCATCTAATACAACAACGTCGGCACCAGCTTTGATCGCTAAAGTGGTATCATAATAAGGTCTGGCAGCACCGATTTTTATATAGATTGGCTTTTCCCAATTAGTGATTTCTCTCAATTCTTGGATTTTTATAGCTAGATCATCGGGTCCAGTCCAGTCAGGGTGTCTGCATGCGCTGCGTTGGTCTATACCTTTAGGGAGATCACGCATACCAGCTACTCTCTCACTGATTTTTTGTCCAAGAAGCATCCCACCGCCTCCTGGTTTAGCTCCTTGTCCGACGACTATCTCTATTGCATCAGCCTTTCGGAGGTCGTCTGGATTCATTCCGTATCGGGATGGCAGTAATTGGTACACCAACAGCTCAGAGTGCTCTCTTTCTTCTGGCGTCATGCCACCATCTCCAGTTGTAGTACTAGTACCAGCAATGGTTGCGCCTCTACCTAATGCTTCTTTCGCCGATCCTGATAATGCTCCAAAACTCATACCAGCGACCGTAATTGGGATCTTTAATTCAATAGGTTTTGATGCGAACCGATCGCCCAAGGTAACGCTAGTGATACATTTTTCTCTATATCCCTCCAAAGGGTAGCGTGACATGCTGGCACCTAAGAAGAGGAGATCATCAAAGTTCGGAACAGAGCGCTTCGCCCCCCAGCCTCGGATGTCATAGATCCCCGTTTCGGCGGCCCGTTGTATGTCCGCTATGACTTGTCGTGGGTAGGTAGCAGATTCTCTTAGCCTGCTTTGAAGTTCATGTAAATTGATTTGGCTATCGCCATTTTTTTTAGTAGGCATCAGCGTTGTCCACTTTAAAGTTATATAGCTTTCTAGCCGAACCGAAGCGATTAAACTCAGCGGCATCAGCTCCTGTAATTCCGGCAGATACAAGCAGCATTTCTAGCTCGTTCTTGTGTTTTTCAGTCATGCTTTTCTGGACACAATCAGTACCGAGACTCGCTACGGTACCACGTACATATAATTTGGTTTCATATATGGAGTCTCCTAATGTCTCTCCAGCATCGCCGCAAACAACCATTCTTCCGGTTTGTGCCATAAAAGCGCTCATATGCCCAACAGAACCTTTAACAATGATATCTGCTCCTTTGAGAGATATTCCACAACGCGAACTTGCGTCCCCACAAACTAACAGTGTACCCCCATGTGAGGTAGCTCCGGCATAGTGCGAAACATTGCCTGTTACTGTTACATGGCCTGACATCATGTTTTCTGCTACAGCAGGGCCGGCATTCCCGTCAATATTTACTTCTGCTATTTGATTCATTCCAGCGCAGTAATATCCAACATGACCTTTGATGTTTACCTTAAGAGGGCGGGTTAGACCAACCGCCAAGGCATGCGCGCCGTTCGGATTTGTAACACAAATGCTGTCTATTTTATTTGCTATTCCAAGCGCATGTAGCTTTTTGTTCAACTCACGCGTGCTACCCGAAGCGAGATCATATTCTAATGGCATATCAGTGGCTCCAACTGTAAATTTTTCCTGGAGCAGGCTCCCAAGCGGGAGCGCTCTGTGCGCCTGGCAATAGTGCAATGGCTCTATATTCCGACGCCATGGCTACCCAATGGTCTGTCTCACTAATAACAGCAGGTTTGCATGCTATTGGGTCGCGTAACACAGCAAACCCATCCTTTGTTCCAATTGCAAAAGTATAAAACCCATCAAGATCTTCGAGCGCATGATTCAGGGCTTCTTCTATTGTCTTTCCTTGTTTAATTCTCCATGCGAGGTAGCCTGCCGCGACTTCACTATCATTGTCGCTCGAAAAATAAATACCTTCTTTTTGTAATTTAGCTCTTAATCTATTGTGATTCGAAAGTGATCCGTTGTGTACAAGACACAAGTCATCTCCAGTCGAGAACGGATGAGAATGTGCCGTAGTTATTGCACTTTCGGTTGCCATTCTTGTATGACCGAGAGCGTGAGATCCGTTCATAGAAGAAATTGAGAATTTTTCCAGAACATTTTTTGGAAGGCCCTCAGCTTTGTAAATTTCGATGGAAGAACCACTGCTCAAAATCTTTAGGTTAGGGAAGCATTTGTGTAGCTCAAGGATTGCTTCTTTACTTGGCCCTTCTAAGGTAATTAAGAAATGAAGTGACTCGAGTTCTTGTACTGAGGCGTCAGGGTAAGGTTGTCTTATTCTTTCTAATAATTTATTTTTCGAGAGCGGCGTCTCTGACATAGCAACAATTTTTAACTCACTCGCCTTAGTGACATTGTGATAAATCGCACATCCTGCGCTGTCGGGACCCCGATCAGTCATCTCATTTAGCATGCCAGAAAAATATTTTCCAAGCTCCTTTTCGAATTCTTTTGTTTTTGCGAACAACCCGACTATGCCACACATAATTGATCCTTTAAGACGTAACGACAAATAGTAGATTAAAAGGGGAAGGATTACATTTTTATTTAGAGACTAAAATACCGTCGTAACGACATTTTTAACGATATTAGGCAGTTAGGTGATAATTTTTATAGCGTTTAAGCAAAAACTAAACAGGAAGCTTTTTAGCAGCCTCGTAGATTAGTTAGATACCCATAGTGAGTCAATAGATGGGTTAAAGCCCATCGAAACACCTCCGCCGGAGATAACACTAGTTTTTACAGTGTTGAAAAGAAAATATCCATCTGCCGGAGTGCAAAAGACGCGCAACATGTTTTTATACGGCAATACATAGACATCTACTGTTGCGATTCGCATCGGAGAAAGTTGGTTTGGCTTTAATGAGTCAAGATCAAATGACGTCATGGCATATAGTAGATTCCAGATATTCGGCCCTCCAACTATAAACTCTGC
Organism: Pseudomonadota bacterium; assembly: GCA_018668255.1. Lineage (GTDB taxonomy): Bacteria > Pseudomonadota > Gammaproteobacteria > UBA4457. Next base: position 131,834 of record JABISZ010000010.1, on the reverse strand, counting down.
ACAATCGTATGGAAGGGTCAATATTCTACTGTCAGGAGCATGAAATTTTTCCGCAAAAGATTTCCATGTGGCCTCATTTGTGCCATTCACTGCCAGAAATTGGTCTCGGATTATTTCAGATATAAAGCCGCCGTTGTTTTGTAGATGACAAGCAAACAAGCCGCCTAACTCACCATCGATTTGTTCGGTGATCCATTGCCTGCTTTCCCTACCAACCACTAGGCATTTAGGTACGGGACTTAGATCCATAATAAAATCTTGTGTGTCTATACGAGGCAGCACATCGCTTATTACGGTCTTCATTCCAAAAACTTCACCAGGTTTGGTGTTGGATTCAGCATAACACTCTAACAGTGGGCTTATTTTTATGGACATTATCTGTTACTGACTATTTTATTGAAATCTTATCTGAACCTTGCGATGTGAGTTGTCTCAAGTTTTCTGGGTCATAAAATGGCGTACTTACAATTTGTGCATCAATTAAGTTTCCTCGTGAATCTTTAATGCAAATCGCTTCTGTCGAGGTATCAGTTGAGTCAATCATCGCTAGACCAATAATCCCTTTCCGATGGGGGCTATAACCTACGCTCGTGACCCGTCCTAAAATACGGTCACCTTCGACAATTAGATTAGATTCTAATATCTCAAGATTCTTAGTGTTTGTGCATTCAAACCCAACAAGCTGTCTTTTAGTTTGTCTTTTTAGATGAATTAAGCTGTTTTTTCCGATCGATTGTTCTTTCTTCAGATTAACTCCCCATCCTAAGTTAACCTCAAATGGAGTCGTCATTCCATCAGTGTCTTGCCCTAGGATTATGTGTCCTTTTTCCAGTCTTAACAGTCTTTGTGTTTCAACACCAAAAGGCATTATGCCCAAAGGCTTCCCTGCCTCCATTAACGAGTTCCAAATAGTCTGTGCCGAATTAGCTGACGCATGGATTTCGTAGCCCAGCTCTCCGACAAATCCGACACGCATGACTCGCGCCGTAACATTTGCTATCTGGAACTCTCGAACAGCTAGATATGGAAAATCGGCTTCAGATAGGGACTGGCTAGTAATTTTTGATAAGACTTCCCTAGATAGGGGACCAGCTACGTTGAACGCACCAATTTGGCGGGTCCTATCAACGATAGCTATATCTAAGTTAAGTAGATCTGAAAAAAGACGTAATTGCTTTACTACTGTATGAGCATTGGAGCTAGTCGTGGTTATATAGAAATGATCATCTGAAAATCGAGCCGCAACCCCATCATCGATTAGAACGCCAGAACCATCCACCATAAAGATATATCTGGTCATATCTGTTCTTAGCTTATCGAATTTACAGGTATAGGCGTATTCGAGCAACTTGATGCAGTCAGGCCCGAATAATTCGACTTTACCTAGGGTAGACACGTCTATTATCCCCACGGCGTCCCTGACAGCAACATACTCTTTTTCAATCAGCGTCTGGATAGAACCTGCCCCATATGTCATAGGTCGCAGCCAGTGTCCATTCTCTTCAAAGTTAGCCGCCATTCTTTGGTGACATTGATGCATAGGTGTGCGCCAATACCTTCGGAATCGTTGCCCAGCCAACGCGCCTATAGCTACCGGGTGAGTAAAGGGGCGAGGAGTTGTTGTGCCTATCGCCCCCGGAGATTTCTTGTTTAAGTCAGCAAGCACTCTTACCCCATTCATATTTGATATCTTACCCTGGCTGGGACCCATACCTATTGTTGAATAGCGCTTCATGAGCTCTACTGAGTTGAAGCCTTCGCGCCAGGACGTGCGTAAATCATTCAGCTGGATATCTTCATCAAAATCTACAAATTCTTTACCTTTCGGGTGGGCACTCACTGGATAAGGGTGGGAATGCGCGCGGCCCTCTCGCTTGGGTCGCGAGATGATAGGAAGGTCGCAACCCAAGAATCGTGCGGCCTCGTTTGCCGCAGCGAGACCGTCATCAATTTTCGACTTAAATTCATGAATTCCATTTACTTGTCCCGCAGCGTACGTCCCCGGTGGGATCTCATCCGGAATGACTTGTTCTAGCGAGGTCAGATAAGAAAGTTTTGCACCAGCTTGCACAAGCAAGCTAGAAGCAGGGGACCAACCTACGCTCATTAGTATTCCATCGCATGGTATTTTTTCGGTTTGATTGTGTTCGGTAATTACGGTGATACTGTCTAATGTGCCCTTGCGCAGAGAAGCTTCCTCTATAGAGGTTATTTTTGTGACTTTGATGCCCACTTTTCTGGCATCTGCTATTTCTTTTTCATGGACTTTTGGACCGAGCGAAAGATCAATAATTGCCGCGATCCTTAGTCCTATCTTTTTCAGATTCTTTGCGCGTTCGTAAGCCTCAGGGTTGCCGGCAAGGATTACAGCAGACTCACAAGGAAGTACAGAATATCTGTTCATTAATCGCTCTGCTGCACTCAATAGTATTATTCCGGGAGCATCATTATTTCGAAAAACAGCAGGCTGTTCATAACTTCCTGTCGCTACGATGAGTGCTTTAGTATGCACCTCTTTTATACCATCAGGCCCAACTATAGGCACCGTCCCTCCTTCGTATAAGCCTGCTGCATAGCACATGGGGAGAGTAGACACAGAGCTAAAATTGGCTAGGTTTTTTATTGTCGTATCCTTGAACTCTTTGGCTGACTGATCGGTGTTATGGCGATAGCCTAAGGTTCCGCCTACATGATCATTTTCATCTACAACAATTATTTTCAGTCCGGTTCTTCCCAGATATTCAGCAGCAGCTAACCCTGAAGGACCGGCTCCGACAACAAGCACGTCACAAAAAAGTTGTTTTCTTGCTTGGCGCCATGAACCAGTATTTGAGTTCACCTTGCCCAACCCAGTCATCCCACGAATTAATTTTTCCCATAGGGGGAATAAAAATCTTGGTCTGTAAAAAGCTTTATAGTAAAAGCCGACGGGTAACAGAGCTGAGAAAAAGTTGAGGATCTGCGCCAGATCTTTCTTTAGGCCGCCAAATGTATTTACAGCTTGATAACGCACGCCTTCTACAGGGTGGGTTACATCTGCTCTGATATTAGTTTGCGTCAGGGTCTCTAAAATGACATTAGCGTCGTGATTCGCCATGGAAACGGTACTGCGAGCACGGTGATATTTGAAACTTCTCGCTAGAATTTTTTGCCCGCTGGCAATAAGTGCACTCGAGATTACGTCTCCCTTATAGGCAGAGAACTTCTCTCCCTCAAACCAGAAGTCTATTTTTACTTTTCTATCTATCCACTCTTCATGTTGTGGAGGTAAACGTCTACTCACGCAGTACCTCCGCTCTATAAATTTGGTTAGTGCCAGTATTACGTTCTACTTTGAACCAAATCTGACTGGTCGAGTGATACCAAAATTCAGTAGTTATCTTCGGCACACTATCACGCTCATAAACCCAATCTCCCGCAGATATATTATCTTCTAAGTCTATCGGTTCGAGGATTGCGTCCTGTGCGGGTACGAATTCTGAGATGGCACGAGTGCCTAATAAAGGAAATTGGAAAAATTTCATGGCGCCGAAGTCCTCGCACTAGTGTCCAATTGCCGCAGCCCCTTTTTCTCCGACCAAATTGAAGTTTTTAAATCGATCTAAGTTGAAAGATTGAATTAAAGGGTCATTTAAGTTGGTCGCTATTGTATTAGCCATCGTTTTACCGCTGATGGGCGTTGCCTTGAACCCCCAGGTTCCCCATCCAGAGTCTAAGAAGAATCCTTTTACCGGAGTCGTTCCCATAATCGGTGCAAAGTCAGGAGTCATATCAGCCATTCCAGCCCATTGACGGTTTATTTTCACTCCACTTAAGAAAGGGAATAAATCGAGCACTTGATCGCAAAGGCCTGTGACAAATTCGAAAGTCGATCGCCTCGAATGAAGTTCCATGGGGTCTAAAGCAGCTCCCATGACTAGTTCGCCTCTTGAGCTCTGGCTCAGGTACATGTGGAGACTTCCAGAGACGATAATCGTATTTAGCCAGGGCTTTATAGGCTCTGTAACGCAGGCTTGTAGGGGAAATATTTCTATGGGAGTGTTTATTCCCACCATCTTAGTTATCGAGGGAGTTTGACCAGCGACAGCAGAGAGAACAGTTCTTGTTTTGATTACTCCTTTCGGGGTAACTACTTCTGAGATGCCTTGCGAATCGGTATTGATCCCGGTAACAGGTGTGCGCTGATGGATTTCGACACCTCTGACTGAAGCACTTTTGGCATAGCCCCATGCGACAGCATCATGCCGAGCTACCGCCCCAGGTTCGTGATAAAGTGCACCCTCAACGGCTTGAGAACCGCCACAGTCGAGTTGAATCTCAGGGCAAGCTCGTAAGACTTCGTCTGGGCTGACAACCTCGCTTTTTATACCCAGGTGCTTATTTACTTCTGCACGCCAGCGTGCTGTGCGCAGCGTAGATGTGTTGTGGGCGAGGGTATAATGCCCACGTTCGGAAAAAAAAATATTGGTGTCGAGCTCGCATGAAAGATCTTTGAAAAGTTTTATACTCTGATCGTAGAACTTGACCCCATCAGGAGTTAAGTAATTTGATCTTATGATCGTAGTGTTTCTCCCGGTGTTTCCACCGCCAATATAGGAAGAATCGAGAACAGCCACGTTTGTAATTCCGTGATCTTGAGCAAGGTAGTGGGCGCACGCAAGTCCATGGCCTCCGGCGCCAATAATCACGACATCGTAAGCGCCTTTCAGATCACTCGGAGTATTGAACCAGTTATCTTCGGCATAGTCCTCTATAAACGCGTATTTAAGCAATCTCATAGACATAGCTAGCGACGTGATTTCCTTTTCTTGATTTCCAGATTAGACGTTGGCTGACTGTCTGCAAACAGCCTGTTAGGACCTTACGATCTTTTTCTTAGCGCCTAGCCTATTCTAACCATTTGAGATTAAATACCAACTGACTTAAGCAAATTATTTTTATGGCAAACAGTCCATATACATTTCCTGATCCCAGTCAGTAACCGTCGACATAAATTTTTCCCACTCATCGTTTTTGTACCAATGAAAGACTTTATACATTTCATCCGGCATCGCAGATTTAACGACATCATCTTTTGATAGCTCATTTAGCGCATCTCCAAGAGACATCGGGAGCCTTTTCACCTCTTTCCCAGCTTCCATAGCCTCATAGATGTTTCTGTTTTCAGGCTCACCAGGGTCTATATCGTTATTAATTCCGTCTTCAAAAACTTTTAGAAGCGCAGAGCCGAGCAGGTATGGATTGACCATACTATCTACTGCACGGTATTCGAATCTTCCTGGTGCGGAGATGCGCAGCCCAGTTGTTCGGTTTTGATAACCCCAATCGGCGAAGACTGGTGCCCAAAAGCCTGTATCCCAAAGCCGTCGGTAGGAATTGACAGTCGAGCAACCTATGGCGGTGAGCGCACTTAGATGCTTCACAATGCCCCCCACGCACTGAAGACCTATCTTCCCTGGCTTTTGAATATCGTCGGTATCGGGCATAAACGAATTTTCACCACCAACTCTATACGTAAACACGTCATCCATGCCAGGGAGCGTGTCGTTATGGAGTCGGTTAACGCGACTTTCACCGCCTTTCCATAGGGAGACGTTGGTATGGCATCCGGATGCGGAAACTCCCATAAATGGTTTGGACATGAAACAAGCTATAAGGTTATTTTCCCGAGCTACCTGCGCACAGATTTGACGATAAGTAGATAACCGATCTGCATTTCTAACCACATCGTCGAACTGCCAATTGAGTTCTAGCTGACCAGGAGCATCTTCATGGTCTCCTTGAATCATGTCCAGACCCATAGCCTGCGCATATTCTATTACTTGCATAAAGACTGGTCTTAAGCTTTCAAACTGATCTATATGATAGCAGTAGGGTTTGGTGACACCTCCGTCTGGTTTCCCATCTTCGCCGCGTTTCAGCCACATCATTTCAGGCTCGGTACCGACACGAAATTCCAATCCATGCTGCGCCTGAAAGTCGGCATTCATTCTCTTTAGATTTCCACGACAATCAGAAGTTAAAAATGCTCCTGGGTTCTCCCGTTCCTCTCGATTACGGAAGCATACACAATAGACTCTTGCCACACGCTTATCCCATGGCAGTTGGCAGAAGGTTTCAGGATCGGGTATCCCAACGAGTTCCATCGCTTCTGGGCCATAGCCAATGTAATTACTGTGTCTGTCGACAAAAAGGTTAGCAGTAGAGCCATAGACAAGCTGGAATCCATTTTCTGCAGTTCTTTCCCAGTGATCGGCAGGAATTCCCTTGCCGACGATTCTTCCTGTAACGGAGATAAACTGATAATAAATATAACGGATTCCTAATTCATTTATTTTAGCGCGAACTTCCTTTACGAGTTCATCTCTGTTGGGAGTGCGGACATATTGTTCTAGATCTGTATCATTTGACATCTGAATTCCTTATTCTGAGCCTTCGTACTCATTGCTGTGAACATTACGTAATTTATGACGGCATTGCAATGGATAAGTCTAGTGATAGTATCCTATGAGACAAATGTATTTTTCTTAAATTTTACGGAGCAAACCTGAATCTAGTGACTTCCAGAAAAGCGCAATCAATAGAACAATTTTTATCTGGTCTAGCCGAAAATAATATCCGGTATGTTTACGCTGGATTATTCGATCAAGACGGCACCTGGCGGGGGAAGAAAGTACCGTTCTCCCAATTTAGAGAATTTGCTTTAAAAGGTTGGTCCTTTATAGATGCACTTCCCTGGTGGGGGCCAAACGATACAGTCAGGGTAGATAAAGCTTTTAGGAGTGAGAGTTGTTCTTTCGACAGTAAAAGTTTGAGGAGCTACCCTTTTGAAGATGACGCTGTAATTGTTGTAGCAGATTACGAAGGACCTTCGAAGAAAATTTCGCCACGCGCCATGCTTCAGAAGCAGATTAAAAAGGCTGAGAGAATGGGTTTCTCGGCACTTGGAGCGAGCGAGTTTGAATTCATCATTCTCGACCAAACGGCGAGCGAGTTGCAGGATGAAGGTTACCAGAAGCTAAAGAGTTACAGCCCTGAAAATAGATGCTGGTCTGCGATGCTACCTAGTATTTCGGCTGAGCTTTTAGGTAGATATGAGGAAACGCTTAGAAACGGAGATATCGAGCTCCATCATATGTGTAGCGAATTAGGTCCAGGTTGTTTAGAAGCGACAATGCCTGCAAGGTCTCTTTTGCAAGCAGCTGATGATGCTGCTTTTTTTAAAATGTTTACTCGGGCATTTTTTAGTAGAGAGCAAAAGACGGCCTCTTTTATGGCTCAGCTTAGCGATGATCACCCTGGTTTAGGGGGACATCCGATAATCTCTTTACAGGATAAAAATTCAGGTCAAGCAGTACTGTTTGGGAGTGGTCCGAAACCTAGGTTGACTCCATTAGGTAGACATTTTGTCGCTGGGATACTGAGATTAATCCCCGAACTTACAGCACTTTACGCGCCTAATGTGAATTCTTATAGAAGGTATGCGCCTGGTAATTGGGCTCCTAGAACTGCGACCTGGGGGTATGATAATTACACTTGTGGACTACGTTTGGTCGCTAGCCCTATCGAGAACGCCAGAGTAGAGTTCCGTCTACCTGGTGCGGATATAAACCCTTTTCTGGTATTTTCTATGATGTTAGGCGCCGGTTTATACGGAATTGAGCAGGAACTGATGCTTCCCCCCGAGACGACCAGTATAGGTCGCGATAAGGTACCGAGCGATATTGGGGCTGTTCCTCGAAGCCTGCTAGAGGCGGCTGAACTTATGGGGCAAAGCCGAGCCGCTGAAAGAATCTTTGGCAAAGATTTCATAGCGCATTCCGTGGTGTGTTGTATTGACGAGGACGAGCGGATGAGACGTCATGTGTCCGCTTTTGAGCGAGAAAGATATTTGTTTCATGTATAGTTTGATTTCAAGAATGTGGTGAGAAATAAGTGTCATGCGAGAATTTAAGGTTACCGAAGCTCAGGTCGCTGATTTTCATTCAGATGGATTTGTACAGGTTGATCGCATAATTAGCGATGAAAGTGTCGCTTTATTGCGAGAGCGCTTCGATAAGCTTTTTGCCGAAGAGTATCAGACTGGAATTGCTCCTGACGAAGTTAATTGGCAGGTTGATCGGGACCCGCCCGAGAACACAAGACAGTTATGTAACGCTTGGAAGTCCGACAGGGGTGTTGCGAGGGTCATTCTCGGCTCTGATATTGGGCGAGCATGCGCCACTTTAGGTGGATGGCCGGGGGCTAGAATAAGTCAAGATAATTTGTTATGGAAGCCTCCTGGTGGTAAGCCATTGGGATTTCATCAGGATTCGGCCTACGAGCAGTGGACTGCCATACCTGATTGGGCAAGCTGCTGGATCGCCCTTGATGATACGACTGCTGAGGGGGGTACTGTTGAGTACGTTAGAGGGTCTCATCGCTGGGGACAATCAGGAAAAATAGATCAATTTCATGCGCCTACTAATCCGATAAAAGAGCTCTCTGCCGCTGCAGATGCAGCTGGGATCGAAAGTCCTGAAAGGGTTCCTATTGTGGTAAAAGCTGGGGGAGGGGCCTTCCATCAAGGATGGACTTGGCATGGTTCTGATATTAACCATACTCAGAGACCTCGCCGATCGATAGTTGCGCACTGTATGTCATCAGAGAATAAGTTTCATTCCGAATTTGTGAGTAGTATCTACAGTCGATATAAAAAATTCGGGACTGTCGAAATGGACGAGTCTTTTTTTCCGATTATTTGGCGGATAGATGGTTATCGCTCCGAGTTTTTGGAAGAATATTCCACAAATAACCCGACTCAAGGAACTTAACCAAATGGAAGCTATTAAGAGAGTATTCATTGCCTTTAACTATTTGTTTACGCCGCTCTGGATTTTGTTCTGGTTGGGCGGAAGTGGGGTAGATTTGGAGCCTGTGTCTAGCTTGAAAGGGGCGCTCGATCACCTCACATTTTTAGCCATTATTGTGGCGCCTCCGCTGGTTTTTCACCGTCTAATCGATTATTTGTTTGACGGCTTTCGTTGACAAATTTTGTATTTTAAAAGTCACAGATCAAGCCGTCTCCACGAGGATTTGGCTAAGTTTCTTACCCCACGATATTTGATGTGCGGTTGAGGTAATCAAATCCTGTTTAATTTCAAATAACGTGTTCCGTAACCCTCTTTTAAGTGCATGTAACGGGATTGTGCAGTCTTTCTCATCGATTTGGTAGGGCTCATTGTCTCCGATTCTGAGGTTTGTCTCACGCGAGAGCCTATCTAAGACAGAGTGAGAATAAGCTACGTCATCAGAATAAAGGACCCCAAGGTCCCAAGGTCTTTGGTGGCCAAGATAAACTGGTGTAAAGCTGTGTATGGATATAAATATTGTTTCCAGGCCTTCTTCGGTTCGCGTATCGAGTAGCCTTTTTATTTTCAGGTGATATGGGTTATAGAATTCACTGATCCTTTGACGCCGCTCCTCTTCAGTTATATTTATGTTGCCTAGGATTGAAGTAGCTTCGACCTGCTGAGGAATAAGGCCAGGATGTTTTAGAACACGATTACAGTCCACGACGAGTCGAGAATAGTTTTGCCAAACCAGTGTAGCGTCAAGTCTCTTCGAGATTTCTTGCGCTACACCCAATGCCCCGATATCCCACCCAATGTGTCTCTGTAATTCATTCTTACTGAGACCGAGATCGCACAATGCTGGCGGGATACTGGAGCTTGCATGGTCGCAGGTTAAAAAGAATTTTTTCCTCGAATCGGGACGAAGAATGCCTACTGGATTCTCGTCGGCTGAAGACAAGATCTCCAAGGAAACTACCTTTTTTCCATTGTCTTGTCGGTATTTTTATAGCGATCATGCCAATCAAAACCCTGCCAGGTGACTAGTTTTTCAGGACAGATTTTAAACGTCCAGCATGGTTCTGTATTTATTGAGTCACGATACTCTGACGATTTTTCGCCCAAGTACCGAGGCCCAGTATGTTCTGAACCTATTTGGTTCCAAATTGAACTTTTTCCATTGTCTAAGATGGGACCCACGGGTTCTTCAATAACCTCTGCTAGTCCTTCACAGATAACTTTTCTAATCGGAGGTTCGGGCTCGTCGATTACCAAAGAGACTCTCGGATCATCGGCAATGAAACGAGCCCATTCTGATTTTTTTCTGGCAACTAACCAGAACGCCGCACCATCCCAATGGTACCAGACAGGAACAACATAGGGACTTCCATTTGGTTTTAAGCACGCAAGTCGTGCAAGCCATGGACCAGCCAAAAATTCGTCAATTTCTTGGGTATTCAATCCGCCAATATTACTGCCTCGCCAATTATCGCTTTCATTCACCATTTAAAAAACCTCGAAATACTCTCTGTGTTCCCAGTCGGTGACATAGGCTTGGAAACGATCGATCTCCGACTGCTTAAGTGCTAGAAAATAGCTAACAAAATCATGCCCGAATTCCGTTCTAAATAGTTGATTGTCATTTAATTCCGCTACTGCCTCCATGAGTGTTCTAGGTAACAGCGGTTTATTTGACTCATAGGGAGAGGTGTCTGCTGGTCCTGGATTAAGAGCATTGTCTATACCATCAATGCCGGCAATAATTTGCGAAGCCATGTAAAGGTAAGGGTTGGCACAGGGCTCTCCTGCGCGATTTTCTATATGTGTTGCACTATCTCCTGGCCCTCCCAAAACCCTTATTAATGCTCCTCGGTTTTCGGTAGCCCATGTGATTTTTGTGGGTGCGAAAGATTGTGGTGCATAGCGCTTATAGCCATTGATTGTTGGTGTTGAAAAGACACATGCTGCTGGTGTGCTTTTTAAGATCCCAGCCATAAACTGCATCCCTATTGAAGAGAGCGGTTCTTTACCCTGGGAATTATTTGTGAACATGTTTTCTCCGGTTTTCGTGTCACAGAGAGACTGGTGTAAGTGCCAACCGGAAGAGAAAAAATTTGGTAAACCAGGTCGTGTCATAAAGGTCGCGTGCAAACCATTTCGTCGACAAATTTGCTTCACCGCAGTCCGGAAAAGGAGCATGTTATCTGCGCTAACAAGTCCTAATGTTGGGTCGAACGTGAATTCACATTGCCCGGGACCCCATTCATCTTCCATAGTCCTTAGTGGTAAACCAAGCCCCTCTATATTGTCCTGTAGGACCTGCAATATAGGATCTATTTCGTCTTGTCGCTCTTCTGTTAAATATTGAAAGCCATGGGCTATCACGTCAACTATCGGCGGTTCTGGTGGCCACCCCGATTGTTCTGGGGCATGCATTGGATCTTTAAGACGTGTGATATAGAACTCAACTTCTAACCCTGCCATGTAGCGAAAGCCTCGAGTACTTAATTTTTTGAGGGTACGCCTCATCAATCCGCGGCTATCAAAAGGGCAGGGCTCTCCGGAGGAGAGGTACATTTCTGATAAAATCCATCCAGTGTTTGGAGCCCATGGCAGGGTGCGAAAAGTAGTAGGGTCCGGAACAAGTATGGCATCAGGCCCCCCCGCTAGTGCCTCCATTCCTATCCCCGCGTCACCAGAAAACATTGGAGCAAACATATGATTCGTGGTGTCAAAAAATAAGGTAGCTGTTTGAAAATCAATACCGTTCTTTAGGGCGAGAAGGAAATCATGGGCCATCACGTTTTTACCCCGGACAATCCCATGTTGATCGCCCCAAGCCACTCGAATAGTTCTGAGGTTGAGCCGTTTGATTTCCGATTCTATTCTTGACGCGGCCTCTATTTCTTCGTCACCCCACCAAGAATGTGCTGCTACAAAACCCTGTTTCCCTACGCTGCCTTCTTGCGCGCTCACGAGAGAAAGTTGATTGCGTGTGGCGCAAGGTGGGATAGGTATTCTCTTTTGACCAGCTGGTTCATGGCGTACCTCAAACAGTGTCAGTCGGAATTTCATCGTACAGAAGCAGTCTGCGCGAAGCAATTACTGAATAAGGAAGGATTGTTCGCTATATTTTGAATTGAGCTATAGAGGATATAACAAGATCTAAATCAAGACATGGACTATTGAATTATCTGTGTAGTAGGATTTTATAATCAAGAGTTTGACTCAAAGCATACTGAGGGCAACTTTCCAAGTGTGATTGATACGATTTACCCCTTCTACAAGATGTCTACAGGACATTGTGGCGCCGGTAATAGACATGACTTCTTTATTGAGGCGTAAATTAGTTGTGTGACTGTGCCCAGAGAACTGATTGCGCCATCGTTTGTGACGCACATCACCGCCATAGCTTTCACGATAGTGGAGTATCTCTAGTCCTCTTACCGCCCCGTTTTTTTCAAGTGCTATCGCGTAGTCAATGTATTCATGTTTACCGATGACATAGTCTAGTATGAACCAGCCACCACTTTGACTTTTCCATGCTTGTAAATTGGAACGCCTGACTCTGATTTTAGACCCTTCTCGGATCGCTTTCCTTTGGGCCAATGTAAGCTTAACGACTTGAGGTTCGAGTTTTTCATTTCCCCAAAGTATAGTCTTAGCTTGCTCGACAGTAAGGTACTGCCTGGCGTAAAGTTGGGTATGGAATAAGGAGAGGCCGGCTGCTGAGGTTAGGAAAGAGGCAATGGACTTAGTAAACGTACGTCGGTCCATTGCCATATTATCTATTTCCTAAAAAGTTCTGATAGTGGAATTACTTAGAATTGGAAACCCATTCCTAAGTTTAATCCATCATGATTACCAGAAGACGGTGTGCCTTCAGAATCTTCCCACTGTCCATCAATCTTGAAGACGATGTTTGGAGTAGGCCAGTAGTTTGCACCGATGGTGAACTGGTCTCTCTTAGTGAACATTTTAGCTGTTCCTGAGTTAGTTAGGAGGTTATAGCTGTTTTTTCCATCACGCTCATCCCACTCATGGTATCGAACGAATAGACCTAGCTCTCCTGGTAACTTAGTCGGCATATCAAACTTAAAGGATGGCTCTACATACCAGCCCTCAACAGTATCAGCTCCAACCTTAGACGGGTCGAATGATGCTGAAGTATCTTTTCCGAAATCCCAGCGTGCATACAGGGCTCTCAAACCAAGTCCAGAAGCGTGCTTGTAGTCAACATGTACCTCAGTCAATACGGCATCGGCATCAATGCTATCAGCAGTTCCCGTGTAGTCAGCTTGATAATCAATAGTTACTGCTGCTTCAAGTCCTGGAACACCTGTGTAGGATAGGCGACCTAATATAGCAATATCTTGGTCTTTCGCATTAGCAACTTTCTGACGTCCGCTTCTAACTCTCATTGCGCTAGTGCCTGAAGTAGGAACGACCAGTCCTGTATGGGCGAAAATGTTATAGTTAAGTCCAGGGACTAATTGACCCCATAAACCAGCACCTGCTTCAGTCCAAGTAGTTGGGATGATCTCTGCTTCTACCATGTTTCTTTCAACACCGTAAAAAGTAGTTGGCTCATGCGTTAGGTTCATGATACCTACTGGAAGTATATCTGCACCTGCACGGAAGTGATGATTTGGACTGAGATCAAGCTCTAACCAAGCAAGTTCAATAACTACATCGCCTTCTCGTCCATCACCAGCCCAGCTGTGCTCAAATTCAATTTCTGAGGCAAATCGCGCCCAGTCATTAAATTCATGGCCAACAAAGAGAACTAGGCGATGGAAATCAGTTTTATTAGTATCGCTTGCCCCATTTTCTCCATTGAGATTGTTGTAGTGAAGTTCTCCATATCCACCGATAGAAGTTCTTTCAGCCCACTCGGACGCGCGCGCACGTCTTTTATTCTGAGATGGAGACCAACGTGAACCGGCAGCGCCGACCGCATTAGGGGCCTGTGGCACGTTTGTAGAAAGCACTTCGCTTTCTTCATCCGCTTCTGCCAATTGGGCTTTTAGAGCTGCTATTTCTGCCGCTTGGGCATTAAGCATCTCCATGATTTTATCCATTTTTTCGTTTCCGTGACCATGACCTTCCGCCATTGCTATACCGCCCCATAGGGAGATAAGAAGCCCAGCGAAGAGCCCTTTAAGTAAGATTTTTTTAGACATTATTAAACTCCGTGTTATTCGTCTTTTCTCGTAGTCTGATTTTCTAGACGGTAATCGTTCTCTTAGTGCTAATGAGAATTATTCTTATTATATAAACGATTTCAATAAAAATGCAACACTTGTCTTAGAAATGCAACATTTACTGGATTTAGTTAATGGATAGCGTCGAAAAGCGGTTTTCCGGCCGCTTGAGGCCTAGGTGTTCTCTAAGGGTTGAAGTTGTGTACTTTTGTCGGAAAACTCCACGCTTTTGCAGTTCGGGTATGATCTTAAAAACAAAATCATCAAGTCCCTCGGGCAAATAGGGGAACATAATGTTGAAGCCATCACATGCTCCACCTTCAAACCAAGTCTGCATTTCGTCCACAATAGACTCAGGGGTACCAATTATCTCTAGACTAGAAAAACTGCCGCCTACATGACTTGCTAGCTCACCTACGGTTTTGTTACCTCGACGAGCCATCTCAATTATCTTCTGTCGTCCACTTTGTGAGCTTTCACTGGCAGGGATTTCTGGTAAAGGACCATTCACATCAAAAGCAGAAGCATCACATCCGAGAAGAACACTGAGTGTTGCGATACCGCTATCAGGATGAACTAGAGAATCTAGCTTAGCTTTTTTATCAACGGCCTCCTGATCAGACTCCCCTACAACAATGAAGGCGCCAGGTAGCACTTTTAGGCTTTCCGGAGCGCGCCCTAGAACGCTCATGCGGTCCTTAATATCTAAGTAGTAGTTTTTGCCATCTTCAAATCTGTTTGCTGCCCCAAAAACCACTTCAGCTGTTTCTGCGGCAAGCTGACGGCCCGCATCAGAGGCGCCAGCCTGAACAATCACAGGCCATCCCTGTACAGGTCGTGCCACATTTAGCGGACCTTTTACATTTAGAAAATTCCCATGATGGTCCAGAGTATTCATCTTTTTAGGATCAAAGTAGATGCCATTTTCTACATCTCTCACGAAGGCATCGTCAGCCCAAGAATCCCATAATCCAGTTACCACATCATAAAATTCATGGGCTTTTTGGTAACGCTGAGCATGAGCCACATGAGAGTCCAACCCGAAATTCTTTGCTTCGTCAGGGTTTGCAGAAGTTACGAGGTTCCAACCCGCACGGCCGCCACTGATGTGATCAAGAGAGGCGAATTTCCTCGCAATATGGTAAGGCTCGTTATATGTAGTGGACGCCGTAGCGATAAGACCGATGTGTTTTGTTGTTACAGCGAGGGCTGGCAGAAGAGTCAGTGGATCAAAAGATGTGACAGTCGCACTGCGCTTTAGTGCATCCATGGGCATATTCATGACTGCAAGGTGGTCTGCCATGAAAAAAGCATCGAAACAGCCGTGTTCTAATGTCTGAATAAATTTTTGATAGTGTGCGAAATTGAAATTGGCATCCGGAAAAGCACCAGGATATCTCCAAGCTGCAGTATGCAGACTGACTGGTCGCATAAAGGCGCCCAAATGCATTTCTCTTTGTTTATGGGCCATTATGTTTGTTAAGCGAAGAGCTGGAGCTAGCACCAAGGCTTGACCCCATCTGTGTTCTAAAAGCTTATATCACAGCTCAAGAGGAAGCTTACAATAAGTACGCATGATCCTGTCGCGATGCTCAATGAGTATCGGATCGATGGCAGCTGTTATCTCTGCGGGAGTATTTTCAAACATAGGCCGCGCTTGAGGGTTTACGGGGCACTCGTCTTGGGATTGTAGAACAATAAAGTTACTAAATGCAGCCCAATAAAAATCAGCCGCAGTGATAGAGTTACCAACTAAAAATTCACTGTCTTGCTTGGCTTGAACTTTTAATATCGTCGCAAGCTCTTTTATTAGCGTGATAACTCTTTTGTTAGCTAATGCAGCATCGGTATCGTTGTAAGAATATTTTTTCCCGAAATCAGATGGAGGCTGTCCCTCAGGTGGACGCATCATGTCTAGACGGCGATTCCACCCAAAACCAAGCTCTCCACAAATTTCATGACTGATTCCCAGGACTTGGATCCGCGCAGCAGCATCTTTAGGAAGCAATGGTTTTTGCGGCGCTAAGCGTTCTATAAGAAATAATATGTCGTCCCAACGATTGATAGGAGATTCGTTGTTCCATGCAGCCACGGGCCCGCTATTAGTACCAGACCAAGCAAGTAGCTTTGGGTTTTCAGACATGGGTATCTGGTGGGCGAGTAGGTAATCCAACCCCTTATAATCTATCATTGCTTTGGCAGCCACACCCCATGCACTAGGCATATCTTTTACTATCACGAGCCGGAGTCCATTTGCATTAACAGCGTCGTCGATACTTGTGTATTTCATTTTGTCCCCTTGTTAGGATCCCTCTCAAGAAAAAGCATGATTGCAGAAATTTTTAATTTTGGCAAAACGTTAATAGTTATTGCGGTCTCGCCGCTCAGTTATCCGTCTCACTCACAACATACTCTACTTAGATAAAGTGACATACTTCAGGATGTCGACCACCTGTTGTGGAGATGAAGCCCATGCCAGAGCCGCAGAATCGACTTCCTTCAAAGGATGAATAATCTCCCTATCGTGGAATGTTATATAGCTTTTCCCAAGGGCAGCACAAAAGCCGGCATCAAAAGCTGCATTCCATTGTTTGTATTTCTCTCCAAAACGAATCACCGCGATATCACAATCTTCTAGAAGCTTCCGGGTCCGAATCGCATTCACTTTCGATGATTTGTGATCTCTCCAGTACTGATCAGTCTCATGTCCAAGGTTGTCGCCTGCAGAGTCGCTGGCATCATGATCGGTTACTGCATTCGTAAATACTATTGGTAAGTCAAGATCATTAGAACTTTTAACGACTGCGGTTCGCCAATCGGTGTGAATTTCCCCAGCCAGGTAGACGGTCCAATTCATACTATTATCTCCCTATGTTAAAAAAGCGTCTCAGGTGAAGTGCTTACGATCCATGTTTTCTTCCCACTTTCTTGTTGCGCCATTTAGGTGCTTAAATTAGTGGAGACGAACATATTATCAGAGTTAATCGACTCGAATTTTATTTGTGAAACCTGCTGTTTAAGCGACTAACTAAATAGTTGTAAATTCAACGGTCCGTGAGCCAGCTAAATGATCAGCCTTAAAGCCTAGCATAGAGATTCCTTTATGGAGATGCTAGATATTTAAAGCACTTTCACTCGCTCGATCACCCTTGATACGAGTGTGCAACATTAGCCTTTCCTGATTGGGGGCATAAGGTCTTGCTCTGTGGAGTACGCAACGGTTATCCCAGACGACTAAATCACCTTTGTTCCAGCGATGAGTTAAGATCCTAGGTGACTGACAAGAAAAGCTCATGAGACGGGCAAGTAAAGACTCAGATGCTTGTTCAGAGAACTCCGGAATCTTGCAAGCGTGTCTCCCTATAAATAAGGCAGGTCGCCCTGTCTCAGGATGGATTTTAACAAGCGGATGTAATGGCACCTCACCATCAGCGAAGCCATAGTTTGCCCCTACTTTCACATGATGTCCTATCTTTGCCTGAGAGTGGAAGTAGGAATGGGATGCGCTTAGGTTTTCTATTTGCTGTTTTGTTCTATCATCTAGTTCATCATACGCGGAACGCATATCAGCCCATTCAGTCTCCCCACCCATTTCTGGGACCACGTGCGCGGATAAAATTGATGACTTTGCCGTAAGGCTCATATAGGAACTATCGGTGTGCCACCCTTCGTTCCCTTTGAGTAATTTACTCCATTCTGAGTCCACCTCATAGAAGACACCTTTTGGGGTTTTATTTGTTATAGCCGTCGTTTTTGCACCTTTGGTCAAGTGTTCTATCTCACCGAAACGCATTGCAAAACCTTCCTGTTCTTTTTTAGATAGATGTTGCTCTGGAAAAATCAAAACTGCATGGTCAAGAAACTCTTGATAAATCGTGTCCCACTCGCTTGAGGTTAGATCATTAATGTCTAGCTCACGGATCATAGCCCCTAGCGTAGGCTTTAGCTTTTCTATTTTCATGTTTGATTCCCTTCTTGTACGAATACTTACGATAAAAATAAACTGTTGTTGTTGAATGCCAAACTAAATTGAGCTTAATATCTTAACCATAGCCAATAATAAGATAACTTAAACTTAGGCAAAAAACGACAAAGGTTTAGCATGACACAGTTCGAAGTCGTTGACTTATTTGCATCACACCTAGCTATAACAATAACTTTTTTTATGGCATTTGTATCGACCACGTCAGCGATGCTCGTAGCTTCATATTTTGCTAAAGACTCAATTCCACCTAGTCTAGCTAGAGTGATGCTCGTCATTTATACGACGAGTTCTATCTTTCTCATTGGAGGTTTCCAGCGTACTAGCAAAGTGATGGTCACGATCAGGGAAAAATTGGAAGAGATAGCTCCCTGGCACACTGCCGCGTCTGAAGCTGAGTGGGTTCTGCCAACTGTCATAGCGATAGGAACCGGAACAATGCTCGTGATTTCGATCGTGGCTATATGGTACTTTCAATACTCAAGGAGTGCGCGTATATGAGAACATCAGACGAGATTTTCGGGCATCATCTCGAGGCATTTGGAGCAGGCAATCTGGAGGAGATATTACTAGACTATGATGAAAATTCAGTAATGGTCTATGGCGAAAAAGTTTGGCATGGTGTGTCGGGTGCACGTGCCTTTTTTGAAATGTGGTTAACTGATTTACTACCAGAGGGCAGTGATTTTAATGTAATAGATGAAGTGTCTAGCCCTGACATGATGTACATAACATGGACCGCTGAATCTGTAAAATATGTTTTTGACTATGGTACCGATACCTTTGTCTTTAAAGGAGACAAGATATGGAGGCAAACAGTCGCCACTCATCATCGTGCGAAAGCTTAAGCTCATAGTCGGTTTTGTTATTTCTTTTCAGGCTTCTCTTTATTTAAAATGGTCGACATTGATTTTCGTCTGATACGACCAATAATAATATGCGCTATAAGAAAAAAAGGGATGCTCGCGCCAGAAGCGGTATGCAGATTGGCAATAAAAATACGGCTTTCATCATTTGCGATGTAATAGAGACTATATGCGGTGATAATCTGAAAGGATATCAATGTGGTGAGTGTGAGACCCAAGTATCTTGAGCGTTTCAACCGCCATGCTGCGGGTAAATGATTAACTAGTAGCACCCCGAAGCACATCAGCATGACAAACGCAGACGCCCCATGTGTCATTAGGAAAAAAGTTTGGGCAGGATGTTTGGTCATTCCAAAATCACTATCTACAGTCACCCATCGGTTTAGATAAAAAAATATCAGGCCAGTAACCCATGAGCATCCCAATGCTGCGAATAATATCGCTCTATATTTGATTGGGATTCTGAAGTTTATCATGGCCATAATTAATCCCAAGTGACAGCGCCGTCACTGTCTAGAGAGGCAAAACGAACACCGGAGAAAGTGTTTCTCCGCAGCATGTCTGGGTTCAAGTATGCGACTTTAGTTAACGCATCCGCTGTCAGGCAGGTTTCCGCAAACACTGTCACACTTTTATTGTTACATCCCAACTGGTTAGGTAGAAAGTTTCGCGGAATTATAATTGAATCTGTGCTGTCATAATAGCTTGCACTGGTCGCTGAAGCGCAATTCTCCATTACCGCCTCGATAAAAAGAGACTGAGGCGAACTAGGATGTCTCATGGAAATATATTTGTCGCGCCAAGGTCGCATGCGCAGATCTCCGCCGGCATTAACCGTAATGTCAATTGTTTCGTCGACGGCATTTATAGCGCAATCAACAGCATAGCCTTTGGCAATTCCGCCAAGATCTAGCAGTACAGGCTGTTTAAACTGAATCTGTCCATTCGAAAGCATGATGTCCTCCCAGGTCCCAGTCTCAGAGAAATCTAATCCATGATCAGGTAATAGCTTGTTAGTGATTAGTTGTGGGGCAATAGTAATGTCAAAAATGCCATTTGTTTTCTTACTTAAAGATAATGCTTGTTCTATAACAAAGGTTGTATCGGAAGATATTTTCACTGCTTGTCGGGATGCGGTTTTGTTGATCATAGTTAGTTCGCTTTCTTCGCTGTGAAAGCTCATTAAGTTGTCAATTTTTTTTATAACTGAAAAAGCTGCGTTGCTTGCACCGATAAGTACTTTGTCACTGGTTTCTGCAGAAACTGTTATTTCTACATAGGTTCCTAGGTGAGGCTGGCACCGAGTTAAAGTTGTCATTTATTATTTTTTGCTAAACATGGGGTCATCATGAAGTAAATTTTACAGAGTTTATTACATTAAGGAAGCAGAGCTATTTTCACAGCATTCAAAATACTATTTAAACATAGTAGGTCGAAGAAATTTTCCCACATAATAATCGATATAAAATTATGACAGCCTGCTTTACTTCTAATAGGTGTTTTATTCAGATAGTATCTTAAATTAAGTAATCAACTGTTGTCTTACTCCAGTTGAGGGTTTAAAAAAAGGGAGAGGGACTAATGGCTGCAAGACCTGAAATAGACCAAGGTAATTTCACATTTGATGATAGTCGCATAAGCTGGGGACCGTTCCCGTATGTCGAGAATGCTGAGTTTGCATTATCAGACTTCGATGAGGAGCGTCGAGTCATAGACGTACTTTTTAAATTTGCGGCAAATAAAAAGATAACAGTTCATACCCATATTCAGCAAACGAACATGTTGGTTGTCCAGGGAGAACTCCGCATGTATGAAACTGACGGTTCCATTAAAGAAATCAGACACGCAGGTCAATATTTTCGTGGTAAAAAAGACGATACCCATAGCGAAGGCGGTGGACCAGAAGGTGCCATAGTTTTCTACAGCGTACGAGTTGACGAGAGAGACGAATTATTTGATATCCTAGATGATAAAGAGCAAGTAATTGCAACTATAAAAATTGGTGATGTTCGCTCAATGTGGGAAGCTAAAAACGGTGCCTTAGGCATTTGACTGCGCACATAAGCTAAAATCCACGATGACGTAGATTAAGAAATGCTGGCTTTGTGGCTGATTTAATCGATAGGCTTGAATGGAACTCCGTGCTGTTCAATCCATGCCCGGCGGTTTTCAAATGGTTGGCTAACATAGTCGCGCATTAGATCTAGAGCTTCTTGAGTTACGACGGTTTTCAGCCACTCTTCAGCCTCTATTTTCAGGCCTTCTTCGATTGGGAGGTTTCCCCCTCGAACTAACGAGCGTTTTGCGGCTGCAAGTGAGGTACCCGATTGTTGTATGAGAGCTTCACCAATTTCTATGGCTCGGGCCTTCGCGTCCGCCGCGACTTCAGTGACAATGCCGAGTTGCAGAGCCTCTTCAGGACTAACTATTCGGCTGCGCAACAGAAAATCAAGCGCACGACCATGGCCAATAATGCGTGTAAGTAATTGAGAACCAGTTCCTGTTAAGATACCTAAAGCTATTTCAGGGAACCCTATGCGATACTCGCCTTTCTGAGCTATTCTGATATCACAATTTAAGGACAGTTCTAGTCCGCAACCCATGGTGTCGCCAGTCATCCCCACTACAATTGGTTTATCTAGGTACGCGAGAGACCTTAACATTGTGTGGTAACCATGAATCATGCTGTGGGCTGAGGTTTCTAAAACTTCTGGATTTTCAGCCATCTCGACGAGCTCTTCGACGCTGTAGTGCGTGATGAAGCGATCTTTAACTGCTCCAGAAAGAACAATTACTTTTACCTCCGGCTGTCTCCAGATTTTTATCAATTCTGAAAACTCTATGGCAGCAGCGGCAATAAAATAATTGGTAGGTGGGTTTTTATATCCTGCTATAAACAAGCCTGAACGGTTTTCTGTTTCCCAGTACTCCATATGATCTCACCTCTCTTGCCTATAGATGAGTATTCCATGCAGCTCTTAGGTGGTCAAATACAAACGTTCCAGCACCTGAAGCAATATCCTATAACTTTAGTCAATGGGAGCCTTGTGCTCGAGCAATAAGACACGCACCATTACAGTTTGCTGAGCGTGCAACACAGTTAATTTATTTAAACCAGCAACTCGACAAACAATAATTTGTCAAAAGGATGGGAAATGACAATCCAGTGGTATGACTTTATCGGAACAATAGGTGTAGTGCTGTGTTTAATCGCTTACTTTCAGTTGCAAACGCGGCGCTGGACTAGCTTTGATTTACAGTATTCTGTGCTCAACTTAGGAGGATCTCTCCTGATTGGATTTACCCTTTTGTTCGATTTCAATCTATCTGCGTTAATAATCGAAGTATGCTGGACTGCTATAAGTATTTATGGGGTATGGAATTATTTTAATAACAAGTTGAGCAACTAGAAGCCCCTATATTATCTAAGATCATGAGTTTAAGAATACCTTTCCCAACGTCTTCTATAGCTCGCTTCTGTAGTAAATACGTGTGTATTTGGTAGCAGGAGATATCCATAGTTTTTATAATCTACATGGTCTACCCTATGTAGAAAGAATTAGCGCGATAAAAAAAGCGTGTGTCGTTTAAATGTTTGGGGAGATTTTTGTATGGCCCGTATTCTCGGTATAGATGTTGGTGGGACATTCACAGATTTTGTTTCTTACGATCCGAAAACGCAAACTTTAGAGGTTTGGAAAACTTCGTCTACTCCAGGAGACCCCAGCGATGGAATTTTAAATGGGATGGCGCAGAAGATTTCCGATAAAGTTGAATATATGCGTTTTGGGACAACTGTCGCGACCAACGCGATTCTCGAGAGAAAGGGCGCGAAGGTCGCATTTGTCACTACACAAGGGTTTAAGGATGTTCCGTTTATACAAAGAGGAAAACGTAAAAGTCACTATGACATCACATGGATTAAATCCAAACCGCTTGTTAAAAGACGCGACTGTTATGAGATAGATGAAAGAGTAACTCCTCGAGAGGGTATCTATAAGCCGTTAAATGAATCGCAAGCTCGTGAAGTGGCGAAAAAAATAAACTCAGACCCTGAGATTGAATCAATCGCAATATGTCTGTTGTGCTCGTATATTTTCCCCGAACATGAGCGCCAGCTAAAAGCTATTTTTGAAACCGAATGTCCGAAAAAACCTGTGTCTATTTCATACGATCTCCTACCTAAATGGAAAGAGCATGAAAGATCGTCAACTACCATAGCTGATGCTTACATTAAGCCTATTGTGTCCAAAAACCTGCAACTTCTTCAGGATCGAGTAGAAGCGAGAGGCGACATCGGAAAAATTGCTGTAATAAAATCAAACGGCGGTGAAATAACACTTCAGGCGGCAAGACAATTCCCTATTCATTTGAGTTTGTCGGGGCCCACCGGAGGTGTCATTGGTGCCAAATATATTGCAAATTTGTCAGGCATTAGAAATCTCGTAACACTAGACATGGGCGGCACTTCGACTGACGTTTCTACAGTGGTCAATGCCCGGGAAAGTTTCACGACGAGTTACGAAATTGAATTTGGGATCCCCATACAAATTCCGATGTTAGATATTCGAACCATGGGAGCAGGCGGTGGATCTATTGCTTGGATTGATAAAGGTGGAATGCTGCGCGTAGGACCACAAAGTGCTGGCGCTCAACCGGGGCCAGCATGTTATGGCCGCGGGGGCGAGGAGCCGACTGTTACTGATGCCAATGTCGTTTTAGGTCGCATAAACCCATCTAATTTCCTTGGGGGTGAAATGGGATTAGATGTTGCCGCAGCTAAGAATGCAGTGCAAAAAGTAGCTGATGAAATTAAAGTTACTATTGATGAAGCTGCTATCGGTATCGTTCAAATAGCTAACAACAATATGGTTGGCGCCCTGCGGATGGTATTAACAGAAAGAGGCTTGGATCCGAGAGATTTTACGCTGCTGGCTTTTGGTGGAGCTGGGCCCGTGCACATCACTGACGTGATGCATTCGGCGAATATTTCAAGTGGTATCGTACCTAATTACCCAGGCCAATTTTCCGCCTTCGGGTTCATTATGACGGACGCTCGAATTGACTTAGAGCGGACGGCGCAAATGACATCGAAAGCCTTCGGTGAAGAACATGCTAGCAGGGTGTTGTCTGATCTTGTAAAAGAAGCAGAAGAATCGCTTTCTGCTCAAGGATACTCGGGAACGCTTGAGGTCTATCGGTCCCTAGAAATGAGGTATTTCGGACAAAATCATGAACTAGAGGTTCCTATCGCATTCGATGTCTTTGACGACCTGACAACTACGGAAGTATGGGAACGGTTTCATTCAGTCCATAAGGCCCGGTATGGTTTTGATATCCCTGGAGAAACTATTGAACTGATAAGTATTAAAGTAACAGCAGTATCGGTGACTTTAAAACCAAGTCTCCCGGAAATTGAAAAAGCTATTACCCCAGCCGAACCAATGAGCACACGCGAAGTGAGATTTGATTCTGGATACTTAAACACGGCCGTATATTCTCGTACAAAACTAAAGGCAGGCGATCACTTCAATGGGCCGGCTATTATCGAAGAGGGCGCCTCCGTGACTGTAATCAGACCCGAGTACAACGTAAAAATAGATCCTTATGGAAATATTTTAATCGCAGAAATCGCAACGAACTAATATATAAGGGCTAACACATGAAATTTTCAGATAATGGATATTATATCGAGCGATACATCAAGTGCTCGAACTGTGGAATGCTACTTTATTCAGACGGGTTGAAATCTGAGATCGCGCCGAATGAAGTATTCTGCTCTAAATGGTGTATAGATTGGTCATCAGCAAAAGCTGATGGGGTGGAAGAACCCAAGATTCCGTTCGGACATGAAAAGCTACATGAGATTGGTTAGGCGGTTAAGCACAATAAAGCACTTAGTACCTAAGGAGAGATATTGATGGACATGATCCACATGAACATAGTTGAATCGGCAATGATCGCTATTGCTCGGGAAATGGGAATAAATGTACAGAAAACAGCTTATTCGACTATTTTTAGTGAAGCTGAAGATTTCACTTGTGCTTTAGCCAACCGTAACGGGGAGTTAATGGCGGTAGCAGATTTCTGCCCTGCCCAGATAGGTGGCGTGCCTTTGTTGGTGCGCTCGATGGTTAAGGAAATCCCTCTTTCCGATATGAATGAAGGAGATGTCATCGTGCACAACGATCCGTATAGAGGCGGGTTGCATACTCCAGAGCATACCGTTTTCAAGCCAATTTTTGTCAACAAAGAGATTGTCGCATTTTCGGTTTGTATCGGTCATTTCGTAGAAGTAGGAGGAATGGTTCCTGGAGGCTTTCCTGGTGAAGCTACTGAAGTATTCCATGAAGGATTACGCGTCCCTCCTGTAAAAATCATGAAGGAAGGCAAAGACGTTCCAGAAGTTTGGAAAATGATGTTGGCGAATGTACGCACTCCGCGAGGTAATTATGGAGACATGCGAGCCCTAATTAGTGCTGTAGATCTAGGAGAAGAAAGGCTGAAAAGTCTGATTGAAAAATATGGTGCTCAAGCTTTTGAGAAGACCGTGCAGGACTTGATGGATTACTCCGAAAAACGAATGCGTGCAGAATTAGAGACATTCAAAGACGGCAAGTATACCTTTATTGACACAATTGAAGATGATGGAATTGAAGATAAAAAGTATGAAATTCATGTTGCTGTTTACGTGCAGGGTGGAGAAGTTGTGGTGGACTATACGGGTTCCTCTAAACAGGCCAAAGGGCCTATCAATGCCACGCTCGGTGTTGCTTGGTCAGCCGCTTTTAACGCAATCCTGCACATGACCGATGAAACCATTCCTTTAAATTCTGGCTGCTTGAGACCGATACGAGTAATAGCTCCAGCTGGCACGGTGATGAATGTTGATTATCCCGGCTCCTCGGTAGGAGGAAATACTGAAAGCCATCCTTTAATAGTTTGTGCCATTTTTGGGGCTATGGTGAATTGCGTGCCTGATCGTGTGATGGCATCAGAAGGGACAACTCATGGTTGTTTTGTTTTTGGAGGGCACGACCCCCTGAACGATGAGCCGTATGGAGGCTTCGACTTTAGCTACGTTGGTTATGGTGGCCGGTTGTTCGCTGACGGAAATGATGCCACTGACTCAATCAATGGAAACTGTTCAAATACGCCTATGGAAGTATTTGAGACTCGCTTCCCTTGGATAGTGGAGGAGTATGCTCTGCGACCGAACTCAGGTGGGCCAGGTAAATTCCGAGGAGGGCTAAGTAATGTGAAACAAATGCTCTGCACCGGAGAAATGCTGGTAAGTCAAATGACTAACAAACATAAACTTTCTGCGTGGGGGCTAGAGGACGGGCAAGAAGGAGCGCTCGGGGCTACTCTATACAAAAAATCCGGCACCGAAAAATGGGAGACAACCGTTGAGGGTTATGGGAAAGTAAGCCCGAGCAAATATTCAAACATCCCTATGACCCCAGGTGATCGAGTGAGAGTGTTAGCGCCGGGTGGTGGCGGGTACGGATCCCCACTAGAGAGATCGAGGGCGTCGGTGGAAGAAGATGTCCGCGAAGGCTACGTCACTGAAGATCGGGCTAAGGAGTTCTACGGCCTTTAAGCGTAATTACGCCCGATCTCATATCTAAGCGAAAGCTAATCAAATTCCCTGTACTTTGGAAGGTCGCCAGTGATCTCATAAAGAGGATTTTTAGAATCTACCCAAATGTGCCTCTCGGTTTCCGGAGGATGATTTGGATGGCCCGTGTCAATGGTGCCTGGTGTAAACCAAACTAAATCAGGTTCCCAGTCAACATCTATGAAAATGTGTGATCCGCAGCCCGAGCAGAAGTGGCGATGGACGTCAGGAGTAGTTAAGTAAGTAGAAAGAAAATCTTTTCCTTCTTCGACTACAAAATACTCTCTTTCTATTGTTGCATAGGTCCCAAACATCGACGCATGAGATTTTCGACACATTGAGCAATGACAATGATGTAACTCACGACTGGGGGCGAGAAGTGAATAACGAATATTTCCACACTGGCAGGAACCCGTTGCTGTCTTATCTTTCATTTTTTCTACCTCGCTTTTAGTATTTATTATTAATGATGTAACTTTCTGCTCCTTATTCGATCTCTATCAGAGGAAAATCTATGTCTAGACCCCAATAAGCTTGCGCTACGCTAGCGAATCTACTCTCGGAACCAAAAGCGTGATGAGAAGTTACCTCTACATCTCTAAGTGCTCTTTCAATACCACCACCTTTGTGGATGGATGCAGTGCCCGCAGCTTTTGCGACTTCCTTGACTGCGTCTGCACAATTCTGCAAAACAAAAGTGGCTGCTAAAACCATATCCGCCTTAGACTGGGTACTGAACTGTAGGTTTTGTTCAGCAGTTTTAAAATTGTCCCTCAAACATTCGTGGATATAACTTCTTGATGCACGGTAAGTTGACAGGGCACGTCCATAATGCAGTTGTGCTAAAGTTCGGTGTTTAAGAGTAGCTGATCCGCCGAACGGGATACGATTCTCAGCAATATCATTCAAGCAATCTAAAGCAGTTCGTATCGTGCCCAAACTGACTGCAGCGATACCAACTGGCACCACAGCGGTGGGCATCCTATAAAGAGCGCCATTGAAACGCGGGGATGGTGTTACATCTCCCATAATGTCTATTGCTCGATGCTCTGGCACGAAAATATCTTTTGCTACCACTGTGTTACTCGCACTTCCTCTAATGCCTAAAGTATCCCAGTCCTCTTTAATCTCTAGAGTTCCTGCTGGATGAAAGGTAAGAAACATCCGTCCATCAACCAATGTAGTATGAGCAATCCAATCGGCAATTTTCGAACCACTTGCAAATGGCGTATCCCCATTCAAGCGATATCCACCATCTACTTTTTCCCCTTGCATTGGCTTGTTATAAGTATCAGCAATTACAGGGATATCAGCGCTCGCGATTATCTCATCTACCAGTTGATCAGATGCGCTCCTTAAAACTAACCAGCTGGCTGCAACACCATGCATAGTCCAAGCTGCGGAAGTATCAGCAGAGGCAATTAATTCAGCTACTAAAGCGTAAGCTTCGGGATCACATTGAAGGCCACCGAGACTTTCCGGCTTCCAGAGACTTAACATGCCTGATTCTTTCAGAGCATTAACCGTTTGTGGAGGGAGCTGACAATTTATTTCCCCCTGGGAGGCATTCGACCGAATGACATCTACAATGGATTCTGCTGCTTTATAAATAGCCTGAAAATTTTTATCTTTTTCGCGCATGCTTATTCCTTAATGTCATAGTCAGCCCATACAAGTTTAACAGGTATGTATTAATAGATGGGGATTACAATATGCCAGGACAGGGTCAAGATAAACCTGTCTAAATGCTTTTAAAAATGATAAATTTCCACAGCAAATAAATTTATCCATAGCCATGTGAATACTAGCTGGAGACTATCTAATTATGAGTGAGAAAACCCTACCTAAAAACGCCCGTGCGATTGTAATTGGAGGAGGTGTTATAGGGTGTTCAACTGCCTATCACTTAGCTAAGCTTGGGTGGGATGACGTAGTTGTTCTAGAAAGAAAAAAAGTAAGCTCTGGTACAACTTGGCATGCGGCTGGACTTGTTACGACACTTCGTGACACGGAGAGTCAAACACGTCTTGCTCAATATTCTTTAAAATTATATGAAGATCTAGAAGAAGAGACGGGGCAAGCTACTGGATTCATTAAATGTGGTTCGATACAGCTAGCTATGACTAAAGACAAGGTTGAAGAAATGCGGCGTGGATGTGCTTTGGCGCGAACATTCGGTGTAGAAAGTGAAGAAATTTCCCCTCAACAAGTCCAAGATCTATTTCCGTTAACTTATGTAGATGATTTGCTCGCAGGGTTTTACTTTCCGAACGATGGTCGAGTAAATCCTGCTGATGTCGCTCAGGCACTCGCAAAAGGCGCAAGACAACAAGGTGTACGTATTTTTGAAGACACACTAGTTAAAGAACTCATCATAGAAAATGGTCGAGCCGTTGGTGTAATTACAGACCAAGGCGAAATGAGAGCAAAAGTCGTTGTAATGTGCCCAGGTATGTGGGGAAGAGAATTCGGGTTAACAAATGGAATAGATATACCTTTGCAAGCCGCGGAACACTATTACTTGATTTCAGAACCGATAAAAGAAGTACACAATCAACTTCCTATATTGAGAGATCCTGGTCGAGGCATCTACGCGAGAGAGGAAGCGGGAAAAATTTTGTTGGGTTTTTTTGAACCAGTTGCATCACCTTGGGCCACTGAGGGGATCCCTGAAAATTTTTGCTTTGATGAAATTGACCCTGACTGGGATCGTATGCTGCCTCATATTGAAACAGGGATGCAGCGCCTTCCTATTCTTAACGATACGGGAATTCGACAATTTTTTTGTGGCCCCGAGTCATTTACTCCTGATCATAACTACCTCATGGGAAAGGCTCCTTACATTAAACAGCTATTTATAGCCTGTGGATTTAATTCCCTAGGAATATTGTCAGGTGGTGGGGCTGGTAATGTTATGGCTCAATGGATCAACGACGGTGTTCAGCCAATGGATATGTGGGATGTCGATGTCCGACGGATGCAACCTTGCCAAAACAACAAAGCATTTATAGTCGATCGCACTAGCGAGTCTCTCGGTATCGCCTATAAAATGCATTGGCCTAACCGGCAATGGGAAACTGGGCGCAATATGAAAAAGTCAGTTTTACACGAACGTTTAGAGAAAGTCGGAGCTTGTTTTGGTGAGTCTGCTGGATGGGAGCGACCCAATTGGTACGCGCTACCTGGAGAGGAAGCGGAGTATAAGTACGATTTTGGAAAACAAAATTGGTTTAATAATAATGCCGCAGAGCATCAAGCTGTACGAACTGCTGTGGGAATCTTTGACCAATCTTCTTTCCAGAAAATATTAGTTCAAGGAAAAGATGCTGAAAAGACACCAAATTTTATCGCGACGGCGAGTATGTCAGTCAAAGCTGGAACAGTCGTTTACACTCAGTTCTTAAATCAAACGGGCGGAGTTGAAGCTGATTTAACAGTCACTAGAATAGAAAAAGATAAATATCTGATTGTAACAGCGGCATTTACTGCGACCCACGTGAAAGCATGGATACATGAGCACATACCAGATGATGCACATTGTATAATCACTGATATAACCAGTTCATACGCGATGCTCAACATACAAGGGCCTCAAGCACGGTCATTAATGGCAAGTATTTCATCTACTGACTTCTCCTCCAGTAGCTTTCCGTTTGGAACAATGCAATCTATAGAAATTGGCTACCAGAGTGCTATGGCTGTGAGGATTTCATATACCGGAGAACTTGGTTGGGAACTTTATATTCCAACCGAAATGGCTCTCATGGTGTATGACAAGATAGTTGAAGAAGGAGCTCAGTATGGACTCAAACACTGTGGTTATCATACTCTTAATTCTTTGCGAATCGAAAAAGGGTATCGCGAGTGGGCTCACGATATGAGCCCGAGAGATACGTTAATTGAGTGCGGGCTGTCGTTCACATGTGACTGGGATAAACCTGCAGGCTTCATTGGACGAGAAGCCTTGCTCGCCCAGCGTGAGAGAGGGCCAGTTAATAAGCGACTGGTACAGTTCTTACTAGAAGATAATGGGCCGGTACTTTCTCACAATGAATCAATCTTACGCGATGGGGAGAGGATCGGATACACGGCTTCCTCGGCATATGCGCACACTTTAGGAGCGTGCGCTTCTATGGGCTACCTGCAAAATTCAGAGGGAATAACCAGTGAATTCTTGTCGACGGGAGTGTTTGAAATCGAGCAAGCTGATAGACTGTATAAGGCTAAGGCTTCACTGACACCAATGTACGATCCGAAAAGCGTACGGACAAGGAGTTAGTCGTCTGATGCCGCCACTCAGTCAAGTAAGGTTATTCCTAGCTCGATAAACACTTTCTGTCTAAGTCGAGATTAGAGATAGAACGTTTGTTTTATCTGTGCTAATTTTGTGTTTTGATCTAGCTGTTGTATTGCTACGTACCTACTTTCTACAGAACAACTTTCTGGACGTTACTGTAACTTCATGAGACCAAGGGGAACTTCCACATGCACATCAGGAAATATACGCCAGACTATAGTCGACGAAAGTTTATAGAGAAGACAGCAAAAAGTGTGCTTGGAGCAGGCGTGCTTTCGCCAGTTTGGTCGTCTGCTGCAGAGAATGGCGATTTTTCGGCATCATATCCTGAAGAGCTATTGTCTATTGAGGAATATACACGTGGAAGACTGAAGCCCGGGGATACTATCGATGCTAATAACGTAGACACTGTTCAGGACCTTTTGGATCCGGTCCGCTTCATGCAAATAAAACAGCAAGGGAGGAAGTTAGAATTAGTGAAGGCGACAACGGACATAACCAAGCTCAGTCCTGTTGAATATGTCGAAGCGACCATGCGGCATAAAGGAATGGCATCGTTTAATGCCGATGGAAATGTTGTGGTAAATGGTGACCAGCCTTGGGTAGGGGGAAATCCTTTTCCTGAACCTACAACTGCGATGGAGTTATTTGCGGCAGTTACCTTAACGTGGGGTAGGCATGATGTCTCTTTCTATCCGGTTAAGACCTTCGAACAGAATTCTGATGGACATATTGGCTATAAATATGAGTTGGTTTGGTGTGAATTTGCGCCTACGGGAAGGATTAGTGTCGAGCCGATGCCATATTGGCCGGGACACGAAGATAAACTGCGCTACCAGTCAGTTCTTTTTACGGTACCTCAAGATTACAAAGGGACCTCTTTTCTTAACATTTGGGACTACGACCAAAGGAAGTTCCCTAAGTTATATGGATACCTCCCACAGTTCAAAAGAGTTCGGAAATTTCCGACTAGTCAAAGATTTGAACCTCTACTGCCAGGGTCTAATTTGTATTTTTCTGACGTCTGGGCAGCAGGAGACCCATATCTCACCTGGGGTAATTTTAAGGTAATCGCGCGTGGACCATTTTTAGCTGGTTTGACTGAAAATTGGGATTCCAGCGACCCTAACTGGGAAGGTAAGACACATGGTGGCCCCAAAGGTGATACGTTTTGGGATACAAAAGTTGAGCTCGTCCCAGAAGTTATCATCTGTGAGGCAGAGCCCACGGGGTATCCTCGCGCTCCTATCAGTAAAAAGAGAGTATGGTTCGATGCTCGGACGAGTCTGCCTCTTTGTATGGTCACTTATGATAGAAAAGGAGAGATGTTTAAATCATTTGATGGTGCATTTTCTGTTTATGAGAACAAGGGGGAAAAAATTATGGATGGGGCTAACCCGTATTGGTCCTGGACCCATGTTCATGCCCATAATGTACAAAGTAACCATATGACGCGCCTAAAACAGGTTGCAGAAATCGCCGGTGGTTGGAAATGGTCTGTCAATCAGGATCTTAGGATCTATGATGAATTTCTGACTAAGGCTGCATTGCGTCGATTAGGGACATAATTTAGGATACCTATAGTCACGAGCTTGCCTCCAGCTCTAGCCATCGGCCAGTTGCTGTTTCTAAATCTAACTTGTGTTTTTCGAGCTCTTTAAGGGTAGGTTCTACTGCCTCGTATGCTTGGGTATAAAAGTCTGGGGATGCAACTTTATTCTCCAAATTCGAGATTGATTTTTCTAG
Organism: Pseudomonadota bacterium; assembly: GCA_018668255.1. Lineage (GTDB taxonomy): Bacteria > Pseudomonadota > Gammaproteobacteria > UBA4457. Next base: position 99,287 of record JABISZ010000010.1, on the reverse strand, counting down.
AGACTCGATTGTTTCGGGGAGTTGCTCTAATTCTCGTTGTAAGTTAAAGCTAAGTTTCTTTTTTGAAAGGATTGTTTTTTGCCTGACAACAGAGTTTTCGTCGGTAGTCGGTCTAGAAAATTTCGTAATGGAAATAGTGTCTGTAGCCGCTAGTTTCTTCCCTTTACCATACCAGTCTGAGTAACCTCCAGGATAGCTTCGCAATTCTCCGGTGGACTCGAAAACTAAGGTGCTTGTTACAACATTGTCTAAGAAGACGCGGTCATGGCTGACAACAATAAGAGTTCCTTCGTAGTCTATTAGTTGTTGTTCGAGAACCTCCAGAGTTTCTACGTCGAGATCATTAGTAGGTTCGTCTAAGACGAGGAGATTAGTTGCTCTAGACAGGAGTTTCGCTAGTATCACACGGTTACACTCGCCTCCTGATAAGTATCCTACGGGGGTCAAAGCTCTTTTAGGAGAAAACAGAAAACCTTTTAAATAACCGATCACATGCCGTTCTTTTCCATTGACTATGATGTGCTCCTTACCTTCTCCGACAATATCGACGACGTTCAACTTAGGGTCAAGCTTTTGTCTTAATTGATCAAAGTAGCCTATTTTAAGATTCTCTCCTCTCTTTAGAGTCCCTACTTGGGGCTCAAGTTCTCCAAGCAATATCTTTATTAGCGTGCTTTTTCCTACACCGTTATTTCCTATGAGTCCGACTCTGTCTCCACGCATAATTTTCAGCGATAGGGCATCAATTATTTTCAGATCGCCATATGAGTAGTGTAGATTTTTACCTTGCAGGACCCGTCTACTAGATTTTTCAGAGTCTTGGAGAATTATTCGAGCTTTCCCTTCACGTTTGACACGCTCGGTATACTCTTTTCTAAGTTTCTCGAGAGCACGCACTCTCCCTTCATTCCTCGTTCTTCGGGCTTTAACTCCCTGTCTAATCCATTTCTCCTCTTCCTCAAGCTTTTTATCGAAGAGTGAGTTTTGACGATCTTCTTCGTCTAAACTTTGTTCTTTGTGTTTTACATACTGAGCGTAGTCTCCAGGCCAGCTTTTCAGTTGTCCCCGATCAATATCTACAATGCGCGTTGCTAAAGATCTCAGAAATGAACGGTCATGCGTGATGAATATGACACTTCCAGTATAAGCTTTAATTCGAATTTCCAACCATTCAATGGCTTCAAGGTCCAAGTGGTTTGTGGGCTCGTCAAGCAATAAAACATCGGGCTTACTCACAAGCGTGCGAGCCAAAGCTACTCTTCTTCTCCACCCACCGGAAAGCTCACTAAGTGTTTTGTTGGCAGGGAGCTCGAGCTGGTCAATTATACTGTCGACTTGATTATTGATATCCCAGCCACCATGGGCATCTAATTGACGCTGTAGGTCATCGAGTTCGCGCATCCCTTCAGTACTCATCTCTCGACTGGTCAGAGATTCATATCTTTTCAACAGAATTTTTTGTTCCTGCAGTCCTTCTGCTACAAAGTCAAAGACGCTGATATTTGTTTGCATAGGAAGCGTTTGGTCTAGTTGTGCAATTTTAAGATTGTCACGCTTTCTTATTTCGCCTGAGTCAAGCTCTTGACCTCCGGCGATTAGGCGGAACAGCGTGGACTTACCTGCACCGTTGCGGCCGATGATACAGACTCTTTCATTGGGCTCAAGCACGAAGTTGGCCTCGCGAAAAATGATTTGATCACCAAAAGCAAGGTTGACCCCGTGGAAAGTAAGAAGCGACATATCATTTTCTCATTAGAAGGCGTTAGAGCAATACCGGACGGTGAAAGGTCAAACCAAGGTGGGTCTCTAGTAATTATTAAGTTTCATGTCCATCAAAAAATACTTTTTTCCATCGTTTTACTTCGACGTGACTGAATAAGCCGGCTTTAGTGTACGGATCGTTCTTGATCAACTCTTCCGCCTCACTGAGTTTCTCTGTATTGAAAACAATCATCGCACCGCCTGCGAGAGATCCATCTTCTGTGAGGAATGCACCTCCAGCTAATACTTGATCCTTAAAGGGCCTTAAATACTCCAGATGGGAGGCTCGGGTCGCTAATCGAAGATCCAAGCTATCAGGCTTATCATGAGTCAAAATAACGTAGGGCATTTCGGGGCTTCCTTAAGTTCATGGGTGTGATTTAGTCGGTTAAAAGATATGCTTTACTGATAATAATCTGTTCTACAGGTACATTTTCCATTCCATTCTTAGTTGTTGTTTTTGCCGCAGCGATCGCATCCACGACATCAATACCTTTTGTCACGCGTCCGAATACCGCATATCCCCAGCCTCTAGAGTTCTTGGCCGTATGATTTAAGAAAGTATTGTCTTTCAGGTTAATAAAGAATTGCCCAGTAGCACTGTGTGGGTTACTGGTCCTGGCCATCGCAAGAGTTCCACGTTGATTGGCTAGACCATTGTCTGCCTCGTTGATTATGGGCTTGTCTGTCTTTTTGAAAGTGAGATCAGATTCAAAGCCACCTCCTTGAATCATAAAATCAGGAATGACTCTGTGGAAAACAGTCTCATCATAAAATTCAGACTGGACATAGGCTTTGAAGTTTTTAACAGATATAGGTGCTTTATTTGTGAAAAGTATTATTTCAATGTCACCTTTAGTTGTCTCCAAACGCACACGGTCAGTTTTTTCGTTCGCAGAAAGCGGACTGATTAGTACTAATAAGTAGGCGAGTAAAGCGATTTTCCCCATTTAGGTTCTCCTGTTTATCATTAAACTTAAGGCCGTGATGTTTTTTATTTAACGCTCTTCTCGAGTAAAGACTAAATCACCTGTATTAGACAGGATTTCGTTATAAACATAGCCTTCAGAGCAAAAGCCTTTAAGCTCTTCCGGCTTTTGTATCTGATTTTGAATTATATACCGAGCCATGAGACCGCGTGCTCTTTTTGCATAGAAGCTAATTATTTTATAATTTCCATTTTTTCGGTCCTTGAATACTGGGGCGATAATGACTGGCTCTAGTCGTTTCTTGTCTATTACTTTAAAGTATTCGTTAGAGGCAAGGTTGACTAGGTATTTGGTTTTTAGCAGTTTTGCTTGCTCATTGAGAGTGAGCGTTAGTTTCTCCGTCCAGAATTGATATAAATTTTTTCCGTTAGGCGTCTCGAGGTGAGTGCCCATTTCTAAGCGATGTGGTTGCATAGAATCTAAAGGTCTGAGTATTCCGTAAAGCCCAGATAGGATACGCAAATGCTCTTGTGCGAACACTATGTTCTTTTCACTAAGCGACTTAGCATCTAATCCTGAATATACATCGCCCATAAAAGCTAAGACTGCTTGTCTAGTCTTTTCTGGGCCAGGCGTAGAGCTCCATGAATGATATCGACGGTAGTTGAGCTCTCCAAGATTGTCGCTTATCTTCATTAAATGACTGATCTGTGAGGCTGATTTCTTTTTGAGTATTTCTATCAGCTTGTCACTATAACCATGAAAATGAGCAGAAGTCGATTTCTTGAATGACAAAGGAGAGTCATAATCAAGTGTCTTCGCTGGAGAAATCACTATCAACATATCATCAGTCCTCTTAGATTTTTCCTGTATAGCTTTAGATTATGGTGCAAACAGATAATTACAAAAGAGTTTGCACTTGAGAAATTCTACCACTGTGGAGGGATCATAAACATGGCTACGGAAGTTACCATGAAGCACACAACAGCAACCAAAAATGTATACCCTACAACGTCACCAAATCGCATCCGAGTTACCGCTAATATTGGAATAGCAAAAAAGGGTTGTATGAGATTAGTAACAGAATCCCCGTAGGCATAAGCGAGCGTAGTTGTGACAACAGAAACATTAAGAAGCTCGCCTGCCGGTATCAGGAAAGGGGCTTCAATCATCCATTTAGAGCCAGCAGAAGGGACAAACAAATTCATGAGTCCAGAGTATACGTAGACGACCCATGGATAAGTTGCTGTTGTGGCGATGTTCGAGAAAAAGCTTCCAAGCCACTCACCAAGATCAGTGTTCTGCATTAACCCAAAAATGCCGGCGTAGAAAGGGAACTGCACCACAATACCCCAGGCGCTGTCGACACCGTTGCGACAAGCTCGCAGAAAAGATGGTGCTCTACCGTGCAATAATAATGCGATGACTAGGAATGTGATGTTATATGCGTTTATAGTCCAGCTAGTGCCGAAACCTTTAGTCACTATCGAATAACCGAGTGGATAGGCTAATAAGACCACCGCAAGTAATACCCAACCTCTGAATTGATCGATGTATTCAGCAGGAGTCCTAGGAGGACCATCTTCTTTAGGTGGAGTGGGTAGGATTTTTTCTATTTCTTCTGCACTAAGCGTGCGAGCGCCTGAACGAGGATGCAGTAAGCAAGTGGTAGCTAGAGCTACTGCGCCAAGGATGCAGATAAAAACAAGATTGAAATTGTTGTAGAGGGTTTCAGTCACAGGGTACAACCGATCTACAATAGGTGCTCCGCTTGATGGATTTATTAGCGGGTTACCCGGCGTAGCTAAAATCAAAGGAGCAGAGCCGGATAGGCCACCATGCCAAACTGTACCTATCCCTAAATAGGAGGCGCATATAAGGAGTCGCACATCTACGTTCGGATTACGACGGAGTATAAATGGGGTAAATAGCGCACAAGAAACCAGGCATACGGCCCAGTTAAGGTAACCCATTACAAGAGAAAACATACCAGCCAGAACAAGAGCTTGAACGGGTTTGGATGGGTTTGGAAGCGATGCTAGCCAATTGAAAAAACGGTAAATAGGGGGCGATGCGGCACATGCATGCGCCGCTACCATAGCGATGGTGAACTGCATTGCCAGTCCCAAGAGGCTCCAGACTCCATCTCCCCAAGCAAGGACAGTTTCTTCTACGGTTGCACCTGCTCCAAAGATACAAAGTAAAATTGCCACTGCTGTAAGCATCATCGAGATCACCCAAGCGTCGGGTACCCATCGTTCTGTTACATCTGACAGTCCTGCACCAAAGCGACGAAATTGTTGGATCATGCTAGCTCCTTAAAGTATATAGTATGGTTTATTATGCGGCATTATCTAAGGCATCGGGACCTGTGATAACCCATATGCGTTATTTTACTAAATTAATTGAGAGGGCGACAGTTCGGACAGGATTATCTGCGGCCCTCGAATGCTTTCTAAAGAGATGAGATATATGAATTTATCTGATAGCCTCGTTCACCAGTTACTAGATAAAATGCCTGTTGCTCGATTTGCGGTCACGCGATCCGATGGGAGAGCTGAGGCTATGCCGATTGTCTTTTCGAGGGTCGGGAATCAGATTTTTTCACCCATTGATGGAAAGCCAAAGAAAACGGCGGATCTTGAACGTTTGAGGCATGTCGGTAAAACCCCAGAGTCAACGCTTCTTTTGGACTCTTATCAGAAAGACTGGTCCAAACTCTGGTGGTTGCGGTTGGATGTGAGGGCAGGGGTGTGCACGAGCTCTCACGGTGACTGGTGTGAGGCAGTTGATAGGCTTAGAGAGAAGTATCCTCAGTATCGCTCTATCCCACTTTTCAAAGGCACTCCTACCATGATTGTGATGAATTGGAATCGTGCCCATTCTTGGGCATTTAATGGGATAGATGGTATCCGGTCTTGGCTTAGTGACACAGCAGAACAATAGAGAGGCTTATTTCATTTATTAATGGCGTCTCGCAGTTTTTTGATCTCGTCTAAAATAGGTATTAAGTTTCCACTTTGCTCAGGTGGGATCAAGAAAATAAAGCCTGCGCAACCTCGTGTTGCATAATCTTGAAGTATAAGCTGATCCCTAGGTGCTCCAAATAATAATGTGGTTATTTCAGATGGGTCTCGGCCTGCTTTTTCGCATGCAGCTTTAATATCGACTAGAGGATCGCCCTCATATTTTTCATAGATAGGCATCCAGCCGTCTGCGTAGTCGACCACTCTTGCAGGAACTTTGCTAGAATTTGAACCTATATAAATAGGTGGACCCCCTTTCTGGAATGGTTTTGGCATCATAGTTAGCGGTTTGAAATCGACATAATCTCCATGGAACTCAGTTGGATCGGTTTGCCAAAGAGCACGAATTGCCAATGCGCGCTCTCTAACAACTGCCCATCTTTCTCGGAACGGGCAACCATGATTCTCTATTGCTTCTTTGATCCACCCGCCAGCAATTCCAAAAATTACCCTGCCTTGTGAAATGTGATCTAGAGTAGCTATAGATTTTGCGGTTATGATCGGGTCTCGCTCGGTTAAAAGACAGACTCCCGTGCCTAGCTGAATGCGAGTGGTAACCGCGGCACAAGCTGCTAGCGCAGTTATTGAATCATGCATCCTGGCAAATGGTTGAACCATCTCTGGTCGATGGTACGAATTCTTGCGATGTACTACAGGAACGTGACTGTTTTCGGCAAAAAACAGCATATCTAGCCCTTTTGACTCGACTGTTTGAGCTATCTCGACTGCTGGAGGAATTAGATCCGTAGGTAACACGCAAATCCCAAAGCGTACCATTGTCCTAACTCCTAGCCGGGTGCATTTGTCTTAAAAAATCAGGCTGATGGCGCCATATTTTTCCGGAGGTGGCACCGCCGTCGACTGCTAATGCATGGCCGGTGACATAACTAGATTTTTCAGAGGCTAGCCAAAGTATCGCTTCAGCAATCTCTTCCGGCTCTCCCATCCTAGGGATTGGCTGTTCATCTGTGGATGCTTGTTTAACAGTTTTAATCCTTTCTTTCCAAACTTCGCTGTTTGTTCCGGTGTGGATCGGTGTAGCGATCGCACCTGGACAAACTGCATTCACACGAATATTTTCTTCGGCAAGTTCAATAGCGACTGATTTCGTGAACTGTATTACCGCGGCCTTACAGGCGGCATAGGTATGGGGAGAATAGCCAGCCATAATCCCTGCTATGCTAGCTACGTTGATAATTGAGCCTGAGCTCTTTTCCACCATCATCTTGGCTGCATGTTTTGTGCCGAGAAATACACTCCGTTGTATTATTTCTTGTGACAGATCGTACTGCTCTGCTGACAAGGTCGTGATTGGACCCATTACTCCTACAATTGCGGCGTTGTTGACCATCACATCCAAATGCTCAGATTTTTTTTTGATTGTGGTGAAGGCCGCCGCTAACTCTTCTTCACGCCGAATATTAACGTTGATGAAATCTGCATTTTTTAATTCTTTCGCAAGTGCAATTCCAGCATTCTCTTGAATGTCTCCAATATAGACATGGTATCCACTTTCAACAAATAGACGACACGTTGCGGCTCCTATGCCACTGGCACCTCCTGTTACAAAAGCTGTTTTTATCATTTAGTTATCCCCTTAAGTTTCGATTTCAACCGGCGGTTCTTTTAGGATGCAATCCCATTTATGGCTGGATGTATTGGGTGTCGCTTTGATCTATTCATGAGGTTAACATCTCAAGCGTGTTAGGGCATTAAGTTATCGTGTTTGCCTTTGAGAGGAATATGACTATTAAGGATGAGGTTTACGAATGCCAATTCGTTTCAAGCTTTTTTTAACCGCCGCTTTCTGGGGAGCAACTCCGACAGTAGGGCGCATTCTTGCTAGTTATGAGGCTCCAATTGTCATAGTAGGGGGACGTTTTATAATTGCATCAGCCGTATTGTTGGTATTCATGAAATTCAGAGGAGAATTTCTGACAATACCTATGAAACTATGGGTGAAGTTCTTTTTTCTCGGCTTGACTGGGATTCTGTTGCATAACAGTCTGATGTATGAAGGTTTAGAGTCCGTGACTGCATCGACAGCGTCTATCTTACTTGCTTTAATCGCTATTAAAATTACTGTGATTGATTCTTTTCTCAGCCGGAGATTGCCAAGGTGGAACATTGTAGTGGGAGTGTTACTTGGATTTTTTGGAGCGATGTATGTTGTTACCAATGGTCACCCCAGTGATTTTCTAGATCTCAAGGTGGGTAAAGGTGAAGTGTTAGTTCTGCTCTCGGGACTGTCCTGGGCGGTCTATTCGGTGATTGGACGAGACTTGCTGACGAGCTATAAGCCTCTGTTGGTCACTACTTACGCCTCAGTGATAGGCGTTGCATTGATGACGCCATTTTTCTTTCATAATCCAAGTGTTACTTTTGATATATTTACGGATCTGGAGAGTGTGGCGCTAATTTCATTTTTAGGTTTTTTTGGTTCCGCCTTGGCTTTTTTATGGTACTACGAAGCTGTTGCATTGCTAGGCGTCGTAGAAACCGCCATATATATAAATTTCGTTCCTGTTTTTGGCGTTCTTTTTGCCTTTATTTTTTTAGGAGAATCTATTAGCAGCTCCGTCTTGATTGGTGGAGCGGTCGTTCTAGCCGGTGTGCTTCTAGTCACTGTTTGTGCTGAAAAATCAGGCCAGTCTGTTTCAAAAAGGTACACGTGAATTTAGAGATGCTCAAAGTACTGTCTGTTCGCGACTGCTGTTACCCAATGGAGTAGCTCTGAAAAATAGAGAGATCATTGTCTTTGCTTGGCTGGTCGCGCCGCAGCTCCGACAGTGGAAGAGGAACAGAACGGACATGTAAAGCTGCACACCCAATATATGTTCAATCTATAGCAGAAATCTTGATTTCTTATCCGGTAGAGTGGTGATGGTCAGCTGTTTCTTTCAGTGCTTCTTGAGTATGCAGTAATGATTCTTTTCTTGAAGATAGTTCATCCTTTGCGCACAAACCTTTTGTTACCACGAGTTCCTCGGCAGCTTTGAGCCAGAGAAGGTAATAGTCTTCCTCTTTTTCATTGAGAGTATTTGATTCTTTGATTTCGTGACTAAGTTGATTTGCCCATTCTTTCCAGGTATACCGATTTTCTTGATGCATTTGGACCACTAAAGCAAAAGCTTTTGCCTCCCAAGGGTTGGCGAAGATCACCTCATTATTTTCGTCAAGAGGGGCATCAACTAGGGCGACAAGTTCTGAGGGTGATTTTTTCATAGTACGCTTACACTTATATGTTGGGGTGGGTTTGAAATTTCTAATCAGGCCTCTAGGCTAAAGTAAGGTAATCATCCCATAGATCTATGTATACAGAATCTTTCTCGGAGGCTTCGCTTCCCCACAACTCTTGAGCATCGAATCGAACGCTATAGCAATGCTGGGGGCTGTCTCCTTGGCCATGGGCAGCCGTATCGGGGAAAACAAAGACTCCATTATCTTTCTCAATAGAACCTAGTTTGTCTCTTGCATATCGCGGACAGCGCGTATGATGTTCTGGGTGATTGTTGTTCACCATGACTAGATTGCCGGCTTTGAATTTTGGCGTAATCGCCTTGTCTATTCTGGCACTAGAGCCATGAGACGAAATGTAAGGTACATCTTTGGCTAAGACTGGTGGCATAGACTCTCCTCGGGGTGTGAAAGATTTTCCAGCTTTCAACTCTTCCTTTGTTACAACACCTTTCTCAACAGCGAGCGTCTCAAACGCATGTAACCAATGCTCGTAATAACTAGTTGAGAGGTAGTTTGTTGCCCCCATTCTTTCAATACGTGCTCGAAACTCGTCAACACAAAATGGTCCCGCGGCAGAGACGGGAACAAATAGGCCTAGGACCCGTTTTTCCCACTCTTCATGAAAAACAGGTTCATTCTGTTCAGGATTGACGTTCCCGAAGCCATGCATGCCACCTAGGTCATGTGCGCCATTCATTCTGATACCCCTTGAGATTCGGCTGTTTTAAGCACCTCTACCCCTATCATCGAGTCTCTAGTGACTAGGGAAGAGAGTTCGTTTTCACTCAATAGCTCTGTTCCTTGAGGACGCTCCGGTAAAACCATGTAACGCAGTTCAGCTGTACTATCCCATACTCGGACCTCTGTGTTTTTATCTAACTCTACGCCAAACTCTTTTAAAACCTCGCGAGGCTGACTGACAACCCGAGACCGATATGGAGCTGATTTATACCAGACCGGAGGTAAGCCTAAGGTTGGCCATGGATAACAGGAGCATAAGGTGCAGACCAAGACATTATGGATGTTTGAAGTATTTTCAACGACGACCATATCTTCACCTTGTATACCCGAATAACCCAACTCTGCGATAGCTTCAGTCCCATTTATCAGCAGTCTTTTTTTATATTCTGGATCAGTCCACGCTCGAGCCACTACCTGAGCGCCGTTATGGGGGCCGACTTTAGTCTCATAAGTTTCTATGAGTGCATCGACAGCCGAAGGATCTACCAGGCCTTTTTCCGTGAGAACTTGTTCCAACGCTTTGACCCTTAGCTCTACATCGGTCAATGGTCGACTATTAGCGTGGTCGTGATTATGGTCATGATCGCTCATATCATTTAGTCCTTTTATATTACTGTCGCTTGTTCGTATGTATAAGCTGCTCTTAGTATTGTACTCTCATCAAAGCTTTTCCCGATAAGCATCATACCTACAGGGAGTCCCTTTGACTTGCCTACTGGAATAGTTATGGCCGGGTGTCCGGTGACGTCAAAAGGAGCTGTATTATTTACCATTTCCAAAGCGCGAGCGACATAATCTTCTCTGGAACAAGATTTTTCAGGTATTTTTGTCGCTTTCATTGGTTGAGTAGGCATCAATAGTAGGTCGTATTTTTCAAAAGCTGAGTCGTACGCTGCTTTGAGAGCAGTGGCAAGATTTTGCGCCTTAGCATAATAGCGACCATGGTACTGCTCATCCATATACTGGCCCATTAACATTACCAGTTTGGTAGTTTCTGACAGATCGTCAGCTCTAGTGATACGACCTCTCGCAAATGAATCGAGCAACCCAGTGTTGTAATAGCCCTTCCAATTCGTTCCCATGCTATTGCCTTTTATCATCAAGGAATTGGCACCTTCAATAGCGATTGCATTCCAGATGTGGATCCCATCTTTATGCATAGGGATAGACACTTCCTCAACGTGAGCTCCAAGCTTTTCTAGTTGACTAGCCGCAGCACGCACGTTTGTATCCACATCTTGTTCGGATTGACCTTCCCAATTGAAACCTTCAGACACAACGCCAATTTTGAGTTCATGTATATCAGTGACAAGTGCTTCCGTATATTTGTCTACTTTTAAATTACGTTGTCGCGGATCCATTCCATCGTCCCCAGCAATAACTTCGAGTAGCAGAGCACAGTCCGTTACGTTGTTAGTTATGGGCCCTAAATGGTCAAGGGTTATCTCAATCGGAAATGCGCCCGTATAAGGCACTAGCCCATGCGTAGGTTTTAAGCCATACACCCCACACCAGCTAGCTGGCATACGTATTGAACCGCCTTGATCTCCGCCAATAGCCATGTCAACGCCACCAGATGCAACCAGCGCTGCACTTCCGCTTGAAGAACCACCGGTAGTGTATTCCGGATTATGAGGGTTAGTCACCGGTCCCGCGGCAGTAGTGTGACTTCCTCCGGAAAAACATAAGTTTTCGCATACAGACTTCCCTGCTATTTCACCCCCCGCATCTAAGATCCTTGTTACCACTGTCGCATCTATATCTGGAATATACCCTTCGAGTACTGAACAGCCATTCATCATCGGAACTCCAGCTACACAGACGTTGTCTTTTATAGCAATGGTTTTTCCACTGAGCTTACCGTGAGCCGCGCCCTTTATTAATGTTTTGTAATACCATGCGTTGTTCGGATTTTCATCAGCGTTAGGTCGATAGCCCGGGTTTCTAGGATATTTGACTTCTGGCTTCGGTTCGCAAAGCTCATCTAGCCGTTCGTAAGAAGCTATTGGCCCCTCCATTAGCGCCTTGAATGACTCAATATCATCCAATTCAAGATTTAGTCCGAATTGCTCAGCGATTAAGTCAATTTGCTCACTAGTAGGTCTTTTGATTTTCACTATTGTCCCCAAGAATGTTCTTTTTAGATGCGAGATTGGTTTTCTGATTGCTTGATTCTTTTTATAGCACTTTTACGAAGAATAAGAAAAACATTTCGCAGCTTCGTATGGTTCAATATAGCCAGCTTGATTTGCAGCACATAGCCACATTAATTATGCTTTTCATACTGAAAAAGCCAGAGGTTTCAAATGAGCAGTGAGAAAGTTTACGTCTGGGACCTATGGATCAGGTGCTTTCATTGGTTATTAGTCGTTTTGATTCTGTCCGCTTGGTGGACAGCGCGAGAAGGCGGTCTATTGATGAAATACCATATGTTTTGTGGTTACGGCATTGGTATTCTTGTTTTTTTTCGTCTGTTTTGGGGGGTTTGGGGATCACAGTCTGCCAAGTTCTCCGAGTTTATTCGAGGTCCAAGAATAGTTGTTCGTGCTATTTTGGAGCTAAAAATCAGGCAACCAGAACATTACTTAACGCACAACCCTATTGGTGGCTGGGTAGTCATAGCGTTTCTTTTACTTTTGGTTGTGCAGTTTGCTACGGGCTTGTTTGCCAATGACGACTTGTTTAATGAAGGGCCGCTTTATGCCAATGTGACTAAGCTCACCAGCGATTGGCTGACGTGGGTACACCATACGAATTTCAATAATTTGACTGTTTTGATTATCATCCATGTTTTGGCGATATTTTTTTATCGAGTTTGGAAGCGCGAGCACTTAGTAGGTGCGATGCTGAGTGGCTATAAATATTTGAGAGATAAAAATGCAAGTAAGATCCGGCACGGTTTTTTCCTACCTTTTGCAACTTTGTTACTGAGTATTGCGATTATTTGTGTAATAGTTAATTTTAGATTCAACTTATAAAGGGGATGTAAGTGAAAAAAGTATTGAACGTCGTTGTAACTCTATGCGTCTTGTTAGCTTTTTTGGGAGGAGCACAAGCCGCGCCCAAACCCGATGATGCAGTTCATTATCGCCAAGGTGTATTGATGGCGCTAGGTTGGAATATCGGGCCTATGGGTGCCATGGTCCAAGGGAAGGTGCCGTTTGATAAAGAGCGCTTTGCTTTTTTGGCAGACCGAGTAGCGCAGTTGGCACCGATGGTGGCTGAGGGTTTTGACGTGTCTACGAAGGATGCGAAGTCTGAAGCTCGGCCTGAATTATGGGAGAACTTGCCTGACTTTCAAAAAAGAATGAGTGATTTGGCATCTGCATCTCAGAAGTTGGCCATAGTTGCTAGTGAAGGAGACAAGGCGGCCATGAAGAGACAATTTGGCGTTACTGTAAAGATGTGCAAAGGCTGCCACGATGAGTATCGCGTCAAGCACTAGCATTAACTGAGCTGATGCCTTGAATCGTGGAGCAAAGGATCTTCAGCGATTGCGATTTCGTTGTCTAGAAGGCAGCCGCACTGGCAGCAATAGAATTGCCTAAATTCAACCGCGTTATCGATGAATCTAGCTTCGTCGCCAATCAAAGGATTGGAGACTGCGATGCTTTGATTCTCGGTCACGCAATGTTCTTTATAGTTCTCTGAGATATCACCCAATTCGAAGTCACATTTTGCGCAAGCCCAGTAGGTGCCGGCGTCATCTCGCATAATGTTGATTGAGTGCGAATTTTCAGATAACAACTGACCCTTCCTATTTGATTTCTTAATTTCAGTAACTCTAGATTTCCTTATTTTGGCTCTATGTTCGCGTGTCCTTTCAACATCAACATGGCCATCTTTGCCTAAGATTGCACCATAAAGTGTTTCCGCAGAATTTTCGGTTATAGCAAGCGACTCCAAGTCATCCTCTATATCCTCTGGTGCTCTATCAAAAGGGTCACCGAATCCACCACCACCACTCCATCTGACGGCGTATACATCTTTAGGATCTTGGGTGAAGTTTTGTTCCCGAAGCTGCAACGTTACGGAATTCCCTAATAATTCGTCTGTATCCTTTGGCATCTGTGACGACGCCATACAGTCAAAAATATTGCTGTCTTTGACGAATGTATAGGCATTAGTAGTTGATGGGTATCCTCCCATCAGGCCAGGTGAAGTAGGTATTGCATTGCCAGAAGAAAGAGTGTCCTGCGTAACGAATTCAGTATTATGAGGGATGAAGCAGCTTTCAGCAGAAAGTCCGCCTCTGTATTTCCCTGCTCCACCCGAGTCACTGAGCTCTTTGCGGTAAAGGAACAAGATAGGAAAATTTTGTTCCGTATGTTCCACATTAGGCAATTGACAGATAGGCGTTCTTGCTTGTCCACCAGTGTTTATACCATCTGCCATAGTAAATGCGCCTATGGCGCCGCCAATAGGATCAATGAGTAGATAGCCATACTTTTCACCCCACTGATCGATCCCTCTGAATAAAGTAGCAGGCCATTGGCTGGTGCCGCCGATACACATGATGTCTTTTCGCATGATCGGATCGGGGTAAATCATTTTGGATATGACGTTATAGGCGGGATATAGTGAAATTTCCATAGCTTGTATCGGAGCAGTCGAGACGGACGATGGGAAGTCTGCACAATTGAGCGTTCCCGGCGTAGGGTCAAACTCAATGTGCCGTAAAGCACCGCCACATGCAAAATACTGATCCCAGCAAAGTAATTCATTCACAGCAACCATTACGGAACCACGCCAACCCGAGTAAGTTGCATTCATAGCTCCTTCCTGGGGTGCAGAACCGTCATTGTTAAAGATAAGTTTATTGCCTTCTTTACGAAGACCTAACATGACCCGATGAGTTCGTCTGTCACCCGGGCGGCAAGCCTCTATATACGTTCGATCAGACCATTCTCCGTCAGGTAAGCGTGACATTTTATCTAAGTAGGATTTTTCCGAGTTGTCTATAATCCTTTTCATTACACCTTTCAGTGTGGCTGCTCCATAGCGCTTGATGAGCTCTAAAATTCGATCACGCGCAGTTGTGTTACCTGCAATTTGGGCTCGGAAGTCTAACGCTACTAAATCAGGCTTTCTGGACGACCTTAGATATACGGCTTCAATATCTTTTCTGACTTCATAGTTTTCAATTATCTTGAGAGGTGGAAGCATTAGTCCTTCTTCGTAAACTGATTCCGCAGATGGACAGAAGCTGCCGGGAGTTATCCCTCCGATGTCATATTGGTGAAGACAGTTTGTTATCCAACAGAAAAGCTCTCCTTCCCAAAAAACTGGACAAAGTAGCATCACATCTTGTTGATGAGCCGCCCCTACCCACGGATCATTGGCTATAAACATGTCCCCCTCATTTATCCCAGGATTCTCACTTCGGTATTCCAGAGTCCATTTTACTTGGGTGTCTGTCACACCAGACATGTATTGCATATAAGGGCCAAAGTATACGAACTCTGCATCTTCAGTCAGGATGGATGGGTTTAAGTCGAGAGCGTACATTGCGACAGGAGACCCCGACAGGCGCTGTATCGTTGCCCCATGCTCTTCATTAATTTGCCAAAGGTTATGACGGATAACTTCATAAGTTACCGGGTCGACTTCTTTGTCCCAGGTTTGATGAAGCCTTAGTTTTGAGGCTATTTTCAGGATTTTCGGTGGCACGTAGGGATTTTCAATTCCATTGAAGTCTACGTCAGTCATTTCGCTTATTCGTGGCATCTGAAATAACCTCAGGTATTGGGGTTGATCACAAAGTTTCTAAAAGTGTCCATGCTGATTTCCTGTTTAGGGTGCACAACGATCGACGTGGTTTCTGTTTCGACAACGCAAGGCCCTTCAGCGCTGTTTCCAGGTTTAAAAAGATAGCCATTAAATATAGGAGTTGTTTCGACAGATTGTTTTTCAGCCCAATAGATATCCCTGGTCCCAGTTTTGGCGTCCGCGGGGAGAGGCTCTAATGTTAAAGAAAACTCTTTAAGTTTAGGTTTTAATGATAGAGCAGATGAGCGGCACCTCGCCGTTACGATTTCTAGTCGAGCATCATGCATTGCAGAGCCACGGCCGTATAGTTGCTCGTACCGAGCTACGAACTTCTCTCTTAACGCCTCAAGTGCTTTCTCATCGAGTATTCCACTATCTATAAACACTTCGACTTCATTAATTTGGCCACGATGTCTCATGTCCAATGAATATTGAAACTGATGCTTCGCCTGTTCTATACCATCGCTCTGCAACTGTTGGCTTCCTTTCAAAGACAACCCGTTCAGAATCTTATTGATTTCGGTTAAGTTGAATGGAGATGAAATAATTTTCGCTTGTTCTCCAACATGGAGAATATCTGCGGAGGCTGCTCCAAATGCGCACCAGACCGCCGCAGTATCGCCTTGTGGGACTATGACCTTGTCAACTCCTAGCTCCCGTGCAGCGACGCCCATATGTACAGGACCTGCGCCACCAAAAGCGAACACGACAAATTCTCGTGGGTCTAGGCCTTTTTGTACGGTCACTTTACGAATTAGATCTGCCATCTGGAATTCAGCGATAGTAGCAACGCCGCTGGCAAGCTCAAAAAGTGTCA
Organism: Pseudomonadota bacterium; assembly: GCA_018668255.1. Classification (GTDB taxonomy): domain Bacteria; phylum Pseudomonadota; class Gammaproteobacteria; genus UBA4457. The sequence continues at coordinate 83,004 of JABISZ010000010.1, read as the reverse complement.
TTTCGAGTTCATCTGCTATCTTTTGTAGAGCCTCAGTTGCCGCTTTATGGTCCAGTTTAATCGTTCCTGCTGCAAAGTTATTGGGGTCGAGATAGCCTAGAACAAGATCAGCGTCAGTCGTTGTCGGAGTAGTTCCTCCTTTCCCATAGCATACCGGTCCTGGATCCGCTCCAGCACTATTGGGACCTACCCGAAGAGAATTTGTTGTCTGATCTATCCAAACTTTACTGCCACCTCCAGTACCTAATGTTTGGACATCAACTTTGGGTAGAAAATATTCATACTGATTAACTGTGCTTTTATAAGAGACTACAGGACTGCCATTGTGTATCACACCGACATCAAAGGAGGTGCCGCCGAGATCAGTGGTAATTACGTTGGGATAGCCCATCAAGCCACCTAGGAAAACAGAGCCTGTGACACCTGATACAGGTCCTGAATCGAGGGTTAGTAAAGGAGCCTCCTGTGCTTTTGGCACAGTAATTGTCCCTCCAGCACAATGCGTTATCTGCAGTGGAGGTTTATAACCCATTTCTTTTAGCTGTTTATCTAAGCGAGTAATGTACCCGACAGTAATAGGTCCAATGTATGCATTAAGAGCGACAGCGGTAGTGCGTTCATACTCACCCCATTTCGGAGCTAAATCGGTAGAGCACGTAACGTACATTTCTGGAGCTATTTTATGAGCGATGGCCTTGATCCTTTGCTCATGTTTCGGTTCGAGAAAAGACCAGAGACAGCAGACGGCTAATGCGTCGCATCCCGCATCTTGAAGTTCTCTGATTGCGGTTTCTACTTCTAGTTCATTTAACTCAACGACAATTTTTCCAAAGCAGTCGACTCGTTCAGACACTCCGCGAATCAATCTTTTAGGAATCAGAGGTTTAGGCTTACTGCTTTCAGGGATGTGGACAATTAACTTGATATCTTGGCCTGCAAGCCCTCGAGAGCCTCGCATAATATGAATAACATCGTTATGGCCTTTTGTCGTAATGAGCCCAACTTTAGCTCCCCGTCTTTGAATTATAGTGTTAGTTCCTACTGTAGTTCCGTGAGCTAACACGTTAATTGAGTCAAGAAGATCCGGGGTTGAGAGGCCAATTTTTACGGCAGCTCTTTCTATAGCATTCAACACACCAACTGCAAAATCGGATGGTGTGGAAGGTGATTTTGCGATTGTAAGATCGCCATGTTCGTCTATGAGCACGCAATCTGTAAAAGTTCCGCCTATATCTAGACCGCAAATATAAGAGCTCAACGCTATTCCCCTGTTAAAAAGATACCTACTATGGATATTATGTATTTACGCTATATTTGAACATGTGTTCAAATATAGCGTAAATTAGAAATAAAGAGCAACCACCTGTGAATAAAAAAACTGACAAAACTTCAACGCCTCAGCGCATCTTAGACTCAGCTGAGGCCCTATTTGCCGAAAGCGGTTATGACGGAGTGTCTTTGAGGATGATTACTAAGCTTGCTGGAGTAGAATTGGCTCTGCCAAATTATCATTTTGGTTCTAAGTTAGGACTTTTTCGCGCTGTTATTCAGCGACGCTCTGTAATCCTCAACAACGAGAGGATGGAAGCTTTGAACGCGCTTTCTGATAGAGCAGAAAGCGAAGATTTGATAGAGGCTTTCATTGGTCCGTTTCTTCGGCGAAGTTTATTTGGAGGTGAGGGCTGGAGAGACTATGCTCGTGTAGTCGCTCAGATTGCAAACTCACCCCGATGGACGAGCGAGATCATGTCAGCGGAGTTCGATCCGGTAGCGATTGAGTTTATCCGTCGCGTACGAGTGAGGTTCCCTGTTGCTAAGACGGAGGATGTCTATTGGAGTTTTCATTTTCTTCTTGGTGCTATGACTATGACATTTGCACAGACTGGTCGCATAGATTTACTCTCTGGAGACACCTGCCGTGGCTCCGATTTATCTGAGATACATTTACGCATGGTTCCATTTTTATCGGCTGGGTTTTCCCGTTTATGTAAAGGTTCTACTTAAGGAGTGAGTTGCACGTTATGGGTAATTTGGTTTCGATAACTGATATCACAGTATCTGGAGTAGCAACGATAATGTTCAATCGTTCCAGTTCTAATAACGCGTATAACGAAGATTTTCTTGATCAGTTTAGTGATTGTATAAAAAAATTAGATCTTGATAGTCATGTGAGGATAATTTTGATTAGAGGAGCCGGTCGTCATTTTCAGGCCGGAGCAGACATTCAATGGCTGAAGAAGGTAAGCCTCTGTAGTGCTGCTGAAAATCAGAGAGTCTCAAAAAAGACAGCTGAGACTTTTTGGCAGCTGCGTAATTTGAAGACAGTCACTATTGCTTTGGTGCAGGGAGCATGTATGGGAGGCGGCTGCGGTATTGTGGCATCTTGCGATATTGTACTAGCAGAGACAACATCAGTTTTTGCTATTAGTGAGGCGCGTTTTGGTATGGTAGCAAATATTATTTTCCCGCAATTAATCGATGCTATTGGAATACGTCACGCTAAACGTTATGCGCTTACTGGAGAGGATTTTTCGGGAGAAGTTGCCTCAGAAATTGGTTTAGTTAGTGAGCTGGTCGAGCCTGGAAATTTAGACCAGCATGCGGATAAAATCATCTGTAAAATTTTATCCACGGGCCCGAAAACAAGCGCTGTCAGCAAGGACGGGTTTTTGGCACTGTCCGACAAAAATACGAATAGAAAATTACTGGATAAACTGATTGCAGGACATTCAGAGAAACGTCTTAGCAGAGAAGCTTTAGAGGGGATTAATAGCTTTTTACTTAAAGAGTTACCTTCTTGGAGAAATGATTAGAAAAGTAGTTGGCTATTGATGAGTAATTGTCACCTTAAGACTTGGCTTTATCGACCATCTGACTTTATCTATACGTAGTTCATTTTTGTCTAGCAGTTGGTTTAAGGTTCCTTTATTGAAATAGTATAAATGTTCTGAGGGTTTGAGCTCATTCCAATGTGAAAGGATTTTAGGTACTCTCCAGTGCCCTATGTCTGGAGTACCAAGATCTAGAACTCCCTTAGGATGCAAGATCCTTTTCAGTTCTTTTAGAAAGTTATTTAAGTCAGGGACATGTTCTAGAACATCATAGGCAGAAATAGCATGAAAGTGTGCGCTAGGATAGTCCTGCTCACTAAGCGTTCCTTCTGCGAGATTTTCCAGGTGCAATGTTTTTTGGCCGTATTCTATTCCCGCTTTTTCAATATCTACACCAAAGGCTTGAAATCCATTACATACAGCCGCTTCGACAACAAATCCAGCAGAACATCCTACGTCTAACCATCGTCCAGAAATCTTGTACTCTTTTTTAAGGCGCTTCACACGGTGAGATGCCCGGCGTTTCTTTTTAGTAGCTTTTTTTGTATAGCCCGCACTATAGCTAGCATCATAGCCTGCTGTGATATCGCTTAGAGAAGGCCGAGGATTTATTAGTGTAAGCTCGCAATTATGGCACTGAACAAAGGGTTCACCGGCTTTCTCAAATAAATGTTTGAAACTGTTCCCTGCGCAGATCGGGCACGAAATTTTTTCAAGCTTTTTTTCTATTTTTGGATTATCCACGGTGATTATTGTATAACTGTTACTTTAAATTATCTCAAGTTTACAAATAATCAGGCATGCATAGCTTTTATCTTTCTGTGTCGCCATCCTTAAGGGAGAGAGTATGCGGAGCGATTTCCAAGCGAATGGGATTATTACTCTAACTACAGACTTCGGTCACCGAGGTCCTTTTGTTGGGACTATGAAAGGAGTCATTCATAGTAGATTTTTAGATGCGCGTATCGTTGATCTTACTAATGAAGCACACGTTCATTGGCCTGCAGAGGCTGGGTTTTGGATTGCTCGCTGTTATCATTATTTTCCTTCGGGGACTGTTCATCTGGGCGTTGTCGATCCGGGTGTTGGCTCAGACCGCAGTTTAATTGTTGCTTTTGGAGACGGACATGTCTTTCTCGGCCCTGATAACGGTTTGCTGGCTGAGGTTGTAGAAAAAACCGGAGCTAATGTCTACTTAATGACCGAAGATTTGCTCAAAAAATATCAATTATCTACTGTGAGTGACACGTTTCATGGTCGAGATGTTTTTGCACCTGTTGCTGCAGCTTTAGCATCAAGGGTTCTTACCGAGGTAAATTGTGGACTACTGATAGATAATATCGTACCGTCTCTTCTTGAATATCCTGAAATCAGAGGAGGTGTTTTGTCTGGAGTTGTTGTGACTACCGATCATTTCGGGAACCTAATCACAAATATTGAAAAGAGTGAGATTCAAAAGTTTTCCGACCCCGTAGTAAGCATCGGTGGCCATGAAATAAATTTCCAAAGAACTTACAGTAACGTGAAACCAGGGACCTTCTTAGCATTATTTAATTCGTCTAATGTTGTAGAAGTAGCATGTGCTGAGCAAAATGCTTCCCAGCTTCTTAGTATGCAGCAAGGAGCTCCTGTTCAAGTTTATGAACGCCGGGTTTGACTTTTCATTCGGTGACATGCCGAAGGTCAACAAATGTCCCCGTGGGATATTTTCTCAGGCCATCTACATGACTAATAATCTCTCTTGCGGCGTCCTCCGCGCTTGGCATTAAAGTAGTACCCTGAGCTTCATGTAATGGCTTCATTGAAGGGAATGAATTAGCGTCCACTGCTCTCAATTTCTCCTGCATTGCCGTATCCACGTAACCTGGCGCCAATGATATAATATGTGTGTTCACCATTTCCTGAGAGTAAAGTTTCCCCAGCATGTTTAATGAGGATTTGGAAAGAGCATATGGCCCCCAGCCATAATTTGCAGATAGTGCTGCACCTGAAGAAATTAAAATAATTTGTTTTGGGGCTATTTTTTTTTCTATAAGCCAATCTAGAATAACTTTATTTCCCCAAACATTAGTATTCATAACCGTTTGAATATCCTGTTGTGTGACTTTACTCATCGGTCCTATTGGGCCTAATGTCGCTGCGTTGAGAAAAACGATCTGAGGTCTCCCTGAGAGAATGTCTTGAGCGTTATTTAGGGTTGATTTTAGAGCAGCCATGTCGGACAAGTCAGCTTCAATTTGAACTAAGTCAAGATCACTCCTGTCCAGAGTTCTTCTGGATATACCCCATACTAGCTTCCCTTTTTTTAGATAATTTTCTGCAAGGGCTCGTCCGAGCCCACTGGAGTGACCGGTGATTAAAACACTCATTTTAAAGTTTCCTGATGATTCAAAACTGATTACCCATTACACTTGTATTCTATGGGTATTTACAATGTAAACGAACACACTTTACGTTTAAAGACGGGTGTTAAATGGAGCCATTATCAAACCGACGTTTTGCCCGCGTGGGTGGCAGATATGGATTTCGAAGTCGCCCAACCAATAAAGGCGGCTCTAGCTAATAGAGTTGAGACTTCAGATTACGGTTATCCAGTAGGGCAGCAACAGACTAGTTTACCTGAGTTGTTCTGTGAGCGGGTAAAGAAAAAGTTCGATTGGGACGTTAAGAGTGATAGTGTCTTGCTAATCAACGACGTTGTCCAAGGACTGTATTTAGGGTTACAGACTTTCTCCAAAAAAGGGGAAGGAGTGGTTGTTCAACCACCCATATATCCACCTTTCCTCCACTCCGTGCAAGAAACTGATCGTCGATTGGTTTCAGTACCTCTTGTTCTAAGGGCTAATGGATACGGGATAGATTTTGACCGGCTACAATCTTCCATAACGAAAAGTACTCGAATTTTTATGTTATGCAATCCGCATAACCCTACAGGGAGATCGTTTAGTCGACGGGAATTGGAAGAATTAGCTGATTTCTGTTGTAGGAACGATCTACTTATATTATCTGATGAAATACATGCTGACCTGATTTTGAACGACACCGATCATATACCTATTGCCAGTCTTGGCAGCGACATCGCTGAACGCACAGTGACATTAATGTCTGCCAGCAAAGCATTTAATATCGCGGGTTTATGCTTGGCATTTGCCCACTTTGGCTCGGCTAACCTCCGCAAGCAGTTTGACTCGGTTCCTAGACACACTAGGGGTGGTACAAATACTCTTAGCATCGCCGCCGTGCATGCTGCATGGACTCAGGGGGAGGAATGGTTGGAGAATACTTTGGGCATGTTGCGAGAAAACAGAGATCTAGTTTCACAATTTGTGGCGTCTAGATGGCCCGAGGTTGTTTATTATCCGCCGGAGGCGACTTACTTGGCTTGGCTGGATATGCGCGCGTTAAAGTTGAGCTCAAATCCCTATACGCATATTTTGGAGGAGGGCAGAGTTGCCCTAGGGAACGGAGTCGACTTTGGTGCCGAAGGTGTTCAGCATGTGAGATTAAATTTTGCTACGAGCCATGACATTCTAGTAAGTATTCTTGAGAGGATAGATAAGGTCATCGTTTCTAGTCGAGAGCATCCGTAATTTTAAGGCTAGCGCAGTCTAGAAGCCCAATTTAGCACCTCATTCTCAAACTTCTTTCCTATTCCTTCGTTTACGATAGGTGAATTCACAATGCAGACGACAGTAAAAACCTTATTTCCTTGATGGATGTAGCCAGCTATGGCTGAGACGTCATCTAAGCTGCCTGTTTTTACTCTCATTGTGGTTTTTGAAGTGGCAGATAAAGAACGCTTTGCGGCAGTGCCATCATATCCGACAATAGATAAAGAAGAGACAAATTCGCTGGAATTCTTATCATTCCAGGCGGCACGTAGGACCTGGGTAATTGAATTCCCCGATGCTCTGACATTTCTAGAAAGCCCGGAACCGTTGATAATGGTTAATGCTGTTTTTGGAATATTGTAGCTGTCCAGCTCTTCATTAATAACTTTGATACCTCTTGCTCGAGTAGCGTGTGCACCGTCGGGAGACACTCCCAAAGTATAAATTAGTGATCTGGCCATTTGATTATTACTCCACTTATTCATAGCAGTAATAATATCAGCTAGCGATTGAGAGTCATGGCTATAGAGCAGGGTGTGCTCTTTAGCTAGAATAGTTCTACCGACATCTCCATCAATTTGTGCTCCCCACTGGTTCCAAATCATTTTAAAGTTGTTGAAAAAGTAGTGTTCCCGAGACATCAGGTTTCTAGAAACGCTATATTCTTTGCATGATAGGGGCATTTCGCCGCGCGCTTTTAGATGTGTCTTGTTTTCAATAGTAATAGAATCTATTTTAATATCTGGCATTTTTCTTGTACATGGACCGTTAATTAATTTAACAGAGTTGTTTAATTTTATGTTTTCGATAGGCGGCCAGAAATTAGCAGTTATCTGCGTGTTGGTTTTTTTTGCCGAGAATGTCAGATCTAATGCGTTAAAATTCAGTGTGAGTGCGTTTGGTAGGTTGTTGTATATATGCGTGCCATCTCCATCAAAAGCATAAGGATCAATTTCATCAGTGATGAAGTATGTGTCGTCTAACAGCAGCCGTCCCGTTATCCGTTTTAACCCATTTCGACTTAATTTCCCTAGTATCGACCAGAGGTCTTGGTTGGTGAGATATGGATCTCCATATCCTTTTACTACTAAGTCACCATGTAAAATACCGTCTTTAATTTCTCCTGCAGCATAGAATTCCGTTTTCCATTTGTATGACGGGCCTAAACGTTTCAACGCGACCCAGGAAGTGATTAGCTTCGCTAGAGACGCCGGATTACGCAAAGTATCAGGGTTGAGGGACAATCGCGCTTCACTTTCATCAAGCGCTTGTACAACCAGGCTGACGTTTTTTTGAGCTATTTGGTGGTGTATTAGTGCTTGTTCAATTTCGATGGGAAAGCTGTCAGATGCTATCGACCTTCCCGCCACGAACAGAAGTATCACAATTCCAGCTAGCTTTGGCAGAAGCGAATGAGTCATTATTAACCTAGTATATCCTCTTTCTCTTTTGTTTTACTGTGCCGAAGGTTCTCTGTTTTTTGAGTGGTATTCGCAGTTCGGTTGCATGTCCACAGCCGCTGCCACACGGTTTGTCATATTGTAAAAAGCAGCGACATTTGCGATATCCCAGATCTGTTTCTCATCAAATCCAGCGTCTCTGAGTTGCTGCCTATCGTTCTCAACTATTTCACTACTATCCTTTGTCAACTTGACCGCAAAGTCGAGCATGGCGATATGGCGATCAGACAGCCCAGCGGCACGATAGTTCATCACCATTTGCTCACCAAGTATTGGATCTTCCGAGTACTGCCGAACAGCTTGCCCATGAGCAGTGAGGCAGTAGTAGCAATGGTTTATCGACGATACAACGACGGCAATCATTTCCCGCTCTAGTGGCTCTAACCCAGTTTTTGCGAACATGATTTCATTATAAAAGCGTGAGAACGTTCTTAGCTGTTCTGGTTCGTGAGAATAGGCAGCTAGGACATTAGGGATTAGACCAAGTTTCGTTTCGCAAACAGCGAACAGTTTTTGTAAATCTTCGGGGAGGCTTTCTCGATCGGGAAGCTCTATATCTAATGCTATAATTTTCGGATTGGTGCTCATTTTTTCCCCTTTTATTCCTTGCTAATTAATGCTGTTAAAAAATACTTTTAGTTTTTCTGACGGTGTTGAGAACTGACGCAATCAGATGATTTTCTCAGTTTTTAAATCTGCAATTTCTTGTTCTGTATATCCTAGTATATTTTGCAGCACTTCCTCGTTATGTGCGCCCAATTTCGATCCTGGAAAGTCGGTTTTCCCAGGTGTTCTAGAGAGTCGCGGTATTATCGCGGGAATAGTTAGGGGCTTTCCATCTATGGATACTTCTTGGAACAGTTCACGCGCGTGATACTGTTCATCTTCAAACATATCTTTTACGCTGTAAATTGGTCCGGCAGCTACACCGGCGACGTCAAGTGCCTCTAAGGCTTCTTTTGAGTTTGTCTGCAAGGTCCATGATTCAATGATCGTCTCAATCTCTTTTTGGTTGACAACTCGATCAGCATTCTCAGCGAATCTCGAATCGTCGCCCATCTCTGGCTTATCCATGGCCTTTGCCAGTCGTTTAAACATCGAATTGGTATTGGCCCCGATGACGATATGCTTGCCATCTTTGCAGCGGTGCGTATTCGTGGGAACGATTCCAGTGATTGCTGTGCCAGAAGGTTCTCTGACGATACCAGCTCCACTATATTCAGGAATCACGGCCTCTAATAAGTTAAATAGGCCTTCAAAGATAGCCACATCAACGACTTGTCCTTGACCACTTTTTTGTCGACCTATGTAAGCTAGCAGGACCCCGAGTGCAGCATGAATACCAGCCAGTGTATCTCCGATACTAATATTTGGCCGGACAGGCACTTCACCAGGGAACCCGTTAACGTAACGAAACCCCCCGAATGCCTCGCATGCGGATGCAAATCCAGCTTTGGATGCCGCTGGGCCAGTTTGGCCATAACCTGAAATCCGGGCATATATAAGTCCAGGATTTTCCTCTTTGAAGGTATCTGGCCCTATACCCCATTTTTCCATTGTTCCGGGTCTGAAATTTTCGACGAAGACATCAGCGGTATTAGCGAGTTTTTTTAGTACCTCTTGTCCTTTTGGGGTTTTGAGATCTAGAGTAATACATTTTTTATTACGAGACAGACTTGCCCACCACAGTGAAGTACCGTCTCGGACTTCCCTCCAACCTCTGATCGGATCGCCCACTTCAGGAGGTTCTACTTTTATAACTTCTGCGCCAAAGTAACCAAGAATTGTTCCGGTGAAAGGACCCGCAAGCAGCTGTCCAATTTCTATCACTCTTAGGCCTGCTAAGGGTCTGGGGTCTAGTTCTTTATTCATCGTTTATCTGTCCCACCTAGTAGATATAGAAGATGCTATCTTCTATACGATTTTTAAAAGTATAAAAAAAAGCCCAGCGGTTGCTGGGCTTAGAGTATAAACATAAGCTCCTAAAAGAAGGGCAAGCCATGGTTTGAAGCCATCATGAACATCAGCATTGGTATAGACATTGCTGTATTTGAACGGGACGCTAGAAAGGCTACTCTTTTTGCGGTGGCTTTTTCTGCATCTGTAGCCGGAACTATGCCCAATACCTTTTTCTGATTTGGCCAAATTAAAACCCATACGTTGAATAACATAATTGTTCCCAACCAGGCACCTATTCCAATACATGTTGTTGCTAAGCTTTCTTTTCCTATACCCAAAGTCCAGGCGCTATGCCCGTATATAGCCATCATGTACCAGGCTCCAGTTACCCAAGTGCCGAGAGCCGCATGCCTAAAATAGAGTAAGGCACGCGGAGCAACATACTTTCCAATCGCTGCCGGTCCCGGTCCATCTTTGTCTGCAGCAGCTTCAGCCATTGCAGGCACTTGAACAAAATTAAAGTAATACAAAAGGCCTACCCATAACACTCCGAAAAATATGTGAAGGCCTCTATCAAGCCACAATAGTTCTTCCATTTTTTTAGCTCCCTAGATTTTTTATCTTTTATCTAAATTCTTCTAATCTAACTACATTCCTGCAATACATTTAGCAACATAAGCCAAGACAGCAGCAAGCACAAAACCTGCTATTAGTGTTCCTTTGATTGTATCGAGTGGATTCATACCCTATTACTCCTTATTCGACAATTACTATGTTTCAGTCTTAAGTTCGTCACCATACTAGAAAATTGTTTTTTTCGATAGTCGAAGATACCCCTATGGTTGAAAATAATAGCTGGTACCTATCCCAATAAAAATAACCAACCCTACGTAGTTGTTACTTTTGAATGCTTTGAAATAAGCATCTCGGGTCCTTTCCTTTAGTTTAAGTTGTTGATGACAGAAGATTAAGGCAGTTATTGCAATCGATAAGTAGAATTGTTGATGGAGGTCCGCTGCGTTTCCAATCATGAAAAGCCCAAAAATCATCAAAATTTGGAGTAAGCCAATTATAAAGCGATCATCTTCACCAAATAGTATCGCTGTTGATTTAACGCCTATTTTTAGATCATCGTCCCTGTCAACCATCGCATACTCAGTATCATATATGATAGCCCAAATGATCGTAACTATGAATATAGTCCAGCATTCACGAGGTAAGGCTGATATCTGCGCCGCAAAGCTCATAGGGATTGCCCAACCAAATGCTATGCCGAGGTGTATTTGCGGAAGGTAGGTAAATCTTTTCGCATATGGATATGTGCTGGCCAAGAGGACACCAATGACGGCAAGCTCCAGAGTAAGCCTGTTAGTTTGAGAGACTAATAAAAATGAGCAACCGATAAGCGTTAAAAACAGCCACATTGCGTGGCGTGACTTAAGGATCCCGCTGGCTAAAGGTCTTTTTTGAGTTCGTGTTACATCTTTATCGTACTTTTTGTCCGCGAAATCGTTTACTACACATCCAGCAGATCTCATAAAAAAAGTACCAAAGATAAAAATGATGACGATTTTTAACGAAGGCTGCCCATGACCAGCAATCCAAAGACCCCACAAAGTAGGCCATAGAAGTAGTAAAATACCGATTGGACGGTCTATCCGTATAAGTTCTATAAAAGGTTTTATTTTCTTTAAGCCGATCATATTAATCAATATTAGGTGTTCACTGGAAGATGCAATATTAAAGAGTGTTTCATTATATTCGTGCGAATTCTATTTTATGCCCAAGCCACCTTTTTTTAAGCTCCTCTACCAAGTGCGGATCTTCCGCTAGAAGTTTGTCTGCCATTACTTGGATCTCATCTATTAGGTCAATATCCCGAGTCAAGTCTGCAATTTTAAATTGCGCCACTCCGGCTTGCCGGGTTCCTAGTAATTCTCCAGGGCCGCGCAACTGCATATCTCTGTCCGCGATTTCGAAGCCGTCAGTAGTTGCGCGGATTACCTCTAATCTTTCCTGAGCTATTTCTGTTAGTGGACTTTTGTACACTAAAAGACAGCTTGACTGCTTTTCCCCACGTCCTACTCGGCCCCTTAGCTGGTGCAATTGCGCTAGCCCAAGTCTCTCAGCATTTTCTATCACCATCAGACTTGCATTTGGAACATCCACGCCTACTTCTATAACTGTTGTCGCGACTAACAAGTCACTTTTGGCCTCTGTGAAAGAGCGCATGACCTTCTCTTTTTCAAGTGACTCCATTTTCCCGTGTATCAGCCCGATTTTATAGGGAGCTAACTCCTTCGCGAGTTTTTCCGCAGTATCGATAGCAGATTGTATATCGATTTTTTCGGATTCTGCGATCAAAGGACAGACCCAGTAAACTTGTGTTCCAGATTTAATTGCAGCTGATATTCTGAAAATTATTTCTTGTCTTCTTTCCTCAGGAATTACGGCAGTTTTGATCGATTTTCTATTCGGAGGTAAGCCTTTGATCGTCGATATATCTAGATCTGCGTATGCCGCCATTGCCAAGGTTCGGGGAATTGGTGTTGCTGTCATGATAAGTTGATGTGGACGGAAACCTTGGGTTGCACCTTTACCCATAAGTGCTAGTCGTTGTTCGACACCAAATCGATGCTGTTCGTCTACCACTATAAGACCTAGGTTGTTGTACATTACCTCGTTTTGAAACAGAGCATGGGTGCCAATGATAATAGATGCAGGCGAGCTTTTGATGTCGAGGAGTATTTTCTTTCTATTTGCCGCAGTGAGTTTAGATGTTAAGAGAAAGACTTTAGTCCTCATTTCCTTGAACCAGGCTATCATGGTTTGGTAGTGCTGTTCAGCGAGAAGCTCTGTGGGAGCCATGAAAGCAGCTTGGTGACCAGAATCTATTATATTTGCAATAACCATAGCCGCTACCACGGTTTTTCCTGAGCCTACATCCCCTTGAAGTAGCCTTAGCATTGGAATACCACTTTCTAAGTCATGATTTATTTCTCTGATTACTTTTAGTTGCGACTCCGTGAGGTCGAAAGGCAATAGGCCATTTAGTTTGGTTTGAAGCATACTTTTTTGAGTTTTTGGTGCTAGATATGTTCTGGAATTCTTCCTGAGCGTTTTTAGGCTAAGTTGGTAGGCTAGTAATTCTTCGAAAATAAGCCTACGTTGCGCCGGGTGGGTTCCTTCCATTACAGCCGCTATGTTTTCATCAGCCGCTGGATAATGAATTTGACGTAACGAATCAACTAGCGATGGCATTTCTAAATGGGTCAATAATTTTTTCGGGATGAGGTCAGTGACTCTTTTGCTCGATGTCTTAGAGAGAATGACGAACGCTTGATTTAATAGGGAGCGCAGGCGCGTTTGATGTAAGCCATCGGTCGTTGGATATATGGGGGTGAGATATCTTTCGAGCTCAGGTGACTCATTATTATCGATGACTTTGCATTCAGGGTGAATCATTTCTAGCCCATGCCGCCCCAAATGAGGACTACCGAAGCACCTGACTGAACTTCCCTTGGAGAGTCTCATTTGTTGTGATCGATTGAAGAAAAAAAATCGTATTTGTATTGAGGAAGTTAGATCAGAAATCCGGCAAATAAGCGCGCGCCTGCCTTGGAAAATCACTCTTGAGTCCTCAATTACACCTTCAATAAGAGCTTTTCTCCTAGGTATAACTTCGTGTATCGGCGTTAACCTAGTCCTATCTTCATAGCGTATTGGCAGGTGGAAAAGGATATCGCTAATTGCCTTGACCCCTATGCTAGAGAGTTTTTTCTGTAGTACTTTCCCTACGCCATTTAGCTTATCAGTCGAATCCCCAAGAGTTACTTCTGCTTTCATCGAGTACCTTAGGTTGATGCTGGCTCTCGAATCGCAATTATTGCATCTATCTCGACATCGACATCACGTGGAAGTCTTGATACCTCTATTGCAGCGCGGGCAGGATAAGGGGGGACGAATAGTTCTTCCATGATTTCGTTTACATGTTTGAAATTCTCCAAGTCGGACAAATAAACATTGAGTTTTATACAGTTCTCTAGCGCAGTATTTGCGGCGAGCGCGATCGCATTTATGTTATCAAATACCTGTTTTATTTGACTTTGAAATCCACTATTAATCACTTTCATAGATTTCGGATCTAAAGGGATTTGACCTGAAATATAAAGCACGCCTTGATGCGTAGTAGCCTGTGAGTAAGCACCTATTGCGGCAGGTGCTTCTTTTGTTTTTATATGAGAGACACTCATTGTCGTCTTCCTTGAGAATAGAATTTATTTCCGTTTTCTATTGACGCGGACTATTGGTTTACTGTTTCTCAGCACACGAATAATGTCAGCTAAATGTTTTCGGTCGCTTACTCCTATCGTGAGTCTCATTTTTGAGATCTGATCATCTAGCTCACTCATTTCCACGCCCTCAATATTAGCTCCTTTTGCTGCACATTTTGCTGCGATTGTTGCCAGTACGCCGCGTTCATTAACAACATCAAGGATAATTTCTGCGCTAAATTCTCTGTTTAGTTCGGATGCCCACTGTACGTCAACCCATTTATCTGGAGCGCTACGATATTCGATAACATTTTTACATGATGGATGGTGAATTACGATTCCTCTACCTGTAGTAATAAGCCCAATTATCGGATCTCCTGGGATTGGTCTGCAGCATTTCGGGATGGTCACTACCATTCCTTCGGTCCCATGAATAATCAGCGGGCCCAAGCTCGAGTCCTTTTTGGGTGATGTTTCAAGAGCGGTGCTCTCTTCACCTCCTAGTGCTCTGGCTACGATAGGTGCAGGTCTCGAGCCAAGACCTATATCTATTAATAAGCTATTTAGATCGGATAATTTAAAGGATGTTAAAACTGTATTTAGATTGGTTTTTTCTACCTCGTCTATCGATAATCCAAAACGGGCTAATTCTCTATTCAACAATCTTTTACCAAGAATTTGAGCCTCATCTGCTTGGAGATTTTTAAGAGAATGATGGATGCTGGTCCGTGCCTTAGCGGTTACAATAAAGTTAAGCCACGCGGGATTGGGATGAGAACCAGATGATATTAGGACTTCCACACTATCACCGGTGTTCAGTTGAGTTCCCAAAGGAACTAATCGTCGGTTAATTCTGCAGCCCACCGCCGAGTTACCAAGAGCTGTGTGAATTGCATAAGCAAAATCTACTGCCGTAGCACCCTTAGGAAGTTTCATGATCGCTCCTTTAGGAGTGAAGACATAAACTTCGTCTGGGAAAAGATTTACCCGAACGTTCTCAAGAAACTCCTGAGAGTCGGTGGTGTGACTCTGCATTTCAATGACGCTATGAAGCCAGTCCCGTGCTCTCTTATGTGCCGCTTTTGATTCAGTTTCTCCCATCTTATACGTCCAGTGGGCAGCAATACCTACTTCAGCGACTTGGTCCATCTCGTTGGTACGTATTTGAACTTCTAGCGGCGCCCCAAAAGGTCCAAACAAGACTGTGTGAAGAGATTGATATCCATTGGATTTAGGGATTGCTATATAGTCCTTGAAAGTATCTGGAACAGGTTTATATAAGCCGTGCACTGCACCAAGAGCCCGGTAACAAGTATCTACAGAATCAACAACGATTCGAAATGCATAAACATCGCGTACTTCTGAAAAATGCAGTCGTTTTTCACGCATTTTTCTGTAGATGCTATAGAGGTGTTTCTCTCTGCCTACGACATGTGTTACTAGGCTTTCCTGGCGCAGTCGACGGGTAATCCGACTTCTGATCTTTGCCACGACTTCTTTACGGTTGCCTCTAACTTTTTGTATTACCCTCGCAATGACATCATGCCTAAGAGGATAAAGTGATTCAAACCCGAGTTCTTCTAGCTCCAGACGCATCGCATTCATTCCTAGTCGCTGAGCTATAGGTGCGTATATCTGCAGTGTTTCTCTTGCTATTCGCCGCCTTTTTTCGGGGTTTAAGGCACTAATTGTTCGCATGTTATGTAGTCGGTCGGCAAGCTTTACCAGAATAACTCTTATATCATCTGCCATAGCTAAGAGCATCTTTTGAAAGTTTTTAGCCTGGGCTTCTGCTTGTGACTCAAACTCTATATGCGTTAGCTTGCTGAGGCCATCAACGATATGAGCAACTTCTGGCCCAAACTCTTCTAGAATAATTGGTTTTGCAATGGAAGTGTCTTCTATAACGTCATGTAGCATCGCGGCTATAAGTGTTTCATGGTCCATGTGCATTTGCGCTAAGATTTGCGCAACTGAGAGAGGGTGCTGTATATAGGGCTCTCCGCTCTGTCTCTTTTGACCCTCGTGAGCCGACGAGCTGAACTTATATGCGAGACGCACTTCTCTGACCTGTTCAGCGCTAAGGTACGAGCGTGCTAGACGACAGAGGCTTTCTATACGTTTGTTGGGCGATTCTAATTTAATTAAGTCAACTTGTTCTTTTCTCACCGGAGGACGCGCCACCTAACCACAACAGTTATTAGTGTTTTTTATAAGCATCCATTCAACCAAGTCATGTTTGATTAAAATATAGGTGTTCTAAAAACTGTCACCTACAGCAGCTTTTTCGACGCTTTGCGCGGCTTCATCAGTCTTTGTTTCCGCGAATTCTAATGCCGCTTCGTACTCTTCTGCCTGCTTTTCTTTCGCATCTATCTCGTCGAGTATTTTTGCATCCATTACACCCGCCGCAATTTCTCTTAAGGCGAGTACGGTGGGTTTATCATTCTCTTCATCCACTAGTGGTTTAGAGCCTAGAGCTATCTGTCTGGCGCGTCTACTGGCCACCAAGACCAAGTCAAATCGGTTCTCAACAGCAGGTAAGCAATCTTCAACGGTTACTCGTGCCATAATTCCATTATCCTAAAATAGGGTTATTGATATAATATTGTGAAACATTATAGCAAACATAGCCTAGTTGGGTACGAGTTCGGCCAGAAGTTTTTCTAAACGTGTTTTTTGGATGGAATTGTGTAATTTTTGAGCACATATAATAGAGGTTAATTGTAGGCATGCTTTTGAGAAGTCTTCATTGACAATTAGATAATCATACTCGTGATAGTGGGACATTTCGTTGATTGCATCGCGCATTCTGCGAATCACGGTTTCTTTCTCATCTCCTCTTTTTTGCAACCTTATATTCAATTCTTCTAGTGACGGCGGGAGGATAAACACTGAGCTAACGTCAAATTCAGATTGCTTTATTAGTCGAGCTCCTTGCCAGTCTATTTCAAGAATTACATCTAAGCCTGCTGCTAAGGTTTTTTTAACTTCGACTTTCGAAGTACCATAAAGGTTATCAAATACTTTGGCTTCCTCCAGAAAATCAGAGTTTCTCGACATTTTCAGGAAAGTCTCATTACTTATAAAATGATAGTCAATACCATCAATCTCTCCTTCTCGCGGCTGACGAGTAGTATGTGATATTGACATTCTCACATTGTTTTTATCGCCGATGATTTGCTTGATAATGCTGGTTTTCCCTGCACCTGACGGTGCAGACACTACAAATAGCTTACCAAAGGAGGAACTTTGACTACTCGACATTTTGTACCTGTTCCCTGACTTGTTCTATGAGAACCTTAAGCTCTATGGATGCACTAGTTGTATCCACATGCACCGATTTCGAACCTATCGTGTTGGCTTCTCTATTTAATTCTTGCATTAAGAAATCCAGCCTCCTTCCTATGGGCTCTTGCCGGTCGAATACAGAGTTGGTCTCTTGAATATGTATAAAGAGTCTATCTACCTCTTCCTTAATATCAAGCTTACTAATGAGTATCGCGCTCTCTTGTTCTACTCGACCGTGATCAAGTTCTTTATCTAGCTCCGAGAGCCTAGCTTTATGCCGTTTAGTCATGGAACTTATTATATCTGGGATTCTCTCTTCTAGATAAGATACTTGGGCTGCCATCTTAGTAAGTTGTTTTTTTATAATAGATTCAAGCTTTTGCCCCTCGTTTGCGCGACTGATTGCGAATTGTTCTAACGTCAGTTCGAAATTAGTCAAAAGGTAAGACACAATACTGTTCGTGAGGGGCTCGAGTTCGTTTACTACTCCAGGCCATGCGAGTATCTCTAGGGGACTTACATTTCTAGAGGGCGTAGTCATTAGTGTACACACCCATTCCATGGCGGATAGAAGAGATTTTGCAGCATTTTCATTAATATTAGTGGTCTCAGTGCCTTTCGTTATTGGTGAAACTCTTAAAGTACAATCTATTTTGCCTCTTTTTACTATAATACTGATACTTTCTCGCGCCTTACTCTCAACGGTTCGGAGATCTTCTGGGACACGAATAGCTATATCACAGAACCGGTGGTTTACGGATTTGATCTCCCATGACCCACAAATGTCAGCATTTTCAAAGTCTGTCCTGGCGAAAGACGTCATACTATTTGTCAAAAGATTTTCTCCCTGCAGTTTTCATACTGTGCACAACTGCATTCGTCGTTTATGTGGTGGGATTACATAGATCCCGTTTTTATTAGATATAATAGCCACCGTTACCTTAAACCTGAAGCTATAATAGAGTTTTATAAAATTAGAGAGATTCACTATGACTATAAGACCTAGTGGCCGCGCGGCCAATGAAATGCGAGAAGTTGTCTTTACTCGCAATTATACGTGTCATGCGGAGGGTTCTGTCCTAGTCGAGTTTGGGAATACCAAAGTGCTTTGTAACGCCAGTGTAGAAAGACGAGTGCCGTCTTTTTTGAAGGGCACAGGCTCTGGCTGGATAACAGCGGAGTATGGGATGTTGCCACGTTCTACAGATTCGCGAATGCGTCGAGAGGCGAGCGTTGGGAAACAAAGTGGAAGGACTATGGAGATCCAGAGACTTATCGGACGTTCACTGCGCTCGGTTGTCGATTTGCATGCGCTAGGAGAGATGACTATCACCTTGGACTGTGACGTCTTACAGGCAGATGGGGGCACTCGTACAGCGTCAATAACCGGTGCCTTTGTCGCTCTCTCCGATGCTATAGATAGCCTACTCGCATCCCGAAAACTGAAGAAAAGCCCTATTCATGGTGCTATCGCCTCGGTGTCCGTTGGCATTTTTGAAGGCTTGCCAGTTATTGACTTAGATTATGCAGAAGATTCGAATGCGGAAACAGATATGAATGTTGTGATGAATGACGCAGGACATTTTGTTGAAGTCCAAGGGACAGCTGAGGGACATGCGTTTAGACGAGACGAGATGGATGCGATGCTCGACTTGGCGGCTAGTGGGATCAAAGATCTCCTTGAGCTGCAAGCAGCTTCTCGGCGGTGAAAAAAAAAGAGCTCGTTATAGCGACGGGTAACCAAGGGAAAGTGGATGAGTTTAAAAAGCTTTTGTCAGTATCTAAGATTGAAGTCAGAACTCAGGCTGAGTTCAGTTTAGAGACTCCCGCAGAGACGGGGCTTACTTTTGTCGAAAACAGCTTGTTGAAAGCTAGATATGTTTGTGAAAAAACAGGAATGCCAACATTAGCAGATGATTCGGGATTATGTGTGCCGTCTTTGGGCGGTGCACCGGGAATATTGTCGTCTCGTTACGCAGGTGAAGGTTCTTCGGATACGGCAAATATAGAGAAACTTCTTTCTTCTCTCAGTGGTGCTGTCGGATCGAAGCGTGCCTGCTTTTTTATCTGCGTATTAGTGTTGCTGAAATCAAAAGATGATGCAGCACCATACATAGTTAGTAAAACATGGCAGGGTGAAGTGCTTGAGACTCCGAAAGGAGCAAATGGGTTTGGCTATGACCCACTTTTTTACATTCCTAGCTATAAATGTTCTGCTGCTCAACTGCCGCCTGAAATTAAAAACCGGATTAGTCATAGAGGCCAAGCGATGAAAAAACTTCTTGATGATCTGCAAGCAGGTACTGATTGTGAACTGGTATAAGTTTTGAGCGGACTCTATGTTCATTTGCCTTGGTGCACTAACAAATGCCCATATTGTGATTTTAACTCATATCAAGCCAAGGACACTATTGCCGAGAAAATGTACGTTAACGCATTGATGCGAGATTTAGATCGGGAGTGTTCCGTGCAATCGGTGGAGTCTATTTCCAGTATTTTTATAGGGGGCGGGACGCCTAGTTTGTTCTCTGGAAATGCCATTAATGCTCTCCTAGATGGAATTAGTAATCGTTTAACCCTTACAGATGATGTTGAGATTACTTTGGAAGCTAACCCAGGTAGCGCTGATGCAAGTCGTTTTAAACATTATAAAACAGCAGGTGTAAATCGTATTTCTATAGGCATTCAAAGTTTCAGTAATGCTTGCTTAACTGCTCTGGGGCGGGCCCACAATGCTGTTGATTCTTGTGATGCTCTAGATGCCGCAGTTGGTGCGGGCTTCGATAATATGAACATTGATCTTATGTTTGGCTTACCTTCGGAGGATAGCTCTCGGACTCTGAAAGATTTATCACAGGCGATATCATTTAATCCTCAACATATTTCTTGGTATCAGCTGACTATAGAAGAAAATACTGCCTTTGCGAAAAAGCCACCTATGCTGCCATCTCATGATGAGATTTGTGACGAATATGAAGCGGGTCAAATTTTGCTTACTGAGGCAGGGTTCTCTCAGTATGAAATTTCTGCTTACTCTAAGCAGGGTAGTGAATCTCGCCATAACTTAAATTATTGGAACTTTGGAGATTATGTTGGAATCGGAGCCGGCGCGCACGGGAAACGAGCGAGCAGTGAAGGTGTTGTTCGCACAGAGAAAATAAAAAACCCAGATCGTTATATGCAATCAGCTTTATCAAATAAAAAAATTCACACAGACCGATTTATTGCTGAAGAACAATTGATTGGCGAGTATATGATAAATGCATTGAGATTAAAGAATGGATTTTGTATTGATGCTTTGCTAGCCAATATTCCTAAATTGAATTTGCAGGCGCATTTTTTTGAATGTCTTGATAGCGCATATACCAAGAACTTTCTACAATGCGAAGATCGATGGGTTAAACCAACACCATTGGGCTATAGATTTCTAAATGACTTGCAGCTTATTTTTTTGTAATGGTTCCAGTGCTTAAAGGCGCTCCATATGTCTCTGCCCATGCTATTTCTGATAAAGGTCGTCTTAGAAGTTTTTTAGGGAATTTTTTAGTAGGCCAGCCCATGGTGATCATAGCGGCGGTTGATATGTCTTCAGGAATATTAAGTAGCTTTTTGATTTCGGGTTCAACATGACAAAGCAGAGTCGTCAATGCAGTCCCAAGACCAATACTTCGCGCTTTCAGCAACACATTTTGAACGGCAGGGTAGATAGATGCACCTCCAACAATACTCAGTCTATCCAAGTCTGTATCTGTCGCGTGACAGTCGGCCAGTTGTGCACAAACAACAATAAATACTGGAATTTCCGCTAAATGGCGAGCAAAGTGATCCGCCGAATCGACTATTCCCTTATCTTTAGAACCTAGTCGTACCATGCCTTCGTCGATTGCTTGAATATACGTTTCCCAGAATGGTAAGTAGAGCGCTTGCATCTGTTTTTTCATTTCATGGTCTTTGACTATAACAAAGCTCACAGGTTGTCGATTACCTCCGCTTGGACCGAATCTAGCAGCATCTAGGGTAACTGCTATATCGTCATCGGTAACTGGCTTTTTCTGGTAAAACCTGCAAGTGTTTGTACTCTCAATTACTTCTGATAAGTTCATCAAATTTCCTTTTTGCGCCCTATCCGCCGGCAACTATTTTATAAAAAATATATAACCGATAGCAGACCTGCTATCGACATAGTTAAAGTATAAGGGAGCGCCATCCAGACCATTTTCCCATAAGAAAGTCTAATAAGGGGTGCGATCGCAGAGGTCAACAGGAAAAGGAACGCGGCTTGGCCGTTTGGTGTCGCGACACTCGGGATATTAGTTCCGGTATTGATGGCAATAGCAAGCAAGTCGAATTGTTCTCTTGTTATTTTTCCTGCATCAAAAGCTTCTTTAACCTCAGTTATGTAGACTGTCGCAACAAATACGTTGTCACTTATCATGGATAGCAATCCATTAGCCAAATAGAAAGCAGAGGTCTGCGTTGTCCCTTCTAGTGTCAGTACCCAACCTATGACAGGAGAAAACAAATGTTGATCGTGGATTACGGCTACGATGGCGAAGAAAACCACGAGTAACGAAGTAAAAGGAAGAGCTTCCTCAAAAGCATGACCGATTTGATGTTCTTCGGTTATCCCGTTGAGAGCAGTTGCTATAACGATTACTGCCAGTCCGATAACGCCAACTTCTGCTAAGTGGAATCCCAGAGCGACACATAGGAAGAGGGCGGCTCCTCCTTGAACCCAAAGTTTAGCGATGTCTTGTTGGGTACGTCTTTCGGTTTGATGAGAATCGTAGTCCTTTAGAATCGATTTCACCTTCGCCGGTAAGGCACCTCCATGACCAAAAACTTTAGTCTTTTCAAGAACAATACAAGTAAGAAGCCCTGTTACTAAAACGGGCATCGATACTGGGGCCATTCTCATAAAGAATTCGCCGAATTCCCACCCAGCAATTTTCGCTATTAATAGATTTTGAGGCTCTCCGACTAGCGTACAAACGCCGCCCAGAGCTGTGCCTATCGCGGCATGCATCATTAAGCTACATAGGAAGGAACGAAAATCGTGTAGATCTTGTCTATACGAGTCCTGTATTTCCGTGTCACCACTCACATCATGCTCATGATGGTATTCTTTTCCAGAGGCGACCTTGTGATATACCAGATAGAACCCCTGAGCTACAGTTATGACTACTGCAGTGACGGTGAGGGCATCTAGGAAAGCCGAAAGCACCGCAGCTACGAAACAGAAGAGAAATGAGAGTTTAGTTTTCGATTCCACCTTCAGTAGTATTTTTGTAAAACTGAACAATAGAAGGTCTTTCAGGAAGTAGATCCCAGCAACCATGAACATTAGGAGCATAATAACGGGGAAATTCTGGACGGTTTCATGGTAAACGCTTTCCGCAGAAGTCATCCCAAGCATGACGGCCTGAATCGCGAGCAACCCCCCTGGCTGGAGAGGGTAACACTTTAAGGCCATAGCTAAGCAGAATATAAATTCTACGATGAGCAGCCAACCAGCTATAAATGGCCCTAATGTAAAAAGTACTACTGGATTGAAAATCAAGAAGCCTACTATTGTCTTTTTATACCAGTCTGGCGCGTTACCTAGAAAGTTTTCAGCGAGTGCCGACCACATTGTTTGCTGTATCATTAAAACGGATCCTTTTATGTTTTCCTTAATTGTTACCAGAGCTTAATCTTTGCCAGGGTGCAACTACGGTGTGGGGCACCGCCTCTATCTCTCATCAGTTTCTTTCCCTTTAGCACGTCCTCATCGAGTTTAGGCAGCTAGCTCCCGCAAAACAAACTGCAAGATGCCACCATGTTGGTAGTATTGCCACTCTTTTGGAGTATCAATTCTTACGTCACACGGGAATCGAGTTATCGTCCCGTCGTTTGCTTCCGTGACGATTACCACTTCTTTAACGCCCTGTGAAAAACCTTCTACCGTATAGGTTTCTAAGCCCGTCAATCCTAAAGATTCGCTATTTTGCCCATTCTTAAAGTTTAGTGGAAGTACTCCCATTCCTACTAGATTAGAGCGATGAATTCTTTCGAAACTTTCGGTAATTACCGCACTCACACCTAGTAAGGAAGTCCCTTTAGCAGCCCAATCTCGTGACGACCCAGTACCATATTCTTTTCCGCCCAGAACTATCAGCGGGGTGTTTTCCTTTTGATATCGCATTGCAGCGTCATAAACTGACATTTCGGTATCGCTAGGTTGGTGTCTTGTCCAGCCACCCTCAGTTCCCGGGGCCAGTTGATTTCGCAGTCTAATGTTAGCGAACGTTCCTCGCATCATGACTTCATGGTTTCCACGACGGGATCCATAAGAATTAAAATCTTTCGATGCTACTCCGTTATCAATTAGGTATTTTCCTGCCGGGCTATCGGCTTTTATGTTCCCAGCAGGCGATATGTGGTCGGTTGTTATTGAATCCCCGAGCTTTAGTAAAATCCGAGCACCCTCTATTTGTTTTAATTCTTTTGGTTTTTTTGGCATATCTTTAAAATAAGGCGGGTTTTTGACATAAGTAGAGTTATCGTCCCACGCATACAGGCTAGATTCACTAACATCAATGCCCGCCCATCGCGCGTCTCCTGAGAATACGTTCGCGTAACTATCTTTAAACATTTCGGAGTCGATCGTCGAAGTAACAGCCTGCTGGATCTCGGCAGAGCTAGGCCATATGTCTTTTAAATAGACAGGGTTTCCCTCTGGTGTTTCGCCTAGAGGAGCAGTCATGATGTCGATATCCATCCTTCCTGCTATGGCATAGGCAACAACTAAAGGGGGAGATGCTAGGAAATTCATTTTCACTTCAGCGTGCACACGTCCCTCAAAATTCCGGTTTCCTGAAAGTACTGAACACGCGATTACATCGCCATCCTTGATTGCGGTGCTGACTGGTTCAGGAATGGGACCTGAATTACCAATACAGGTTGTACAACCATAGCCCACCGTGTGAAATCCCAAAGCATTCAAGTGCTCTGTCAGGCCGGCTTTATTAAGATAGTCAGTTACAACTAGAGAGCCGGGCCCTAAGCTTGTTTTAACCCAAGGTTGTACTTTTAGTCCTAGTTCATTGGCTTTTTTAGCAAGTAATCCTGCCCCAACCATAACTGAAGGATTTGACGTGTTTGTACATGACGTGATGGCTGCAATAACCACAGCACCATCTTTTATTTCAGCTTTCGATCCATTTATGTCAGTAGTCGAAGATCCGCCTGAGGTTCTATCTTTTGTCGCTTCAATCAAAGCTCTTTGGAAGACAGTATGAGCTGAGTCGAGGTCAATTCTATCTTGTGGTCTTTTAGGGCCCGCTAAGCTTGGCTTAATCGAATTCATATTCAGTGTAAGTGAATCAGAGTACGTAGCTTCTGGGCTCGAGGCATCGCGCCACATACCTGTCTCTTTTGCATAAGCTTCCACTAAAGCTACTTGGTCTGAACTTCGCCCCGAGAGTTTGAGGTAAGCGGTAGTTTCAATGTCGATAGGGAATAGCCCACAAGTAGCGCCGTATTCAGGGGCCATATTTGCTAATGTTGCGCGATCAGCTAAAGGTAAACTACTTAGCCCTGAGCCATAAAATTCTACAAACTTCCCAACTACTCCTTTCTGCCTGAGCATTTCTACAACCTTTAGTACCAAGTCAGTCGCAGTAGCGCCTTCTGGAAGATTCCCTTCTAGTTTGAAGCCCACTACCTGCGGGATCAGCATGGTTATCGGTTGACCGAGCATTGCCGCTTCAGCCTCAATGCCTCCAACACCCCATCCGAGAACACCTAAACCGTTAATCATTGTTGTGTGTGAGTCGGTACCAACAACGGTATCCGGATATGCTTGAAGTACTCCATTTACAGTGTTTTCAAACACCGTCCTCGCTAAAAACTCGAGGTTGACTTGGTGAACGATGCCAGTATCAGGCGGGACTACTGAGAAGTTAGAGAATGCATTTTGCCCCCATCGAAGAAAACCATACCGTTCTTTATTCCTATCGAACTCAATTTTAGCATTTTTTTCCGCTGCGCTTTGTGCGCCGAAGTGATCAACTTGAACAGAGTGGTCAATGACAAGTTCTGCTGGTGACAGAGGGTTAATTTTCTTAGGATCCCCTCCCATGGCTATCATGGCATCTCGCATGGCAGCTAAGTCGACCACACAAGGTACTCCGGTAAAATCTTGCATTAGAACTCTAGCCGGTGTGAAAGCAATCTCTTGACTCGGCTCTGCAGTTGGATTCCAATTAGCGACAGCCTGAATATCACTTCTGGTGACATTGACTCCATCCTCGAAACGTAAAAGGTTTTCTAAGAGAATTTTGTGAGCAAATGGTAATTTATCTATGGGATACTGATCGGCGAGGCGCTTGCAGCTGAAAATTTGGTAGGTTTTTTCGCCTACTGAAAGTTCTTTACTGGCATTAAATGAGTTTTTCATTGTATTCCCTATTGGCTGATATTATAAATTGCGTAGATTTGCGGAAGCATTATCTTCAAAAACGAGGCTGATGTGTAGTGCGACGCCTGATTATTCAGAGATTTCTATTATTCCTCCACCCAAGCAGACATCTTCTTCGTAAAAAACTATTGACTGGCCTGGGGCGATTGAGCGTTGCTTCTGCTCGAAAGACACTTCATATCCGGGACCATCTCTCTTCGACACAAGACATTTTTGATCAGGTTGTCGATATCGGATTTTTGCTAATAGAGATTTAGGATATTCACCGTTGTCTTGGTTGACCCAGGATATCTCCGATAGCGTCAGCTCGTCACCAAGCAAGGCTGGATTAGATGTGCCTTGAGCCACCGTAAGTTCGTTCTTTGCAAGGTTTTTTTCTACCACGAACCACGGCTCGTCTGTTGCATTTTTAATACCTCCAATACCCAGACCTTTACGCTGCCCTATGGTATAAAGCGCGGCTCCCTGATGTAGACCTATTTTATTCCCGGCAGTATCGATTATGTGTCCTTCTTCTGAGGGAATATATTTTGAAAGGAATTGTCTAAAATCCCTTTCGCCAATAAAACAGATTCCCGTGCTGTCTTTTTTGTCATGTACCTTTATACCAGCTTTTTTTGCAAGCTCTCTTACTTGTTCTTTCTTGAGGTGGCCAACTGGGAAAAGTGCTTTTTTTAGTTGTTCTTGATCCAGTGTATGGAGGAAATAGCTTTGATCTTTTTGAGGGTCATCCCCTCTTAAGAGTAATTTTTTTTGACCGTCAAATATACTCTGTACGTAGTGACCTGTTGCGATGAAGTCACCTCCCAGTCGAAAAGCTTCATCCGCAAATGCCTTAAACTTAATTTCCCGATTACACAAAACGTCTGGGTTAGGCGTTCGTCCTAATTTATAGCCGTCTAGTAAGTCTTTGAATACTAAATCCCAATAATTTTTTGACAAATCGACAGTATTGAGAGGAATTTCCAGCATATCGCAGACCTGAAGTGCATCTGCAACATCCTCCTCCCATTGACATGTTCCCTGATCTTCCATCTCATCCCAATTTTTCATAAAAAGAGCCGAGCAGTTAAAACCAGCTTCCTTAAGCATCAACGCCGCTACTGAAGAGTCGACCCCGCCCGACATAGCAACAACTACATGTATCTGATCCGGCGAGCGAGAATCTGACGGGGCTAACCAAGACTTATACATAATAATGGTCGGTATGAAGCAGAGTTAGAGAGTATTTGTTACCCTTTTCATAATCCTGAATAGCCTTCATCACCAAGCTGCTCCGAGGTTTTTTCTGCTGTTGCGTGAGATTCTTCTTACTCATCCAATGGGTCCTAATGATATCATCATCTAATTTGTGGTCTTCGTCATAGCTTAGAATTTTTCCCTTGAAGCAAAACCTTAAAAAGGTGTTTTGAAAATCCTCAGAACACATTAAGTAGATACCTATAAGATAATCAATGGACACGACTCGCCCCGTCTCTTCCAAAGTCTCTCTTATTGCCGCGTCTTTTAGAGACTCTCCTGGCTCTAGGTGTCCAGCGGGCTGGTTGAGGACTCTTTTTTCATCTACTGACTCTTCTACTAACAAATACTTATTATCCTCTTCCAGAACAGTAGCGACTACGACATGCGGCTTCCAGATCGTTGACATAATTTAAGTCTTACTTACTCTTTTTGATTTTTTTGATGATCGGTGTGTCCCACGTTCCAGTTATTGAATAGTTTTGGGTCAGAAATTTATCAATTTTTTTAGGGATAGATTTGAACATTTTCCCCCCTATATAGTATACCGCTCCTGCACCTATTCCGACTGGTCCAAACAAAGCGCTTGCTACAGGAATACTGCCAGAAAGTGCTGGCGTGACTGTTGCGATTTGATCATAGTCATGACTGGCTAAGCCAGTTGTCCCTCTAATAGCTATTTTAGCTGAGGGACCTTCGGTTATTAGGTTATCAGTGTGCGCGTAGCCTTTGATAATTTGGAAGTCTCCAGAAATAGAATCAAACGCGAATCCTTTTTTGAAGAGGTCGTTGAAATCTAGAGATAGTCGTCTTGGCAAAGATTGTAGACTTAAAAGACCAAAAATTCGGCCACTTCCTGGGTCAATATTCTTAAAGCGTCCATCAGTTAACATCACTTGCATGCTACCGTTAAGGTTTTTCATTTTAAGAGAAGAAGGAGAGCCGGCCCAATTTACTTTCGCGTTGAACTCGATCTCACCTCCTTTGATGTTTTTACCTTGATAGCCGAACTGTCGTAAAAATTTAGAAGCTGATTTACCATTTGCAGTAATTTCAAAAGTACTAGTTTGGGAGCTTTCTTTCGTTATCCATCGTCCGCTGGCTCCAATCAAAGCATCTTCTGTCTCAGAAGTTAGGGTGTTAAATATCAATTCATTCTCGTTCTTCGAAGCAGTAACCTTTGTTTTCCCTAGCTCAATACCGTGATACATGAAATCATTAATGTCTATTACAAGAGAAGGGAATTCATTAGGTTTCAAATCGGAGTTTTCTTGCGGAACAGCTTCTATTGACGATTTATTTTTTATTAGACGCAGGTGTTGAAGTTTAATGTCAAGCACGTTGGAGTTGCTGAGAGAAGGAGTGATAATATTACCAGAGGCGTCTATTCCCTCTATCTCGATATTCCAGCCTTTTCCGATTTGGAGACCTTTAATCCGCATATCACTAAATTTGTGGCCGAAAAGAGTGGCAGCTCCAGTTCGTAAGTCAAAAAGCAGTGGGATTTTTGCCATATCTTCATTGGTGGGACTATCTCCTTTGAAAAAATTCATCCATAAATCTATTTCTAAATGATCAAATGATCCACGAAAGAGAATGCCCTTGTGCGGTGCAGTATGTTCTCCAGTTTCGACGGTCGGCACCTCACCGCTTTCAGAGAAGTCGATGAAGCCACCTTTTAATTTTCCGTCTTCTATTTCAAGATCAACTGAAAATTGTTTTTCATTTCGTGCTAATTTTTTCATCGGCAGAGGCAATGTTGATTTTACACCTACTAAATTAGAGCTAAATTTAAACTGACCATTAAACTTCTGCTTATTATCTTTATAGGTTTTTTTAGGCAGCGTTATAGTCGTATCCCAGTCTAAATTTCCTTTATTGTATGCGGTAAAGTTTTTTTCAGTAAGCCATTTGGCGAAGACTGGACTGTGTTTCCCAAGCCTAAACATCAGTTTTTCGATTGTCGAATTGCCTCGGATATGCGCTTCAGCAGCGTAGAGCTCAGTATTTCTTCCACTTTTAGCATTAAGATGTATTTCTGTACCATCTAAAATAGCGGTTAGCTCATTCGTCCACCATTGGTTATTTTTGAGGAACAGGTTTCCCGAAACCTCCGTTAATTTAATATCCGTACGAGCTAAACTTAACGTATTTTTATCAAGAGCAGCTCTACCAGAAATATCCTTTTTCCCTCCACTAAAAAGAGGAACAGTCATATCTAGGTACAGCGTAATATCGTCCTCTAATATGAATTGCGTAATTTGCTTCGCCTTGGTGTTTATTAATGGACTTGCTAGGACTAGCTCGGAGGGAAAGGTGCCGGGAGCCGTTGCTGTACCAGTGATGCTTACAAATTTTTCTTTATTAAAGAGTTGCTCGCACTTAATATTGGCCTTCGATATTGAGGCTTCACTGATAGTTCCTTCATTAATGAGCAAATAAAGGTTGTCCTCCCGCAGAGCTATATGTCCATTTACGTCACGTGCTAAAGGCCAGAATTCAGCATATTCCAACGTCGATTTACTGACTTTGAAATCAGCGACGAGCGTACCTTCAGAGTTTCTAAATGGAAAATTTTTCGTCGGTCCCCGAAAAGCTATTATCCCTTCGGTCAACTGCCCCTTATGGAACAAGTTCCGCATCCAGGCTTCACCTTTGCGGGAGACTATGTTGACAGGCACTAGGCTACTAAGACTCTGAGCGTCAATCTTAGGGAAAGAGACACCAACTTCGAGATAAGCCTCATTAGAGAGCAAGTTCTTATAACGACCAGAGATATGAAAGGCCGAGTTGTTTAGTTTTCCAGAAATACCAGGTACCGAAATACTCCATTTACCTTTTTCATTTTTCTCCCAGCCGAGCGAGCCTTCAAGACTGTTGAATTCTAAAGCGCTATCAAGATTATGATGTTCATCGAGAGTGAAATCCGTCTTCAATAGCATTAGTTTCCCCTCAATCCGGGTTATTTTTGCAACCCCTGAAAAACCGTTTAGAGCCGGATATTTATCAGTTCCTCTAGTGGATAAATTTTTTACACCGAGGTCTATATCAAAAGCGGAGTCCGTATCATCAGGATAATAATGACCTATGATATTTTCCATTGAACCTCGCGGATGGACAGTTTCCAGTAGGTTTTGGGCTTCAAGAGGCATGGCAGCTGTCAGTCGAGCCAAGTACATCGCTATCGCAATGTCAAACTGCTTAGCTGAGAACTCGATTTCTTTATTGATTAGGGGATCTTGCTGCCACACTAAGTTTATTGCGTTTTGTGTTTTCAGCGAAGAGATATGTGGCACTGATAGGTGTCTTATATCGAGCTTCCAAGTCGATTCTGTGGAGCTAACCGAGCCTTCAATAGCGATAGACTTTTCTGACCTGATGGCCGAAGACGGTTCCCGAAAAGAAAAGTCAAAAATTTTCAAAGTTGAATCTTCCCAGACACCTTTCCCACTGAAGTCTGCTATCAGCACTTCATCAAGACCTAAGGGCTGATTTAATATCTTAAGTACGCTCCTTAAATTTAGATTTTCAGCTCTGAGTAACACCTCTAGATTTTCTACTCCATTCGCTATCGTAGAGTCAGATTCCATAGAGAATTCGAAATATTGTCCTAATTCTTTTGGTAATTGGGCGGAGCCAAATATTTGATGGCCTTCCTTATGAGTGCTTATTGCTGTGAGATTTGTAAGCAAGATATCTTGTTGAGTCGTTTTATCTTCAAATTGAAGAGTCACGTCAATCAGGCTGAATACTTTTTGCGAAAGTAACCAGTTGAAAATTGGAAATTTAGGAGGAGGCATCCCCCTCACTGATATTTTACCTACTTCATCTCGAACCAAACTGATATTGAGTTTTTCAAAGGTTATTTTTTTAGCAGTAAGCTCGCGGTTAATTAAACTCTGAATAGGCGATACTTCGATTCTTACTAGGGGAAAATGAATCAGTGTGGTGCCGTTCTGCTTATCCAAGATATCCAGTTTTTGCGCTGTTAACGTAGGTGCCCATCCCGTCCAACTGAATCGGACATTTTGGATTGAGGCGGGTCTACCAGAGAAAGCGGTTACATGGTCTGAGAAGAAATCGGTGTCGAGTTTGCTGAGGGGGAGTAAAATGCGCGTAATAACAGCCGCAAACCCAACTGCTATTATGAAATATGCGAACGCCTTAGGAACCTTTGCCCCAATGGCTTCTATGATTTTGAACATATGTTTTTAATCATCGCTAGGAAGCTGCCTTAATTTACGTAAAACAAGCGCTCAGCTTGAGATGGAAAAAATATCCATTATCCACGTAACCGTTCAGATTACGTCATGATAATGATAACAGTACTCGCCAATACAAACCTATTTTAAAGCGGAAGAAATGGATCTTTTTGATCTTTGAGCTCGCTGAAAGATTAGAATATCATTGAGCACTAAGAAGTAATTATAACTTAGCGAAAAGTGAGCTACGCATTTTGAGAAAAGGTTTCAGATGACGATTGAATCTGAGTTGCGAAAATTTCTGCCTCCTGAGCGCTGCTTGTCGTCTAATGAGGCGATGAGGCCTTACGAATGTGACGGCTTATCTGCGTACCAACAAACTCCCTTGATAGTTGTTATTCCAGCTGCTGTTGATGAGGTGGTTAAGATAGTAAAGATATGTGCAGAACAATCTACGCCTCTTGTTACACGCGGCTCTGGAACCGGTCTTTCCGGCGGTGCTTTGCCATTAGCTAACGGTTGTTTGATGAGCCTGGCTAAGATGAATAAGATTCTTTCCGTTGATATTGAAAATTTGACAGCAACCTTGGAGCCGGGCGTGCGCAACGCGGCGATCAGTGACGCAGTTAGCGAGCATGGTCTCTATTATGCTCCAGACCCCTCATCTCAAATCGCATGCAGTATTGGGGGAAATGTTGCTGAGAATTCTGGTGGATTGCATTGCCTTAAATACGGTTTGACTGTCCATAATGTGCTGGAAATTAAGGTAGTGACGATTGATGGAGAGCTATTAACTATTGGGTCGCGTGCACCGGATACTTCTGGCTTAGACTTGTTAGCTTTGATGCATGGCTCTGAAGGGTTACTAGGGGTTGTGGTAGAGGTTACGGTTAAGTTGTTGCCGAAGCCTGAGCAGGCACGTGTTATTTTGGCCTCTTTTGACAGTGTGGATAATGCCAGCTCGGCTGTGGAGTCTATAATCAGCGCAGGTGTTGTTCCCGCCGGGTTGGAAATGATGGATGAGCTGTCGGTAGAGGTCGCGGAAGACTACTGTAAAGCGGGCTACCCGCTGGGGTGTGCGGCTATCTTACTATGTGAACTAGACGGCGTTGAGGCCGAAGTCACTGCGGAAATTACCCGAGTAAGTGGGTTAATGAACAGCGCCGGCGCTACCCAGCTTCGTGTGTCTGAAACCGAGGCTGAAAGGCTTTTATACTGGAAAGGAAGAAAATCTGCGTTCCCAGCTCTGGGGAGGATAGCACCTGACTACTATTGTATGGATGGCACTATCCCGAGGCGGTCTTTAGGGTTTGTGTTGAATCGTATTCATGAATTATCACTGACTTACGGATTAAGAGTTGCCAACGTTTTTCATGCAGGTGACGGTAATCTACATCCACTAATTGCCTATGACGCAAATATCGACTCTCAGCTAGAGCATGCGGAGAGATTGGGCACCGAGATTTTAGCATTATGCGTTGAAGTTGGGGGTACTATTACTGGCGAGCACGGGGTTGGGGTTGAAAAACTTGATGCAATGTGCATCCAATTTTCAGAGAAAGAGATTAGTCAAATGCAGGCGATAAAAAAGGCTTTTGACTCTGAAAATCTCCTAAATCCTGGCAAAGCCATACCTTCTCTTCATCGCTGCGCCGAGCTTGGAGGCATGCATGTCCACAATGGACAATTGCCGCACCCCGAAATAGAAAGGTTTTAGGCGCTCTCCAAGGTTTTTTCTAATTTAAGTTTTTGTACCTCCCACGGTCAAGGAATTGATTTTTAGAGTGGGTTGGCCTACGCCCACTGGCACTGACTGACCATTTTTACCGCAGGTGCCGACTCCACTGTCTAGCTCTAGATCATTACCTACCATCGACACTTTGGTCAGAACATCTGGCCCGTCACCAATCAGAGTGGCACCTTTTACTGGATTGGTGATCTTTCCATTTTCTATGAGGTAAGCTTCACTGGCACTAAATACAAATTTACCATTTGTGATGTCCACTTGCCCCCCACCAAAGCTAACGGCGTACAGTCCTTTTTTAACACTTTTTAGAATCTCTTCCGGAGGGTGTGCGCCTGGTCTCATATAAGTGTTAGTCATTCTTGGCATTGGTCGATGCGCATAAGACTGGCGTCTTCCATTTCCCGTGGGTGAGGAGCCCATAAGTCCTGCATTTTGGCGGTCATGAAGATACCCTCTCAGGTAGCCGTTTTCTATAAGAGTGGTGCAACTTGAAGAAGTACCTTCATCGTCAACACTGAGAGAGCCGCGACGTTCATTAAGGGTGCCATCGTCAACGACAGTACAGCTCTCATGTGCAATTTTTTCACCAATGCGGCCAGAAAAAGCGGACGTCTTTTTCCGATTGAAGTCACCTTCTAATCCATGACCAATCGCTTCGTGAAGTAATATACCGGGCCAACCTGGGGCAAGCACTACAGTCATTTCCCCGGCAGGAGCATCCTCTGCTGATAAGTTAGTAATAGCTTGACGTAGGGCTTCGTCAGCTATTTTCTCCGCATTTCCTTCGCTTATCAGTTTTTTGTAGCTATGACGACCACCGCCGCCGAAGCTTGCCGTCTCTTTTCTCCCTTTTTCCTCGACGATGACCGTGACGTTTAGCCTTACTAAAGGCCTGATGTCACTCGCCAAGCTTCCATCAGAAGCGGCTATAAGTACGGTAGTGTATTGTCCAGAGAGACTGGCTTTGACTTCGATAACGCGTTTATCCGCCCCCCGTAAGCGACTATTTATTGAATTTAATAAATCTACTTTTGTTTGTGCACTCATTTGTTCTATGGGGTCTATATTTTCATAATACGAAACCTTGTCAGTTCGAGTCTTAAGCTTGTATTCTCTGGTTTGTCCGCCGGCAACGATAGTGCGAGCAGCTTGCGCTGCGTTTTTTAGAGCATCAAAGGTAAGATCATCGGAATACGCGAACCCAGTCTGTAAGCCGGCGACCGTGCGTAATCCGCTGCCATGCAATATCTGGTGAGCACCTTCTTTTACGATGTTGTTTTCCATTAGCCATGATTCACTGCGGGTCGACTCTAAAAACACATCACTAAAGTCTACCGTGGGTCCGGAAAGCATCCCTATTATTGACTCTAAATGGTGGAACTCCAGTCCGGTAGGATCGAGTAATCTAGCACGTGCGTGTCCAAGCTCACTGTCTGTTGTTAAAGATTTTGTCATGCTTATTTCTTCTACCTAAGAATGGCTCAAGCAGACAGTTTAATAAAAATTACTGTTATAATCGCGAACTTATTGTATTTTTGGCTCCTAATAGAAGAATAAAACTTGTGACCACTGGATTTTCACGCATTGATCGTCTTCCTCCTTACGTCTTCAATGAAGTAAATAGCCTTAAAATGGCTGCGCGCTATAGGGGCGAGGACATAATAGACTTTGGTATGGGCAATCCCGATCAACCGACGCCGCCGCATATTGTGGCTAAGCTTTGTGAAGCCGCAAATCGAGATGATACCCACAGATATTCGGTTTCTGCTGGTATTCCTCGACTTAGACGCGCTATATGTGCTTGGTATCGAAGACGATACGATGTGGTGCTGGACGCTGAAAGCGAATCCATCGTGACCATTGGTTCCAAAGAGGGGTTGGCGCATCTAGCAATGGCCACGGTAGGTGCTGGGGACGCAGTGCTAGTGCCAAATCCTGCCTACCCTATTCACCCTTACGGATTCATCATCGCCGGTGCAGAAGTTCAATATGTCGCTGTTGGAGAAAATATCGATTTCTGTGAAGAGCTTCGTAAGGCAATTAAAACTGCAGTACTGAAACCAAAGATGTTGCTTCTCAGTTTCCCAAGCAACCCAACTGCTCAGTGTGTAGAGTTACCTTTTTTTGAAGAAGTTGTTAAAATTGCTCGGGAAAATGGCATCTATGTTGTCCATGACTTGGCTTACGCTGATATTGTTTTTGACGGTTATAAGGCGCCTTCTATCATGCAGGTTGAGGGAGCACGAGAGCATTGTGTTGAATTTTTTTCCTTATCAAAAAGCTATAGTATGCCAGGTTGGCGAGTCGGCTTTATGGTAGGGAACGCTGATTTGGTTGCTGCTCTGGCCAGACTTAAATCATACTTAGATTATGGGATTTTTACTCCTATTCAGGTTGCTGCTATAGCCGCATTGGAGGGAAGTCAGGACTGTGTGGCTGAGATCAGAGATATGTATCAAACCAGGCGTGATGTGCTTTGTGAAGGAATGAATGCTGCGGGCTGGGAAATCGTCGCCCCAAAAGCTACGATGTTTGTTTGGGCAAAGATACCTAAGTCTTTGCGTGCCCTAGGCTCAATGGAGTTTTCTAAAAAGCTATTATCCGACGGGAAAGTTGCGGTTTCTCCCGGACTAGGTTTTGGTAGCTTTGGAGATGAGTATGTGCGGTTTGCTCTAATTGAGAACGTGCATAGGACTCGGCAAGCAATTAGAGGAATAAAGGATTTAATGCGTAATGTTGATTAGCAACCGAAGATGGATGAGGCTCGGAAGCCAATGCGAGTAATTAAAATTGGCCTATTAGGGCTTGGCACTGTTGGTGCAAGCGTGATTCGTATTTTACAAAAGAACAAAGTTGCGATCGAGAAAAAATGTGGGTGTAGCTTTGAAGTCATTATTGCTTGTGCCCGAGATTTAGAGAAGGCCAGAGATTGCTCGCTGAGCGGAATCATTTTAACGACTGATCCTCTTGAGATAGTGCATCACCCAGAGGTTGAAGTGGTAGTGGAGCTAATAGGTGGAACAACTATAGCGCTAGGAGTTTTGATAGAAGCAATCAAAAACTCCAAGCACGTAGTGACTGCAAACAAAGCAGTTATAGCATTGCATGGGAATGAGTTGATTGAAACTGCGAAGCGAAATGATGTTTTCTTAGGCTTCGAAGCAGCAATCGCGGGCAGTATCCCTGTTGTTAAAACGTTGCGCGAATCGTTGGCAGGTAATTCTATTAGAAAGATTGTTGGGATAGTTAACGGCACTTGTAATTTCATGCTTTCCGGAATGTCAGAGTCTGGGTACAGTTTCGAGACTATTTTAAAAGAGGCGCAAACGCTGGGTTATGCCGAAGCTGACCCATCTTTTGACGTTGATGGCATTGATGCCGGGCATAAACTGGCTATTCTGGCATCTCTTGCGTTTGGTGGTGCCATTCAGTTTGAAAAAGTGTCTATTGATGGGATAAGAGAAATTTTAGTTGATGACCTAGTTTATGCAAACGCGCTAGGATATAAGGTAAAACACCTTGCTCTGGCTATTAAGAGCACCTCGGGTATTGAATTACGAGTGCATCCCACACTAATTCCCACGGGACATATCTTAGCCAATATCGATGGTGTGCTTAATGCTGTGTTAATCGACGCGGAGGAAACAGGCCCTCTTCTTCTGTCAGGAGCCGGCGCAGGCGGCGACGCCACCGCTTCTTCAGTTATAAGTGACTTGGTTAGTCTTGCTGCGAAGCCAAGTCAAAAACAAAACATTCAGCGCGCTGAATTTCAAGCGAAATCCGATGTTAGCTCCGAGGTGAACGTCTTACCTATTGAAAATATTTATAGTGCTTACTATCTGCGTATACAAGCGCTCGATAAACCCGGAGTCCTGGCTGAAATCAGCCAAAATTTAGCTTCATCTGAAGTAAGTATTGAGGCTATAAGGCAGCAGGAATCTCATGGCGATGACGGCTCTGTTCCCATAGTTATCATTACAGGAAAAATCACTGAATCTGCTATAGCAAATGCTTGTAAGCATATTGGTAATTCAGACAACGTGTGTGGTGATATAGTACGTTACAGAGTGGAGAGTCCTTAGATGAATGAAAACACACGTTATGATGGCTTGATAGCTCGATACAGGGCTAGGTTGCCTATTGATAGTGAAACGAAAATCATTAGCTTATGTGAAGGTGATACTCCATTAATTAGACTAGACAACATAATGAAGTCTATTGGGCGTGATATCGAGTTATACGCTAAATTTGACGGTACCAACCCTACAGGTTCTTTTAAGGATCGTGGAATGACGATGGCTGTTACAGAAGCTCTCAAAAAGGGTGCTGAGGCGATAATTTGCGCTTCTACAGGAAATACATCGGCCTCCGCTGCCGCCTATGCCTCTCGCGCAGGCATAAAAGCATTTGTTCTAATCCCAGAAGGAAAAATTGCGCTGGGTAAGTTAGCGCAAGCTATGATTCAAGGAGCCGTTGTCATTCAGATTGAAGGTAATTTTGACGATGGGATGGAGATTGTGAAGAGTCTTGAATCTGCAGCTCCAGTCACTATAGTCAATTCCATCAACCCTTACAGATTGCAGGGCCAAAAGACTGCTGCATTCGAGATAATCGATGCGCTGGGTAGAGCGCCGGACTTTCACTGTGTGCCTGTCGGTAATGCAGGCAACATCAGTGCTTACTGGGCAGGTTTCTGCGAGTATGCATCTATTCCTAAATCGGATTGGGCTCGCGCGGGTGCCGAATTTGACTTTGCATATAGCTTACCACCAGTAGTTGCATCGCGGCCGAAAATTTTGGGGTATCAAGCCTCTCTTGCCGATCCTTTTGTTCGCCGTGAAATGGTTAAGGAGCCTGAAACGATAGCGACAGCTATCCGCATTGGACGCCCCCAGTCCTGGGACTATGCTTGGGGCGCGAGTGAGGAATCTGGGGGATGGTTTGATTCCATGAGCGATGAAGAAATATTAAAAACGCAAAAAATGCTGGCAGAAAAAGAGGGAATATTTTGTGAGCCGGCCTCTGCAATTAGTGTGGGCGGAGTGATGAGAGATATTATAAATGGGAAAATTCCAGACGGAAGTGTAATCACATGCACATTGACCGGTCATGGGTTGAAAGATCCTGACACTGCAATAAATCAGTGTGCTGGAGAGACAATAAAAGTCCCAGCAAAATTGGATGCTGTAAAGCGGGCTATACTTGACAGCATGTAATCATCAGATGAAAAGCGATTCGCCTAGACTTGAAATATTCTTTCCTGAACCCCAGAAATATCTACTTCCTAGCACAAATCCAAGTGATGCTATCACTAAGTCCTTGGGGCGAGCGCTTAGCCGTGCAGAGGTTTCTTCAAGGCTCTCTCGTTACTTTGTTGAGGAGGTTCTAGCGTACTTTGACATAACTGGAGAAGCGGGTGAGATTCCTTCGGTAGCTGCCTTGTTCTCTCAATATGACTCTGGCAAGACGTCTGTAGCTAATCTTATCAATGTGGCACCGGTTCACTTGAGGGCAGGTCCGAGTCGATTACTCATGTTTGATGCTCCCGTGATCGAACTCACTGAGGATGAATCTCTTGAATTGTTCCATCAAGTATCTAAATTTTTTCTCGAGGATGGTCATAAGCTCACTTATGGTTCTGCTGGACGGTGGTATTTGGAGTGCGACGACACAGTATCATTTTACAATGCCGATCCATCTGAACTGCGCGGCATGCCTCTAGAGCCCAGCGCGACGGATAGGAGAGCATTAGGCGTCTTCGGCAAGATGATGACAGAAGCTCAGATGATATTGTATGAATCTAGTGTTAACCAGAAGCGAGTTTCGATGGGAAAGACACCAATAAATAGCTTATGGTTCTGGGGCGCAGGATCAACTCCTGTTAGGAGAAAGACTAATGAACATATTTTTTTTGGAAAAGACGATTTCTCCGCATCATGTGCTTCTTTCTTTGGCTGTGACTATTCTCAGAATATTCTAGAGTTGCCTGAACGACTGGAAGTAGGAAAAGGTGTCACGACAATTATACTACCGCCGTATAGAGACGATAGCTTTATCATAGAGTTTTTAGAAATAGTCTTCCCGCAAATATTGTTGGCACTCAAAAGGAGTTCAATTTTTTCCATCACTATTGCTTCTAATCGCCAAAAGCATTTGATTACCTCGCGAACTCAACGTCGCTTTTGGCGTGCGAGTAAACCGCTAGAGAACTTACTTGGGAAAACGGTCAGTGAGTTTTAGCGGTCTGCAGCTCAAGCCCAAGATAGTCCGGAGGTCAACGAATGATGTGTCGACTCTATCTGAAAGTATGCACTACATTATTAGTCGAGTGTTGCAGTTCCGAGGAGTGCTTGCCTCCGAGCAACTTGACATCTCAATTAGTGGACTACATACACATGAACTTCTAAGCGGAATAGATAAGGCAGAGAACTTAATTGTGGATGCTGTCTGCTTGGATAAAAAGATACTAATAGTCGGCGACTACGATGCGGATGGTGCGACAAGTATAGCTGTAGCTATTCGGGCATTACGCAGTATGGGTGTTCAGAATGTAGAATACCTAGTTCCGAATAGGTTTGGATTTGGATACGGGTTAACAGTAGAGATTGTTGAGGTTGCGAAAAAGATGGAACCCGACTTGATTATTACGGTAGACAATGGGATTTCCAGCATTAGCGGAGTCGCGGCTGCTAAAGCTAGCGGGATAAGTGTGTTAGTTACTGACCATCACTTGCCTGGAGAAACTCTGCCTGCTGCTGATGCCATTATAAATCCGAATTTATTTGGTGATAAATTCCCGAGCAAAATGCTTGCTGGTGTAGGTGTGATTTTTTATGTCATGGCCGCTGTTCGACGGCGACTACGCGAGGCCGATTGGTTTAAGCTCAAGAATATCGATGAACCAAAGCTGAGCAATTTACTCGATCTGGTCGCTTTGGGAACGATAGCCGATGTCGTGCCTTTAGATCAAAACAATCGTCGCTTGGTAGATTATGGATTGCGACTTATTCGACAGGGGCGTGGACAACCAGGTATATCAGCGATAATTGAAGCAGCTAACAAGAAACCATCAGAAATCCGTAGCAGTGATCTCGGATTTATTGTCGGCCCTAGGCTTAATGCGGCTGGACGTCTCGCAGACATGTCACTTGGTGTTGAGTGCCTACTTAACGATGAACCGGCGCGATGTAAAGAAATAGCTATTCAACTATCTGATTTGAATATTCAAAGACGTAAAATAGAAGATAAAATGAGAGAAAAGGCGTTCAGTTTAATTTCAACGCCTCTTGTCGATGATGCCTCTCTGGCTCCTGCGCTGTGTCTGTTTCATGAAGATTGGCATCAAGGTGTCGTTGGTATAGTGGCTGCCAGAGTGAAAGAACAATTTTACCGTCCTACAATTGCATTCGCATTAGTCGACAATAATGTGCTTAAAGGTTCCGCACGTTCGATCCAGGGTGTACATGTTCGAGATGTACTTGCTCGGGTATCAAGTCGTAACGAAGGATTGATAATTAGTTTTGGTGGGCATGCAGCAGCGGCAGGTCTGTCAATTGCACGATCTGATTTCAACGAATTCTCGAAAAAATTCGAAGAGGGGGTTTCAGAGGTTTTAGATGCCGATACATTAAATAGGACTATTTCTACCGATGGCCTGCTGTTAGCAGAGGATATGAGCTTGGTCTTAGCTGAAGAATTGGAATCAGTCTCTCCGTGGGGCCAAGCGTTCCCTGAACCTCGATTTGATGGAGTATTTAAAATAAAAGACAGAAGGATTGTAGGTTCTAATCACGCACGACTGATATTGGAGCCCACCGGATCTGGAAAGCGGATCCCAGCGATCATGTTTGGAGGCGCTGATGAGAGTTGGTACGCTGATGCTAATGAGATAAGGATAGTTTATCGACTCACTATCAATCGTTTTCGTAATCAAAAGACTTTGCAACTAATGATTGAGTATGCTGAGGCTGTTTAATTTCAACATAATACAAAGCATACTGCGTTTCCCCAAGTAGCCCAATGACGCTACAATAAGGCAAGCCAATTACAAATTGTTATCAAACATCATGGAATTAAATCCGATTTTCAATCTCACGAGGGACCTTATCTCACGGGTACAGTCACTTAGGGGGTATCTTTGACTATACTTCTAAAAGAGAAAGACTCTCCGAAGTAGAGCTTGAGCTTCAGGTACCAACTATCTGGGATACGCCGAAAATCGCGCAAGATCTAGGGAAAGAGAAAGTTGGTCTTGAGAGAGTTGTGAATTCTATTGACGCATTAGAATCTCAGTTAAAAGATGCTGAAGAACTGCTAGAATTGGTAAAAGAAGAAGGCGATGAGCATACTGCTCAGGCAGTGAAAATCGATATTTGTAAAGCTGAGGAATTGGTCGAAAGCCTGGAGTTTCAGAGGATGTTTTCGGGTGAAGCCGATCACTGTAGTGCATTCCTCGACATTCAGGCGGGCTCGGGTGGTACTGAGGCTCAAGACTGGGCGGAGATATTGCTGAGGATGTATCTGAAGTGGGGCGAATCGCATCAGTTTGTTTCTGAATTGATAGAAGTTTCTCCTGGCGATGTAGCCGGGATAAAAAGTGCTACCGTGAAATTTTCTGGCGACTATGCTTTCGGGTGGTTACGAACAGAGACCGGAGTTCACCGTCTTGTAAGGAAGTCTCCTTTTGATTCAGGCAGCCGGAGACACACTTCTTTCGCTTCTGTTTTCGTAGCTCCTGAAATCGATGATGATATTGTAATTGACATTAATACTTCTGATATTCGAGTGGATACCTACCGAGCTAGCGGGGCGGGTGGACAACATATTAACAAGACGGACTCCGCTGTTCGGCTGACGCATAAGCCGACAGGAATAGTAGTGCAATGTCAGAATGAGCGCTCCCAACATAAAAATCGAGATCAGGCTATGAAGCTTTTGCGCAGTAAGATGTATGAGCAAGAAATGTTGAAGCGAGCAGAACATCAGCAAGTTTTAGAAGATAGTAAGGCCGATATTGGTTGGGGCTCACAGATCAGGTCTTATGTGTTAGATCAGTCTCGCATCAAAGACTTACGTACTAATGTTGAAACGGGAAACACACAAGCAGTGCTAGATGGTGGTCTTGATGTTTTCATTGAAGCAAGTTTAAGGAATGGACTGTAGTCTGAGGGTTTGTCAATGTCTAATGTTAAGAATAGTTCTACTGAGGCGCAATTAATTGCGCAGCGCCGAGAAAAGCTAGAGCAGCTCAGAGAGAGAACCGGGAACCCATATCGCAACGATTTCAAAAGAGACGCGTTAGCCTCTGCTTTACAAGAACGCTTTAAGGATAGTACCGCGGAAGAGCTTGTTGAAGAGGGTCATGCAGTAACTGTTGCAGGGCGGATGATGACGCAACGAGTGATGGGTAAAGCTTCATTTGCTCACATCAAAGACATGAGCGGAGCCATTCAATTGTATGTTAAGCGAGACTCATTGCCTGATGGGG
The DNA here is from genome assembly GCA_018668255.1 of Pseudomonadota bacterium. Taxonomy (GTDB): domain Bacteria; phylum Pseudomonadota; class Gammaproteobacteria; genus UBA4457. The sequence continues at coordinate 40,502 of JABISZ010000010.1, read as the reverse complement.
TTTATTCTGATTTTAAGAAATGGGATCTAGGCGACATAGTGGGTGCTAGCGGGGTAATGTTTCGGACACAAAAAGGCGAGTTGTCAATAGTAGTTGATCGGCTTGAATTGATTACGAAGGCCTTACGTCCACTGCCGGAAAAATGGCATGGCCTTACTGATATAGAGGTACGGTACAGACAGAGATATCTAGATTTAATAATGAATGATTCCACGCGTAGAACATTTCAAACGCGAACTCGAATAATTAACTTTGTGCGTGACTTTCTGAATGCCAGAAATTTTTTAGAAGTTGAAACACCTATGATGCATCCCATTCCCGGCGGTGCTGCGGCACGGCCGTTTGTTACGCATCATAATAGTCTTGAAATGGAGCTTTACTTAAGAGTCGCCCCTGAGCTGTATCTAAAACGTCTGGTGGTTGGTGGATTTGAAAAAGTATACGAGATAAATAGAAACTTTAGAAATGAGGGTTTGTCTACACGTCATAACCCTGAGTTTACGATGATTGAGTTTTACGAAGCCTACGCAAATTACGAAGACTTAATGCTTCTGACCGAAGATATGCTGAAGGGTTTGGCGGTGGAGCTCTTTGGTAGCTATGAGGTTGAATATCAGGGAAGTTCCTATGATTTTGGTCAACCATTTGAGCGACTGACAGTTGCCGGTGCCATTCTTGCTTATAATCCTGACTTAGAAGCTATCGATGTCTCTGATTTCGACACTGCTCGAACCTACGCTAAAAGTTTGGGCATCAAGTTGGAAGATTCTTATGGCCTCGGGAAGATCTTGATAGAGATCTTTGAAAAAACTGTAGAGCCTAATTTAGAGGGACCAATCTTCATTACACAGTACCCGGCCGAAGTCTCCCCATTGGCAAGGCGTAATGATGATGATCCGTTTGTGACGGATCGTTTTGAATTCTTCGTCGCTGGACGTGAAATTGCCAATGGTTTTTCCGAACTTAATGATCCTGATGACCAGAGCCAGAGGTTCAAAGATCAGGTTTCTGCAAAAGCATCAGGAGACTTGGAGGCCATGCATTACGATGAAGATTATGTAACCGCTCTTGAGCATGGGATGCCGCCAACAGCCGGCGAAGGCATTGGTATAGACCGTCTTGTAATGCTTTTTACTGACTCTCCTTCTATTCGAGACGTGCTATTGTTTCCACAAATGAGAATGCATAAAGATTCTGAATAAAGGGATTTATTTAGTCGTTTTTCCGGTTTTTTGCTACCCGCAACCTAAGTGCATTTAATTTGATAAAACCCTCTGCATCGGCTTGATTGTAAGCGCCTTCGTCATCTTCGAATGTGGCGAGAGATGAATCAAACAGACTGTCACGTTGCGACCAACGGCCTTGGACGGCGACATTCCCTTTATAAAGAGATAACCGAACCTTCCCATTTACGTTTTCCTGCGATTGATCAATGAGTTTTTGAAGCAGCAGCCTTTCTGGACTCCACCAATAACCGTTGTAGATCATTGAGGCGTATCTAGGCATCAGCTCATCTTTCATGTGAGCTACCTCTCGATCAAGTGTTAAAGATTCAATAGCACGATGTGCTTTTAGCATAATGGTGCCACCAGGTGTTTCATAGCATCCGCGTGCTTTCATTCCTACATACCTGTTTTCTACAATATCTAGTCGTCCAATTCCATTTTCGCCGCCAATCTTATTGAGGTATCGAAGCACTTCTGAGGGAGACATTGATACCCCATTTATCGCTGCTATATCTCCTTTAGAGTATTCCAGTTCAATTATGCTCGGCACATCCGGTGCATTTTCAGGCGACACAGTCCATCGCCACATTGCCTCATCTGGGGTGATCCACGGATCCTCTAGTTCCATTCCTTCATAGGAAATGTGCAGAAGGTTAGCATCCATGGAGTAGGGGGAAGAGTTCGCTTTTTTATAGTCGACGGAGATATTGTTTTTTTCGGCATACGCTATGAGTTTTTCTCGTGAATTTAGATCCCATTCTCGCCACGGTGCTATGACTTTTATTTCCGGATCTAGCGCATAGGCCCCTAACTCAAATCGTACCTGATCATTTCCTTTTCCGGTTGCTCCATGCGCTATCGCATCTGCGCCAGTTTCTTTTACTATTTCTACAATCCTTTTAGCGATAAGAGGTCGGGCTATTGAAGTCCCCAGCAGGTATTCCCCCTCATATATAGTATTGGCTCTAAACATCGGGTAGACAAAATCTGAGACGAACTCATCAGTAAGATCATCGATATAAATATCTTTAACGCCCATTTTTTCAGCTTTGAGTCGCGCGGGATCTAATTCCTCACCCTGTCCTATGTCCGCCGTAAAAGTCACGACTTCACATCCATAAGTATCCTCTAACCACTTCAGGATGACGGAGGTGTCTAAACCGCCAGAGTAGGCTAATACAACTTTATTAACATTTAATTTTGACATTTGAGTTTATATCTCCCGCAAAGAACAGCATTTTTCTTAGCTATATGGACTGCGTCTAATGATTTTCATCTAAACAGGATTTAAGAATTTTCAAGAACTCTGCTCTGTTTTCGGTGTGAGGCCAGTGCCCAGCATCTGGCACTGTTTGTATCCTGTTTTTTGGAAAAAAGCGTTTAATCTTAGGTTGCGCAGGTACCGCTACTCTATCAGATAGTGCCCCTCGAATGAAGCATGTCGGGCCTTCAAAAGGTCTTTTTTTTAGGTCAGGAAGGCTCCCTACTAGATCGAGGATATTGAAAGTTATTGCTTTTAAGTTAAAGCGCCAGGTCGCTAGACTTTCCTTTATCGATAAATTTTGCAGGATAAACGAGCGGATTGATATGTCAGGGATACCTGTTTCCAACCAGGTGTCAGCGTCTTTTCGAGAGTGAATCTGATCTAATGGGATAGCATTGAGTGCAGCTAGTATCACTGAGAAAGAGTTTGGATAAGCTACGGGCGCTATGTCTATTGCTACTAGATTCTTCACTATGGTTGGAGTCTTTAAAGCGCATGTCATGGCTACTTTCCCTCCCATGCTATGCCCAATTAGTGTGGTTTTATCCAGCTCTAGTTCTTTGATGAGCTGTGATACATCATCAGCCATCTCATCATATTTCATACTGTCTGTATGAGGTGATTTACCGTGATTGCGAAGGTCGACGAGAAAGAAGCTGTATTGGCGCGAGAGCGCTTTAGCAACAGTGGCCCAATTTCTTCCAGAGCCAAATAAGCCGTGAAGAACCACAACAGGCGGTCCGGCGCCTATCTTCTCATGGTGAAGTTTCAAATTTCTAATCCTTGCTGTCGATGGCTTTTGGGACACGCTCTGGATTTAAATAACTAGTCGGCCACAGAGAAAGAAGAGCGATATCTTCCTCTATGCCATGCATTACGTCGTAATTTCTAATTTCCTCTTTAGATACCCAAGCAAAGGCGGTGTGCTCTTCATTTAGTTTCACTTTCCCTTTAAACCAGCTGTAATGAAAGAGATGCAGTTCGTATTGCCCTCCATAGTAAGTATCTCTTATTGGTCCCAAATAGCGTTGGAGTTCTATTTCATGTCCAAAGCCTATTTCTTCCTGCATTTCCCTTAAGGCAGCTTCTGTAGGAGTTTCCTTTCCTTCTATTTTCCCCGCTGGAACTCCCCATTTAGACGGTCCTAAATTTGCATTCTCAGACCGAAGCAGGAGTAGTAAGCGATCGTTAGGGTCCAACATTAAGTTGAGTGCGAAGCGCGCAGTGGGTGGAATGGCTCTGTTCATTAATACATTTTCCTACTTAGCGGAGAATCAATATTTGTGATTTTTTGCGACCAAGCGATGTTTTTAGAAATAATACTGGGCCTGCCGTATAAATACATTTGATAAAATACTTCCTAGCCAATTATACTGCTTCCTATTCTACACTTTCTCGAGGAGAGACAAATGTCTGACGCCGTAATCGTTTCTACTGCCCGCACCCCTTTAACTAAAAGCTGGAAAGGGTCGTTTAATATGACTCACGGGGCAAGCCTTGGCGGTCACGTTGTGAAATCAGCATTAGAAAGGGCTGGGATACAAGGGAATGAGGTTGAAGATGTATTGATGGGATGTGCTAATCCTGAGGGCGCCACTGGCCACAATATCGCCCGACAGATTGGCTTGAAGGCGGGACTACCTGTGTCTGTTTCTGGGATGACTGTCAATCGATTTTGTTCTTCAGGATTACAAACTGTAGCCCTTGCCGCGCAAAGGATTATTGCTGGGGAGGCAGATGTTTTTGTGGCAGGTGGTGTCGAGTCTATTTCGTGCGTCCAAAACGAAATGAATTCGCATTTTACTCACGATCCTGAGTTAGCAGAAGCGAAACCAGAAATATACTGGAGCATGTTGCAGACAGCTGAACAAGTTGCGAGTCGTTACAATATTTCGAGGGAGGCCCAGGATGAGTATGGGGCCATGAGTCAAAATTTAGCTACTGCTGCGCGCGAGAGTGGGAAATTCGTTGACGAAATTGCGCCTATGACCACCACAATGAAAATAGTTGATAAAGAAACAGGTGAAGCATCTACGAGGACAGTAACTGCTTCGGAAGATGAAGGTATTCGCCCCGGAACAACATATGAGAGTGTCTCTCAGATAAAGCCCGTATTTGAGGGAGGTTGTATTGCTGCTGGTAACGCAAGCCAGTTTTCTGATGGAGCCTCCGCTCAAGTGCTTATGAGCTCAAAGCTTGCGAGCCAAAAAGGATTAGAGCCTCTTGGTATCTTTCGGGGGTTTTCGGTAGCTGGTTGCGAACCTGATGAAATGGGTATTGGTCCAGTTTTCGCTATCCCCAAATTGTTGAAGAAAGCTGGCTTGACCATAGCAGACATAGATTTGTGGGAGCTTAACGAGGCATTTGCCTGCCAAGTCCTATATTGTCGCGACAAGCTTGGTATTGATGGCTCAAAGCTAAACGTCAACGGTGGTTCTATCGCGGTAGGCCATCCTTATGGTGTGACTGGAAGCAGACTTGTCGGTCATGCGTTGATAGAGGGAAAACGTCGAGGAGCCAAAAACGTTGTAGTGACCATGTGCATAGGAGGAGGTATGGGTGCTGCGGGGCTGTTTGAGGTCTGCTAAATTTTTTTTTTCGGTAATGAAATTGCGCTCGTTTGTCGGGTCTAAGGGGAATAAATCATGATTGTGATTAAAAGCTTTCTGGTTGCTGTTTGGGGCTGTGTTTTATTTTCACCCACCGCTGCGATAGCAGAGGCGTCCTACGGGGGATTGCTGAGTTGGTTAGACGAGCACTCTGAGGCGCCGAAGGATGGCTTGAGTCCGGGAATATACGGACAATCTTCTGTTCCTGATTTGTCTCGGTATCTTCCACCTGGCTACGCAGAACATTTTGAATTTAAAGAGCTTTCATTAGAACTTGCGGAATCAGAGAAGTACGCTGCACACCCCAAATATCAGGCCGCTTCGAAGCGCTTTGAAAACGAAGCTAAGATCGGTCCGGCAGGCGAACTTCTCAATTATACCGCCGGGAAGCCTTTTTCATTTCAGCAGATTGGGGCTGCAAAAACTGAAAATGCGGGCTGGATGGTAGCCTATAACCATATACATCGCTGGCAGAGATATGGTTATCGAGTAGATAACAAATCCTTTAATGTTGAACCCACGGAAGGAAATAGGAAGGGAAACATAATTAAAAGCGTGATGCGGGGTGGTGGACATGTTGACCGCCATTTCGATATGTTTTATCAGCGTGTATATTTATCTAAATTAGCTTCTGAAGCTACAACAAATTATCGAATGAAAGTAGATGGTAGTAAGCATTTACTCTATAAAGAGTATCTTGAATTCCGATCCCCTTTCGATATGGCGGGCATGAAGTTTGTCATTGAGCGGCCGCTTGACCAAACGAAAGGTGATCAAGTTAATTCTTATCTCCCGAGTGAACGAAGAGTTCGTCGATTGTCCGCGCGTGAGAGAGCCGATAGTTGGGTTGGTACTAACTGGACACTGGATGACTTTGAAGGCTTCTCAGGTTTAGTCATGGATAATGAATGGCGATATTTGGGGCAGAAAGTGGTTCTGCACGTTACAAACTCCAAAAATCCTACACCGTTGTCACACGGAAAACTCAGTCTAATACCTCTTGATCGTTGGCAGCTTCGTCCCTGTTATGTTGTCGAGGCTACGCCTCGGTGGAAAGACCATCCTTATGGGAAACGAGTTATTTTCGTTGACTCAGATACCGGATCGATCGCCACTACTCTGGTGTACGATCATGACGGTTTGTTATGGAAGATTTTTACAACTATGTATGGACATTCGAACGCCACAAAAAGTAAAGAAGAGCAATATTCGACGCCTAGGTGGCGAGGCTCTATCGCTTTAAATGTTCGTGATAACAATGGCACTATTGGGGTTTCAACAGGGCCCGCGGAATATATTTCCGTCAAGCCATCACAAGTTAGAAGATTATTTGATGTATCGAATTTGTCTAGCGGACGCTGAGTCATCAAGAATATATTAGCTTTTGCTCTATAGCCAGAGTTGAAAAAACGTTGCTTGAGATTTTTTCTTCATAAAAATAATTGGGTTAATCAAAGTTTGATTTTTTATCATAATGTGGTCTACTCAGAAAGCTTCAGTAATTGAAGCAAATTATAGGAATTAGTCTAGGAAGGAGTGTTAGCAATGGATGTGGCTATTATTATAGGGGTTGGCCCTGATCGCGGAATGGGCGCACAGCTATGCCATCGATTCGCGCAACGTGGATTACACGTGGTGGTCTCAGGGAGAACGCTTAGCAACCTTGAACAAGTTACTGATGCGATAAAAAAAAATGGTGGACAGGCAACGGCGATAGTTGCTGACACCACTAGTGAATCCGATGTGGCTTCGTTGTATTCGCAAGCATCATCGGTTGGGACGATAGCGCTTGCGATTTATAACGCTGGTAACAATACCCCTGGTCCGATCGAGGAGATGACTGTTGATTATTTTGAACAAGCTTGGCGCGTCTGTTGCCTAGGCGGCTTTATCTTTTCTAGAGAGGCTCTAAAGTATTTGAAGCCACATGGAGAGGGTACTATCTTATTTACGGGAGCTAGCGCTTCGATGAGAGGGAGAGCTGGATTCGGTGCGTTCAACTCTTCTAAATCAGCCTTGAGAGGTTTTGCTCAGGCTCTCGCTAAAGAATACGGCCCAGATGGGATCCATGTGGGACACGTGGTCATCGACGGAGCTATCGATGGCGAAAAAATAGCCACTAAATATCCCGGCTTAATTGATAAAATCGGTCGAGATCGACTATTGAAAATAGAGTCGATCGTTGATGCTTTTGAATATCTCTGGAAACAGCCGAAGACAGGTTGGAGCTTCGAGGTCGATGTGCGCACTGCTTCGGAACCTTGGTAGTTTCTGTGGTAAGTTAACCAAACAGGAGATATCTGGAAAAGATATTTTTTACTAAATTCTTAAAGGGGGAGAATATGGCATTTCCACAAAATATTTCGCCGATTAATTCTGAGTTGATGGACACTCTTGTCAAATGCAGTGATGCGGAATGGATACCACAACCGTTTGATCCGGAACGTGCATTCATAAAAGTTCTGTGGACTGGGTCTGAATCAGGAAGTTGGGCCGTACAGTTTAGATGGCTCAAGGGGTTTACCGCTCCGCAGCACAAACATTTATCTGCCTCTCATACATTCATTCTTTCAGGGAAATTACAAGTCCGAGACGGCACTTTAGATGCTGGTGACTACGTGTATGAACCTAATGGAATGCTACATGGAGCGACTACTGCTCTTGAAGATACGGAGTACTTATTTATCTGTAATGGATCAATATTGTTCTACGATGATGATGGGTTTACCTCATACCTAGGTTGGGAAGAGTTGGAGCGGATGAAGCAGCAACACGGCCAAAAATAGTTCATCGAGTATCTTATAGTAGGCTTTGGCGCGAGCATAGCGCGTGTAAAAGCAGCTTTCAAGGAAATGTTAATGAGTGATTCCGTTGATATTCTTTATGGCTACGAGTGCTCCTATTACGCGGGAAAAATAAGAGCTTATCTTCGCTTCAAAGGAATTCCTTTTGTCGAGAAGCACCCTGATCGTAAAATTTTCTCCACAGAAATTGTAAAAAAAATTGGATTCCCCGTCATTCCAGTGATTGCTTTGTCTGATGGGAGAGTGCTTCAAGATACATCGGACATGATAGATTACTATGAGTGTCTTTTCCCTCGGAGGCCTGCAATTCCCGATTCAGCACCAGAGAAAGTGGTCAGCTATTGGTTAGAGCTCATTGGTGATGAGTGGCTAAAACTGCCTGCATTGCATTATCGATGGACATACGATTACGACTTTATTACCGCAGAAATGGGACGGAACAACGATCCGAGCTACTCTGTTGCGGAGCAAAAACGCATAGGCAGGAAGATAGGTGCGGCGTTTCATGGATGGCTTCCCAAGCTAGGAGTCACGGCAAGAACAAAGAAAACTATAGAGTTCGAGTATCTTGAGTTCTTGAATTTATTCGAAAATCATTTGGCGGTAGTGCCTTATCTGCTTGGAGGCATTCCGTCCTTAGGAGATTTTGCATTCTACGGCCCCTTGTATGCACATCTTTGCCGAGATCCTTATTCCCACCGATTGATGACGGAACATGCCCCGAAAGTTGTTGAGTGGATTGAGAGATTGAGTATGTGCAATGAGCGCCCGAGAGAAAGCTACAGCAGAGAAGATATGAATCGTCCTACTTTTATAGCTCTTGTTGCTCATTTATCCAAGGATTTCGTTCCTACACTAATTCATGAAGTTACTCTGTTACAGTGCTGGTTGAGAAGTAATCGAGGCTCATCAGTACCTAGATATTTCGGTGAATGCGAATTCAAGCTAGGACGTGGAACAAATCACGTAGTTGAAGAAAAACGCGCTTTGATGACCTATCCGCAATGGATGTTGCAAAGAGTGTTAGATGCTTATAATAGCTCTAGTGAAATCGATAAAGAGCTCACGTTTGAACTATTTAGTAAACTTGGGGCAAGTGCTTTGTTTGAGCTTGATATCAAAAAGAGATTGGTAAGGAAAAACTACCAGTTGGTTCAAGAAAACAGTCGATTAAAAAACCAGTAAAGCCTAAAAAAGGAAAGAATTTATGCCAGTTTCAGAAACGCTTAAACAGCGGATTGAGGATGTTATTAAGAGTAGCGAAATTGTCTTGTTTATGAAAGGTAATCGAGAAGCTCCTCAGTGTGGTTTTTCATCTCGTGTCATCGCGGTTCTCAATGGAATGACGGATAAATATCATACGGTAGATGTGCTGGCTGATGAAGAGATGCGCTCCGGAATAAAAGAATATTCAGATTGGCCAACTATTCCACAGCTTTATGCCAACGGAGAGTTTGTAGGAGGTTGTGATCTTGTTGAGCAAATGGCTAAGAATAATGAGTTGTATGAGCAACTGGGACTTGATAAAGATGCTATAAGCGTCCCAGAAATAACAGTTACAGAGGCTGCAGTTGCCGCTATAGAAGAGGTTGGGAGGCAACATGTCGACCTATCAGTGCATTTAAATATCGACGACAACTGGGTGCATGAATTTAGTTTATCTCCCCTTACGGGAAATGAGATTGTAGTCGAGTCCAATGGGCTGAAATTGTGTTTCAATTTTCGGTCGGCAAAGCGTGCTAATGGATTGACCATAGATATGGAGAGTACACCAGATGGGAATGCCTTCAGTATTACCAACCCTAATGCTCCCCCTTCTGTGTCTGAAATAACAGTGCACGAACTTAAGGCTCTTTTAGATGAGCAGGCTGATCTTTACCTGTTCGATGTCAGAGAGGTAGCCGAAAGAGAGATCGCTTTTATCGAAGGGTCTATTTTGTTGGACGAGCCTGCAGTAAAACACATTGACACCTTAAACCGAGACGATATGTTGGTGTTTCAGTGCCATACGGGTATTAGAAGTCGCTCTGCTGCGGAATATTTTCGTGATCAAGGTTATTCAAGGGTTTTCAATCTGGTCGGTGGTATCGATGCTTGGTCGAAAGAAATTGATAGCGACGTTCCTTGCTATTGATGGCTGTGATTTTATCCCGCTATGATTGAGCTATGGACAGGGTGTGGTTCTGGCACAGGAGCGGCCCTTAAAGTAAATCTCTTCAATGAATTTACTTCCTGAAAGATATCTTTCAGATATGGGTGATATATCGTCTCCTAGGTCAATTTCCTTAATATAGCAACTTAGGCGCTCATCCTGTTCAGCACAGCTGAACTGAACGGTGTCTAGAGTATTGGAATTTATTTTAAGTTGAAATCCTGAGTTGATCTTTTCCCACTCGTTGACAAACCTGTCACCTGCACACTGGCAGGAATGTCCTCTTTCTGCAAATTCCACCAGCTTCCCCACAGTGATTTTTGGAACTTGCGTGCTATTTTGCGGGTTTGTAAGTCTCGCAGATATCAGAGGACGAGGAGTGGCCGTTTGCCCTCCAGAAGACATTAAATCGAGCTTAGGAAACTCGGGCATGGATACGGAAGGGAACTCTGGGATTTTTAATTGTGAGCATCCAAGCACAAGAGCAAATAAGGTAATAGGGATTAATTTCAAAGCATTCATAAATTTTTATTTCCAAATTTTTTTAAGGAAGCTTTTTCTTTCTTGTTCAAAGAGGCTCCTAGCGATCATTAAATCTATGATTTTTTTCACGCGATTTTCAAGTTTAGAGTTTGCACGATAGTCGGCCGGCGCATAGAAATCGATCCGATCTGCGGACGTTAGCTTCTGGCATGCCGTAATTGCGGCTTTACTTCGAGGTCGATGCACCGCGACTGCAAACCCACCATAATTCTTAACAACAGTCATACACGGGACATCGGTTAACCCATCTCCGATATAGAGCATGTTTTGGAAAGGGACTGGGCGTTCTTCCTCTGGCATGTACTCATTAATAGTTTCCAAAGGCTCTTCGCGACCTTTATTTATCTTAAATAAGTATTGTGTTTTCGCCGTGTCATTTATAACTATCGTTGGAAATCGCGCGGCTTCATGATGGTCAAAATAATATTGTGACGCGTATATCTGGCTAAAGTGCTTTTTTATGCTGATTCCTTCAAGTATTTCACTAAGTCCGGCTGATACGATGTAGTGTTTTATCTTTATCAGTCCCTTAGAACTTTCTTTTACATAACTGTTGATACGGTCAAACCATTCATCTACACCAGGGTAATATTTGATTTCTGTCGCTAGATTTCTTAGAGCCTCTCGGCTTAGATGCGCTTTATTGGCTTCAATTTGTTCGACGAGTAGTCGCATATAAGTCAGTATGGGATCTCCACCCGTTCTTATCACTTCCTTATCTACCAGGTTCCAAAATTTTGCAGCTGAAATGCCTAACTCGGGCAGTACGGTATACTCTTGCATTGGCTGAGGAGTAAGCGTTCCGTCGAAGTCGTAGACTATGGCTAGGGTACTCTGCTGAGGTTCGGACATTTTATGTATGTTCCTTTTATGAGCCACTGAACGGTTGTTTATGTGGTTTTTTTTGTGAACAAATACTGTACCAAAACATTCTACCGTCAAACTAAATAGTTAGCTTGAAAATAATCTAGTGATCACCTGAGCTGCTATTTGAGTTGAAGGTAAAACATATTTACAAATTTTGAAGACATGATCTGGTACAACGATATCAGGTACCATTATTGTAAACATGCCTGCATTTGCCGCCGCTGTAATTCCTATGGGCGTATCTTCTAGTGCGATGCACTGGCTACTAGGGACATTGATAAGCTCGGCGGCTGCTATGAATATCTCTGGATCTGGCTTGCCTTTAGTCACTTGATCTCCTCCAATGAGGAACTTTATGAAAGGAAGTAGACCGGAAAGCTCAAGCGACTTCAATGCATGTGAGCGGTCGGTGGATGTGGCAACCGAAAATGGAATACCAAGTGCAGTAAGCTGCGCTAATAGCTCTGCAATTCCTGGCTGGGCGTCCATCCCATGTTTTTCGAGATTATTGTTCCAGTTTTTGCGGTACCTTTCGTGAAAATCTTCAATGGGAAATTCCGTTCCCATGGTCTCTTGTATGGCAAGTCGTATCTCACGTGAAGGCAGACCCATCCAGCGTATATAAGTCTCGTTGCTAATTGTATGGCCTAGCTCTTTCGCGGATATTTGTGCGCACAGTTTGATTTTGGGTTCCGAGTTTATGAGAACCCCGTCCATATCGAAGACTACTCCTTTAAATTCCCGATCGTGATTCATGCTTTATCTCGTGCAACTTTTTCGATTTTGTCGATCAGAGTTGCAGGATCAGTCTCGATCTGAATTTGTACTCGAAGAGCAGAAGTAATGAAGCCTTTTTCTTCACTATGATCAAGTAGTTGAATGAGTGGATCAAAATATTGCTCTACGTTAAGAATGCCAATTGGTTGGCGGGCCTGGCCAAGTTGTTTCCAAGAAAGAATCTCGAAAAATTCGTCATATGTTCCTATTCCACCAGGAAGAACAATAAAAGCGTCAGCTTTTTCAATCATTAATGCCTTCCTTTCAAACAGATCATCTACTGTGATATGCGATTCTTGTTCTACTTCTGATCGAAGATTGGACGCTATGAATTCTGGGATTATTCCGATTTTATTTCCACCTAACTCTGTGACGCCAGCTGCAACCGCGCCCATTAAACCCAAGTCACCCCCTCCATAAATGAGGTCGATCTCTCTAGCAGCCATCTCTCTTCCTAATGAATCGGCAGCGTCAACATAACAAGAGTCATTTCCTGTTTGAGAGCCACAAAATACGCAAATTGCATGAGTCATCATCTAATCCTAATTGATTGGTATTATTAGTAGGCCATCCATATAAGGATGCTGCCGCGAACGTTCCATAGTTTTTCTTTTTTCTCTAAATGGACAAACCGAGCACTTCCGCAATCTATTCCGCATTGATGTTCAATATAGATCAACGCATTTAATAAGTCTTTATCATAACCAGGCTTAGAGAGACGAAGTATTCCTGGAGCATTAGGGAATTCTATAAAGAAGTTATCCCAGTCTATTGCAGGTTGGCCGCTGCTAAAAATAGCAGTGATTTTGGCGGTATCAAGCAACACATAACTGGCGGTGACGTTAAGGGCTTCCTCTATTGGAACACGGTGTTGGTTGCGTTTTTGCCACTCATGGTAAATTTCTACAGTACCTTGCAGCTCTGTTAGCTTTAGAGTGACATTTTCTTCATCCGATATAGAAAGCACATTACCTGTTGTCTCAGAGGAAAGGACGATTAATTCTGAGGAGGAGTTTATCCCGTGATTCAGAAGCGCAGAGGACACCTGAGAGTCGATCGTATCAAACACAATTCTGCTGTCTTCTGCCGACAGAATTGTGAGTGGCAAAAAGAACGTGGCTATCAGTTTTAGGGGTAATTTTTTTTTTAAGTGACTTAACATGAAAGCTCCAAGCCTGTTATTCTAATCCATTATTTTATAAGGGTATGACTTTTATGTATTTAAAATTTAAATACGCTTTTGACGAGGAAATAGTGTGCTAGCCAGGCCATTTCTTTTTGCTACGTTAATCTTATGGGTATTCTGTAGCAGCGCAGGAGATCTAGAATTTGATTTATGGGCAGAGGAGTTATTTAACGCAATGGAGCGTGGCCCCATTGACGGTGTGAGTTCGATTGTCCCCGAGATTAATTTGCAGATGGCCAAGAAACTCCAGAGATCGTTCGTTTCAATTGAGCTTGAAAATAAAACAATTGGGGGCTATAAAGCGGGTTTCACTAACCCTTTGTCTCAAAATAAATGGGGTTTATCTGGGCCTGTATCAGGTGTCCTTTTTTCTGAAGGCAAAAAGCGAGTCCCCGTGCGTGTAGATCTTAAGTCTTTTCAAAAGCTGATGCTTGAAATAGAAATAGGCTTTCAAATAAAAAGAGAAATCCTCCAGAAAGTAGGTTCAATAGAGGACCTGATCCCGTATATAGATTCTGTCTTACCAGTAATTGAGCTGCCGGATTTGCAGTTCACCTCGCTGGAATCTCTTACTGCGGTTGATTTGGTGGCGACTAATATTGCATCTTCTATGTGGGTAGTGGGTAAATCCAGTCCTATCTCGACCGGTCAAGCGCTGGGCGAATTGGTGGTCAGCTTATCAATTAATGGCGAGACGATAGACTCCGGGAATTCGAGTAATGCCATGGGGGATCCTTTAAAGGCTCTACTCTGGCTTGTTAATGACCGTATTGCCACTGGTTGGCCAATTAAACCTGGTCAGACCCTTATTACAGGGACTCTTGGGAGAATTAATGCTGCGAAGGTTGGCTGTTATATAGGGGATTATGGCTCTCTGGGAAAAATTGAATTAGAAGTCTATGATTCTTCAGTTAACGCAACCCCATGTCTCGTCCAGCCGTAGCGGCAATTTCTTCTATAGAGACCGTAGTTGTGTCAATAAAGGGAATGTCCTCTTCTCTCAAGAGTTTTTCCGCTCTAGACACTTCCCATTGGCAACGAGTTAGCTGTGAATACTCTCCGGTGGGCCTCCTTTCATGGCGTATTCTACTGAGTTGTTCTGGATTGATTGTTAGACCGTATAGCTTGCTGCGACAGCGGCTCAGAGCGGGAGGTAACGTCGAGTTTTCAAGATCATCTTGGACAAGAGGATAGTTGGCGGCTTTTAGTGAATATTGCATAGCAAGGTACAAGCAAGTCGGTGTTTTCCCGCAGCGGGACACGCCAATCAATACTATATCGGCTTCTTCTAGATTACGGAGGCTAAGCCCGTCATCGTGCCCCAGAGTGAAATTAACGGCATGCACTCGTTTTTCGTACGCTTCGGTATCCCCGATGCCATGCATTTTCCCTGCCTTATGAGAAGACACCATGCCAAGCGCGTTCTCAAGCGGGTCAATAAAAGTACCAAATAAATCAAAGACATACGGACTGCTGTCGGTAATTATTGCCTGTACTTTCATATCTGTTAGGGTGCTAAATACTATAGGTGCCTCTTTCCCTTGTGTTTGGCTTCGTATAGTCGCTACAGCCGTATGTGCAGCTTCTTCATTTGTTACAAATGGGATGTTCGTGCGTTGAAAGTCAATGTCAGGGAACTGGGTTAATAGACTTGCCCCTAGGTTTTCTGCGGTTATCCCAGTCCGGTCGGAAATAAAAAAGACATGACGTTTCATAATGTTTTGGCTTCGTGTTTAGTCGGTTACAATATAGTAAAATGACATTTGCTTGGCTTGCTTCATCAATCTAGTTTAAGGAAAAAATAAGCAATAATGAAAGAGTATATCTTGTCTCTCAAAGATGTGGGAATGAATGATGTCGATAAAGTCGGCGGCAAAAATGCTTCGTTAGGAGAAATGATTAAGCATTTAGATGAGGCAGGTGTTCTCGTACCTGGAGGTTTCGCTACTACTGCTGAGGCTTTTCGAGATTTTTTAGAATGCGATAATCTTGGTAATAATATCAACAATAGACTAGACAGTCTGGATGTTTCAGATGTTAGAGAATTGGCAGTTGTAGGCAAAGAAATTCGCCAATCTATTCTTGATGCCAAGTTCTCTGACGAGTTTTTAGGGCAAATAAAAGTCGCTTTTGCTCTTATGGAAGGGTCATATGGCGGCAACGAATTTTCTGTCGCTGTCAGATCGTCGGCGACCGCTGAAGATTTGCCAACAGCTTCATTTGCCGGCCAACAGGAAACTTACCTCAATGTGAGAGGTATAGGTGATGTGCTTAGAAGAATAAAAGATGTCTTTGCTTCTTTGTTTAATGATCGTGCGATTTCCTATCGAGTACATAATGGGTTTGCACACCGGGATGTAGCTTTGTCAGCTGGAATACAACGGATGATAAGAAGTGATAAAGGCGCTAGCGGAGTGATGTTCACTTTAGATACGGAGTCGGGTTTCAGGGAAGCGGTGTTCATAACCGCAAGCTATGGTCTAGGCGAAATGGTCGTGCAGGGTGCTGTCAACCCCGACGAATTTTACGTTTATAAACACGCAATAACTCAAGGAAGAAAAGGTATTCTGAGACGTAACTTGGGTAGTAAACTGATACAAATGACTTACGCCTCGGATGGGTTAGGGAAAGAAGAAGTGATCACTTCTGATGTATCTGCTGCTGAGAGAGCCCGTTTTTGCATAGACGATACGGACGTTGAAAAATTAGCCCAATTAGCAATCGAGATTGAGAAACATTATCAACGTCCTATGGATATAGAGTGGGCGAAGGATGGGATTGATGGGAAGCTTTACGTTGTTCAGGCTCGTCCTGAGACTGTTCAGAGCCGCTCGGGTAAGATCATCGATCGATATGAGCTGTTAGGCGAGGGAAAGGTATTAGCAGAGGGTAGAAGCATTGGTCAAAAAATTGGCGCTGGCAAGACTCGAGTGATCACCAGTGCTGACCAAATGGAATTTCTACAGGACGGCGAAGTACTCGTGACAGACATGACCGATCCCGATTGGGAACCCGTTATGAAAAGAGCCGCCGCAATTGTCACAAATCGTGGCGGGCGTACTTGTCATGCGGCAATAATAGCTCGTGAACTTGGTGTTCCAGCCATTGTTGGATGCGGGGATGCGACGGATAGGCTTGGTGATGGAGAATCGGTTACAGTGTCCTGTGCAACGGGAGATACGGGTTATGTCTATGAAGGGTTGCTAGAGTTTTCTCATTCGGAGATAGAACTTGAAGCAATGCCAGATATTCCCGTAAAAATAATGATGAACGTAGCAAATCCGGATAGAGCGTTTACCTTCGCTGCTTTGCCGCACTCTGGTGTCGGACTTGCTCGTTTAGAGTTCATAATTAATCGAATGATTGGTATACATCCTAAAGCCCTTTTGGAACTTGATTCGCTACCTGAGGATTTAAAACGAGCCATCTCTCTGATTATTGCACCCTATGGCAGTCCTCGAAATTTTTTCATACAACGTTTGATTGAAGGAATTTCTACAATAGGCGCAGCATTTTCTCCTCAGCCAGTAATTGTACGTTTATCGGATTTTAAATCTAATGAATATGCGAATTTGCTTGGTGGTAAATTATATGAGCCAGAGGAGGAAAATCCCATGATCGGCTTTCGTGGTGCTTCCCGATATATAGCTTCCTCTTTTCGAGAATGCTTTGACATGGAGTGCGAGGCTATTAGATATGTTCGCAATGAAATGGGTTTGAATAATATTGAGGTTATGGTCCCTTTTGTGCGGACTCTTCTTGAAGCTAAGCAGGTCATTGAGTTGTTAGCTGAAAATGGTCTTGAGAGAGGAGTAAATGGATTACGTATTATTATGATGTGTGAGCTACCTTCGAATGCCATTTTGGCTGATGAATTTTTGGAATATTTTGATGGATTTTCTATTGGTTCAAATGACTTAACTCAGCTCACCTTGGGACTAGATCGTGACTCGGCATTAGTTGCCGATCGTTTTGATGAGAGAAATGACGCTGTCAAATTCTTAATGAGTAGGGCGATTCAAGCTTGCAAAAATGCAGGTAAATATGTCGGTATCTGCGGTCAAGGTCCTTCGGATCACAAAGACTTAGCTGCATGGTTATTAGAGGAGGGGATTGAGAGTATGTCCCTGAATCCGGATACTGTTGTAGAGACATGGTTTAACTTGTCCAAGGGCCTGAAGAAAATAGTCTAAGTCTTTTGCCTAGGAGAACCTCATGGAAAAATCTGTTGCGTGAAGGTCTTTTGTTAATGTTCCTATTGAGATAAAGTCAGCGCCGAGATCTTTGAGCTCCGCTACCTTATCAAGATCCATTCCGCCTGACAGTTCAATAAGTAGACTATTATCGACGATCGCGATGGCTTTTTTAACGTTATCTAAGGAGAAATTGTCTAGTAACACCATGTCTGCCTCAGCATCGACTGCTTCTTGCAGCTCTTCGATGCTTTCTACTTCAACCTCTACACGCATTGAAGGGTTAGAACGTTTGGCCTGTGCTACTGCTTTCACGATAGAACCGCAGGCTAATATATGATTTTCTTTAATTAAAATCGCATCATAAAGACCCATACGATGATTGTATCCACCACCGCATAAGACGGCGTATTTTTGAGCCAAGCGAAGACCAGGCAACGTTTTTCTCGTATCTAGAATCTTGGTTGTACTGTGTTCAAGAGCTTTTGCAAAACGGTGCGTTTTGGTAGCCGTACCAGATAAGGTCTGCAGGAAATTCAACGCCGTTCTTTCGCCTGTCAATATGGTTCGTGCGGAGCCTATGACTTCACAGACAATATCGTCAGCTCGAATGGTGTCTGCATCTTTAAAGTGCCATTTGACTTTAATTTTAGGATCAAGTGTTTCAAAAACTTTTTGGAACCAAAGTGATCCTGATAGGACTGCACTTTCTCTCACTACGACTATTGCATGCGCGTGATCTTGGTTCGATATTAGACTTGCAGTAATATCGCCATTTCCAATATCCTCTTCTAGAGAGGCTCGTACGTTCTTTTCAATGACCTCACGTAGCATTTCTGGATGGAATTGTTCGTCAATATTTGATTTAGTCATGCTTCAGCGCCAATTTAAAAACTACCGGACTAAGTAATAGAAGTGCGATTAAGTTGGGGATAGCCATTAACCCATTTAATATATCCGCAATTGCCCAAACAAGGTTCAATTCGATTGTTGCACCTATTACAATCGCAAGTATCCAAAGGGCTCTATAATAGCTAATGACACGCATACCAAATAAGTACTCCGCGCAACGTTCGCCATAGTAACTCCAACCAATGATCGTCGTAAATGCGAACACGGCAAGCGATAGGCTTAACATGATGCCACCAATCGGGCCAAATCCATTACTGAAAGCCATGGCGCTCGCTGTAGCGCCCTGCACACTTTCGTCAGTCCAGGTGCCGGTGACAATGATGACCAAAGCAGTCATGGTACATAGACATATCGTATCGATAAATGTTCCCAACATCGCGACGTTCCCCTGCTCAGCAGGACTGCTACTTTTTGCTGCAGCATGAGCAATAGCAGCGCTTCCGAGACCAGCTTCATTAGAAAAAATACCACGTGCGAATCCCCAACGCATTGCAAGCCAAAGGGTTGCTCCAGCTCCTGAGTCTAAGTTAAACGCGCTGCTAATAATGAGTTTGAAAGCTTCAGGGATGGCACTTGCATGCGTCCCAATTATTGTTAAAGCCATACCGATATATAGTATAGCCATTAAAGGAACGACTCTGGACGCAAAGCTCGCTATTCTTCGAACGCCCCCAATTATGACTAGACTTGTTAACGCGGCGATGATCAGTCCAGTAGTGAGTAATGGAATAGAGAAGGTCTGCAGCATGACATTAGCAACGGAGTGAGCTTGTACCGTATTGCCTATACCGAAGGCGGCAAGCATACCAAAGAAGGCAAACAACACTCCTAGCCATGCCCAAGAGGGGCCAAGACCGTTGCGGATATAGTACATCGGGCCCCCAACGAATTGTCCACGCGAGTTAATCTCCCTGTACTGGACTGCCAAGACAGCCTCGGAATACTTGGTCGCCATCCCGAAGAAGGCAATTACCCACATCCAAAAAACTGCTCCTGGTCCTCCTAGATAGATTGCAGTTGCAACTCCAGCGATGTTGCCAGTGCCAATAGTCGCGGAGAGTGCCGTCATTAAAGCGCTGAACGGCGTAATGTCTCCTGGTTCTTTAGTGTCTTTACGGCTTTTCCAGGTCGAGACAATGGCAGCGCCTATATTGCGGCATGGTAAAAATTTGAGTCCAAATGTTAGATAAATGCCAACGCCAGATAGAAGAGGGACTAAGAAAAACTCACTCCATATAAATCCACTGAGGATAGGAATAGCTGTTTCGATTGCTGAAAGAAAAGAAGGCATGGCAAGTTTTCAAAGTCTCTTTTTAAGGGTTAAAGTGTTTTTTTCTTGTGAAAAATCTAGTCGCTCCAGGAAGCTCATTCCTAATAATACCTCCTTACTCTTCAATGAAGGCACGATAGTTGCTCGTACACGATGCTCCACAATACCTCCAATTTCAATAGAGTCTAACAACGCGGACCAGCCTTTGGTCTCGCCATTAGCGGTCTGGATCTTGACCATCGACTTTGGAATGACACCAGATTTCTTTGCCATTTGCTCTGAAATCGCCACATCTGTGGCTCCTGTATCAACGATGAATTCGCCCGAGTATCCATTAATAGATCCTGTTCCTGTATAATGTCCAGAGGGATCTTTGAGTAATTTCACGTATCTTATACCATCAACAGTAGTGGATAGTAGGGCGGTTTCAGGTGTATACGAGAGCCTGATTTTATTAGAAAAAACCAGCGTCATTGTGGCTATAAATATAAAGGTAGCCAGAACGTACATTATGGTTCCGAGTCGCGTTGTCTGCATGAGCAAATTATAACTCTTAATATGAATGCCATTGTGTTTTATTTGTGCTTCAATGGTAGGTTATCACGTTATTAAGCAAGCTATTCTTTGGCGTAAAATAAATTAAAATTGTGACCCAAAAAAGGAAGATCTGTGACTACAGTTACCAACAATATTAGGCTTGCTGAAATGGTGCCAACCCGCGCTATTTTAAGTTTGAGTGAGGACGTCGCTAATGGGTTGATGCAGGCTCCTAGAAGTCTGCCAGCAAAATATTTTTATGATGAGAAAGGCTCATGGCTTTTCGATCAGATTTGCGATTCTCCTGAGTACTATCCCACACGCGCTGAGAATATGTTACTTGCGAAGGTGGCGGGAGATATAATTAATGAGCAACAGCCCCATTGTATCGTTGAATTGGGGAGTGGCACGGCACGCAAGACACGACACTTGTTTGATGCTTGTAGTAAGGCAGGTTTTTCCCCTACATATATTCCTATCGATGTGTGCGACGAGATCTTGATCGCTTGTAAAAATGCCTTAGAAAAAGAGTACGAATGGTTAGAGGTAAAACCTATTGTAGGAGATTATACGGGAGGGCTTGGGAACCTGCCCAGACATTCGCAATGTAATCTTGTGGTTTTTCTAGGTGGAACTATAGGGAACTTTAGCGAACATGAAGCTAGAAAATTTCTAGCAGAGCTGAGAGCAACAATGACGGAGAAGGATACTCTCCTCATAGGTGCTGATAGAATTAAGCCTCCGGAAGTTTTACATGCTGCGTACAATGATGATGCTGGTGTGACTGCTGCATTTAACTTAAATGTTTTAGAAGTACTTAATAGAGAGCTGGAAGCAACGTTCGATCTCAACGGCTTCGAACATTATGCTTACTTCAACCCAATACAGTCGCGAATTGAAATGCATCTAGTGTCTATGCGTAACCAAAGTATTTCGTTAGGATCTCTACAAAAAGAAATTGCTTTTATTGAGGGAGATCATATCTTGACGGAGATAAGTCGTAAATTTACACGGATGGAGTTAGAAAATTTGCTGGTTGAGGCGGGCTTTGAGGTCACGAAGCATTATGAGTCTGAGGGCGATAAGTTTTCTTTGTTACTAGGACGTCCAGTATAATTGAAATCTAACGCACCCAAACATCCAATCGTGCTGAAAGATGGTTGGGTTGAAACAATACGGAATATAGCCTCTCCAAATCACGATGTTCGCCCTGAAGCTATAATAGTAACATTAATTGTTATTCATTCGATCAGCCTTCCTCCTGGCCAATTCGAATCAGGCATGGTTGAAAATTTTTTTACTAACAAGCTACCCGCTGGTGCTCATCCTTATATCGATGAGTTGTTAGAAGTAAAAGTGTCGGCACACTTTTTTGTGGGCAGATCTGGAGAAATAACTCAATTTGTTTCCATTAATAATAGAGCTTGGCATGCTGGCTTGTCGACTTGGCAAGAACAGGATAATTGCAACGACTTTTCTGTCGGAATCGAGATTGAAGGTTCAGATTTCGTGCCTTTCACGGAAGAACAGTATTCTTCCCTTAACGAGCTATTGAAGTTATTATTTGATGCTCTACCTTCCTGTGGCCCTCATGGCGTAGTGGGCCATAGTGATATCGCACCAGGTAGAAAAACAGACCCTGGCCCTTTATTTGACTGGGCTAAAATCGGCATCGAACGGTGAAATGTTAAGCTAGGAATTCTTCGGCTGTCAGACTTTTTTCTCCATCATCAGAGCACAGAAGCATTAGCCCTTGGCTGTACCAATCCCCAAGTACTATGCGTCTAGCGGGCGCATTGTTTAGCTCAAATACATGTGTCCCAGGCCGGTGAGTGTGGCCGTGTATTAGTAAAGATGTATCGTATTTTCCCATGACAGAGAGGACGGTTTGGTGATCCACGTCCATGATAGAGTTCGTTTTCATTTGTGTGGAATTTTGTGTTTTCTCTCGAGTTTTACCGCCGATTTTTTTTCGCCATTTGAGTGGCAAGGCTAAAAAAAAAGCTGAAAATAAAGGGTTTCTAACGACGCGTCTAAATTTCTGGTAGGCGATGTCACGAGTACAGAGTAAATCTCCATGAGTCAGTAGTGTCTTTTCTGAGTTCAGTTCAATGACAGTATAATCATCGAGAACGCGCGCTCCTGTTTTGCGTTTAAAAACCTCTCTAAACAAGAAGTCTCTATTACCTAGCGCGACATAAATAGAAGCGCCATCACGGCTTGCATTTCCTAAGGCCTCAACTATTTCTTTATTAGGGTAAGCGTCATCGTCATCCCCGAGCCAAAGATCAAACAAATCTCCTAGTATATACAGGGAGATTTTTTGTTCCTGCACTCGGGCGAGTATTTTTACGAACAAGTCTACTTTATCACGACGCTCGTGACTAAGGTGCAAGTCAGAAACGAATAGTGAACTCACCTAGATGGAAAACTTATATTGAGGTCATTAGCTAAGTACTGTCGCTTTTATAATTTCAATAGGTTCATTTGGCACATCCTGGTGTCCGCCGGACGATCCCGTCGCGACTGACTTTATGGCCGTAACTGTGTCCATCCCGTCAGTGACTTTCCCAAATACACAATAACCCCAGCCATTGGGCGTTTCACTGGTATGGTTTAGAAAGTCGTTGCCTTTGATATTGATGAAAAATTGAGAAGATGCTGAATGAGGATCAGATGTTCTTGCCATGGCTACGGTGCCTAGGTCGTTCTTTAATCCGTTATTGGCCTCATTCTTGATTGGGCTGTCAGTTTCTTTTTCTTTCATGGCAGTATCCATGCCGCCACCTTGAATCATAAATCCGTCGATAACTCTATGGAAGATGGTGCCGTCATAGAATTTTTTTTCGACATACTTTATAAAATTTTGGGCTGTTTCAGGTGCGGCTGTTTCGTCTAGCTCGATTGTTAGCTCTCCTAGCGAGGTGTCAATTTTTACTGAGGTCATACGATTACTCCTTTGGAGTGCATTGTTGATACTTATCTGAGACCGGTCCGGTGGAAGAGTTCTCCGTTGTCGGCTAGATGTGATTTCTAAATCATTATAATAAAGATGAAAAAAAATTGCTGATCTGCCCAATCAAAGAATTAGCTATAGAAATCAATGGTTCTTTGAGAAAATGCGGAATAAAGATCCACTGTGTTTTGTATTTTTAGCATTAATCCAATTGACGCTTGCTAAATGGCTGCGTATCATCCCGCTCTTCCTTATTTCACTAAGGTTTACGGTTCGGGGCATAGCGCAGCCTGGTAGCGCACCTGCTTTGGGAGCAGGGGGTCGGGGGTTCGAATCCCTCTGCCCCGACCAATTTTTATTGTGACTGTTTGTGATTAAGGTATAGATTAGACGCTGTTTTTAGCTTTTCGGCGAGAGTTTAGCGCCTGTAGCTCATTTGGATAGAGCATCGGCCTTCTAAGCCGAGGGTAGCAGGTTCGAGTCCTGCCAGGCGCGCCAGGTTTTCGCTCGTGAAACTTGAAGTGCGAAGTTTATTAATGGATAGTTAGTCGAACTTGAACAATGGTGGGCGTAGCTCAGTTGGTAGAGCACGGGATTGTGATTCCTGAGGTCGTGGGTTCAAACCCCATCGTCCACCCCATTTTACTCAATCTCAAAAATTTGGGTGACTTGGAAACAGCTTAGAGGGCCATTAGCTCAATTGGTAGAGCAGTAGACTCTTAATCTATTGGTTCGGGGTTCGAGTCCCTGATGGCCCACCATTCCCCATCCTTCAGAAACAATTTTATACTCCTACGAACTTTGTTAAGAGTTGTGTGTCCCCGATGAGAACGCCCCTATCGTGCTAATTATTCATGTTCTAAATATTAGTCACTTGCGCAGATTTAAGGTAGGTTTTCCAGTTTAGAAGAGCTAAAAGTTCTGAGCGTTCTTTGTCCCTAAAAAGGAAGAACAAAAAACAGCCTATTGTGTTGTTTGTGCCTGTTTGTAATAATCGTAAGTAATTCTCGACACACTATAACGGGAGAAACTAGCTAGGCGCTAGTGCCGAAGGAGTAACCGCCCCGGAATCTCTCAGGCAAAAGGACCGTTGTGGGATGAGGCTCTGGAAAGTGGCGTGTGTTTCAAAATACATGCCCACCGAAGATGTAAACCTTTCTATACAAAGGCGATACTTTCAGGTTCCAAGACAGAGGGGGCAGGTTGGATGGACGTAAATCGCAACTGTGATATGTCCGTTTGGTGTGCACCCTGGAAATCGAGAAAAAATGAGTAAAGACCCCGTAAATCTATTACCTCTGAATGTGATGCATGAGGCGCACGGATCTAAAATGGTACCGTTTGCGGGTTATTCAATGCCGCTCCAATACTCTCTTGGTATTTTAGGCGAACATCTGCACACTCGTTGTAAGGCAGGGTTATTCGACGTGTCTCATATGGGCCAAGCTTGGATTCATGGGGATCGTGCCGCCGCCGTGTTAGAAACCATTGTGCCGGGAGACATTCAAGGACTGAGAGAAGGGCAGTCTCGCTATAGTTTCTTGATGAATGCTTTCGGGGGCATTACTGATGACCTGATTGTGACTAATTGGGGCGATAAGCTAGGCATAGTGGTCAACGCTTCTCGCAAAGATATTGATTTCCCAGCGATCGCAGATGCCTTAGCTGGTGAGGCTACTTTAGAAGTATTAGAAGAACATAGTCTGTTAGCGTTGCAGGGTCCTTACGCTTCAAGAGTTCTAGAGCTGCTGGGGTGCAGTGAAGCTGACCGCATGCCTTTCATGTCCTCGGCTATTAGCGCGGTTGGGAACATCCCAGTAGGATTGAGCCGTTGCGGGTACACTGGCGAGGACGGCTATGAGTTGTCTATCCCTAATCGTTCTGTGGCGACTGTCGCGGAGTCGATAATTGCTTCAGATGCTGTAAAACTTGCCGGGTTGGGCGCGAGAGATACTCTGAGACTGGAGGCTGGGTTGTGTCTTTATGGAAAGGACTTGGATGAATATACCTCTCCTATCGAAGCTGGACTAGGTTGGACTATTCCGAAGCATCGTCGTGAGTTGGGTGACTTTTTGGGTTCAGAGCGAGTTCTTAAGGATATTTTGTTAGGCCCACCCATAAAAAGAGTAGGGATTTTCCCTTTAGGCCGATCGCCTGCTAGAGAAGGTGCGGAAATTTGTACTGAGGGAGGGGATGTAGTTGGGAAGGTGACATCAGGCGGGTACGGCCCTAGCGTAGGCCAGTCAATAGCTATGGGCTATGTTGAATCAGAACACTCCGATGAAGGGACTGGCATCCTACTTTCTATCAGAGGGAAGATGGTTGAAGGGAAAGTTACTAAAATACCTTTCTATCCCCATCATTATTATCTTTAGCTGCATCAAAAAGGAATTTTATGAGCATAAAATACTCTAAAGATCACGAATGGCTTGTCGTTGATGGAAACATTGGGACTGTTGGCATCTCTAATCATGCACAAGAGGAGTTAGGAGATATTGTTTTCGTGGAGCTGCCGCAAGTCGGAGACATAGTTGGACAGGGAGATGAAATTTGTGTCATTGAGTCCGTCAAAGCAGCTAGCGAAGTACTCGCCCCTTGTTCTGGGCGAGTCATAGAAATAAATGAGGTTCTGGATTCCAACCCCCAAGTTATTAATCAAAGTGCGGAAGAAGAAGGCTGGTTTTATAGATTAGAGATCTCTGATTTCGCGAGCCTCTCAGAATTGATGGACAGTGAAGCATATGAAACCTTTATTTTGAGGGGTGAAGAGTGACCATTAAGTCCATGGCATCGCTCGATTGTAGTAACGAATTTGTGTCCCGGCACATAGGGCCATCAGACAAAGATATTGCATATATGCTCGAGACTTTAGGGATTGAAAGTATTGACCAACTAATGAGTCTTACAATTCCAGATAATATTAGGGTCGACAATGCTCTTAATTTTGGCTCAATGTCGGAGGCTCAAGCTCTTTGTGCCTTGCAAAAGATGTCAGCTAAGAACATCCCTATGAAGTCTCTAATTGGCCTCGGTTATCATGATACGCATACCCCAAGTGTTATCCTGAGGAATCTACTTGAAAATCCGGGTTGGTATACTGCTTACACCCCCTATCAGGCAGAAATATCACAAGGTCGGCTCGAGGCGCTTGTGAACTTTCAGCAAGTAGTGATGGATTTAACTGCAATGCCGATGGCCAATGCATCTCTTCTTGATGAAGGCACGGCCGCGGCTGAAGCCATGACTTTGATGATGAGAGTGGGTAAAAGTAAGAGTAAGCGCTTTTTTGTAGCGGCAGATTGCTTGCCGCAAACCATCGCCGTCGTGTTGACTCGAGCCGAGCCCTTAGGAATTGATGTTCATATAGGTGATCCCTCGACGGATCTTGAAAAGCTCGATGTTTTCGGTGTTCTTTTGCAATATCCAAACGTTGATGGTGAAATTCGCGATTATCGAGAAGTCGCTGAGTGTCTTCACAAAGCAGGGGGTCTTTTAGCCGTAGCTGCAGATCCCATGGCGCTAGTCCTCTTAAGCCCTCCTGGAGAATGGGGGGCAGATATCGTCGTCGGCTCGACCCAGCGTTTTGGCGTACCTCTCGGTTTTGGAGGGCCGCATGCCGCATTTATGGCGTGCAGGGAAGAGTACAAGCGTCAAATACCTGGAAGAGTTATAGGAGTCTCCTCGGATAAAGATGGAAAAGTAGCTTTTCGAATGGCGCTGCAGACTCGTGAACAACACATACGCCGTGAGAAAGCTACTTCTAACATCTGCACCGCGCAAGTGCTCTTGGCTAATGTCGCAAGTATGTATTGTGTCTATCATGGTCCAAAGGGTCTAGAGCAAATTGCCCAACGTATACACCTAATGCTTAAAATTCTGGTTTCCCAGCTGAGAGAGGCGGGTGTTTCGGTCAGAAATGCATCTTTTTTCGATACTATCGTTTTTGATACACTCGGTGCTGAAGCTGTTCATAAGAGGGCAACGGATAAGGGTTATAACCTAAGGATTATGGGAGCAGGAGCAGTAGGTTTGTCAGTAAACGAGACGACCACTTTTGATGACATCAGAGAATTAGTCAAAGTCATAACTAATCGGGTCTCAAGAGAAGAACCGCTGGTAAATTGCAATTTGTCGGCTTTAGAGGGTATTCCCCATGCGCTAGTCAGACAGAGCGCGATTTTGACGCATCCTATTTTCAACAAATATCACTCTGAGACAGCCATGATGCGCTATATGCGAGTTTTAGAGGAAAAAGACTTAGCCCTTAACCGTGCGATGATCCCTTTAGGTTCCTGCACGATGAAGCTAAATGCTGCTAGCGAAATGATGCCGATTACTTGGTTAGGATTTTCTAAAGTCCATCCTTTTGCGCCTTTGAACCAAACAGAAGGTTATCAAGAGCTAATAGCCGATCTCGAAAATAAGTTGTGCCAAATTACCGGTTTTCCGGGCATTTCATTGCAGCCTAATGCGGGTTCTCAAGGAGAGTACGCGGGTCTTTTGACTATTCGGGCGTACCATAAGGCTAGAGGAGAAGATGATAGGAATGTTTGTTTGATTCCATCGAGTGCTCACGGAACTAATCCAGCTAGTGCGGTTATGAGTAATATGAAAGTGGTCATTGTAGAATGCGATGCAGATGGCGACGTGAATCTCTTAGATCTCAGAGAGAAGGTAGCCCTCCACAAGAGAAAGTTAGCAGCAATAATGGTTACTTACCCCTCTACACATGGTGTCTTTGAAGAAGGGATACGTGAGATCTGCCAGATAGTGCATGATGCTGGTGGACAAGTATACATGGATGGCGCAAATTTGCAGGCGATGGTCGGGATGTGTTTGCCTGGACATTTTGGACCAGACATCATGCATCTTAATCTCCATAAGACCTTCTGCATACCTCACGGTGGGGGTGGTCCTGGGATTGGGCCGATTGCTGTAGCAAGTCATTTATGCCCGTTTCTACCAACTACGCCTCTTTCATTGTTGACCTCAGAGGGAATGGGTATTGGGTCTATCTCATCTGCACCATGGGGCTCCGCCTCAATACTTCCCATTTCTTGGTCATACATTGCGATGATGGGTGGTAGTGGACTGACGAAAGCGACCCAAGTATCTATTTTATCGGCCAACTATATTGCGAAAAAGCTGAGCAACCATTTTGATATTTTATTTACTGGTAGCAATGGATTAGTTGCGCACGAATGCATCATAGACACTCGTAAGATCCAGTCAAAAGCGAAAATCACTGTCGATGATGTCGCGAAACGTTTAATGGACTACGGGTTTCATAGCCCGACAATGTCTTGGCCGGTAGCCCAGACATTTATGGTGGAGCCAACTGAGTCTGAACCGTTGGAAGAGATCAATCGATTTTGTGAAGCAATGATTCTGATAGCAGGTGAGGCTGAGAAAATTGCAAGTGGAGAATGGCCGAATAACGATAATCCTCTAATAAATGCCCCGCACACAGCAGAATACCTTATGGCAGATACATGGACTCATCCATATACCAGGAAACAGGCGGCATTTCCGAACGGAGAGATGAGCGTCGCGAAGTACTGGCCTGCAGTTGGTCGTATTGATAATGTCGCAGGTGATCGTTCGTTGGTTTGTTCTTGTCCACCTATAGAGACTTACATGGCCGGCGGTTAGGGAGTTTCAGTCGTATTTTTTTAAACGAGTATGAGGCACTGAAAAGTCCGCATTCGAGAGAAGCTCTGGTATTATTGCTGTTGGGTTTATCTGGATATGACTGAGGTAGTAGTGTTTACGGGCATGTTCCATATCAAAAGTCCCTGAGATTCCAGGCATTTGGTAAAGATCGCGTGTGTAGTCCCATAAGTTTGGGTAGTCGATGAGCCGTTTCTTTGAACACTTGAAGTGGGCGTGATATATCGCATCGAAGCGACAGAGAGTGGGAAATGCTCGCCAGTCAGACGCTGTCATGATGTTGCCTAGTAAATATCTCCCTTGAGAGAGTCTCTCTTCCATCCAATCCATTGTTTTGAATAGTTCATCAAGGGCATTTTGGTAAGCTTTTTGGCTTGTGGCGAAGCCACATTTATAGACGCCGTTATTGAACGTATCATAGATTTTTTCATTGACTTGGTTCATCTTTGTCGCTAGGTCGGTAGGAAAGAAATCGCCTGGAGATGCTCCTATAGAGTCAAAAGAGCTATTTAGCATCTGAATGATATCTGAGGACTCGTTAGAGACAATACTAGATGTTTCCTTGTCCCAAAGAACAGGAACAGTGACACGTCCTGTGTAGTCAGGATTCGCTTTTGTATAAACCTGATGCATAAATCGTGCATGGTTAACACTATCAGGGATGACACCTGGTCCTTCTTTAAAAGTCCATCCGTTTTCTTCCATTAGCCAATGGACCACTGAGATATCAATGAAAGTTTCCAAGCCTTTAAGCTTACGGAAAATTAGAGTTCGGTGGGCCCAAGGGCAGGCTAGGGAAATATATAAGTGATATCGGCTAATTTCAGCCTTATATCCTGAAATCCCTGTTATTCCAGCCGAACCGTCTTTGGTAACCCAATTTCGCAATGAACTTTGTGGACGTTCGAATCGACCAGCTGTGGACTTGGTGTCATACCATTGGTCGGTCCACACTCCATCTACTAACAGTCCCATAGTTTCACTACCCTTTCGTCTGGAAGTTTATTTTGGTCAATGAGTATTATTTTTAATAACCAGGCTCTCGTGGGAAGCCAGCTATATCAGGCGGCGGATAATACCTTTTGCCCTCTAAGGCATCTAATCGGTCAAAGAAGCTTTGGTCAGCTGCCAAACCAGCAACCTCTCCGATATCTTTAAGGTTCATGGCTTGCCTAAACATATTCCAAGAGTCGGGATGGAGTTCAGATGCGGACTTTAAAAAAAGATCACCTTCTTCTTCCTTTCCATTTTTTCGTAAATGTATACCGAGCTGAAAGCTTGCATGTGCTAGTGCCGTTTGTTGGGTAGGGCGCGCAATGTGTTCTCTCGCTTCCTGCTCACTAAAAGCATGTTCTGACTCAGAACCTTTTATCGCCCAATCTTTGACCGCGGCTAAATATGTAGACTGCGCCCTTGCGGCTAATGCCAAAGCCTCATCTGATTGAGAAAAATCAGTACGATTCATTGAGCGGAATGAATCGTGAGAGCCTGCTGTCTCTGAAGGCCTCACAATGACGCCGTTCTCATCGATCCAAACAGCGCTAGGAACATTCACCATGTTGTATAGGTCGGCGACCTGGTGTTGTTCGTCTATAAGGCATACATAGCTCGGGTCTGCAACCTCAATAAATTCGCGTGCAGTTTCTGCGCCCCTACTTTCTTGAGCGACCGCGATAACAATGAAATCATGATCTTTAACGGACTCATACATATCCTGCCACACGGGCAAGTCATGCCTGCATCCTCACCATGAGGACCAGGTCGTCAAAAAAACTCTTTTACCTTTATAGTCTGAAAGCATATGTTTTTTGCCCTCTAAATCAGGTAAGGAGAAGTTCGGGGCTTGTAGAGAATTAAGCGTGCTTAACCTTTCCTTATGACTTGTGCCAAGCATCCATGTTTCGCCCGACTCATCATGTAAAATTGGCTTATCCATGAGAGTCCAGAATGAAGATACGTTCACTTCACTTCCTTGTACGAAATTCTCCGTGTCTGTTTTCGGATAGGGAATACAAGTGTTTCCTTGGCAAAACCCCTCAGGCTTTATTGACCAACCAGTTGTTTGCTCTAGCTCTTTTCGGTTGATCCAGAGTTCGTCGTTTTTTACATTTGCGTTGCAAATAGTAGCCTTATCATTTATCAATAAAGTAGTCATATCGAGCACCATATTTATATTTTTCTGTTATAGATTTCTGCCATTTCTGCCATTTCGGCTATTATATAGACAGTCTATGGCCAGTATATAGCTAATACTATGGTGTAGCCATGGGGATTTTTATGCAGTGCCATCCCACAGAAATTCATCAGTATTATGCGTGAACTACGACTCGGGCTCTTGAGAGTTGGCATCTAGTGAGGGCGATGACTCTCTAGAGGAGTCGCTGTCCGACAGCCATTTTGATTCAATGTTTTTTTTAGGGTTAACGCCAAGGGATTTAAATTTCTCGATTTTAGTAGTCAAGTTTCCTGAACCTGAGACCAGTTTGTTTTTTGCGCCATCAAAAGCTTTTCGAGCGCTTTCGAGGCTTGTTCCCACTTTATCCATGTCTCCCAAAAAACCTGCAAATTTGTCATACAAACTTGCTGCATCAGTAGCAATTTTTTCTGCATTCAGCGTTTGTTTTTCTGTTTGCCAAAGGTTGTTTACTACTAAGAGAGCGAGCATCAAAGTGTTTGGCCCGGCGATAATAATTTGTTTTTTTCTGGCATCACTCCAAATTGTGGGTTCTTTGCTGACCGCTAAGCCGAGCGCAGGTTCTATCGGTACGAACATGATTACCAATTCTAGAGAGTTCAGGCCTACTAGTTTTTCGTAGTTCTTATTAGATAGTTCTTTGATATGGTTTCGCATAGAGGTCACATGTTCTTTAGCAAAAAGGTTGCTCTGAACGTCATCGGCAGCGGCATGGTGTCGATCGTATGCTATTAGCGATACTTTGGAATCAATAATAATATGTTTGTTATTTGGAAGATGAATGATTGCGTCAGGAAAAAATGCTTTCCCCTCGATGTTCTTGTAAGCCGTTTGTGTATCATACTCGCGCCCCTTAACAAGGCCTGACTCTTCTAGTAACCGTTCGAGCTGCATTTCTCCCCAGTTTCCTCGGACCTTACTATCTCCTTTGAGAGCTCTGGTGAGATTCAAGGCATCAACCCCGATTCGCTCATTTAAGTTTTTCAATATGTCTATTTCAGTTCTCAAGGTGGCTCTTTCGCGGTTTTCGTTATCGTAAATATCTTCGACTTTCTTTTTAAAATCGGTTAACTGTTGTCTTACGGGACTAAGTAGCATTTCGACACTTTCTTTATTAGCGTCCTTAAGTTTTTTTTGATTGTCAGTAAATATTTGATTGGCTAGATTTTCAAATTGTATTTTTAAAGAATTCTCGGCATTTTGTAACAATGCTATTTTTTCTAAATTAGATTTTTCTCTTTCTCTTTTTTCTGCTGATAAGACTGCAAAATCTTGATTAATTTTAAAGTTATCTGCTTTTAGAACTAGATTCTCGTTTTCCTTTTGCTCAAGAGCAACAGAGATTTTGGTGTTCTCTTCACCATAAAATGTATGAAGCTTTTTTCGAATCCAAAATACTACAGCAGCAGCCACTGATAAGGTTATTAGAGTGAATGGAAAGTATATTGGTTCCAAGTGTTCCATCAATGAATTCTCACAGAGTGGATTAGCGTTTGGAATGAGTCAGTCATGCTATGGCCTCCAAAACCATGTTGCCAGGTGTTTCGGCGACGCGTTTGATTTTTGAAAAACCGGCCTCTTTTAATACTTTAGATATACGCTTTTCACCCGCTTGCGCACCGAGGCATAGGCCTACTTCTTGAGAGCGTGAAACTGGAACACAGATTGTAGTGGAAAAGCCATACATGATCCCTGATAGAAGATTCATGTTCTCTTCTAATGAATCCCCTGCTAATGGTTCGACTACCATAAACGTGCCACCTGGCTTCAGCACACTTTTGATCCTTTTCGCGGCGCCGACAGGATCTCCCATATCATGCAGAGCGTCAAAAATGCATACTAAGTCGTAATCGTTTCCGGGGAGCTCTTTCGCTAGTACTTGAGAGAATGATATGTTGGTTAGTTTCTCGCGGTGCGCACTTTGAATCGCTTTTTCTATAGAAGAAAGATGGTAATCAAACCCACAAACGATCGAGTTTGGATAGGCGCTGGCCATCAAGATAGACGATGAGCCTAGCCCACAACCGACATCAGCAATTTTTGCTCCCACTTGAAGCTTAGCCTCTACACCGGTCAAGGCGGGGATCCAGTCCGAGGTCAAGCTTGCGGCATACCCCGGTCTGAAAAATCGGTCTGTCCCACAAAAGCAGCAAGAGTGGTGATCGTCCCATGCTCTACCTTCGCCTGTTTTGAAAGTGTTTACAGCTAATTCGTGTGTGGCGAACTGACCTACCACCGCCTGAAAGAAACCTTGCATGCATGTCGGCTCCCCTTCATGTGAAAACAACGCCGCCTGCTCGGGCGAGAGTGCAAATTCGTCCTCCTCAGCGTTATAGCCTACATATCCCATGGCGGCGTTTGAGGACAACCATTCTCGTAAGTATCTTTCGTCTACATTTGCTTCTTTTGCAAGTTTCTGGTGCGAGCATGGGCCGATCTTTTCAAGGGCCCGGTAGACGCCTGCCTGATCTCCGATATATGCCATGAGCAATCCGACTGCACCAGCCGCATTTCCCATCACTTTTGCTTGTAGCTGTTCAAATTTTTTCTGGTCAAAATTAATCATTGATCTTTAGTCCCCCTGAAAGCGTAAGAAATTTCTTACTATAACGTAACTAAAATCAATCAAAAAAGAAATCGCTAGTGTTTTAAAGGCATTTTTGGGGGTTTTAAGAGTTAGAGCCTCGTCATATAATGTCTGAACAGAGTAACTTCTGGCGCTGTCATTTGGATGTCAGATATTGATTGGATTAAGAAGCAATCAATGGCTAGTTCTATGAGATAATGTTAGAAGATATTCTAGGCGAGTAATGCGAGAGTGGCGGAATTGGTAGACGCGCTGGCTTTAGGTGCCAGTGGGGTAACCCGTGAGAGTTCGAGTCTCTCCTTTCGTACCAAATAGGCGGCAGTCTATTTGCCTTTAAACTAAATAAAATAGAGTTTTTTAGATGCAAATTTCCTTAGAAGAGCCTTCGGTGCTTGAAAGACGTATGAAAGTGGAAATACCAGAAGAGCGTATTTCGATTGATGTGGAATCCCGTCTTGCCAAGTTAGTGCAAACAGTGACAATAGATGGGTTTAGGAAAGGGAAGGTACCTCTCTCCGTTGTGAGGCAACGTTATACTGCCTCGGTGAGGGATGAGGTAGTTGGAGAAACGCTGCAAAGTACTTTCAGCGAGGCGCTGACCTCTAAAGGCCTGCAGCCGGCTGGACAGCCTGCCATAGACGAGGTGTCGTCGAAGGTTGGATCTGGCCTCACGTACACTGCAGTTTTTGAAGTCTTTCCGGTTATCGAGCCGGCATCATTAGAGAAGGTCAACGTTGTTAAGTTGAGTTGCGATATTGTTGACGAAGATTTAGAGAAAGTTGTGGAACAGCTTCGTGATCACCACAAGGTTTGGACTGAGGTCGATCGGCCTTCGAAAATTGGAGATCAGCTTTCCATCGATTTTTCTGGCAGTATCGAGGGTGAGCCTTTTGAAGGCGGTACTGGAAGCGATTTTGAGGTGTCCCTGGGTGCAGGAACTATGATTGAGGGTTTTGAAGATGGACTGGTTGAGCAATCAAAAGGCGATAATCCTGTTTTAGCTCTAAATTTTCCTGAAGGCTATCAAAATGAAGCTTTAGCTGGGAAACCGGTAAAGTTCGATATCGTAGTGAAGAAAATTTCTGAGTCAGCTTTGCCGGAGCTAGACGATGATTTTTTCGAGAAATTTGGCGTCAAGGAGGGCGGAGAAGAGGCATTTAGAACTCAAGTGCTCGAGAATATGGAAAAAGAGCGTGAGAAGACCCAGACAACGAGGTTCCGTAATGAAATTATGGAAAAAGTGATGGATGCGAACCAGTTTGAGATTCCTAAAAGTCTAGTATTAGAGGAAGTTGGTCGGCAGAGAGAGCAAATGTCCCGAGAGCTAATGATGAGAGGAGTCAATCCTTCTAACGATGAGGAAGCTTTTGAAAAAGCGTTAAACGACAGGGCTGAGGGCAGTGTGAAAATGGGCCTTTTGATGGCGGAGATAATTAAGAGAGAAGAACTGAAAGCGGAGCCTGATAAAGTTAAAGAAATGATTTCTAAGATGGCAGCGGGATATGAAGACTCGGAAGCTGTGACCAAATGGTACTACGAAAATCCTGAACAGCTTAAGCAAATAGAAGGCGCTTGTTTAGAAGAAACTGTGGTTGATTGGCTTGCTCAGCAGGCTGATGTGAAAGAAGAGAGTATCTCATTTGACGGGTTAATGAATCCGATGCAGACTAGTAAATAGGTAATTAGGAAGGTAAGTAATGGCAATAGATATTTCTGATTTTTCGGCAGGGCAAAACGCTCCTCGCGGCTTGAATCTAGTACCGATGGTAGTCGAGCAGACTGCTAGGGGAGAGAGGGCTAACGATATCTACTCTAGATTACTTAAAGAGCGTGTGATCTTTTTGGTGGGCCCTGTTGAAGATTATGTTTCGAACGTATTGGTTGCTCAGTTATTATTCTTAGAGTCAGAGAATCCCGATAAGGACATACATCTGTACGTCAATTCTCCAGGAGGCTCAGTGTCTGCCGGTTTGGCAATTTACGACACGATGCAGTTTATTAAACCTGATGTTAGCACAATGTGCATTGGCCAAGCGGCCAGTATGGGTGCCTTGCTATTAGCTGGTGGGGCTGCCAAAAAGAGATATTGTTTGCCGCACTCTAGAATGATGATTCATCAACCACTGGGTGGCTTCCAAGGTCAAGCTTCTGACTTTGATATTCATGCTAAAGAAATATTGAAAGCACGCGAGCGATTGAATCAGATTTTAGTAACTCATACTGGGCAACCCATAGAAAAAATTGAAGCAGATACAGACAGAGACCGGTTTATGAGTGGAGAAGAAGCCGTTGATTATGGAATTATCGATGAAGTCTTATCTAGTCGAGAAGTGACAAAAGCCAAAGATTAAAATATTTTTTGATGATTGAAGAGGTGATGCTATATGAGTGATGGTGATAATCCCAAAGCGGATAGTGATAAATTACTCTATTGCTCCTTTTGTGGGAAGAGCCAGCATGAGGTCAGGAAATTAATTGCAGGCCCGTCAGTTTTTATTTGCGACGAATGTGTTGAACTGTGTACTGATATTATCCAAGAAGAAATCCAAGAAAAAGCGGCAGCTGATAAGGGTGCGAAGCTACCCATACCGAAAGAAATCAAAGACAGCTTAGACGAGTACGTAATTGGACAACATGAGGCAAAAAAAATACTGGCCGTCGCCGTTTATAATCACTATAAGCGATTAGATACTCGAGTTAAAAAAGACGATATCGAACTTTCCAAAAGTAATGTGCTGCTTGTGGGGCCAACCGGTAGTGGGAAAACCCTGCTGGCGGAGACTTTGGCAAGGCTGCTGAATGTCCCATTTACCATAGCTGATGCGACGACCCTTACGGAAGCAGGTTACGTCGGGGAAGATGTAGAGAACATAATCCAAAAGCTTCTGCAGAAGTGTGATTATGATGTAGAGAAAGCTCAAACTGGTATTGTATATATCGATGAGATAGATAAGATTTCGCGCAAGTCTGACAATCCCTCTATAACGAGAGATGTGTCGGGTGAAGGGGTTCAACAGGCTCTCCTGAAGCTTATAGAAGGAACTATCGCGTCTGTTCCTCCTCAAGGAGGGAGGAAGCATCCTCAACAGGAATTTTTGCAAGTCGATACGAGTAATGTTTTGTTTATTTGTGGCGGGGCTTTTGCCGGCTTAGATACTACGGTTAGGGCTAGATCTGAGAAGAGTGGAATGGGGTTTTCCGCTGAAGTGCAAGGAAAAGATGACAAGAAATCTTCATCTGAGCTTTTGCAGCAAGTTGAACCGGAAGATTTAGTTAAGTACGGATTAATACCGGAGTTTGTCGGACGGCTGCCTGTTTTAGCTGTTCTGGAAGAGTTGGATGCAGAGCAATTAGTACAAATTCTAGTGGAACCGAGGAATTCTCTTACTAAGCAATATGCAAAATTGTTTGAGATGGAGGATTGCGAGCTTGAGTTTCGAGAGGATGCTTTGCTAGCGATAGCGGATAAAGCGCTGGAAAGAAAAAGTGGCGCTAGGGGCTTACGTTCAATCCTTGAAAAAAATCTTTTAGACACCATGTATGAATTACCGTCGTTAAAAAACGCGACAAAAGTGGTTGTTGATGAAAGTGCAATAAGAGGTGAGAGTAACCCGCTAGTAATATATGAAAGTTCAGAAGTTTCTTCCACGGCTGCTTCAGAGTAAATGCAGTCATTGAGAATACAATTTTTGTATTCTCTCCTGAATTTCGCAACTTTACTTTAAGGCAGGACAGACGTGTTTTTTGCATTATTATCAACATTAAAAATTTGCCCATAGCCTTAGGAGTACTTCTTGCATGAGTAATCATTCTAAAGAGTTTGCTGTATTACCTTTACGAGATGTGGTTGTCTACCCGCATATGGTTATTCCGCTTTTCGTTGGGCGAGAGAAGTCCATTGCTGCTCTCGATAGTGCTATGGAGGATGGGAAACAGATTTTTCTTGTGGGTCAGAAAGATGCAGGAGAAGATAACCCTAGCGAGGGGGATGTTCATCGTGTTGGTACCATTTCAAATATATTACAGCTACTTAAGCTGCCCGATGGGACAGTTAAAGTATTAGTGGAGGGGGTTTGTCGAGCTGAGATTGAATCCTTTGTTGATGCTCAAGACATTTATGCCGCAACCATAAAAGAGATAGAGGTGTCAGAGCCTAGTGAAAAGGAAAGCGAGGCCTTAACACGCGCACTTATGGGTCAATTCGATCAGTATGCCAAGTTAAACAAGAAAATACCTCCTGAGATAATTTCTTCTTTGTCCAG
Organism: Pseudomonadota bacterium; assembly: GCA_018668255.1. Taxonomy (GTDB): domain Bacteria; phylum Pseudomonadota; class Gammaproteobacteria; genus UBA4457. The sequence goes on along the minus strand of JABISZ010000010.1, from coordinate 2,493 downwards.
TATTGACGATCCTTCTCGACTTGGGGACACCATAGCGGCCCATATAAATGTCAAAATGCTAGAGAAGCAGAAAATTCTTGAGATAATAGACCTCTCGGAACGACTTGAATTTTTGATCGGGCTGATGGAAGAAGAGATCGATCTTCTTGAAGTAGAGAAAAAACTGCGCGGGCGCGTTAAAAAACAGATGGAAAAAAGCCAGCGAGAGTACTATCTAAATGAGCAAATGAAAGCGATACAAAATGAGCTTGGGGAAAGCGAGGAAGGCCTGAGTGAATTTGATGAGCTTGCAAAAAAGATCTCGGCTTCGGGCATGCCAAAAGAAGCTCTAGAAAAAGCGGAAGGAGAGCTCAAAAAATTAAGAATGATGTCTCCAATGTCTGCTGAGGCGGCTGTCGTTAGAAATTACATTGATTGGGTTGTCGGGGTACCTTGGAAAAAGCGGTCGAAAGTTCGAACTGAGCTAGATAAAGCCGAAGAAATTCTAGATGAAGATCACTATGGCCTTGAAAAAGTAAAAGAACGAGTACTTGAATACCTCGCAGTTCAAAAGCGGGTTAAAAAACTCAAAGGTCCCATTCTCTGTCTCGTAGGGCCTCCTGGTGTGGGTAAAACATCTCTCGGTCGGTCAATAGCGCGCGCTACTAATAGAAAATTTGTGCGCATGTCACTGGGTGGGGTTCGTGATGAAGCGGAGATTCGTGGACATCGTAGGACTTATGTTGGAGCGATGCCAGGAAAGATCGTCCAGAATATGTCGAAAATAAAAACAAAGAATCCACTTTTTTTGCTAGATGAAATAGACAAAATGGCAATGGATTTTCGGGGAGATCCAGGTTCCGCTCTGTTGGAAGTGCTCGATCCAGAACAAAACACAGCATTTAATGATCATTATTTAGAACTCGATTATGACCTTTCCGAAGTGATGTTTGTAACGACAGCTAACACCATGAATATCCCTGCTCCACTAATGGATCGAATGGAAGTAATCAATATATCTGGCTATACGGAAGAGGAAAAAACTAGAATTGCGCTCAAATACTTAGTGCCGAAGCAACTTAAGAATGCGGGTCTTAAAGATCATGAATTAAAGATCAGTGAGTCTGCTGTGCGTGGCATTATCCGCTACTACTCGAGAGAAGCTGGAGTTAGAAGCTTGGAGCGGCAGATCGCAAATATCTGTCGGAAAGTAGTCAGACATTTACTGACCGACCTGAAAACAAAAAAAATATCTGTTACGGAGCAGAATTTAGATAAATATCTGGGAGTGCAGAAGTTTCGATTTGGTCTTGGTGAAGAGGAAGATCGCGTAGGACAAGTAACTGGGTTGGCATGGACAGAAGTTGGTGGTGATTTACTGACAATCGAGGCTGTTGTTGTTCCGGGGAAAGGAAAGGAGGTATATACAGGTAGTTTAGGTGACGTTATGCAAGAGTCTATCAAGGCGGCAATGACAGTTGTCCGAAGTCGTACTAAGACGCTCGGGATAGCTGCAGATTTCCATAGTCGCAGTGATGTGCACTTTCATGTGCCTGAGGGAGCTACACCTAAAGACGGTCCTAGCGCTGGGATAGGCATGTGCGTGGCGATGGTGTCAGCGCTTACGAAAATACCTGTTAAAGCTGCAGTCGCGATGACCGGAGAGATTACGCTTCGAGGAGAGGTGCTCCCGATAGGAGGATTAAAAGAAAAGTTACTTGCCGCGCTCCGAGGAGGGATAAAGCAAGTTATCATTCCTAGAGACAATGAGCGCGATCTTACTGAGATCCCTAACAAGATAACTAAAGAATTAGAGATAATTCCCGTCAAATGGATTGATGAGGTTTTTGATGTGGCTCTGAGAACTGCTCCCAAACCTTTAGAGGTGGATGGAAGTAACAAAGAGGCCGTCGAGGCTGATGAAGTCGCGGGGAAAAACATATCCGCGGAAACTGCTAGGCGTCATTAGGTTCTAGAGGTATAATACCATTGCATTAAAGCAGTCCTTGACGCTAAATTGCACGCTTGATATAAATCGTTTTAAAGAGCACCAGTGAAACCTTCGCTGATGTCCTACTAAGGGAAGAAATTATGAATAAAGCAGATTTGATTGAAGCCGTAGCTACGGCTACAGATATGTCTAAAGCATCAGCCGCGAGAGCAGTAGACGCAGTTGTTGATACTATCACCGGTTCTTTAAAGCAAGGCGATCAAGTTACGTTGGTTGGATTTGGTACGTTTTTAGTGAGAGACCGAGCCGCTAGAAGTGGTCGTAATCCTCAAACCGGCGAAGCTATAAAGATTAAGGCATCAAAAGCTCCAGCGTTCAAAGCAGGTAAAGCTCTTAAGGATGCAGTAAACTAGAATATCAGTTTGGGTGCTTAGCTCAGCTGGAAGAGCATCGCCCTTACAAGGCGAGGGTCGGGGGTTCGATCCCCTCAGCACCCACCAAGAATTGGAGCGGTAGTTCAGTTGGTTAGAATACCGGCCTGTCACGCCGGGGGTCGCGGGTTC
>JABISZ010000072.1 GCA_018668255.1 Pseudomonadota bacterium | reverse complement strand
CTTTCACTGGCATGGGATCTTGGCCCATAACACGCATCGCAGTGTGACCAGTACCTATCCCTAAAAATGTGCGCCCAGGCGCCAACTGATTTATCGTACCGATCGAGTGAGCGGTCACCGGTGCAATTCTAGTACCTGGAATCGCAACACCAGTTCCAATTTCTATACGTTTCGTATTCACCGCGGCCAACGCTAAGGTTGCGTAGCAATCAGACCAAATCATCTGAGAATCTGGAACCCACGCACGGTCATAGCCTAACTCCTCGGCATATCGAATGAGGTCCCAACGATTAATATTCGGATCGATAGTAACGGCAAATTTCATGAAACAATTCCTTTTAATAAAAGCTTTCAACAGGTCTGTATCTGTAAGAAAACATATTATATTTTGATGCCAACCTTATTGGCAATAAAGTATAAGGTTGACGGCCTAGTTGTGATCTTATCTAAACGCGGGTATCACCAGTTCCATAAAGTCTCGATAAACTTTCCGCTGAGATTCTGACGAGGGCATGATGTTGATTTCTTTCACACCATTTTTTTCCTTTTCCTTAATCCGCTCTATGATCTCGTCAGGAGTCCCAACGAAACAGCAAGCCTTGATCGCCTCAGGCGTCACAAACCGACGCTCTTCAGGTACGATGTGAGTAGCATGATCGAGATGGACCTGCCGAAATCTAGCATTTTCAGGAAGACTAAATTTATTTACCCTCTCTAAGTAATCGTCCCATATGCTCTCGAAATGTTTAGGAATCATGTCATTTTTCTTACCTGCTTTTTTCCAGATCTCATAGAAGAAATGCAGCTCAGTTGTCACCCACGATCCTACTTCGTTAATGACTCGATCATCAGTTAACTTATCTCCGTTTCGCAAAATACATGGTGCTGTCAAAAATGATGTTTGAAAGCTGTCATCCAATGTCCGACCCGCAGTCTGTGCTCCGCCATGAATCTGCTCCAGTCGGCTTGAAATTTCATCTCCCGCATCACCAATAGTTATCCAACCGTCCCCATACGCACCCGTAGCTTCGCAAGCTTTTGGTCCGTTAGCCGCAACGTAAATTGGTATTTTATTGTCTAAATTCAAGTAATACCTTTCTCGATGTAAAAACTGGATCTCTTTAGTCCGTCCTCGATAGGTATAATCGACTGCCTCACCACTCAACAGCCCTCGAAGCACACGCAAGTACTCTCTAAATTCTCTGACGGGAAGCGGGTTCTGTCCCATGACCCGCATAGCTGTATGGCCGGTACCAATGCCCAAAAATATTCTTCCGGGAGCTAACTGATTAATCGTCGCAATAGAATGTGCAGTAACAGGCGCAATACGAGTTCCCGCTATTGCGACACCTGTGCCAATCTCTATTCGTTTGGTGTTCGTCGCAGCTAAGGCCATAAGAGCATAGCAATCCGACCATATCATTTGTGAGTCAGGGACCCAGGCTCGATCAAAGCCAAGTTCCTCCGCGTATCGCACTATATCCCAATCGTTGATATTTGGGTCAATCGTGACAGAAAACTTCATAACGGCTCCCCTACTTGGATTTTAGAACAGACTTTGAAACACAACTATTCTAAAAACATTAACACTAATAGGGTTTATTGCAAGAAATACGCGATACTCTCGCTACTTACTCAGCTCATTATCCGCGACCTACAAAAGGCATTCTATTTGCCATAAGTGTCATAAACTGAATATTTGCCTGCAGCGGGAGATTTGCGATCTGCAATACCGCTTCTGCGACTAGAGAGACATCCATTGTAGCTTCCGCTCTTACAGAGCCATCAGCTTGAGGAACTCCTTGTGTCATTGGAGTCGCCATTTCAGTCAAAGCATTTCCTATATCAATCTGGCTACAACAAATATCAAAAGGACGTCCGTCCAACGACAAGCTTTTAGTCAATCCAGTTATCGCGTGCTTTGTAGTAGTATAAGGAACCGACCCTGGTCGTGGAGTTTGCGCAGATATAGATCCATTATTGATTATACGACCGCCTTGCGGTCTTTGATTACGCATTATTCGAAAGGCCTCGCGAGCACACAGAAAGGAACCTGTCAAATTTGTGTTGACCATCGCTAGCCACGTGTCTACTGAAGTTTCATCGATTAACTTAGACGGCGATCCTATACCTGCGTTGTTGAAGAGAACATTCAGATATCCCCATCGACTGTAAATCTCTTCAAAAACGGCTATGACCGACTCAGAACAACCCACATCATAAGGAAGAATAATAGCCCCATCTCTCCCGTCGGCTGTTTCTCGGAGCTGCTCTTCTCTTCGCCCTACTAAAGCCACGTGGTAGCCATTCTCCAAGAACAACTGAGCGGTTTGTCTGCCGATACCACTTCCAGCACCAGTAATAACTGCTGTTTTAGATGATGCCATTAATTTACTAATCGGTCAGATTGACCCCAAAATTTAGCTCTGATCGCTTTTTTATCGGTTTTACCTACTGCTGTTTTGGGTATCTCATCCCATACCTCGATGGATTTAGGAGTTTTCACTCCCCCAAGTTTGTCTTTGCAGCTATCCACTATTTGTCCCGGTGACATCTCTATCCCCGCATTTAGCACGACTATTGCCTTAATAGACTCTCCCCAACGCTCATCGGGTACGCCGATTACAGCGCATTCTAGGACACCAGGTATTTCTAAGATTGGCGATTCAACCTCAGTCGCGAAAACATTAAATCCACCAGTGATGATCATGTCTTTCTTACGATCGACTATGTAAAGATAGTCATCGTCATCCAGATAACCAACATCACCCGTGTGGTGCCACCCATATAAGCGTGCCTCTGCCGTAGCTTCGGGCTTTTCAAAATACCCAAGGGTGACCAGCGGGCCGCGACAACATATTTCTCCTCGCTCACCCACTGACAACACCTTCCCGGAGTCATCTAAAATCGCCACCTCGGTACAGGACGTCACCTTCCCGCAACTTTTAAGTCGCTCCGATTTGTATCCTGAAGCTGCGGCAGACACAACCTCAGGTGCCAGCATTGAAATCAACATAGGGGCCTCTGCCTGTCCATAGCACTGACAAATCACGTCACCAAAAACCTCAACCCCTCTTCGAAATTTGTCAGGAGAAACTGGTGCAGCAGCGATCAAAATTTGCCTCAAACTTGAGCAGTCATATGATTTGACATCAGGGCATTCAAGTAGAGCATAATAAGCGGTAGGCGGAAGGAATATATGTGTCACTTTGTCACGAGCGATACTCTCAAGTACTTTCTTAGGATCAAATGCTGGATGCACAATGGTAGTTCCCGCGACCGCAGAAAAGATACCAATAATAACACCCGCTGCATGGGTGATGGGCGCAACAGCCAAATGGACGACATCTTTTGTGTCCTCCCCCACATAGTGTTTCAAACCTAGTTCGAACATCGTCAAAATATTTGCATTGCTTATCTCTACCCCTTTCGAAGGCCCTGTAGTCCCGCCTGTCGGCCAACGAGAAAAGACCATATTTGGAGCTCCAAACGGATCAGACCAATCAGGGACATCAACCATTTTCCCAGCATCAGAAAAATCTACTAAGGAAGGGTGACCGTTATCCTTCCTATCCAAACAAATCACCCCTTTAAGCTCTGGCAGTAATGGAATGCATTCTGAAACCTGTTCAGAGACTTGGGAGTGGTAGAAGAGCCACTTCGTTCGTGTATACGACATGTACTCAGCATTTGTAGCAGCACTGTTGCGAACATTTACAGGAATCCATGCACCGCCAGCATTCATGCTAGAGAACACTCCCAAAACAGCACTTGCATGGTTATGAGAGTACACGGCTATCGAGTCTCCGATCTCAAACCCAGCCGCATATAAACCTTTAGTAGCCGCATCAATCAACTTTTTGGCATCCTGGTAGGAGTATTTAATATCCTCGCTCGCCAAAAAAGTGCGGTCAGGATCCAATCTAACTCCCCGTTCAAAGTAGTCTATCGGCCTCATCTTCCAGTCCTTTCAAATATTTTAGATATTGAAGTGAGAGCTTGGTTTATTCAGACGGAAAAATCAATGTTGCGGTTACTCGAATAACAAACGGCGTGAATAGCCAAAAGGCTATGCTATGAAGTGCATTTCAATTAAGCTCTAGAGACTCAAGTTTAGTGTTTAAAGGGACAGAGATATGGATGCTGAAAGTAACAAAAAGATAGTCCTACAGTTCTGGGAAAATTTTTCTGCTGGCGATTATTCCTCAGCTCTCGACATGTTAAGTCATGATGCTACTTGGTGGGTTGCTGGCTCAACAAGCCTGTCAGGCACTTATTCGAAGAGCGAATTTTCTACCCTATTAGAGCAGGTAGTCCCTTTAGCACCCAATGGATTAACGGTTACGCCTAACTTGATGACCGCTGAAGATGATCGAGTTTCAGTAGAAGCCACATCTTATGGAGAAATAAGTAATGGGAAGACTTATAAGAATATTTATCACTTCATGATGGTCATCAATAAAGGAAAAATAATTGCCGTGAGGGAATACTTAGATACAGAGCATGTCACTTCAGTGTTCGGCTAATCAAGAAGCGCGCCTTCCAGTACTAGTTCCGATATATTGAATCCTTGTGCCAAGCCAATACTGGTAAGTCGTCTATAGACTTTTTTAGAAATCGTGGGGGTTCGGGCCAAAACCCATAGATACTTTCTGTCGGGCGAACCCACGAGCACTGCAGAGTAATCTGACTCGATAGCCAATACCCAGTAATCACCCCAAACAAAGGATAATAAAGACAACCATTTTGGTGCGAAGCGCACCATTAGCCGAGCATTGTCATTAAACGTCTTATTGATCTTAGCAATACCGTCAGCGCGTTTTAGTTTGAAATCACTTTCAATACATTGATTCACAATCGCCACATCTCCAGACGGTAAAAGCCTATAGTTGGCCCGTGCTTGTCCCACGCATTTCTTTTGGAAGCGATTCGGAATCAGGGCAATCTGAAACCAATCCCCCATATATTTTTCTAGAGAGAAATTCTTTTGAGTATCAGGTAGAGATGCCAAAATATCGCCAGGAAATAAGAATGCCATCAGTAACAAAGCAAATAGTTTCACTCTACCCATCTATTATCCTTTGTCTCTGGCACTGGCGGTTTCGCTTATGCAGCGTTTTCTGACCACCACTCGCGTAGAGCCTCATTAACCTCATGCGCATGAAAGCGCGCAACTTGATTACTCGGGCTTAGAGCTTCCTCATAAAAGAACTCGGGCAGCTCATCATCAATCTCAGTAAAGCCAGCTCCTTTATTGAATTCGTCTTCCAATAGCAAAGTTTCTTTCCCGATCTCATAGAAGAACTCAGGCTCAAGGTCTGTTCCTAGCGCGTCGTTAATCAAGCCAACTATCATTTCGACGTTAGTATTTGTAACCGACCGTCCAAACAAGCATAAACCGAGAGAGTCAGCGGTAGCGCATATTACTTGGGCATCCATACTCACAGCTACTAACTCTTTCACCCCTTTTCCACTGCATTCATATTTTGCCGCGTTTCCTGTGGTGTGATCTGCTCCTTGCGCCGTCAGCATCATTGAAAGCCCAGTAACCTCAATAACTCTTGGATCATATGCGCTGATACTTTGGTTTTTGATGACTGGAGTTCTGTGGACCTTATAATGTTTCCCCACAGCGCCTGTCCCTTGGGCCCAAAGCTTTCCATTTTCGGTCCCTTCACGTATTTCTTGCATTACCGAGGTCAGGAAATCAACGTCGCCAAACTCTGCTAGGCCAGCATCCAAAAGGACACCCATCGCAGCACCAGTCTCGATGGTATCTATCCCGAGATCATTTGCATGCCAATTGAGTCGAGCCAAATCATCAGGATCAGTGATTCCACAGTTAGTACCCATGATCCCTAATGTCTCGTATTCGACTGGGGAAGTTATCTCTTCTCCTTTCTCATCCACGTACACATTACTGCATTCGATCATACATCCAGGCATACATGCATGCGACGTTTCGCCTCCTCTTTCCATATTCCGTTCACGGATATGCTGTCCTCCCATTTCGAATACGTCACCCTCGCCCGTAGCCTGACTACCTGCACTAAAGTTGTTTGTCGGCAAGCCACCTACATAATTGGTGTAATCGCCCATCATCGCGGTACCGTAATCCTTAAGAGCCATAGTGGCATCATCTTCCCGGATCATACGTCCATATTCTTTAATCCCTTTCAACAGCTTTTTTCGATCAGCGAAACCTGGCATTTTATGCAAGTCAATCACAATCGCCTTGATTTTCTTTGAACCCATGACGGCACCCACTCCGCCTCTCGCAGCGATTCGAGATGGCCGCTGATCTGTGTCGCTCATTGAAATACCGGAAATTAATCCGCCATACTCACCAACAGGACCACAAATTGCCAGGCTGACTTTTGATCCAAACTTCTCATGTAACATGGCCGCACATTCAACAGTCCCTTTACCCAAAAAGGCATCTGCAGAACTCCATTCTATAGAGCCATCTTTTTTCAAATGAATGACCTGCCATTCCTCACTCATGCCATAAAGAGTAAAGCCTGCAATTTCAAGCTGACCCATAGCCAATCCAAAGGAACCGCCTGCATTGGCTTCTTTTATCCCTCCAGTAAGTGGGCTTTTACACCCGACACTGGTACGGTTAGCATTAGAAAAATTACTTCCCGCAAAAGGACCTGCCGAGAATATAAGAGGATTGTCGGGCCCCAACGGATCAACCTTTGCAACATCTAAGTCCACCAAAGTCTTAGCGATGAAATATCTGCCTGCTCTAGCTATCTGTTCCCCAACAAACTGTTCTTCCCTCGTTGATTTATCATCTACGTCAATGTGGAGATACTTTCTCATTCAAATTTCACCTAGTTTTAATTCGTTACTACGACTTTTATCGGTATGTATTTTAAAGATTTAGATACGAACTTCAATGAAAAAAATCAAGGAAATCGTACGCTATAGCTTAGCACTCATCCCTTTAACCAATCGTCCTGGAAGTGCACCCGTCGGCTTATCGTTTTTCAGCAGTATTGAACCATTTACAATAGTGTTTGAAATCCCAGTCGATGTCTGCTTTAAGCGTTGCGCTCCGGCAGGCAAATCATTAACAAGTTCAGGCATATTAGGCATTATGGTCTCTGGATTGAAAACCAATATATCGGCATTCATCCCTTCTTTAATGACTCCTCTATCCTTTAATCCCCAAGCATTTGCTGTGTCAGATGTTATTAATTTTACCGCTTCTTCAAGCGTGAAAGCCTCTTTTTCTCTTACCCAGTGACTCAATAAGTGCGTTTGTAGAGATGAGTCCATTATCTGCGCAACATGAGCGCCAGAGTCAGAGAAAGTAACCACACTTCTAGGATGTTTCATCATTTTTAGCACTGACTCTTGGTCTTCATTAGCCAAAGGTTGGCGAAAAAAAACATCAAAGTTACGCTCCAAGGCAATATCTATCATCGCTTCTACCGGATGGACTCCTCGCTCTTTGGCAACTTCAGACATCAACTGTTCATCACCCACACCGTTAAATAAATAGACCCAATCCCATTCAGGAGGTCTAGCCTCGGCACCTGCTGCTTTCGGACCTTCATACGGCCTTGAAGCCACGTCAATTAGCTTGCGTCTAACTTCAGGATCGCGCATTAAAACCATCTGTTCTTCTATCGGTTTGTTTCGCACATCACGCCACACATCCCATGCGTCAAAAGGCGTTTGTGAACGAAAAGACAGCATCGTCGAGATGGACCGACTATGCGCTTGAATGAATAAAGTGCCCCCCGCCTCAGCGACTTCATCACCCAAATCATAAAAAGCAGGCCACAACTCTGGCGCCACTCGGATGCTTGGCATACCGTAAGTAACTGGGCACCCAGACTCAACTGCCAGATTTTTTAGCCGATCAAAATAATCTTTTCTTCGCTGTGGGCTGCGACCAGGTTCTTCACTGGCTAATTCAAAAATACCGCCACCCACATTACCCATTGTTTTAACCAGAGACGTTACTTCTGCCCAGTCTGCAACGCGGCTCGCGACCGGTCGATCGTCTGCCGTCAAGTGATTGACCGTGCGGGAAGTAGAAAAACCAATAGCACCAGCACGCATAGCATCTTCGAGTTCCAGTTGCATTTTTTTCAGATCATCTGGCGTAGCTAATTCTGTAAACGCGCGCTCGCCCATAGCATAGGTTCTGAGGGCGGAATGTCCGATATAACTGCCATAGTTAATCCCTTTTGGTAGTGCATCAATAACCGCCAAGTATTCTCGGAAAGTCTCCCACTGCCAATTGATTCCTTCCTTCATCGCATCGCGAGGCAAATCTTCCGCTCTTTCAAGATTTCTGAAAACAAGATCAGCATCCTTTTCAGCGCAAGGTGCAAGTGTGAATCCACAATTACCCATCATGACTGTAGTCACACCATGGAAGCAGGAGCACTGACCTAAAGGATCCCAGAAAATTTGGGCATCCATGTGTGTGTGCCCATCAACAAAGCCGGGGGTAACAACTTGTCCTTCGGCATCAATCGTCTCTAACGCGCTCTCGTTTATTTTCCCTATATGAGCGATTTTTCCATTTTTCACACCCACATCCGCTCGAAACCTTGATGCTCCCGTTCCATCAACTACAAAACCATTCTTAATTAATAAATCGTAAGTCATGAAATCCCCTCCAAATCCGACACATTTTACTTGGCAATATCGTCTGTCTCCGGTTAGTCTATTACTAACTTCATATAAGCTATACGCAGGGGGTGCACTGTGCAACAGTATTCGATTATTGACGTAGACACTCATGTTACCGAAAGTGCTGATCTCTGGACCAAACGAGTCCCAGCAAAGATGAAAGATGCTGTCCCAACAGTCAGAAAAGACAAACATGGTCGCTATCTTTGGTACATAGGAAAGACACCTATTGCCCGTCTCGGCTATAGTGCCACCGCCGGAGTCGGCAGTATGCTGAATCCACCTAATAGCTATGATGATATGCACCCGGGTGCGTGGGATGCTGCTGAGCGCCTCAAATATATGGACAAGTACAATATCTGGGCCATGGTAATGTACCCAAATGTCGGAGGCTTTGGGAACCAAGCATTTCTGAAACTCAAAGACCCTGAGCTCATGCTTACTTGCGTTAAAGTCTATAATGATTGGCAAACCGAATGGGCGTCGGCTGACTCGAGACGCTTGCTACCTATCACATCTATCCCATTTTGGGACGTAGAAGCTTCGGTCTCTGAAATACATCGTTGCGCCAAACTTGGACATAAAGGGATTTTATTCACTGGTGACCCTCAATCATTTGGCCACCCCTTCCTAGGTGACCCGCATTGGGACCCGCTATGGGAAGTCGCTTGTGAATACGACTTGCCAATTAGTTTTCATATTGGCTCTGGAAATATGGAAACCGGCCTTACTAAAGAGAAATCGGCTGTTGTCGGAAAAATGGCTGCATTTGCAGAGCTTTCAGTGGAATTTTTTATGCGCAACGGCGTTCAACTCAGTGACTTACTCCTGTCAGGAGTCTTGGCCAAATTTCCTACAATCAAGTTTGTATCGGTAGAGTCGGGAATAGGGTGGATACCGTTTATGCTAGAGGCTTTAGATTATCAATTTGAGGGGAATAGCGTGCAAAGCGAGCGGCCTGATCTTGATATGCTTCCATCCGAATACTTTCGCAGGAACGTATACAGTTGTTACTGGTTCGAGCAAGTCGCTCCTAAAAGACTGTTAGATAAGGTGGGCATTGACAATATATTATTTGAAACAGACTTTCCTCATCCCACCTCCCTCTTTGGCTCCGAAATAAACGATAGGATTAGTGAGGGCCTAGGTGACTGTGCTCCAGAAGTTAAAGAAAAAATCTTATGGGGAAATGCTGCGAAACTTTATCGGGTTGAAGTCCCCGTAGGTGCTCATTTGGCGGTCGGCGATGCCTAGGGTTAAATACAGATTTTTAGTCCTGCTGTTAGCTTTCCTCGGCACTATTAATGAGGGAGTGGCACTCGAGCGCTTAACAGTAGAAAACTGGAATGCCAGCAATGCAAAACACCTACTCGAGCGCACTGGGTTCGGCTCCACCCCTGAAGAAATTCACCAATTCTCCCAACTCTCTCTCAAAGATGCCGTGGATCTAATCGTAGATGGACCAAAAAACCGCTCGAAAAAATTCGACGACTTTGTGCATTCTGGCGTTTTTGATGTTGGGTTAGATCCTTTCCCTCCCAGCAGGCCGGCTACTACCAATTTAGCTAAGGAAACTGGTTCAGCTTTAGGTATAAAAGTTAGGCCTGATGGCAACCGTCCGCTACAACCCATAGTAGATAAATTCTTCTATTGGCTGCGAGCTAGTCGACTTGAAACCGACAGGGTGACACAGTGGTGGGGCCAAAGAATGCTGGTTTCAGACTATCCCTTACAGGAAAAAATGGCTCTTTTTTGGCACGGACACTTTGCAACGAATGAAGACAAAGTAAGAGACTACCGCAAAATGCTTCAGCAGTTAACTTTGTTCCAAAGTGAAGGGCTTGGCGATTTTAGAACGTTAATGATAGCTGTATCGCAAAACCCCGCAATGCTGATGTTTCTGGATGCTGGAGTCAATATAAAATCAGCTCCCAATGAGAATTTTGCAAGAGAGATTGTTGAAATTTTTACGATGGGTGTTGGTCATTACACAGAACAGGATGTCAGAGAAGCTGCGAGAACCTTTACTGGTTGGAATTTCAAAGGGCTGGATTTTGAGATTAATGCCTTAGAACACGATAACGATAGTAAGACATTTTTGGGTCACTCCGGAAATCTAGACGGTATTGATGTTATCGACATCATACTTGAACAAAAAGTAACTTCTGAATTTATTGCTGGGAAAATCTATGGTTTTCTCGCAAGTCAAAAAATCACTGATGATTTAAAAGCGGAATTAGGCGTTTCTTTAAAAAGCAAAAAATACGAACTGAAACCTTTTCTAAAAGACATACTTTCATCTCAAATATTTTATTCAAGCCCGGTAGTAGCAACCCGTATAAAAAGTCCAGTTGAGTTAGTCGTATCAACATACCGTAAGCTTGGGCTGGATAACCTGCCAGGCACTCCAGATTTCAACTACACAACAGGCCGCTTAGGGCAAAGGCTAATGCATCCTCCTACTGTCGCAGGTTGGAGTTACGGAAGATCGTGGATCACACCCAGCCTAATTATACAAAGAAGCAATTTCATCCATGATATGCTTTTCCCTGACATAGCCTTTATCCCATGGGATCGTTACCCAGACGGGGATAATAGCTACAGTATCTTAAGTGTACATAAAAAAGTCAGGGAAGGATTAACAATAACTGACGCCACTAAAGCAGATGTCGACTACGGCGAGGCCGCGCTTTCAAATCAACCAGACAGAAACGAAGAATTCAATACTCGATTTGGAAGTTATCGCGGTTGGCAAATGGCGATAGAAAGAGTTAAACCCATAGAGCGGGATCTTCCAGCCATCAACCTGACCGACATGATCTTAAACAACGGAATAGAAAACACTGAAGAAGTGGTTAGCTACTTCGTTGACCGATTTCTGTCCGTTCCTCTTGACCTGTCTACTCAAAAATCGCTAAGCGAGTTTCTTCAAAACGAAATTGGCACTCGACAAATTTCGCAAGTGGCCGGCTCTTTGGAGTACCCTCTTAGGATGTTACTCCATCTTATTTTGAGCCTCCCGGAATATCAATTGGGATAATATACTATGGACAGACGCCAACTACTAAAGCAGGCAGCAGCACTCGCAGGAGTCGCGTTGCAGCCGGCGATGTCGATCGGGGCGCCTCTCATCGCACCCAAGCCGCGAGTGCTCGTGATATTCGAATTATCTGGAGGAAATGACGGGCTAAATACAATTGTCCCCTATAGGGATGATGAGTATTACAAGCTGCGCCCTTCAATTGCACTACCCAAAAACAAAATACTAAAAATTGATGATGAATGGGGAATGAATCCAGGACTCGCGGGAATGAAACAGATCTGGGACCGTGGGGATCTGGCGATCATACATGGTTGTGGTTATGAAAGACCGTCATATTCACACTTCACTTCTATGGCTTATTGGCATACGGCTGCTCCTAACAGCGGAGATCCATATGGCTGGGTTGGTAGAACAGCTGATGCTCTAGCGCCCCATGCGCCAGAAAACTATATTATCAATATCGATTCTTCTCAATCTTTAGCTGTACAAAGTAAATATCACACCCCGATTGTGTTCGACGATCCGTCGGAGTTTCGAAGAATAATACGGAACGAGCAACTCGCGGCAATCCCAGAGATAAAAATCGAAAGTAGCCAAGCGAATCTATCACTCAACTTCTTAAATAACATAGCCAGAAGCGCTACCGCCTCATCGTTGAAAGTCAGGAACGCATGGGAAAAATATAGCTCTCCTGTTGATTATGGCGTATTCTCCAGTCAACTCGATAAAGTTGCAGCTTGTATCGCTGCAGAGTTCCCTACTCAGATTTATTATGTCGCCTTTCGAAACAATGCCTTCGACACTCATGTGCATCAAGTAAATCTCCATGAACGGTTATTAACATATGCTGCCGATGCAGTAAGAGGCTTTCTCGATGATATGGAACGTCTGGGTATGGCTGACAATGTTTCCCTTATGATGTTTTCTGAATTTGGCAGGCGCGCAGGCGAAAATGCCAACCTAGGTACCGATCACGGAACAGCGAACACAATGTTCTTCGCAGGCAAACCTGTAAAGGGAGGGCATTACGGAAAAACGCCTAACCTTTTAGATCTTAACGATACAGACAATTTAAAATTCACCACAGATTTCAGGCGCGTATATGCGACTGCGATTGAAGGTTGGCTGGAGTCACAAAAAGCTGATGACATCTTGAAAGGAAAATTCCAACCACTTCCTATTTTTACTTAACTCTGACCAACCCTATATTCTTCCAGCGAACTAACCATGACAAATCAAGGCCACTGCTCGCTCAAATGCAGTCTCGGCCAACAACTTCATTTCCTCATCAGTTCTATCTTGAATAGGATGGGCTACGAAAAGGCTATCTGCCGCAAAGCCCACAGCTTCACCATGAGCTATCGCTGCATTTTCAAAAACACTAGAAGCAATAAAGCCTCCGGGAATACCCCTACTGTCTAATTCTTTTATGTCCTGCAAACTGCACGACGTACAAGAACCTCAGTCAGCGAGACCTTCTATAACAGCATCTACATTCCCAACAATCTCTTGAATCAGGCCGATAGGCGCTGGTCTTGCAAATGTAGGTTTTTTATATCTAAAAACAGTGGCTCCAGCCTCAGAAAATAGGCCGTCCAGCCGATCTAAGAACACATCACCACGCGCTTTAGATATGTCTAAAAGACCAAGTTTCAATCCCGATAGAGACTTAACTTTCTTTATGGGGGACCTTTCGATAGGTTGTAATTCGCCCGTAGGGTCAAGTAAAACAGAAGTCATAGTTTAATCTCCTTAGTTACAGGGTCTGTCCCTGGTGCACCTTTCATGATCCATCCCGGAATTATTGCTGAAAAAAGACCCGCTTGTCCGCCTGCTCTAACCAGAGTCAAGCCACCTTCACGGAACTTTGCAATTTTTTCAGATTGGCTCGATTGTTCCTTGCTCGCTACTTCGGGGTCTGTGCCCATTCCAAGGTTTTCCCCGCGTATCAAAAGAGCTGATTGGAGAGCATCAACCGTTCTTTCTTTGCTCCACCCAGCATTGTCAAACACTCTTCCGTGCTCTGGGCCAATGATGACTACAGCATCAGAACCGTTGGCCATATCGATATGATTGATGCCTTTTAATGTCCCTACAAGTGAGTAGATTAAACCCTCTGGCTCTCTGGACTTTTGGTCAACGCAACCGATCGGTCCATCAGCACTAAATAGTGTCACCGCGGAGACACCCCGATCTAACCCGCGTTCTTCAGACAACGTGGTCCAGGAAGTACTTTCATCTTCGGCAAAGCAAAATCCGTATTTAACAGGAGAGCCAAAAGTAGACTGATCAGTTTTTTGAGGCTCGCCTCCTCCAACATTACGCACAGTTAACTGCAGCGCCCTTCCGATAGTAGAGTTCGCCCTACTACCTTGGCCCAGCACATTGCCACTCCAGTTCATATTAATCTCACTGCGTATTGGCCCGTTTACGATCGCCATAGGACCAGAAAACCAAGTTGTGGCTAACAACCCGTGCAAACAAAATGCCGGTTCTAATGCTGCTTCTACTGCAGCAAGCACAACCGGAAAATATTCTGGCTTACACCCGGCTAACACCGCGTTTATAGCAACTTTAGATACGGTACATTGAATGGAATACGGCGGTAAGACCCCCAGTACTTCGTTCGGTGCTCGTGAGGTCCCTTTAAGCATTCGCAGCACCCGCTCTTGAGTCGGTGGGACTACCGGCAATCCGTCAGTCCATCCATTCTCAAAGCAATACTCAATGTCGTCAGCTAGTAATGGCAAGGGAATTTTTCGCGCAGAAAAATCAAAGTTCCCGAACTTAGCTTCCAAAACATCAATTATCTCAGGCTCTACAGAACGAGAACCGCATCCAGGTCGCCAATCAGGAAGATCTTCACCCAAAGACTCAAGCTCAAGGCAGCTTCGCCACTCTTCTCGCTCCCATCCAGTTAAGCGACTGGATTCTTTCCCACCGGAAAACATTAGTAGTGTCGGAACTATCTCGATATTAAGTCTATAAGACACCTCCAATTCTCGATCGTCGATCACATTGGTAACTGATAAAAAATCTGATGTGTCTTGATAATAGACACTTACTTCCTTACCTGACTGTTCCAACTCTTCAAGTACTGGAGCTATAAGCAGGCATGTAGGACAGTCCTTTTTTACCACGACAATTATCCCGTCTGTAAACTTCATCCAACCTCCATCGAAATTACTAGAACCAGCCAACTATGATTATGCCACGCAACCAAATAAAGACACCTATTTGTAAAAAAAGAGGTGAAATCAACTTAGGCCTTAATTTCTTGTCCAAATATAGGTATCTTTGAATAGGTGGAGGGATAATGTTTTGAGAGAAAACCCACCTAGAAGGAATTAACTGATGGGCACATTAAATCATCCGGCGGCTGATGTTAGTAAGTCGCGTTTCAAATCGATGGATAAAAGTACAGCCGATGATTGGGAAATCATACGGGCAGAACACAGGAAATTTTTCGCTGGTTTGCCAGAGCGGGTCATAAATCATCTTATGCTACTGCAGAATGACTATGGAGGTTTCCCTATTGATAGGCTGCAGCATTCCCTACAAACCGCTGAGCTTGCCGCGAATGACGGGAGAGATGAAGAATATGTGGTTTGTGCGCTGCTCCACGATATAGGGGACACTCTTGGCAGCGCAAATCATCCAGATATTGCTGCTGCGATATTATTTCCTTTTGTCTCGGAAAAGAATCATTGGATGGTAAAACATCACGGAATCTTTCAGGGGTACCAATTTTTCCACCATCTAGGGATGGACCGAAATATGCGTGACAGATATAAAAGCTCTCCCTACTATGACCATACAGAAGAATTCATTAGTAAATACGATGGGCCTGCATTCGACTCAGAAAAACCCTTGTTAGACATCGAACTATTTATTCCTATGGTTAAAAAAATATTTTCGGAAGCAAAAAATACGATTTACACAACCATCAAATAGAAAAACAATAAAGAGAGACGGTATGCTCGACGGGAAAAATATATTAATAACCGGTGCTAACGGAACACTTGGAAAAGCCGCAACCCAAATTGCGAAGAGCTATGGTGCCGCAGTTGTTGAATTAGACATAGATTTCACAAACAAAAGCATTTCTCAATTTTGTGTTGATCTTACTGACTTAGCAGCTGTAGAAATCTGCCTTGCATCTCAAGGCAAAATTGATGCCATCTTTAATATCGCTGGAGCCTTTAGTATGGGCAACTCAGTGGCGATGACCAGCGAAGAGGAATGGGAACACATGAATAATGTGAATGTTAAAACTATGCGCAACATGGTGACGGCAACCCTTCCCCAGATGATTGAGAACAGGAATGGCTCCATAATTAATATTGGTGCAAACGCCGCTATTCAAGGGCAAGCAATGATGGGGGCATATATCACAGCAAAAAATACAGTCATGCGACTCACAGAAACTATTTCTCAAGAAGTCCGGTCATTTGACGTCAATGTAAATGCAATACTACCTAGCATAATAGATACCCCCACAAACCGAATTGATATGCCTGATGCCGATTTCAGCGCATGGGTTTCGCCCGTCAGTGTTGCAGAACTTATGTGCTTTTTAGCTTCTGACAAAGCGAAAGACATTCATGGCGCACTTATTCCAGTCGTCGGGCTATCATAAAAGCATAAGATGGCTTCTCTTAAAGACAAATCGACAATAACGGGAGTGGGAGAGACCTTATATTATAAGTCCACTGAAAAAAGCGCTCTGGAACTGGTTTTAGAGGCTTCTTTATCGGCGGTAAATGACGCGGGCTTAACGCCTAAAGATATAGATGGCATTATTCCTTACAGCTCACAAGGGGTCACAGCCGAAGCTATCGCCACAAATTTTGGAATCGACGATCTAAGATACTCTGCGACAACTCCACTAGGAGGAGCCAGTCCAGTGGCCGCGTTGCAAACAGCGGCAATGGCTGTAACAACTGGTGTGGCAAATAATGTACTGGTATGTCTAGGGCGAAGCAACGCTATGGGCAACGAAGGACGGATAACTTCGCGTCTAGCGGAAATGCCACAAATGCATGTGGTTGCAGAATTTGAAATGCCGGTTGGAGCAAATGCTCCGGCACAGTTTTATGCTCCTATGGCGAGACGCCACATGGAATTATACGGCACAAAAAGCGAACATTTTGCGGAAATAGCAATGGTCTGTAGAGCAAACGCGCAACTAAACGACCGTGCAATCATGCGCAAGCCAATGCTAATAAATGACCATCAGAACTCACGCATGATCGCCGATCCCCTGAGACTATTTGATTGCTCTCTCGAGAGCTTTGGAGCAGCTGCGGTCATAGTGAGTAGTGCGGAGTCTGCTCGTGACATGAAACATATGCCAATTTATATAGGAGGGGTTGCTGAGGGACATCCAGACTCTCCTAGTGCGATTACGCAACGTCCTTTGATGACCACTTTGGGGATTTCTAAAGCCGCACCCATTGCATTTAAAAATGCTGGCGTGGAACTGTCTGATATCGATGTCGCCCAAATTTATGACTGCTTCACCTATATTGTGTTGTGTCAGCTCGAAGACTTAGGTTTCTGTAAAAAAGGAGAAGGTGGTGATTTTGTCGCTAGTGGAGCTCTAAAGCGTAGCGGGTGTTTACCGATAAATACTCACGGTGGCCTGCTGTCTGAGGCACATATGGCCGGGATGAACCATATAAATGAACTTGTTCGGCAACTTAGGGGGCACTGTGGTGAACGCCAAATAAAAGGCGCAGAAGTTGGGCTCGTGACTGGATTTGGTGATCTAGGCGACGGCTCCATCGCCATATTACATCGGTAGAGAAAATGAACAGCACGATATCCTCCCGACCACGCCCACTCATTACAACATTGAGCGAGCCCTATTGGACAGGTCTGAAATCTCATAAGCTTTTAATTCAGCGCTGTAAGAGCTGCTTACTCCTGCGGCATTATCCTCGACCAATGTGTGATGCTTGTCACTCAATGCAGTTCGATTGGAAGGAAGTTTCTGAGGCAGGTCTCATATATAGCTGGACGGTCTGCCATCATACTTTTCACCCTGCATTTTCTGATGATGCCCCATATACCCTGTTAACAGTTCAGCTTGAAGAAGGCCCTCGCCTAGTAGCTCCCTTCAGACATTCAACTACTCTCAATATTCGGTTAGGACTCCCTGTACGAGCAGGCTTCGAGCTTATAGATAAAGAGTTGACACTTCCTTTTTTCAAACCCGCCTGAAATATCTCAAGCCATCGAAATACCTAGGGAACCGTCTTCCTATGTTGCGGTCAGATCTCAGCCTCAAATCTGCCGAGCAAGAAACTCATTCATTACCGTAGCTACGTAAACAGGAGTCTCCTGTTGCGGATAGTGAGCAGCATTTCCAGAAATAACAAGTTCTGCGTTAGGGTACCAACTCAAAAAAGTCTCTTCCAATATCTTTGGTGTAAAGGGTTCCATATCATACTCTCCCCCAATAACTAACATCGGAGTGGTATTCCCCTCAATTTCATCTAAAAACCCCTGATTCGAAAGACTTTCAAGGTAGCCATGTTGCGCCTTCATTAATCTAGAAGCGCGGGTCTGTCGAACCTTAAATGCTATCCATTCATCACACAGTCGCTCTCCAGTCAAAGCATCGAAGGCTTTCTCTAACATCTCATTGCTAACAATCGAGCCTTTAATAATCTCAAAACCTTCAGGAGTAAAACTTAACCCAGAGGCAGCTACAGGGGTATTTAGTATCGCGGATTTGATACGTGAGCCGCCGTCTAATACTACTCTCTGAGCTAGCATCCCACTCATCGAATGTCCTACTATATGGAATTTCTCCCATCCTACATTGTCAGCTAAAGCGAGAATATCGGCCGCCGCTTCCGCAGGTGTATAGTCTCCTGGAATATTGCGGGACTCTCCATAGCCTCGAACCTCGACAAAAGCATAAGTGAATCTAGAGGTATCAAAAAAATTACGCGCAAATTCCCAAGTGTCTCGGCAACCATAGAAGTCATGCATTACGATGACACCTTCTGATCCTGAGCCGTAAAGTTCGTGTCCTAAAATCACTGTAGTATCCTTCTTTTTTTAATTACTTTCGGATTGCTCAAAGGCGTGGGCAGCTTTATAGACCAACTTCTCTTCAAAAGGACGCCCAACCAACATTAATCCAACGGGTAGGTTCTCTACTTCTCCGCAGGGTATCGAAATAGATGGGTGTCCAGTCAAATCTGTCGCTGGGGTATTAGGCACCATTTCAAGAGCTCGAGAGACGATCTCCCCGGGCGACGCCGAAGACGCAGGGATAGGTGGTGCTGTGATAGGCAGTGTTGGCATTAATAAAATATCACATTTTGAAAGCGCTTCATCGTAAGCTGCCGTCAGACGAGAACGCAAGTTCTGAGCTTTGGCATAATACTTTCCACCATAAGTCTGGCTCATATACTCACCAGTCAGCATAACCAGCTTAGTTTGTGGACCGAATTTATGAGTTTGAGTTCTCCAATTCGAATGGTAGGACATCAAACTCGCCACATACCCACCTCTTCTGTTCTTACCATAGCCATTATCATGCATCATAGAATCGACTAACCCTTCTATATAGATAGGTGTCCATATAGCCGCGCTAACCGAATGCATAGGAATTGAAATTTCTTCAACCTCTGCTCCTAAACTTTTCAATCTAGCGGCGGCATTGCGAACACATAGATCTACCTGAGGATCAGAGTTGTCGTGCCCAAAGCCCTCTCTCACCACACCGATCCTCAACCCGCTGACCCCTTCGTCCAAACCATCTAAATAATTACTGACCTGGATTCTAGCCTGGTTGTTATCAACGCCATCTGCACCAGCCAGAACACCCAAAAGCAAAGCGTTATCTTCAACACTTTTAGTCATAGGCCCGACGTAGTCAATCGTCATGTCGATAGGCATGACTCCAGTGTATGGAACCAAGCCAAAGGTTGGTTTCAGCCCCACGACACCGCAGAAAGAAGCGGGAATTCGGCATGAACCCCCATGATCGGTACCAACTGCCATATCGATCTCACCAGCTGCTAACAGCGCCCCACAACCACTCGACGATCCTCCTGCAGTACGACTGATGTCATGCGGATTTAACACAGGTCCTTTCGCATTCGTGTGGCTTCCTCCAGAAGTGCAGAAATATTCTGAATGTGCCTTTCCTACTACTGTACCTCCAGATGCGAGTACTCGCGTCACTGCAGTCGCATCTACTTCAGGAATGTACCCTTCTAAGGTCGAAGAGCCGTTCATCATCGGAGTTGACGCCACCATAATATTATCTTTGAACGCAATCCGCTTACCCCGTAACGGACCTGTTAATTCACCTTGTATCTCCGTCTTCCAATACCAGGCATTATACGGGTTGTCTTCTTTATCTGGTTCAAAACCCGAATCTCTCGGATAGAGTATCGGTGGCACATCTTCTGGAATACTATCTAACACATCGTAAACGGCGAGGTTGCTCTCAAGTAGCTCTTTCAGAGTTTTCGCTTCTTCCGAATCCAGCTGCATATGTAGTTGCTTACCAATGGCTTGTATCTCGTCCAAATTCGGTCGCTTTACTGTCATAAACCTTATCCTCTTATTCTAACTATGACGTTGTAGACGCTGCCAATCACACCAGGATTATAAGAAATCGCCTTGCTGGATCGCACAACAATATTTTATACTTAGGGAAGACCTATCAGCAAACAGAACAGCACTAGGATTTAGCCATACTTCTGGCTACATATTTTAAATCGAATAAGGAAAGCAACCACGTCATGGCACAAGAAAATCAAGTCACTCCAGAATTCCTCGCATCATTTACACAAGCCTGGAATGACAAAGATATAGATAAATTAATGAGTCATATGGCCGACGACTGCGTATTTATGGCATCAGTAGGGTTAGAAACTGAAGGCGCGTTATGGACGGGAACTGAAAAAGTACGAGAGGGATTTGCGAGCCTCTGGATTGGTTACCCAGATGCTCACTTTGAAGCAATCGGAGAAGATATCATTTTGGGTGACCGCGGCTGTAGCGAATGGATTTTCACCGGCACGAGAAAGACAGATGGAACCAAGGTAAAAGCTAGAGGATGTGACGTCTACACATTCAAAGACGGTAAAATATTAATCAAAAACTCAATGCGTAAACAAAAACCCTAATCAATCGGGTGACCCTCTAACTTTGTATAGAGGGTTTTTCTAACCGGGCGACAGACTCTAAACTGGAGATCACGGCAGACAAGGAACTCTCGTCTAGCTTTTGGCCACCTTGATCGCTTAAGAAAAAAACGTCGACAACTTGAGCCCCAAAAGTAGTGATATTCGCTCCGCGAATACTCACACCTGAATCTGAAATTGCCTTTGCTAATAGAGACAACAATCCTTTTCGGTCAGCTGCGACAACTTCCACCGCGGTGAGGCTTAATGCGGCTGCTTCATGATGTCGAACACTTACTGGTACAGACTCCATAAGTACATCGAGCTTAATTGGCTCTCTAGACACCTGATATGCTTTACCAGCATGCGCATCAATAACACGCTGCTTAATTCTTTCTAACTGTCCTTTCTCAGTAATTGCGGCACCTTTTGCATCTGTAATCTGAAACTCATCTAAAACCCTTCCATCTCGCAATGCATAGGCATGAGCCACAAGAATAATGGTGTTGGCATCGGCAAGCGTTGAAGTTAGCTCGAAAAACAATCTTGATCTATCTATTCCCCATGTCAGCATTTGGGTATATCCACCCTCTTTATTGGAGATGAAATGAACGCCAGAGTCATTCCCAAGCAGGCGGCATAGTATCAAAAGAAAACCAGGGGTGTAGCGCATAGTCAGTGTATTAGTAAAAACATCTAACATTTTGCTGACCATTTTTTTTTCACTAGGAATTGTATTTTTTAGAACACTTCTCTTTCTGATACGCAAACGCTCTGCTTCATTTATTGGAACCACTTCGCCCATTCTTAAATAAGATTCTGAAGCGCGAAATAGCTGAGTAAAAAGATGTCCTTTCCATTCCGTCCAGGTACCCGGGCCAACAGCTGTTACATCCGCCACAGTCAGAACAAAGAGATAGATGAGCCGTTCTCGATCACCCACAAAGTTACTAAAATCTGCAATGACCTCTCGATCAGTAAGGTCATAATGTTGCGCAGTTTTCGATAAACGAAGGTGATGTAATACTAGCCAACCAACAATCTCCTGATCATCAATCGACAGTCTTAGTCTTTTACAAAACTTCTTAGCTAAGCTCTCACCTATAACCGAGTGATCTCCACCTCGACCTTTTGCTATGTCATGAAATAACAAAGCTATATAAAGTAATTCTGGACGTTCCAGTTCTCTCATAAGCTCCGAGGCCAAAGGCATCTCGATATATTGACCACTCCCTGTCCTAAAATCACGCAGGATATCTATAGCGCGGATAGTATGAGCATCTACGGTATAATGATGGTACCGGTCAAACTGTCCATGACCTGTAATTCTCTTAAATTCTGGACAAAATTGTCCTAGAATTCCAGTTTCGTGCATTTGACTCAGAGCCGTAGTCACATTCCTACCCGAACGAAGAATGCTTAAAAAAATACTATTCCCTTCTCGCGAGTTACGGACTTCAGAACCGACAAGAGCAGCATTTTTCTTAATGATACGCAATGCCTTGCTATCTAAATATCTCTCTTTTTCTTGTGCAAGGCTAAAGATACTGAGGAGATTTAATGGGTTCGCAGTAAACTCACTTACATCAGAAATGCTTACTTGATTCTTTCTCAGTTGAATACCTTGTCCTAAAGAAATACGCCGCGAAAATTTCGAAGGCGGAGAAATTTCCTCTTCGAAGTGTTGTAGAAACAAACTGGTAAGATCGTCTATTCGTCTTACATTTAAAAAATAATTCTTAAGAAAACGTTCGACCGCGCTAGATTTTTCGCTATCACGATAACGAAAGCTCGTAGCTAGTTCTGTTTGATAACTAAAAAGCAAGCGATCGTTCTCTCTACCCGCAAGAAAATGAAGCCCTGAGCGCACCCGCCATAAAAAATCTCGTCCACTTACAAACCCGCTGAACTCAGCTTCATCTACCAAACCTTTTCGCAATAACTCTCTGGCTTTAGGCACCCCATACCACCCCATTGCGAGCCAGAAAATTGTGCTGACATCTCTCAAACCACCTTGACCATTCTTGCAGTCTGGCTCCATCACAAAAGCAGTCCCGCCCTGAGACCGTCTTCGAACCTTGCACTCTTCCATTTTTGTGATGCAAAAGTCGAATCGTTTTTTCTTACTCCAATGTTGGGGATGGATATAGTTTTGTAGCTCTTTATATAGCATGCCGGAACCACTAACAAGTCGGCTCTCCATCAATGCTGTGCGGCTATGGTGATCTGTCTTACTGAATTCACGCGCCTCTCTAGGCGTCCTTACAGCGTGACCCAACACTGCTCCAGAGTCCCATATACATTGAATGAAGGACTGAATTTTTTGACTTACGTTAGTGTTATTGCCTTCAGCAACCAAGAAAAGAATATCCCAGTCAGAGTGAGGACAAAGCTCTGACCGGCCATAACCGCCTACCGCTACGAGGTCAACATTAGTATGATCACTGCCACCCACTTGAGTCCAAAGATCAATTAAAAAAGTATCCACAGAAGAACTGAGCATTTTCACGATTGCTCTTCCTCCTTGTCGTCCATAAAGTCTTTTCTCAGCCGTATTCAATATTTTTGCGCGTGCAGACTTCAGGCTTTCCACAGAAATTATTGACGGGTTTTTCTCTGACATACTTTATCTACTAACTGTGAGTTTTACTTCTATTGCGCATGTTGTGTTATACGTTTTTATTATACTGCTCGCGAGGTGGGAGCATGTCCTTATGTGCTAAAAAACACGACAGTCTAGTTTAATCTCTGCACACCACAACACGATCCTACTATACATGGTTGGGACTACCAGTTATTACGTAATTCTCTAAGCTTTAAAAATACAGTTCTCGCATCGACCTGCTCAGGAAGTTCGTCAAATTTTTCGCGCAATCTCGCTATCACAGTCGGATTTTGCAAACGAAAAAATGTGTTGATTTCTTTTTCTAAAGCTAGGGTAGATATTAAAGCTTTGTCCAAATCTTGCATTTCTGTTTTCTGTAAGATTTGTTGTGCGGCCTCATTATCAGGCTCACGGTCTAACGTAAATCTCAGATTATTATCGATATAATCGTGGCCTGGATAGATTCGGGTGCTGTCAGGCAGAATGGAGAGCTGATGTGTAAAGGTCATATACATATCATCTGGATCACCGCCGTTATGGCAGTTTCCTGCTCCAGCGTTAAAAAGTGTATCTCCACAAAAAAGAGCAGGGCTGTCGCTGTGTGCATAAAGACAAATATGGCTCATTGTATGACCAGGGGTATCCAATGCCTCTAACTCAACAGATGTGCCAACACTCACCACATCACCAACTCCTAGGCCAACATCTACGCCTTCAATAGCTGCTTTAGCATGAGCGAATAACTTTGCTTTAGTGGCAGCTATTACGGCTTCGTTGCCGCCTGTATGATCAAAGTGCTCATGCGTATTCAAAACCTTAGTGATTTCCCAACCATGCTTTTTAGCAACTGCCAAACATTTATCTGAATCTAATGGATCCACAGCTAGTGCTTCTCCGCTTGCTTCGCATACGATAAGGTAATTAAAATTACGATAAGCATTCCCTGTCCATATTTGTTCAACGTGCATCAAGAAACTCCTTCGATTCTGCTTTAATATAAGGGCACGTTCGTCACCAAGCGCACAACAAAAATGTTTATGGTAATAGTGAGGAATACGAAAACTAAATGCAACTAGGAGCAATCTAACTATGAGCGCAGGTGAAAAACTAGATGGTACACCAGTCCCAATGCACTTCTGGGAGGGAGTCAACAAAAATTTGATTGCGGGCGACATGTGGGGAAAAGGGAATAGTACAACCGTCGTGCTCCTTCATGGTGGGGGGCAAACAAGACATGCTTGGAAAGGGACCGGAGAACTACTTGCTAAAGCTGGATATCATGCCGTTGCTATAGATGCCCGTGGGCATGGAGACTCTGATTGGGCTGCTGATGGAGCCTACTCGCAAGATTTAATGGTAGCGGATCTGACTTGCGTGCTAGCTTCATTAGGTACTCCTAACCCAATACTAGTGGGGGCTTCAATGGGAGGGATTAGCAGCCTAATGGCCATCGGTGAAGGTCATATCCGTGCAAAAGGCTTAGTAATGGTAGACATCGCACCACAAACAGAGCCAAGTGGCGTCAAGAGAATAGGCGAATTTATGGCTCACAAACCCGAAGGGTTTGAGTCTTTGCAAGAGGTAGCCGACTGGATCAGTGCCTACCAGCCTCACCGAAAGAGCAGTTCTAATTTGAGCGGCCTCGCCAAGAACCTAAGGCTTAACCCTATGGGGAAATACTCTTGGCACTGGGATCCACGATTCATGACAATGAGAAGTGAGATTCAAAACCGTGAAGCGAGGTTGAATGAATGTACGCGCACACTAAACGTGCCAACTCTGTTGGTGAGAGGAGCACTATCGGACATACTAAGTGAAGAAGGCGCTGCACATTTTCTCTCTCTGCATCCAGAGTCGGAATACGTCAACATTACTGATGCAGCACATATGGTTGCAGGAGATCGAAACGACATTTTCGGCAAATCGATTTTAAGCTTTTTGAAACGTAACACCTAGATAATATGGTAGAGAAAAATTAGTCGAGTAACACCCAATGGATTGCGGTATCGTAGTCATAACATATACTAAAAATTGTCTAAACAGGGAGCTACCAAGCGATGGTAAACGTAGATAAAAAAAGTGCGCAAGAATATGATGTGATTGTCGTTGGTGGCGGTTTTTCAGGTCTTTATATGCTGCACAAATTAAGAAAAGAAGGGTTGTCGGCAGTCGTGTTTGAAGCTGGTGATAACGTCGGCGGGACTTGGTTTTGGAATCGGTATCCCGGCGCGCGGTGTGACGTCCCGTCAATGCAATACTCCTACCAATTTGACGAACAACTGCAACAAGAGTGGGAATGGCCTGAAAGATATTCATCGCAACCTGATATCCTCAAGTATATTAACCATGTAGCCGACCGATTCGATCTCAGACGGGACATTCAGCTACAAACTTGGGTAGAGTCAGCTACTTACAACGAAGAAGAAAAACAATGGCATGTGAAAACCTCCAAAGGTGAAGCCTTTGCTCGTTTCTGCGTAATGGCAACTGGCTGCCTATCCTCCGCTAACACACCCGATGTTCCGGGAATAAAAGAATATGCTGGCGAGGTGTTTCACACTGGGAATTGGCCTAAAAGCGAGATTGATTTCACGGGCAAGACCGTAGGAATACTTGGTACAGGATCGTCAGCAATTCAGTCTATACCTATCATTGCTGAACAAGCTGACCACTTATATGTCTTTCAACGCACACCCAATTTTTCGGTTCCGGCCGCAAATGGTCCGACTAACCAGCAAGAAGCTAACAAGATCAAAGCACGATACTCAGAGTTTCGAAAAGAATGTGCGAATAAATTTACTGGCTACGATATGCATTTAAACGAAAAAAGTGCTAGTGAAGTTAGCTCTAATGAGAGGTTAGAAGAATACGAAAAACGCTGGGAAAATGGAGGATTAATGTTCTTAGGCGCATTTTCAGATCTTCTAATCAATGAAGACGCGAATGAAACTGCAGCCGAGTTTATTCGACAAAAAATCTCTTCTATTGTGGAAAATCCGAAGGTTGCTTCACTGCTGATGCCAGATCATAAAGTGGGTTGCAAAAGGCTATGTGCAGATAGTGGATACTATTCTACTTTTAACCGCGATAACGTTACTTTGATTGACATAAGTAATAACCCAATATCGAGCTTTCAATCTATGGGTCTTACTACTTCGAATGGAGAATGGACATTTGATAACTTGGTGCTCGCTACCGGCTTTGACGCCATGACAGGCGCCCTCTCAAAAATCCATGTGACTGGGAAACAAGGTAATTCTCTTCGAGAAAAATGGATCGAAAACCCCAAAGCCTATCTTGGTCTTGGCATTTCAGGTTTCCCTAATTTGTTCACAATAAACGGACCAGGAAGTCCTTCAGTTTTAACGAACATGCTTCCTTCTATTGAACAGCATGTAAACTGGATAACAGACTGTATTAATTGGACAAAATCGAAGGGATTTGATTCTATAGAAGCTACATTAGAAGCAGAAGAAACTTGGGCAGAGCATGTCAATGAAGTTGCGGGCCAGACGATTTTTCCTACGTGTAATTCTTGGTACCTGGGAGCAAATATTCCCGGCAAAAAAAGGACCTTTCTCCCTTACTTAGGATTCCCTCCTTATGTAGAAAAATGCGAAAGTGTCGCACGTAACAACTACACGGGATTCGAATTCTCTTAAGTACTGAGACATGTGATACTTATTAGCGACTTACCATCAATGGTCCATATTGGCCCACAACAATAACCATCTTGCTTGCGCGCGCAAGTAACGATAAAATTCAATAGAGATTAATGTTTGTGCGCTGTCCCTTCCCTATCATAGTTTCTGAATAAACTACTCAATTAGAAAGATTGGAGCTTACATTTTTGTGAATAAGTATGACGCAGTGATAGTCGGCGGTGGCTTTGCAGGTATCTATATGCTTTATAAAGCCAAAAAAATTGGCTTAAAAGCGAAACTCTTGGAAGCCGGTGATGAAGCTGGTGGCACTTGGCACTGGAACCGATATCCTGGTGCTCGTTGCGACATAGAGAGTATGCAGTATTCTTATCAATTTGATGATGCACTCCAACAAGAATGGGAATGGAGTGAAAAATATGCCTCTCAGCCGGAAATACTAAAATACATTCAACATGTAATAGAGAGATATGAGCTTGGTTCCGACATGTTGTTTAATACTCGGGTTATGTCTGCTGAATACGACCAAAGCTCTAGCAGATGGACTATAAATACCGATGGGGAGACTTATGACAGCCAGTTCTGCATTATGGCTACAGGTTGCCTTTCCTCAGCGAACATGCCGGACTTTATAGGAAAGGAAATTTTCAAAGGTCCTATCTATCATACTGGAGAATGGCCCAAAAAAAGCCCAGAATTTAGTCAAAAAAGAGTGGGTATAATAGGAACAGGGTCTTCTTCTATCCAAGCAATTCCGATCATTGCAGAACAAGCACAACATTTAACTATCTTTCAAAGAACACCTAATTTTTCCGTGCCTGCACAGAATGAGCCATTGACCCCTGAAAAACAAAGAGCCATAAAAGCGAATTACAGTGCGGTTAGAGAAAAAGGGAAAGGACAAATACTCGCTTACGACACCTACCAAAATATTAAACCAGGCGCCTCTCTATCTGATGAAGAAATATTAGAAGAATGCGAAAACCGCTGGGAATTAGGCGCACTTAATTGGTACGGGGCTTTTTCAGACATAATCCTTGATCAAAGAACCAACGATATTGTTGGAGATTTTGTGCGTGAAAAAATAAAACGTAAAATCAAAGACCCTCAGACCGCAGAAATGTTAATGCCTGATTCGGTCTTTGGATGTAAACGCCTTTGTGCAGACACCAATTATTATGAAACGTTTAATAGGGACAACGTAACATTAGTCGATCTGAGAAAAAACCCTATCGACACTTTTACTGACCAAGGAATAAAAGTTGGCGAAGACCATCATAAGCTTGATGCAATAATTTCGGCAACGGGCTTTGATGCAATGACGGGAAGCTTGAATAGGATAAAAATTATTGGCCGTGATGGACTCACTTTAAAAGAAAAATGGGAGGCCGGTCCATTGACCTACCTAGGATTACAATCAGCAGGATTTCCGAACTTGTTTATTATATCTGGGCCCGGAAGCCCATCAGTCTTGACTTGTATGGTCACATCCATCGAACAGCATGTAGATTTCATAGGGGAGGCAATCACTCATATGAAAAATAAAAATGCCGTTGCAATGGAAGCGACACCCGAAGCCGAAAATTCGTGGGTGAGTCACGTTAATGAGGTAGCTGGGTCGACCCTGCTCAACAATTGCAACTCTTGGTACCTTGGCGCAAATGTGCCTGGTAAGCCCAGAGTATTCATGCCATATATTGGCTTTCCTACCTACGTAGAAAAGTGTGAGGCCGTGATAGCGAACGATTATGAAGGGTTCTCTTTCGAGTCCATCTAAGGAGAAGAGCAGTCAGATGCATAAAGCTGATTTAACGGATTCCGAGCCCAATTTAAACTATCGTACTACCGCCATCTACAACAAAGTTTTGGCCCGTAGTAAAGCTACTCGCATCAGATGCCAAGTAAACTGCAATGCCCGATAATTCCTCTGGCTCCCCTATCCGCCTCAACGGATCATTTTCTGTGCGTACCGCCAGTGTGTCAGGATCTTCCCAAAGTGCTTTAGCAAAGTCAGTACGAATTAAGCCTGGAGAAACTGCATTCACTCGAATATTGTAAGGACCATTTTCTAATGCCAAATTTCTAACCAACTGTAAATCCGCAGCTTTTGAAATACAGTAAGCTCCCAGCTTCTCATGCCCTCTCAGTCCACCTACCGATGAGATAACTACAATCGAGCCACTCTTTTTTAGCCGCATCTGAGGGATAATAAGTTGAGCCAACCAGTGATTAGCCATGATATTTACAGTTAGTATTTTTTCAAATGCGGAATCAGACAAATCACTCATTGGGCCATAGGCGGGATTGACGGCAGCATTACAAACCAAAATATCAATTCCTCCTAGTTTCTCATAAGTAGAATTGACTAAGGAATTAAGTTCGGCCTTATGGCTAATATTTGCCGGAATAGAAACCGCACCACCAGGATGTTCTGCTAATTCATCATTGATACTTGCAGAGACGGCATCGCAGGCCTCGGATTTTCTGCTAGAGATAACCACTGTTGCTCCATGCCTAGCCAGTTCTGTTGCTATTGATCTTCCGATACCTTTAGTTGACCCGGTAACCAGAGCGACTTTACCAGAAAGATCAAACAGTGACGTTTTAATCATCGTTTCTCCAAGGCTGAATAAATTAAGAAATTTGACAAGTCATTAATCGAACAATATTGCCATATTATCACATTGCGATTCACCGCAAGAATCTATGCGCTGGGCTTGTTAGAGTACTTATACAAATCTTTCCAGTAGTGCGTCAAGACCTCATCATTAGCCAAATCAGAACTTTCTAGATGGGGGTCACTAACAGCAATGTGTCCCTTTTCAATCAGCGTCTGAGCATAGGCACCTCGATTAATAAGTTTTGTGGGTCCCCGCGCCTCCGCAAAATCTCTACGCAAAATCTCCGTAGCTTTATGATCGACGTCTCCGGTGTCTGCCTGGATAACAACTCCATAATCTCTGTGGGCACTCTCGGTAGAAACTAGACGCCTAAGCACGTCAAGTCTGACAAGCTCCACATCTCTCTCTAACGGATCACCCCAGCCTCCTCCGCCCGGAGTGATCAAACGAATAAGATCGTTTCTTTTTACAGGGACCGCATCTCGACTGAAAAAAACGCTCTCCTCTTCCTCTGTATCTGGGTTTTTCATAGAGCCACCCGGCCGACCGGCCAAACCACCTTTTATGCCAATGGAGGAGAAGGCAGTCCTTTCCGTCACTGTTGTATAGTGGCCATCAACCAAAGTTCGAATTTCCTTAACATATCCAAGCCCTCCTCTATATTTCCCAGGGCCACCCGAATCTATAGCCAAGCCAACCCGCTCTACTGTTACAGGAAACCGCTGTTCAATAAACTCGGCTGGAAGATTTTTCGAATAAGGAACCAAATCAACTGCATCAGTACCATCCCCTTGAGGGCGAGCTCCGGAACCAGCACCAAATATTTCACGCATTAGAAACAGTTTCCCTGACGGGTCTGTTCCATAGAGCCCGTATATTTGTATGCACTGCATATCAGCGACAACTTGACCATCAAATGCTTTCGCAAGAGCAACCGTATAGGCACTTATCATCCGCAACATACATGTCATTCTGGACACGACAGGTGCCGGGAATTCCGAGCTTAGAATCGTTCGCTTTGGAATACGGCAACGAAAAACATCAGTAACGCCTTCATTGATGATAATCCCAGGAATTTGAGCTTTAAAGAACGCTCCTAGCCATTTGGAGTAATGTCGACCATCAAGTGGCCAATTAATAGGGCCTTTCGCCTGAGGGCTTGTACCTTCAAAATCAAGCACCATCTTATGTTTGTATTTCCGCATTGTAATTTTAAGCTTAACCGGCTCATCCAGTGTCAGCCCGTCATTCTCAATGAAATCTTCTCCAATGAATTCGCCCTCTGGGAAAAAAGGCAACCCTTTTTCACGCACGACTTCCGCGCAACGTTCAATGATTTCATAAAATGCACCTTCAACTTCGTCAGTTCCGAACCGCTCACACAACTCGACGACACGACGACGAATAATCTCATTTGCGCCCACAAATGCATCTATATCCCCTCGCAAATCTTCAGGGAAACGAGAATTTCGTAATATAATGTCGTAAATTCCATCATTCAGCATACCCGCCGTATAAAGTTTAACAGGTGGGCACATCGTGCCTTCTTCAAAAATACTTTCAGAGGTATTTGGCCAAGAACCTGCCATGCGCCCTCCTACATCACTTACGTGGCCAAAAATTTGCGCAAATCCGATAAGACGATCTTGCACAAAGATTGGAGTAACCACACAATAATCAGGTAAATGTCCAATCGTCCCAGCGGACTCATAGACGTCATTATAAATAAAAACATCTCCTTCATTAATTTCACTTATGGGGAATTTCATCCGTATAGGATCAGCTGTAGCGGCCCATGAAACTCTTGATACAGAAAGGCAGTCCAGAGTATTTAGAGAGGCTCGATAGTCATGTTGCTCTCTTATAATTGTGGACCGCGCAGTCCGCT
Organism: Pseudomonadota bacterium; assembly: GCA_018668255.1. Taxonomy (GTDB): domain Bacteria; phylum Pseudomonadota; class Gammaproteobacteria; genus UBA4457. The sequence continues at coordinate 35,391 of JABISZ010000072.1, read as the reverse complement.
CAACTGCGGCTTCAGCCTCCATGACCGCGGCTTCTATCCCTCCATCCACAATATCTACTAAAATTGGGTCGAGTGTTTCCCGAGTTACTTTTATTTTAGAGATATAAGACGAATCTACTTCTACCAAACCGTAACGAAACGGTGCGTAGTCAGTAAAGGCGGTCGCCTCGTCTTCTTTATCAAAATAAGACTGCGGCTGATGTGGCTCAGATGCCATGCTATTACTCCTTCTAAACTAGTCTTCGTGACGACTTAAAACTAGACATCCCCATTCATCTAATCGCGCCACCCAATCTGGGTTAAGAACCGTAGTCGAATCGTATTGTTCTATAATTGCTGGGCCTATAATCTCATTGCCTGCCACTAGTAACTCTCGGGAAAAAATAGGGCACTCGACACGCCCTTGGGTTTGCGGGAAGTAGACTCGAGATTTTCCACGCATCGCCTGTTCAGGTGATTTTCCGGCAATTTTCTGTTTCCGAATTTTGGGTCTTTCTAACAAACCTAGACCTGTGACACCCACATTCACGAGCTCCACAAGCTCTCTACCTTCATAGGAATAGCCATACAAGTCCTGGTGAGAACTATGAAAGTCACTGATGGCTTGTTGTAATTTATCTTCTGTAGAACTTATATCGTTTAGAAAAGGTAGCCTTACTTCATAGGCCTGACCTCCATATCGCATATCGACAAAGTGCTGCAGCTCAATATTATCCGAGTTGAAACCTTCGCTGAAAAGGTTATCTTTTACTCTGGTCTGTAGCTCCAAAAAATGCTGCTCAATAGCAGCTGCGCTAAATTTGTCTTCTCGCTGCACCGCTGTGTGAACAGCATCAATTCTTACATCAGTTAGTAATAACCCATAAGCTGAGGTAACTCCAGGACTAGGAGGAATCACCACTTTTTTCATCCCTAACCAATCAGCCAAGTAGCATGCATGCAAAGGTCCAGCGCCTCCAAATGCAATCAGAGCGTAGTCTCGTGGATCTCTCCCTCGTTTCACTGAAACTGTCCTGATCCCGGCCGCCATATTTTCTATAGCAATCCGAAGTATTCCATCAGCAGCATCCGTCAAGTTAAGGCCAAGGGGTCCTGCAATCGTTTTGATAGCACCTTCAGATCTTGCATAATCTAGGCTCACATCACCCCCCGCTAAGGCAGTCGTTAAACGACCCAAAACTGCGTTAGCATCAGTAACAGTAGGTAACTCCCCGCCACGCCCATAGCATGCAGGCCCTGGCAAGGCTCCTGCACTCTCAGGCCCCACTTTCAAACTCCGCCCACCAGCTAACCAAGCGATAGAGCCTCCACCAGCGCCAACTGTGTGCATATCGATCATTGGGGTTTTCACATCATAAATGTCTACTCGCCCCTCTGTTAGCATCCTTGGCTGACCTCCTTCCACGAGACAGATATCAGCCGATGTACCCCCAACATCAAAACATATTACATCCTCAAATCCGCTCAGCTTTCCAAAGTGACAGGCAGCTATAACTCCTGCGGCAGGGCCAGATAACGCAGCTGTAATTGGTTGACGAGAGATCTCCTCCGCTTTAGCGAGTCCCCCGCTTGATCTCATAATATAAAAAGGCGCAGTTATTTTTTTATCGGCTAACTCGGCGCTCAATTTTTCATGATAATTTGATAATAGAGGCATCAATGCTGTATTCAGGCAAGTGGTATTAGTTCTTTCGTATTCTCGATACTCTCGCAATATATCAGAAGAAATGGAGATGAAGCACTCAGGGTAAACCTCTCTAATAAATTCCCTCACCTGTCGCTCATGAGAAGGGTCGCGATAAGAATGAAGTAACGATACAGCAATCGCAGAAACTCCAAGCCTACGAAACTCGAGAGCCACTGCTCGAACTTCATCCCTGTTAATCGGCGTTAGCTGTTTTCCTTCAACATTGATTCGACCAGTGACTTCTCTTACGAGTTCTAAAGGCACGACTCTCTCTGGCTTCACCCACCAAGTTATATCTCCGAATTCTCCTGGGACTGTTTGCCTAGCAACTTCTAGTTGCTCACGATAACCGATAGTAGTCACCAAACCAATTTTAGAATAGCGTCTTTGAAGTATTGCATTGGTTGCGACCGTAGTGCCGTGAAAAACCGCGGCGACGTCACTCGACGAAACACCACCAAGTTCAGTAATTTTTTCTATCCCTTGGATAAATCCACGCGATGGATCTCCCGGAGTGGTGGGAACTTTCATAAGGTGCACTTCGCCAGAGCCTTCCTCCAATGCCACCACATCAGTAAAAGTTCCACCGATATCTACTGCTAGCCGCCAAGCCATAGCTTGCTCCCCTGTTTTCGTGACCACGATCGACTCTATACTTCGGCCAAACAGACAAAGCTAGAAACATCGACAGATACTTACTTATAATGCCGTGCAAAAAGACTCTCGGCAAGTACTGAAAAACTCTTAAAGCGTGGTAGTTGACAACGATCAGCTAAAAATAGAACCATGCCTGTTATCCACAATTAGTCAAGAACAACGAAAGGGCAATAAAAAATGTCAGAATGGTTCGAAAAAAGAACGTTAGGCGAAACTTCTAAAGAAGCAGCGAAAAAATGGGGAAACCGTGAAGCACTAGTTTTTGGAGAAAACAGGTGGACATGGTTGGAGTTTGAAGCCGGTGTTTCGGCTGCAGCTAAAGGTCTGATCTCTCTGGGCGTAGAACCTGGAGAGAAAGTTGCCCTTTGGATGAATAACAAACCAGAGTGGCTTTTCTTGATGTATGCGGTTGCCAAAGTCGGTGGAGTCTTAGTGCCCCTAAATACCCGGTATCGTAGCGATGACATAAGATATGTACTCTCTCAATCCAACACTGGAACACTTTTATCAGACGATAGATCCGGTCCAGTAAACTACCTAGAAATGATCAAAGAAGTCATACCAAACCCTGAGTCTCTTAAAGATGGGATCAGTGAATTTCCAGACCTCCGCAGAATTGTTTTCGTAGGTACAGAGCATTACGGTGATACAAGCTTATGGACGGAAGTTCTATCCTCTGGAGAAAAAATCACAGACGAACAGCTCCAAGAACGTGAGTCACAAGTAGCACCAGATGATCTAATGCTGATAGGTTATACATCAGGTACTACGGGCGATCCCAAAGGAGTGATGCACAACCATACCAACATTCGAAACTGTATGGAAAGAGCCTCGATTCTTGGAATTACTTTTACGGATATTCATATCAATTATCTACCTATGTTCCACATCTATGCATTGTCAGAAATAATGATGATATGCGCTCTAACAGGAGCAAAACAGATCTTAATGGAAAACTTTGATGCTGGCAAAGCCCTTACCCTAATCGAAAAAGAGAAGGTGACTTTAGCCCATGGGTTTGATACTCACTGGAAAGATTTACTGGACGCACAAAGAAGCCTACAAGCGGATGTTTCAACACTCCGATTAGGAACTTTGCCGGCGGGAACCGAAGCAACTATCCCTGTTGCCGAATTGGCTCAAGATGTCTTCTGCCCTACGGTATCTGGGTTTGGCATGACAGAGATTTGGGCATTTGCAGCTCTCTCATTCCCAACCGACACACGCGAGCAAAGAATCTATGCATCTGGCTACCCCATGAGCGACATTAGTTTCAAAGTAGTCAACCCCGATAGTGGTATCACAGTGCAACCAGATGAATTGGGTGAGCTCAGAGTGAAAGGTTATACTCTAATGCAAGGCTATTATAAAAAACCCAAAGCTACTGCAGAAAGCTTTACTGAGGATGGTTGGTTTAAAACAGGTGACACCGCAAAGGTCCGGGAAGATGGTCGTTTAATTTTTTTAGGCAGATACAAAGATATGCTTAAGGTAGGCGGAGAAAATGTCTCTCCTGCAGAAGTAGAAGCACACCTAATGAAAATTCCTGGGATTCAAGCAACGTCGGTAGTTGCTTATCCAGACGAACGCCTGCATGAGGTAGGCGTAGCATTTACGATATTAAAAAGCGATATCATGCTTGCTCCGGACGAGATTACCGGGTTTTTAAAAGGTAAAATTGCTAGCTTCAAAATACCCCGGCATATTATTTTTGTGCAGGAATTTCCAATGACCTCTTCCGGGAAAGTACAGAAAGCGAAGCTAAGAAAGCAAGCTGTGGATATTCTAGGGTAGCGTCGCGACGCTTTGCTGCTGATTTTCAGGAGGCCGAAAGATGCAAGAAAGTTACCACTAAACGATGGGCAACATCTCTGAGTCTGGTTGGTGCGATCTAAGTATTAAATTCCCGCTTTCATCTGTGCTGGCGTTCCAGTTAGGAGGCAAGACAATGGTCGCGCTTTCTTGTTCAATAAGTGCCGGACCAACAATGAAAAAAGATGAAGGCAAATTTTTCCGCTGATACACTTGGCTCTCAATAGAGCCAAACCCGCCGTGAAAAAATATTCGCTTGAGTGCTGAATTGTTAGCATTAATTTGCTTCGCTGGCTTCTGCGGTAACGGCAACGAGTTTGACTGGGCGGCGCTGATAGCTAACCTTAAGTTAATAATCTCTACTCTCTCATGCTCCTTCCAAAGATGGCCTGTTAGTTCAGCATGCCTGTGATGGAATAATTCAACGGCCTCCTCCAAGCTATTTTTAATATTGCTACCTAATTTAAAATCAACAGTCGTCCCATGTGTCATCCCTTCATATTTTAGATCCAGCTTCCTAACTACCTTGCAGTCACTAAATTTAAGAAGTTCTGTCTCAATCCAGATTGAGGATTTTTTCTCCAATTCCATAAATCCTGACTCCAGTTCTTCGGAACAGACAGTATCTGCGAGGTACTCGAATGCAAGTGAAAAATCACGGGTGATGTCGGCGACATAAACTCCCCATGCTGCAGCTAAACTAGGATCAGGTGGAACTACCACAGTCGTAATACCTATAAGCTCGGCCACCTCTGCTGCGAATATTGGACCCGCACCACCCATCGCAACAAGAGTGAGACTAGCAGCTTCTCTCCCTCGTAGAACTGATACCCGTCTAATAGCCCCACACATTGAGTTGATCGCTATTTCTAACATCCCTATAGCTGCAGCTTCAGGACTAAGACCTCTTGTTAAGCCAAAGTTAGTAAGCACAGATAAGCTGGCGTCTTCGTCTAATATCATTTCACCGCCAAGCAAGCCCTTAGGGATCCGACCCAGAATTAAGTTGGCATCGGTGAGCGTCGGCTCTGTACCGCCAAGCCCATAGCATGCAGGCCCAGGCTCTGCACCGGCACTATTAGGGCCTACATGCCAGCGTTTATCCGCTGCTTCAAAAGCGATCGATCCTCCTCCTGCCCCTATCGAGAGTACATCTACCATCGGGATCCTTAGAGGAAAACCCGCAATCTCCGTCGCTGGAAACGTCTGGTATTTACCGTCTTGAATGAGAGAAACGTCAGTAGAGGTACCCCCTACGTCAAAGGTAATAAGGTTTTCGTATCCGGCTAAGCTTGCCAACCAAGCCATCCCAGAAACTGCAGCTACTGGGCCTGAAAAAATTGTTGTCAATGGGTGCTCTAAAGCTGACTGAGCACTGGCAAGCCCTCCGTTACCTTGCATAACCAAAATATTCTTACTGTCGCTATTAGGGCCTAAAATAGACTCTAAATTCTCCTCTAATACAGGACCTAAGCAGGCACTTAAGACAGCGGCAATGGTGCGCTCATATTCCCTAGATTCAGACAAAACATCGCTTGAAACAATAACTTCTATATCTGGCGCGTAGACAGCAAATAATGCCGCTATTGCCGCCTCCTGCTCGGGGAATTGATAGCTATGCAAAAGCGATATAACAACACGCTTTACAGCCAAACCTCTAAACTCTGCCGCGACATTCTTTACTTGTTCTGGATTGATTAATCTACTCACTGTGCCATCAGCACCCACTCTACAACTCACCTCTCTCACAAACTCTGAAGGTACAAGCCTCCTTGGAAGCTGGCTACCTTTGTCTTTTCCCGCTCTTTCAGGCAAGCGTGCCGTTTCAAGTAATCCGCGAAAGCCTTCGTTAACAACCAGACCTACATTCGGAAAATCTCCTGTTAGAAGCGCGTTCACAGCGGCGGTAGTGCTATATAGAAAAGTAGTAGTAGAGTCTTCGTGCTGCTGCAGAAATTTCTTGATCTGTAACTTGTTACTGTTATTGAATTTATGCGCGCAGATTGCACCATCGGCGGCTACAACGAGGGCATCAGTAAACGTGCCGCCTACATCGATACTAACAATCTTCTTCTCAGTCATGGCAACACCCTTATATCTGCGGCCAACGGTGAGCCCAAGGGCGACTTTCCTCTAATTGACCTGCCAACTGAAATAAAGTCCCCTCATCCGCATAGCGACCAATAAACTGGACACCAATTGGGAGGCTAGTATTACTCCAGTGCAGCGGCAAAGAAATAGCAGGTTGCCCTGTGACATTTGCAAAAGATGTAAATCGTGGAAATTGCTCTAACCTTTCAGTGGCTTGTCGGCGATTCTTAGGATCGAAATCAAAATGTCCTAGTAATGGAGGAGGCTCAGTCAATGTTGGCGTCAGCCATACGTCATGTTCTTCAAAAAAGGGAGCAACATCACGTCCAAACTTATGCATGTCGTGAATCGCAAGTAGTAGATCAGAAGGACGCCTTTCCATATCTAATAAGTACATTTTCCATGTATGTCTCTCAAAAAATTCAGGTTCCGCTTTTCGGCCAAGACGACGCTCCCAATCGCGTATCATCCAACCAACCATCGCTAACCAAATAGTAGAGAAAAATTGGTTGAAATGCTCCGCATCTACCTCAGGCTTCGCTTCCACGACATCATGTCCTAATTCTTCACAAAGGGCTGCTATATCGTGCACGGCGGTCACACAATCGCTATGCACCGGAGTACTTAAGACAGGTTGATCAGAAAATGCTATTCGCAGCTTTCTAGGTGCTCTGTTCACAAGATCCAAAAAAGACTTTGGCTTAGGAGGAGACCCAAATGGAGCTCCTAAATCTGATCCGGCTGTCACATCTAGCATCGCAGCGCTATCTGCAACCGTTCTGGTGACTACATGCTCAGATAATAAACCAGCAGCCCCAATCTCACCATAATCCGGTCCCATGGGGTTCCGTCCTCGAGTCCCTTTCAAACCAACCAAACCACAAGCCGATGCCGGCACACGAGTCGATCCGCCACCGTCATTTGCATGTGCGACAGAAACCATTCCGGAAGCTACTGCTGCAGCTGACCCTCCAGAGGAACCTCCCGGCGACCGGGAAAGGTCCCAAGGGTTTTTTGTAGGGCCATATAACTCTGGCTCTGTCGTAGGCATTGATGCAAATTCAGGAGAATTAGTTTTACCACATACGATGAAACCAGCGGTACGATAACGTCGAACCAACTCAGAATCTCGAGACGAGACATATCCTTGCAGGAAGCGTGATCCCTCTGTCATTGGAGAACCGGCATACTCAGCTAAAACGTCTTTGAGGAGCATCGGAACTCCCGCATAAGGTTCACTACCTTTTAGCTCAGACAAGGCTTTTTCAGCTAAAGCGTACATGGGAAGGACAACCGCGTTCAATTGAGGATTCACGGCTTCAATGCGCTCTATAGCTGCTTCGAGTAACTCGCGAGGGGATACTTTTCCCGTCTTCACTAATCTGGCTTGCTCGATCATCGAACACTTTAAAATCTCATGCATTTTACTTTCCTCTTCCCTTTCTATTCTTTTTAGCGAGGACCAGAAACTAATACTCCGGACGCCTTAAGCTCGTTTATTTTTTCTTCGGAATAATCTAAAACCTGTTCAAGAATTTCTTGATTATGTTGGCCCAAAGTAGGTGCTACTAGCTCGAGCCTTTCAGGCTGGTCCGAGAACCTAAGAGGGAAACCTGGGATTGTAAGCTTACCCATAACGGGGTCATCAATTTCCTTGATCATACCTCGCTCCCTGAAATAAGGATGATTGATCGCATCAACGGGATCCATAACCGGGGCAGTGGGCACCCGATGTTCATCTAAATGATTAAGGATAGTCTCATTGTCCGGGTAAGTTGCCATCCATGCCTCAATTATGTCGATAATTTCATCCTGCCTAGCCCCTCTATCCTTTGGCTCACGATACCGAGGGTCTAATTCTAGATCAGGTCGACCAATAGCAACACATACGTTCTTCCATTGAGGCTGAAGCGTTAAAATCACAATATACCCCGAAGGACCTTTAAAAGTTCCAAAAGGTGCTATTAACTCATGGTGAGCACCTTGACGGTGCGGCCTAAACTTACCATCTGTAAGCGAGTAGCCCTGCAAAGAGATATCGTGGTTATGAAACATCGCATCCACCATACTAATATCTAGCCACTGACCTCTCCCGGTCCGAGACCGATGAAACAAGGCATAACCGATTGCGGAGAAAGCGTGTACCCCACTTCCAACATCTGCGATACCTATGCCGACGGGTAATGGTGGGCCGTCGCGCTCTCCATTCATATGCATAAGTCCAGAAAATGCCTGCGCAGCCCAATCAAATCCAGTTTTATGAGACAAAGGACTTTCTCTGCCATAAGCAGAAATGGAAGCCATGACTACTTCAGGGTTTATTTTCTGCACATCTGACCAAGCAAGTGATTTTTTCTCCATCACTCCTGGACCAAAGTTCTCAACTATGACATCTACCTTTCGAATTAAATCATGAAGTATGCCAACACTCTCTGGATTTCGCAGGTCAAGCCCGATACTTTTTTTTCCTCTATTCTGCTGGATAAAATAACCGCTCCGCCCATCTTCAGTAATAGGAAGTCCTCTGGAGGGATCGCCACTTGGACCGATTTCTACTTTGTAAATCTCAGCACCCATCTCAGCCATTAGTCTTCCTACCGTTGGTCCTGCCAGATACTGGGTAAGGTCTAGCACCTTCACTCCCTCAAGCATCAACATAATTTACGCTCCCCGACTTAAAGATATTTCAACCTATCGTGATTTAAACGTTTTTGCACTCAATAAATTGTTTATAGTTAGAATATGTTCTGTATATTACCGCAAGAAGCGGATACTAAAACACTAGCTAGATACTTAACCCGAAAACTTAGAAACCGCGATATATTCTTAGCTGTTAGTGCAGAAATTTAATACTCCCAAGGCTGTTGAGAGAAAGGAATTAAAAATTGTCGTCAATTGAAGATTATTTGAAACTCGGATTGTTCATGCCAAATTGCTCGAACATGTCTGCAATCTCAACTTATCGGATAGTTGAAGATGAGTGGCCTTACGAGTCGAATAAAAGTATAGCGCTTGCTGCCGAAAGCGCAGGTTTTGAGCTCTTGTTTCCCGTCAGCCGATGGCGCGGATTTGGAGGGGAGACAGATTATCTAGGGACTTCATTAGAAACGATGACATGGGCCGCAGCGTTATTGGCCGTCACTTCTAAAATCAAAATTTTCTCGACCGTGCACGTCCCGGTCTTTAATCCGGTAGTAGTCGCAAAAATGGGAGCGACTCTAGATCACATCAGCCGGGGTAGATGGGGAGTAAATTTAGTAAGCGGGTGGAGTGAAAAGGAATTTGGAATGATGGGAGTTAAACTCCTGCCGCATGAAGAGCGCTACCAGAGAACTGCTGCATTTATAGAAATTCTGAAGGGTTTATGGGCAGATACACCAGGCACTTTTAATCACCACTCAGCTTGGTATGACGTCAAAGACGGATACTGCTTGCCTCAGCCGAAACGGATGCCTGAAATAGCGAATGCTGGCACATCCGAAGATGCGAAGGAAATGACCACTAGCTTATGCGACTGGGCCTTTATCTCTACACCAACCGTTGAGGCGATTTCCTCGATTGTGGAGGATATCTCTCTGCGAGCAGCCAAAAAACAAAAACAAGTCGAATGTGCCGCTTTCCCGTTTGTTCTATGGCGTGATTCCGAAGACGAAGCTCAAAATGAGTTGGAGAAAATTATTGCTCAAAAAGATGAAGTTGCGGCCCAAAATTGGCTAGATGGGCTAGCAATCGGCAGTGGATCGTTTGATCAATTCACACTAGACATGATGACGGTAGGGGCGGGCGCTGTTCATGTCATTGGCACTGCTGAACAAGTCGCAACAAAGATAAAAACTATGCATGATGCAGGGTTAAAAGGAGTACTTATGATATTTCAAGCATATCTGCAGGATACGATAAGATTTAGAAAAGAAATAATGCCTCTATTGTATGAGATGGGCGTCATCAGCAAATTAAGCTAGACTAAGGAGTAGAAGACGTATGAATTTCAAAGGCCACTACAAAACAGGTGCGATACAGGAAGTAATCTACGGCAAGGAGTTAATTGAGGCACTTAACCAAGCGATCGGTGATACGTCGGATCCAATGGTGATGTTTGTAACTAATACTAGTCTCACAAAGATTGGCGGACTAGCAGGCATCGTAAAAAAAGCGTTAGGCAAAGTATGTGTTGGCGAAGTCAAAGGACTCAAAGCTCACTCACCACGCCAAGATGTCATTACACTTGCAAAAGAACTAAAGGAAAAACGTGCGAATATTGTCGTTACTTTAGGTGGAGGCTCTGTTTGCGACACTACCAAAGTTGCCTGTCTAGCGCTCGAAAATGGAGTGAGTTCAAAGAATGGCATTGGCCAATTAGCATCCGATGAGCTAAATTCTCCAAAAATTAAACACATCGCAATACCTACGACATTGTCCGCTGGCGAGTATACCGGCTTCGCTGGAATTACCGATGAAACGATACCGAGGAAAGAACTGTTTTTCCACAATGGAATGGTTCCCAATGTAGTCATCTTAGATCCGGAAATGACGAGTGTCACACCAGACCGACTATTCTTTGGCACGGGTGTAAGAGCGGTTGACCATGCGATAGAAACATATTGCTCTATAAACGCTAATCCATTAGTGGAAGCTAGCTCTCTTCATGGCCTAAACCTGTTAGCCAGCGCACTACCTAAATGTAAAGCTGACCCAAGTGACAAAATGAGCCGCTTAGAATGCTTAGTTGGCTCATGGCTCTCCATACAAGGTGTGGCTAACGGGGTAGATCTAGGAGCAAGTCATGGCATTGGTCATATTTTAGGTGGTACGGCCGGGATGCCCCACGGGGAAACGTCGTGTGTCATGCTCCCGCATGTTCTCCGATACAACAGTTCAACGAATGCCGATCGCCAAGCAATATTAGCTGCTGCGATGGGCAATCTTAATCATCCTTTGGCCGATCAGGTGCAATCACTAGTCTCAGAACTTGAATTACCGGGCCGGCTAAGGGATGCGGGGGTACCTAAGGACTTGCTACCCAAGCTTGCAGAAGAATCCATGCTCGATATCTGGATTGCAACTAACCCTAGATTTTTGGGGACATCCGCAGATATTCTTAACTTACTTGAGGACGCTTGGTAAAAGTGTGCTCATTAGGTAATATCTTTATGCATCTGTAATTAACATAAAGGAACCGATATGCCTCATGTCACCGCTACAAAAGCCATGCCTGTTCCAGCGAGTAAAGCTTGGGAATTTGTGTCTAACTGGGGGGGTACGGATAAATGGATACCTGGAGTAGGTCCGGTCGTAGTAGAAGGATCCGGCATAGGCTCGCTACGAAGTGCAGATCTTGCACCAGAAACTGGTTTCCCTGGCAGAATATCGGAAAGACTAGAAACGTTCGATTTACATAAAATGTCTTTCAGTTATTGCGTTGTTGGAGACAACCCCATCCCAATAACTAACTATCTTGCGCGAATGTCTGTTAAAGCGATCTCAAAAGATTCTTGCGAGGTGACCTGGGAGAGTACCTGGGATACAGAATTAGATGAAGCGGAGCTTGTCGTCGCATTTAACGGACTATATAACTTAGCTTTAGATAATGTAGAACAGCTCATGCTTTCAGAAAATCAATAATAGAAGGATAAAAAATGGATTTTGGAATTACTTTCCCCAGCTATATTAGGGCTTACCATGACGTAAAAATGGCGGAAGACTATGGATTCACCCATGCATGGTTCTATGACTCCCAAATGTGCTACAGCGATGTATACGCGACAATGGCACTGGCTGCGGAACACAGTCGTTATATAAAACTTGGCACTCTTGTTTCAATACTGGGAAATCGTATCGCGCCAGTGACCGCTCATTCAATCGCCACCATTAACGAACTTGCTCCTGGAAGAGTCATATTGGGGGTAGGTTCTGGTTTCACGGGTAGGAACGTAATGGGCATGCCTCCTGCAAAACTTAAAACGATGCGTCATGAAATCGAGGTCATAAAAAAATTACTTAAAGGACAGGAAGCTCGCTATATCGAGGGCACCATAGAGCGCGACATCCGTTTTTTAAACCGTAATGAAGGCTATATTAATGTACGTGACGGGATTCCATTATATATGGCGTCCAATGGTCCTAAGGCAAACGATATGGTCGGTGAGCTTGCCGATGGCTGGGTAACGATAGGATTGAACCCAGAATACATAAAAGCCGGGATCGCGCAGATAAAAGCAGCTGCAAAAAATCACGGCCGGAACATGAGGTCTCTATATACAACAAATCTGACAAGTGGGTGTGTACTGAGACCGGGTGAAGACATTATGTCGCCAAGAGTTATTAGACAAGTTGGGCCGTCAGCGATACTTCTATTACACACAAACTGGGATCCGAAAAAAATGATGCCAGGGCCGTTTGCGCCTCCCGAAGTAGCCGGATTAGCAAAAAAATATTACACCCAGCGCATCATGAAGATGAAAACCCCTATGAGCAAGCGATATCAGGAGATGCATGCCGGACACCTTACTAAACTGCAAAAAGGCGAGGCGGAGTATCTAACCCCAGAGTTAATAAAACTTGCCACTTTGACAGGTTCGCCAGCCGAGATAATTGACCGCGTTAAAGAACTTGAAGATGCGGGAATCACTAATCTTGCACTCAATGTATGTGGCACTGATGCAAGAAATATTATAAGAGAGTTTGGTAATGAGGTTATAGCTAAACTCTAAATCTTGGCTCATCGGAAGCAAATTATGATTGCAAACAAGCTACAGGTCTTCGGCCCAAATGAGGTCACTATTGAATGGCTTGAGCAAGCATTATCAAACTCTGGTATTAAAGCGGAGATCAAAAGCTTTTCGGTTGAGAAAGTGGGTACCGGCCAACTTGGAGAAACAAGACGATTTATCATCGAGTACAATGGCGATAAATCTCTTGAGCACCCAAAAACACTTGTCGGCAAGTTCCCTTCCAACAGTGCGGTCGCGGCTACAACTGGAAAAGATATGGGATTCTATCGTGGAGAGGTGATGTTCTATAGGGAGCTTGCAGATAGAACAAAAACAAAGACCCCTAAATGCTACGCAGCTGAAATAGATCAAGAGAACAACTTTGTTCTTTTACTCGAAGATCTTGCACCGGCGACTGCCGGCGACCATATGGCTGGCTGTTCTGTCAATGATGCTCGACTGGCAATGAAAGAGGCTGCTTTCTTACACGCTGCGTTTTGGAATGATCACTTATTGGAAAAGCAAGACTGGCTATATGTTCCTGATGGTGCTCAAGGCTTTTATACGACTGATCTAATACACAGCTCATGGGATTATTTTCGGGCCACTCATGGAAGCCAAATGGATGCCAAAGTGATAGAGGTGTGTGACCAATACGTGGCCTCTCACGAAAAATGGAATCAACCTCGAAGTGGTCCAAAGTGCTTTTCACATAATGATTTCCGCGTCGACAACATGCTATTCAGTGAAAAACAAGTCGCCGTGGTTGATTGGCAAACAAGTAATTACCTCTCGACAGGTATGGATGTTGCGTATTTTATAGGCAGTGCATTTAACAGAGACACCAGACAAGCAGTAGAACATGATCTCCTCCGCGAATACCATCAGACGCTCTTAGCGGAAGGAGTCTCAAACTATGCACTAAGTCAGCTCAAGAATGATTACATGCACTACAGCTTTGCGGTATTGGCTGTAGCTATTGCTGCGGCAGTCATCGTGAAGCGGTCAGATCGAGGAGACCGCCTGTTCATAAAAATGGTGACTGATGGCGCGTACCAAGCACTTGATAATGGCGCTATGGATTTACTTTAAGAAACGTAAAGGCAGAACAGATGCTCAGACTAGCAAAAAATCATTTAGATATTGGGCTTTTCACTAATGATATTGATAGCCATCACAACTTTTGGAGTAAGACAGTAGGACTTAAGCTCGATCATGAACTCAAGTTCAACAAAGACATAACACAGCACAGATATGATGCTCATGGTTCAGTGATAAAAGTGAACCATCACGCTAAGCCATTCCAAAACGAACCCGCCTCTGGATATAAGCATCTGAAAATTGCGAGCGCCAACCTACCTAATCAACTGCTTAAACACCCTGGCGGTGACTTTGTATCACTCGTTACTCCTGGGACTGATGGTATAGTCGGGATCGGGATCGAAATTTCTACGAGCAACCCAAGAAATATGGTGAATTTTTACACTGAGGTTATGGGTTTTGATCTCGTCGCAACTAACACTCTGCAATGTGGCGACACCATCCTGTTCGTAACAAAAGGCCATGCTGGCTATAAAACGGACAGTTTTGTCGGACCAAACTTCCGATATCTTACGGTCCAGATCTATGATGCGGATTTAGAGTGTGCCGCTATCAAAGAAAAGGGCGGTTTGATTACTCAAAATCCTCGTACAATAGGAAAGATCGCTCGATATGGGTTCGTCACAGATCCTGATGGGAACTGGATTGAGATTTCGGCTCGAGCTTCACTTACTGGCATTACCCCAACGCCAGATAGTTAGGTATTATTTAATTTTCTTAAGTCACTGATGACCTACATTACGCTCAGAGCTACCAACGGGGATACCTAGAAAAGTATCTTCGGTTCCCGCAGATGCTGTCAGTTCCTCTATTGCAATCTTATTTATACTTTTTCACCGGCCAGTCGCTCACACATAGCAAGCGAAGCGACTCTTGCAAAGCCAACAGCCTCGCCAGAATAAGTAAATTCAGACTGTGCACGCAAGTCAATGAGCAACTCGGCCGCTTCGGCTCGACATTGGTGACTATTAGCCGATACTTGAGATAACATAAATACTTAGATTAACAATAAACTGGAAATTGGGCTCATAAATGGATCCTTTTTATAACTCATAATAAAGCAGATTCACAATATATCTGATACATCACACATGCAAAAAGACCAGTAGAAAAATCTACCAGGGCTTTCAGCAAGCAAATAGTCTAAATATTTATTTAGAATTTAACTGTCAAGTCTAGTTGGAAAAGATCTTGATCTTTCTTCGTGACTGAATCTTCAGTCGCATAGTAGTCAATCCCAACCGATACCTTTTTGTTAATCGCGTATCCCAACGCAACTTCATGCCCCTTAATACCAGTATCTCCACCAAAACGGTCTGAGTCTGGCAAAAAATCTGGAACTGCGTTGTGTTCAATATCAGCATACAAGTATTTCATCTTCCACTTGCCGACTTTGTACTTGAAACCAACGATATAAGCAGTATCTTCTGCTGCGTTGGTTTCGTAGTTGTTAATGTACTCGCCAACAACACTAAACTTGCCCGCGCCGACTTTTCTACCTATTTCCCCCGCCAAGTTGAATGAACCAAGGTTGTTATCAGTATTGGTCCCACCTGCACCAGTATAAGCATCCGAGCCAGCTGTTTTCATTTGACCGAATGTATAGATAGTACCTGAGAGCTTACCAAACATATTACCCGATTTGAATTTTAGCCCAAGTTGCCCATAACCCATATGTGAGTCGTGCTTTGTGGCACTTTTGTTCTCTTCTAAAACAAGGATACCGACATTTAACCACAGAGGTCCTTTCTTAGGAGCAAAGCTAACCGCAACACCTTCAGGGTTGATATCCCCATCCCACATTACATCAGTAGGAGCCCAAAGATAGGCTTTACGCTTGAACTTACCAGCAACGGCTTTTAAGCCCGTGTTACCATGAGTGTATTGAGCATAAGCATAATCTAAGTTGATATTTTTAGTAGAGAAGGCATCTTGCATAGTTTGATTGGTTGAGCGGGGATCGCTTCCACCTGAAGCGAGTCCTGCTCCTACTTGCCAGTTACTGATCGGCTTAGCAATGACTCCTAAGCGGTAACGAATTCGACCTCTACTTCTCTCTTCGCTTCCAGTGTTGTCTTCAAACTGATAGCGCGTTCTGATGTCACCTTCGACCTTAACTTTTTCAGCCCACTTGATTTTCCCAAGTGATTTTTTAGTTTTACTCTCAAGGGTACTAAGCTTTTTCTCAACCACTATAACCTTCTCAGGGGTTACAAAAGATACTTTCTCAGCATCTGCATGTGCGGCGCTTTTTAGTGCCAAATATTCCTCTGAAGTGATAGTTCCTCTTTCCATTAGTACTTTTAGCAAATCAGTCAGGGCCTCATTAGAAGCATTGACTGACAATGAAAGAGCGTATAAGAACACAAAACCTGCAACTACTAAAAACGAACTACTCTTACTAGCCAGACTCACTGTCATTTCTCCATGTTTTAATTCACTAGTTTTTTTACGTTGCTACGTCTTGTTTTTCTAGAATCTTATTTTCTCAAAACTGTTGTAGCGACCAGAACAACATAATTATGTTTTGTGACATTTTGATGACACTGAGCTAACCTCTGGAAGAAACTGGTTATAACAATCAAAAAACCAGCAAGGTCTGAAAGTCGACAGCTCTTTTCGAAGATGAGGGTGTCGATTGTTTCTTAAGTTTTCATGAAAACAAATTACTATTACTCATTTAACTACAGCAAAATAGGGGGCTACCTATTCATGTCAACCAAAAATCCACTGTTAATGCCGACTGTAATAAATTCGCACTTAGCTAACGTATATCCCGCTCTCTCGATGATGGCAGGAATGCAGCTAGAAGTTTTTACTGCAATAGGAGAGTCAGGAATCACACTTGATACAGTTGCGACAGAGTTGAATGTCCATCCACTAAAACTCAGACCTTTATTATATGCGCTGGTATGTGCGAACCTGCTAAGAGTAAAAGAACCGCTTTTCTATAATACAGAAGAAGCTAAAGAATTTTTAATCAAAGGGAAAAATCGATACATTGGCAGCATGCATAGTGCTTATTCTGACCTGTGGTCGGCCACCATGCATACTGCAGACTCCATAAGGCAAGGGTCTCCAATAGCAGAGCACAATTTCTCTAAAATGACACATGACGAACTGCGATCTTTCGTTACAGGGTTGGATGCCGGCGCTAGCGCCTCGGCACGACGATTGCACAAAGAGTTTGATATGAGTCGGTTCCAGACTTTACTCGATGCCGGAGGGGGCTCAGGTGGCCTAGCAATCGCACTTTCAAAGCTTTGCCCCAAGATAAAACTAACAGTGGGAGAGCTTGGAAATGTAGTCCCTATTACTAAAGAATGTATAGAGTCAGAAGGTCTAGCAGAAACTATAGAGACTGTAGAAATTGATCTCACATCTTCTCAGCCAACCCTTAATTTCGACGCCATTGTCCTTCGTTCCGTTCTCCAGGTGATGAGCCCAGAAGATGCTCGAAGCACCATGCAAAATGCCACAAAAGCCCTTAAACCGAATGGCGAAATATTCATGCTGGGAAGGATGCTGGATGACTCCCGCTTATCACCAACAGAAGCTGTAGCTGTCAATGTAATGTTTTTAAATGTGTACCCTAACGGCCAGGCTTATACAGAGAGCGAGTACCGTAGTTTTTTCCTAGAAGCAGGATTAGAAAATATCCAACGCAAACAGATCTCTGGCGGTTATAGTATTCTTCACGCTAAAAAAAAAGGTTAGACCTCACCACAAAGAAGAAATGAATGCTTCTAGATACCAATAAATTTCTGAAGAATTCTGGGGACCACTTGCTTAAATTTTAGACGTCCTTCCGTCACCACCAAACAAATACACTCGCCCTGCTTGGTGACTACCGGCTGATGCTCTAAATGCTCATCCGCCTCTTCGATATCTCCTGCAGAAAAAATCTGAGATCCACAGAAATACGATCCCTTCAGTACTAAGGTTAACTCACCTCCTCGATGGCTGTGTGCCGGCAATACCAAACCAGGCTGGCCTCTAAGCATCCACATCTGTGTATCGCCACTTTTTTCAAGCCGACATAATTTCAAACCTTCTCCAAGCGTCTTCCATGGCAGAGCATTTAATCCTTTGTCTAGAAAAGTGCTAACAAACTGTTCCAAATCAGCTATTTCACCCACGTTTTCTGCAAACGAGGGTTGCATGTCGTCATTCGATGATTGCTCCCATTTGCTCGATCTAGGAGCCCTTTCTAAAGATCGATCAGATGGCCCTGCCAAACCAAGAAGCTCACCACCTAACTCCTCCGCCTCCAAAACAGTGCGTCGACAGGTACTGCATACACCAACGTGTGCCTTCAGAACTTCTTGAAACAACGACAAGCCATTTCCGCAGGCATAGTCGAGCAGCCATGAGTCGCTCGGATGATGATGAATCATGATGCATGCTCCGCTAGAACTTTACGAAGCTTTTGAAAACCTAGTCTAGTTCGTGATTTAACAGTTCCTATAGGCAAAGATAACTCTTCAGCAATTTCCCTATGAGACTTGCCTAGAAAATAAACCTTATACATTGCCTGCCTTTGCTCCTCAGGAAGGAGCTGTAACATTTCATATATCTCAGACCTCACCACATCTGACTGGACTTTTTCAGGCTCCGTAACATCAACAATGTTAGCGATATCAGCCGCCTCCTCATAAGCACTGCGTCGTCTCTTATTGGAACGATAAAGGTCAATCATCCTATTTCTAACTAACGTGTACATCCATGTGCGTGCTGATGCTTTGTTAGAATCAAAAGACTTCGCTCTGGTCCAAGCAGTCATCATGACATCTTGCACGACGCTATCGGCTTCACCCGAGGCGCAACCACGACCAATGGCCCAAGCTACAAGCTTGGGTGTGAATATCGAAAAAAACTCCGCAAAAGCAGCCTCATCGCCGTCGTCGCGGACGCGCACCAGAAGAGCTGTTTCTTGCTTTCTCGCTTCACTTGTATCAGTCGTCTTTGATGAGGCAAATTTCAAAATATTCACTATGTCTATTAATATCCTGTTGCTTAGTATAGCTAATGTGAGTTAATACGACAGAGACCGGTAACCGGCTCACTCTTCTCTTGTTCTCGCCGTTGATCCTTAGATCATGGCTGTTCGTACACAAACTTAGGCTAAAATTTGTGAGTTCTAATATAAAAAATAGTAAACCCCAGCGACGGAGAATAGGCGTTGTTGGTTCTGGTATAGCAGGTTTATCTGCTGCCTGGGCCTTGAGTAAACGCCATGACGTCACTCTGTTTGACAAAAATACCTACTTCGGTGGGCATGCAAATACCGTCCGGATAGACCTTCAAGGCGAAGGTTTTAATGTGGACACAGGCTTCATTGTTTATAACGATGTCAATTACCCTCATTTAGTCAACCTATTTGATTCCCTCTCTGTAAATACCTGCGCCAGTGACATGTCATTTTCCGCATCACTCGATGATGGCAAGTTCGAATACTCTGGTTCAGGCTTCAGTGGATTGTTAGCTCAACCGAAGAACATAGTGAATTCACGGTTTTGGCGGATGTTGAAAGGTATTCGACGCTTTTATAAAAATGCAAATCGCTATATGAGCGAGGATCTTTCTGGTTTGACGATTGGACAATTACTGGATCGAGAAAATTACTCACAAACATTTAAAGAAGACCATTTGCTTCCCATGGCATCAGCTATTTGGTCTACCGCCGATTCAGATATCCTTGCCTACCCATCCGGTGCCTTCCTTCGCTTCTTTGAGAATCATGGTCTACTGAGACTGCACGATAGACCACAGTGGAGAACAGTCGCTGGCGGAAGCAAACAATATGTTTGTCTACTTTTGAAAGACAGTCAGATTAAGACTTATAAAGAATGTCATATTACTGAAGTTAGACGTGAGGCCAATGCAGCTTACTGTCATGACAACCGAGGCAACGTATACGAGTTCGACGAAATCGTGATGGCAACACATGCAGATGAAGCTCTTGCCTTGTTAAAAGATCCGACCTCACTAGAGAGAAAAGTATTATCTTTCTTTAAGTATAGTAATAACGTGGCTTGCTTACATACTGATGCAGCTTTAATGCCACACTCGAAAAAAGCTTGGGCAAGCTGGAACTATATGCGGGGTCATAAGCTTGAAGCCCCATCCGGAGTGTGCATAACTTACTGGATGAATAATCTCCAACAATTACCGACTACTAAAGATATTTTTGTGACCTTAAACCCTGAGACTTCTCCTAAAAGGAGCCTCACCTATGGCGAATATAGCTACAAACATCCGATATTCAACACTCAAACAGATTCTGCTCAATCGCTTTCTATAAGCTTGCAAGGCTCTCACCGAACTTGGTACTGCGGCAGCTATTTGGGACACGGCTTTCATGAAGATGGTATTCAATCGGGTTTGTGGGTAGCAGGCCAACTTGGTAGTCCTCCACCCTGGGAACACGCAGGATATAACCGCTTACCTTCGAGCTATGACTAATGTCAGTATCCAAGGACTATTCTCTGCAGGGCAAAATGACAACAGGGATCTATACCGGTAAAGTATTCCACCAACGACACTCCATTCCTAAGCACCAATTTTTATACTCGGTTTTTTATTTCCTCATTGACCTCGATGAAAAAAAGTCAATAAATCATAACTCTCTAATTTTCAAAAGAAATGGGCCTGCTTGGTTTAGTTTTTACGACCGGCGCCATGGCGCCGGAGAGGAGAGCCTTAAAGCATGGGCTGAAGACTTCTTGGAGCATAAAGGGATTAAGAATGGTCCTTTCAGCTTCCAAATCCTCGCCATGCCCAGAATTTTAGGGTACGTATTTAATCCAATCTCTGTTATTTATTGTTACGACAAAATAGATTTTCTAGTCGCGATAATATATGAAGTTAACAACACTTTTGGAGAGCGCACCCATTATCTATGCCCTGTGTTGGACAATTCGACACCTATTCAACAATCTTGTGAAAAAGCGCTATTTGTCTCGCCTTTTTTCAGCATGTCTGGACATTATCAATTTCAGATAGACAGACCTTCTGAAGAACTGAGGCTCAAGATAGATTATTTCAAAGATAATACTAAAGTTCTGACCGCGACATTTTCAGGAAAGTACAGGTCTTTCACGATCAGAAATTTACTAAAACTGATAGCGCAATATCCTGCACTAACGTGGAAAGTAACTTTGGGGATCCACTTCGAAGCTTTACGGATTTGGGCTAAAGGCATCCCGCTTGTGAAACATGTAAAAACCACAACCAAACTATTTTCTAGGAAAAATAATGCGCCGGAAAAATAAAACTTTGTTCATATCTCTCATATTCGAAACACTATTAAAATTTATCTTGCGCTTTTTTTTCAGAAATCTTCAATATGGTTGTCTGCACATCCAAACTCCATCGGACCGATTATGGAAGTTTGAAGCTAAAAAAGACCGCGCCGCTATCGCGGTATGGCATCTACATAACTGGAAACCACTTTGGGCTGTTATTACGCGTGGCTCGTTAGGGTTTGGCGAAAGCTATATCCACCAAGACTGGAGTACTCCAGACCTTAAAATACTACTTTCTTTCGCTGCCACTAATGAGAAACAACTTGATGGTCCTAAACGCAGCAGGAAGTTACTCAGATTAGGAGATATAAAGAGTCATAAGGGAAAAATAAATTCAAAGAAGCAGGCTCGAAAGAACATTGCGTATCATTATGACCTTGGAAACAGCTTCTACAACCTCTGGCTGGACGAGACTATGACCTACTCCTCTGCGTTATTTAAGGGGAAAAATGTAACTCTTAAAGAAGCGCAAGAAAGCAAGTATCAACGAATACTCGATGTACTGGATGTGCAACCCGGTAGCTCGCTGCTCGAGATAGGCTGCGGATGGGGCGGATTCCTAGAGCATGCCGCAAATCAAACAAAAGCCAGTATTTTAGGCGTGTCAATTTCACAAGCACAAACTGACTACGCGCTAAAAAGATTACATCATGGAAAAAAGAGAGAGAATGTCAATATAGAAATCTGTGATTATCGCGATGTCGAAGGTAGTTTCGACCACATAGTATCGATAGAGATGTTTGAAGCAGTGGGAAAGGAATACTGGAATACTTATGCCCAGAAATTAAAAAGTTTACTATCAACAAATGGTACCGCAGTCTTGCAAGTAATAACTATTGAAGAAGAACGCTTCGACTCGTATAGTGACACTCCTGACTATATTCAGCGCTACATTTTCCCCGGGGGCATGCTCCCAAGTTATTCCGTGCTCGAGTCAACTTTCGTAGAGTCAGGACTACAAATCATCGATAGTATTTCTTTTGGGAACGACTATGCCAAAACTCTCTCGCTTTGGCGCAATCAATTTTTAGAGAATTGGCTCAGTGCACTCGAGCTTGGCTTTGACGAGTCATTCAGACGAATGTGGGAATTCTATCTCGTCTACTGTGAAACCGGATTCCAACGAAAAAGCACTGATGTGGTACAGATCACTCTGAAACATATTTAGTATGTCCGTGACTCTAGATTGGATGACCGTCCCGAATCAGTGTCACTAGATATTTCAACTTTTTAAGCGACCTCTTATGAATCGTACAAGTTTACCCAAAATAGGTATTTTTTCATAAAAGTCTCTGCCCACATCCCAGAAGTCTATATGAGCGGTAACCAGTCCTTCTGGAGAAAAATGGATCTCAGAGCAACCCTTCACATGCCAACTACCTCCCAAGGACTTACTAATAACAGCATCTAGTTCCCATTTCAAAAAAGCAATCGAAACTCCCTCGACAGGTGCTGATATTGCTGTTTGTGTTACATGAAAGTCGTGGCTTTTCATATTAAGGAGCATATCAGAGAAAATTTTGTGAAAAGCCCTTTTGCCTTGCGTGTCATTAAACGGATCAAAAAAAACGACATCTTCCGCCACCAAAGTAACTAATGCATCAATATTCTCAAGGTTCAGTGACTCCAATGCGACTACGTAGCGCCCTAAGTTGCGCAGTCGCATTAGCTCATTGATCATTTAGCCATCCAGCGATTAACCTTAAGCGCTAGAGACTCAGGCAGGCAGCTGATAACCCTCATTATCCAAGACATTTGCCACGGAAACCGAATAGATAGGTGCTTTTTTTGTAGCTTTTTAAATATTAGAGAAGCGGCATCATCTGCCCCTATCATAAAAGGCATAGGGAATTTATTTTTGGCTGTCAAAGGAGTGCTCACAAAGCCAGGTTGCACAACAGAAAGATATATGCCTAAATCCAGCAATTCTACTTGAAGGGATTCGCACAGGCGCACCAAGGCGCACT
This sequence comes from Pseudomonadota bacterium, assembly GCA_018668255.1. GTDB lineage: Bacteria > Pseudomonadota > Gammaproteobacteria > UBA4457. The sequence continues at coordinate 12,059 of JABISZ010000072.1, read as the reverse complement.
TGCTGGCACTGTAGGCCCCTGCAAAGGGGAACCCTTTATCGGCGGCCAAGGATGATACAACTGCAATATGCCCCGTACCTCTTGATTTCAGTCTGGGCAGCAATAACTCTATAGCTAGAGCGACACTATGGAAATTCAAATCCATTATCTCCCTAATTGAGCCACTCGAAAAATCGGCTACGGACATTGGCTTATAAGTCCCAGCATTTAAAATAATCGTATCAGGAAACGACCCTAGACTGTCGAACTTATCCATCAAATGAGACATGTCTTCCCTAATAGTGACATCTGCCGGATAAATCTCGGCAAGTTCGGGGGCCGACAAGCTCGCGCGAGTTAGCTCGAGATTCTGGCTATTTCTAGCAGTAAGCAATAATTTAGCACCTTTATGACTATACGTTTTTGCAAGAGCAGCACCAATGCCACTGCTTGCTCCGGTAATCCAAACGACTTGTCTGTTATTTTGTTGCAAAGCTAAGCCTCTAATTATAGTAAATTCGTCTGTGGCAGACGTGCATTGGGCACAACCCCTTAGGTAACCCAAAAAGATCAAGTTCTAGACTCTAACTCATGACAACCTCCTACTAAAGCTATATCTATCTATTAGCAATACAAATACTGCTCACACTCCTACTGTGAAGAACCCAATATATTTGGAAAGTTCTTAACTTAAGAAAATGTTCTTATAAAACCTCTATATATCATAGCTTTATAATCCATATTGGATATTCTATGATGTCCAAAACGAACGAATGTCAAAAAATAGCTCAAGACTCTAGTCTTAGCGCTCTTTAATAGTGCATTAGAAAAAAAGTGTCCGTTTATAGTGCTCCCAAAATGCAACCCTAGGGTTTAAAGCTTTACAGATTAAGCCACTATAAGCTGTAACTATCACCTTTTTATTGAAAAACAAAAGCTGGCCTCAAATATGCATGGTCTTGTTATGTGTTGACCAGTGTTGGTCTGCAAAAAAAATATCAATGTGAAGAATAAGAAAGTTTAACAAAAAAATAGGAGAGAAAAATGAATCAATTTTTCATGAAGACAATAATTGGATTTGCTTGTTCAGCAGCCTTGCTAGTCGCCTCGTTTAATGCTGCGGCCGAACACCATGAAGACGCCTCGTCCGGCCATACATTTAGCGCTAATGTCCTGATTGCGACTGAGTACCTTTACCGTGGGATAACGCAAACTAATGAAGATCCAACTATCCAAGGTGGAATGGATTACGCGCACTCTTCGGGTTTTTATGCAGGGACCTGGGCTTCCAGCTTGGAGTTTAATCCTTCCACGACTGATGCCGCTTCACTAGAGATGAATTTCTATGGAGGGTATGGCTTTGACTTTGCGGGGCTCTCCTATGACGTTGGATACTTGTATTACTTGTATACCGGTCAAAATGAAGATGCCGCTGGTGGAGATTATGACTTCTGGGAAATTTACGGCTCTATCGGTAAGGAATTTGGCGGATCGCTGGCTCCTTCCGTGTCTGTTGGCTTTGCTTGGTCTCCAGACTTTTACGGTGAGGACGATGATGGAATCTATGTGAATAGTTCGGTTGGTGTTTCTCTGCCTGCGGGTATCAACCCCTACTTCAACATAGGTTATCAAGACGTGTCCGGAGACAAAACTACTGCTGGAGGTTTTGACTACTGGCATTATGCTGTAGGTGCTTCAAAAGATTTTGGGGCCTTCACATTTGATATCTCGTGGAATGACGCTGATAACTACTGTGACGGCGATCAAAGTGCATGTGAAGCCGTGGTCTTTGCAGTATCTAGCTCTTGGTAATACCGTTAAAACAATGAGTGTTTTAAGCCCGCTGCGACTAGTCCCAGCGGGTTTTTTTTACCCCTCTTATTAATTTCATCGTGAGATATAAGCGGTAAGTTTAGATGCTCCATGAGGCCTGCACACAGGAGTACTTTATAATATACTGTCGTATTTAAATCGATGTAAAAAAATAGTTTTAGATAGTTATGCTTTCGGAAAAGCAACAGACTGCTCAAGCAGTAATGATTAAAATACAAAAGGTAACTCCCACATGACAAAAGACGACAACGACATAAAAGTCGATGCCATAATAGTTGGAGCTGGGTTCTCCGGACTGTACATGCTGTACAAATTAAAGGAACTAGGGCTAACAGCGAAAGTTATCGAGGCAGGAAAAGGAGTTGGTGGTACGTGGTATTGGAATCGTTATCCAGGAGCCCGTTGCGATGTTGAAAGTATGGAATACTCCTATAGCTTTTGCGAAGACTTACAACAAGATTGGGTGTGGACGGAGCGATTTGCAGGTCAAGAAGAAATTTTAAGGTATCTCGAACATGTCGCAGATCGATTTGAACTGCGCGCCGACATTAATCTAGAAACAAAAGTATTAAACTGTGAATTTTCGGAAACCACTAACTTGTGGAGTGTGCAAACCACAAAAGATAACTATTTGGCAAAATATTGCATAATGGCCACTGGCCCACTCTCCTCCACCAACGTACCTGACTTTCCAGGGCTGAGGGACTACAAAGGAAAAACCTACCACACCGGTAGTTGGCCCCATGACAAAGTGGATTTTTCTGGCAAAACTGTAGGGATAATTGGAACAGGGTCCTCTGGGATTCAGTCTACCCCGATAGTTGCCCAGCAAGCTAAGCATCTTTTCGTTTTTCAGCGCACCCCAAATTTCTCAGTGCCCGCAGGAAATACACCGCTAAGCGATCAAGACCAGAATTCTCTAAAATCAAATTACTCCGCCTTTCGAAAACAACAACGAGGATTGCCAGCGGCCTGCAATAGCTTACCCCGGAGACAGGGTGCGTTAGAAGCCGACGACGTGGAGCGTAATGAGGTCTATGAAGACTATTGGAAAAAAGGTGGGCTCTCCTTTCTCACCTGCTTTAATGATCTAGTGTCAAACAAGAAATCTAACGAAACTGCTGTCAACTTTATCCGTAATAAAATAGAAGAGATCGTTGAAGATCCCGAAACTGCTAAACAGCTAAGTCCCGATCATTTATTCGGATGTAAAAGACCATGTTCGGACACAGGTTACTATGAAGCTTTTAATCAAAAGAATGTCTCTCTGATAGATGTGTTAGCCTCCCCTATTATCTCGTTCACTAGAAATGGGATAGAAACTGCAGACCGTCACTTCGAATTAGATAATGTCATTTTTGCCACGGGATTTGATGCCATGACAGGCTCGCTCGATAGGATCAATATTAAAGGAAGAAATGGACAATCACTCAAATCAAAATGGCAAGCAGGGCCAGTTTCATACCTTGGTTTATCAGTCTCTGGTTTTCCGAATTTATTTATTATGACAGGTCCTGGGAGCCCATCCGTACTGGCAAACATGGTAGTTGGTTCGGAGCAGCACGGGGAGTGGATATCCGAATGTATTCAACACATTGAAGACAATAATCTCATGACAATAGAAGCGAGCGAAACTGCTGAAATTAATTGGGTTGAACATATTAATAATATCGCCGATACAACTATCTACCCGACCTGTAACTCTTGGTATTTAGGCGCAAATATTCCGGGGAAACCTCGGATATTCATGCCTTATGTCGGTGGCTTCCAACGTTACGAACGAAAGTGTAAAGCGGTTCAAGCTGAAAATTACGCCGGGTATCATTTTTCCTAAAAGCACCGGGTGACTTGTAACTTTACTATGACAGGTCCTGTAGGTAGAGATTAAGGGCACTCTCCATAATTTGTGACACGAAACTGGAGTGACCATGTCAAACAATCCTAAAACCAACATGCAGGGGTTTTTCTGTGCGCTTCTCGCCGGCACCTTATTGGCGGGAGCGGCAGTGGTCTCCAGATATGCCTATGACGGCGGGATAGATGCCGTCAGTTTAGTCACAATAAGAACGTTTATTGTCGTAGTGTTTCTCTGGTTAGCTCTGTTGATTACAAAAATAGATTACACATTGTCGAGAGTTCTATTGAAGCCAACAATAGTAAACGGCATTCTTTTTGTATTGATGACCTTAGGCTATCTAGGATCTATTAAATTCATCTCGGTCGGCCTCGCAACATTAATATTTTTCACCTTCCCTGTAATGATCGCTGTGTTAGTGTTCATGTTTGGTATAGAGAAAGTTACCTTATCAAAATTAATCGCAATTATTGTTGCCTTCTCCGGGCTTATTGTGATGCTCGGTGCATCTTCAGAAGCTATAGACTGGAGAGGCGGGGCATTAGCTCTTATGGGAGCTGTAGCCACGGCGTTTAATGCTATCCAGATAAGGCAGCATTTCGGTGCTCAAAATGCTTTTGTCACAGCGTTCCATATCAGCTGCTTCAGCTTAATCACGTTGATTGCTATCTGCCTATTTCTTGGCTCTCTAAATTTACCTACAAGTCGGACAGGTTGGGCCGGGACACTCGGAGTCGGACTGTTCCAAAGTGGCGGTACACCTTTATATCTTTACGCAATTTCTAGAATCGGCGCTCTCAAGGCAGGTATGGCAGTAAATATCCAACCTGTCGTTGCAGTGATCGCAGCCTGGATGTTATTTAGTGAAGTACTCGAATTTCCCCAAGCAGTCGGAGGAGGCATCGTGCTTCTCGCAATCATTGCGATGCAAGTAATCGATTACAAAAAAACCGACAGTTAGCTAAAACAGAAGGGCTACCGAAATCTTTCCACGCTAGGAGGCTTTAAATTTAGGCATCACATGTTTTGCGAAAAGTGCGTTTGAATAGGAACTTTTCCTAGGATCAATCCCAGCAAAGTGGCTCGAAAGGATGAAATCTGTGCATTCGAAATTCTTTTTAAAGTCAGACATCTTGTCTGCCACTTGCTCAACTGTGCCCGCCATGATTGCAGTCTCCGCCAAAACAGAGTCTCGGATCTCTTCTGGGGAATTGTATGGCATAGACAGCTCATCACCCTCAACATCACCAGCTTCTTTCAGCACAGCTTCGTAATAGCCGAAAACATGGGCTAAGTGATGTTGAATATCTTCCCAAGCCTGATCTTCAGAATCGGCACAATAAACCATCCTGAGTTGCGCAATTTTAAAGTTGGCAGGATCTTTCCCGAGCTCTTTAAGCGTATCTATATACAATGGCGCCGGATCTGGCCCCAGCGTAGTCATCAGGTTAGCCCCCATTTCCGCTGCTCGCCTGATGGCTTTAGGGCCGCGAGCTCCGATCCACAGCGGTGGGTGAGGCGCTTGAATGGCTTTGGGGGATAATGTCATATTAGACACTTGGTGGTACTTCCCATTAAAAGTGACGTTATTCTCTGTGAAGAGCTTCGTCATCAATTCAATACCTTCGGAAAGCCTCGGTGCTCTTTCCTTACGGTCTATACAAAATGCATTGAATTCATCATGGGTATAGCCTTGACCAACTCCTAAATCAAATCGGCCATCAGAAATAATATCCGCCAAGATAACATCTTCTGCGGCCCTGACAGGATGAATAAAAGGCAATAGCAGTATGAAAGTGCCTATCCTGATTTGTGAAGTTACCGCCGCAACAGCAGCAGCCATAGATAAGGATGAAGGGTTGTAGCCATCTTCGGTGAAATGATGTTCAGTTAACCAAACATGGTCGAAGCCTATTCTCTCTGCCTCGACCATCTGGTCGAGCATCGCTCGATAAAACCGTGCCGACGGTATATGCCATCTTTGTGGGTTTCTAAAATCATACATTATCCCAAATCGCATTACCTTGCTCCCCTTAAGCAAATGAACTTAGATAAATTAAATTCCTTAATTAAAAACGCCTACCGACTAAACAACCCAATTAAGCTCGCTTTCTCTATAGTGTGAAAATTTAGGTAAAACCCAAGTATTGCAGCCGTAGTATCTGGTGTCACAGGCAGTGATTTTACGTTTACAGCATGGACAGTAAAAATATATCGATGGATATTTGAACCTTCTGGCGCGCAAGGGCCGCCATATCCCGGGACTCCAAAATCCGTTCTAACTTCCACCGCATCAGGGTGCATTTTCCCCGCCGAAAGGTCCCCTGATCCTAGTTCTAAAGAGAAAATATTAGCCGGAATATTAGCTACATTCCAATGCCAAAACCCGCTTCCTGTCGGCGCATCAGGATCATAGCAAGTCAACGAAAAACTCTCTGTCCCCTCAGGGACTCCGCTCCACGCTAACTGAGGTGACAAATTACCGCCAGTACAACCAAAGCCATACGCCTCAGATAAAACATGCGGCGTCTTTAGCCTATCACCATCTTTGAAACTCTCGCTTTTTAAAACCAAACTCATTCTACTTACTCCGTATTTGATACTTTTAATAAATTAAATCGCAGACAGCCCGCCATCTACGGGGATTACCGCTCCGGTCATAAAAGAAGCTTCATCAGAGGCTAAAAATAATGCAACATTAACAATTTCTTCGGGACGTCCCAACCTATTCATTAAATGCATCCCCTCCATCTCTGCAAATACTGATTCTTTATTGACACCTAAGCCCTCTACGTACCGCTCAGGCATCGGAGTATCTACAACGCCAGGGCAAATAGCATTCACTCTGATGTTGTATTCCGCAAGGTCAGTCGCCATAGAACGTGCCAGCTGAGCTAGCCCTCCTTTGGAAGCGCCATAGGCCGCCATGGTTGGGAACCCTACCAATCCTCCCACAGACGAGTTATGAATAATTGAGCCTCCTCCTCTTTTTGACATTTCTCGCGCAGCGACTTGGCTGAGAAGAAATGGTGCGCGTAAATTCACCGTCAGCACGCTATCAAGCTCCTCTACGGTAGTCTCTAAAAAAGGTTTACCTACCATAATTCCGTGATTACTGAAGAGGATATCTAGTCCTGAAAATCGAGCTATAGCAAGCTCGACAATTCTATCTAAAAGACTGTAATCGCAGAGGTCTCCACCAATATATGCCACAGCCGCATCAGTCTCTGAAACTAACTCAGCCACCCTTCCGTCAGGCTCAGGTGACATGTCTGTTGCCACAACTTTAGCCCCTTCTGCAACGAATCGGCTCACTGCTACCTGTCCTTGTCCGCCTAGCGCACCACTGATTATCGCAACCTTATTTTCTAGTCGTCCCACAATTTACTCTCCATATTAATTATCTATACGATCTTGGGCAGTCTCAATCCAGCTTGTTCCATCAAAGGGAGCACACGATCTCCAAAAAATTCCAGCTCTTCATGGTAGTCAAGCCAAGATAAAATAAGCCCTTCAACACCTAAATCACCCAGCTCTTTCATCTTCTCAACCACCTGCTCTGGAGTACCCACTAACGGGTACCCTCCCCATCCCGCCACAAATCGCTCTGCAAACTGTTTGATAGTAGCATCAAACGATCCACTCTCAATTCCCAGCAGTTCCATAACGTTTCTAGCCGCATCCCAGTCGCCCTGCTCAAGAATGGTGTCATAGACTGCGCGAGCTTCACTTTCTGTTTCACGACAGCAAACAAATGCCTGGCTCATGACACCGCACTGCCTTTTATAAATAGCTGCCCGCTTATGGATGTCTTTGACTAGATTGCCGGCCTCCTCTGGTGTCGCCATAGTGATAAAATTAAAATCCATTTCTCTTGCTGAAAATTCTCGGCCATCCTCAGAGTTTCCGGCATTGAGTAAAATAGGGCCCGGTTTCTGTATCGGCTTGGGTGACAAAAAACCTTCCTTGATGGAAAAATACTTTCCTTGAAAGCTAAAATCTTGCTCCGACCAAGCCTTCTTAACGCAAGTTACCCACTCGTGCGCCATTGCATATCTTTCCGAATGGGGTAACTGTTCTTTACCGAACATTTCAATTTCAGGTCGAAACCAACCACACACTATATTAAGGGCAAATCGCCCTCCCGAAATGTTATCGATACTCGAACCCTGCTTTGCAGCGAACAGAGGGTGTGCGGTGGGGGTATGAGAAGTTGCACACACCATAATATTAGAAGTATTACAGGCCATTGCTGTGGCCCACGTATACACTTCCATATTGTCTCCGTTAAACTGAGTACTCCCTCCAAAATGCTTCCATCTGCCTACGGGCACAAGTAGTTCAAACCCCAAAGTGTCGGCAAGCTTAGCTATTTTAACGTTATGTTTGTAGGTGGGTTCGAAGGTCGTTGGTGCATGCGTCATCGTCGTCCCATTACTGCAATTAGTAGCAAACACTCCGAGCTTCATTTTATTTTTATTATAGGCAGGCACATTATTAAGGCGCCATTGGCCTATATCATCAGCATGCATAGTCTCTTCATTCTTCATCTATATTTAACCTCGTAGCTAAAATCCTATGCGACGGCACGAATGGCCGATCGTATTGTTTCAATTATGACCTCTATCTCTGTCTCGTCGCAAACTAAGGCAGGACCAATCGCAATTATATCGCCCGTGTAGCGGACCATGACTCCATGGTCGAAACAGTATTGGAATATCTCCATAGCACGCATCGAGGTTTGATTATTACGTGTTTCAAATTCTATAGCAGCTGCCATCCCAATGTTTCTTATATCAACCACATGCGCTTCATCACGCAAAGAGTGAATTGCCTCTTCAAGTTCGATCTCAAGCTTACGAGATTTAGCCAATAAACCCTCGCTCTCGTAAACATTGATAGCCGAAATGCCCGCAGCACAGGCCAGCGGATGACCAGAGTTAGTGTAGCCGTGAAAAAACTCAACTAAATGACTCGGGCCAACCATGATCTCGTTATAGATACTGTCTCGCACTATGACACCCCCTAGAGGAACGACACCACTGGTGACGCCTTTCGCGAAAATGATCATATCGGGAATAACTCCAAACCTATCGGCCGCAAACCATTCTCCTAATCGCCCAAATCCCGTTATCACCTCGTCAAAAATCAATAAAATTTGATGCGCGTCACAGATACTCCTCAGCTTTTTCAGATAGCCAAGCGGTGGTACGATCACACCAGCCGATCCTTGCATCGGCTCAACAATCACGCCGGCTATTGTCTCTGAACCATTTGCATCAACTAGAGCCTCTAAATTATCTGCTAAATGATCACCCCAAACTGGCTGTCCTTTTGAGAAAGCCATTTTTGACAAATTATGTGTATGAGGCAAGTGCAAAGTCCCAGGCAGCAATGACGCTTTAAAGGCTTTTTTGTTGGCATCAATTCCTCCAACAGAAATACCTCCAAAACCGACACCATGATAGCCTTTCTCGCGTCCTACGAAGCGCGTTCTCTGGACCTCGCCTGTTGAATGATGATAGGCCAACGCTATTTTGAGGGCGGTGTCGCAGGCCTCAGAGCCTGAGCTAGTAAGAAAAACATGATTAAGACCAACAGGAGATACCTCCTTTATAGCCTCAGCTAGCATGAAAGCTTTTGGATGGCCGGACTGAAAGGGTGCCGTGAAATCTAGTTCGTCTAGTTGATCCTTAACCGCTTGTACGATTTTTGGGTGCCTATGTCCTGCATTTGAACACCATAATCCAGAGATAGCATCCAAGACGCTGTGGCCATCAGACGTTTGATAATACATCCCCTCTCCCCGTTCTATTAACCGAGGAGATTTCTTAAACATCCGATTATGCGTGAATGGCATCCAGAAAGGCTCAAGTTCTAAGCTCATTTTAACCAACAAAAAATGTTATTTTTTTCATTTTCTTGTTTCATTGCAACTTGCCTTAGCCCCAAAAAATTAACATACAACCCTTAAGCTGCGAAAACAAGCTACCAAAATTGCGAAATAATACATTTCTTCTATAATCGAAAAAGAGAGTTGGAAGTGAGGAAGGTAAATCCATCTTTCTTTTAGAGTCATAATGATAATATTTTTCGTTTTTACTCTAAAAATCTAAGAAAAATTAGTGAAAATTAATTCATCAGATACCAACTTAAAGGGGAACAACATGAACTTAAAATTTGGATTACTATGGCCTTTCCGCAACCCGGAATTTGCAAAGGTTCCTTGGACTGACTTATATCGATCACATCTTGATTTAATCTCAGACTCGGAAGCTATGGGTTACGATCACGCATGGCTAACCGAACATCATTTTGTTGATGATGGTTACTCGCCATCACTTATGAGTATTGCTGGTGCCATTTCTCAAAGAACGACTCGAATGAGGATTGGAACTTTTTTGGTACTTCTACCACTGCATAATCCGGTCAGAGTAGCCGAAGACACCGCGACCATTGACATCATGTCAAACGGACGCTTCGACTTGGGTGTTGGGTTAGGCTATCGACCAAAAGAATTTGACGATCAAGGAATACCTAGCGCAGAGCGAGGAGCTAGATTGAAAGAAGGGGTGGAAATCATCCAGCGGCTGCTAAGTGACGAGATGGTTACGTTTGATGGGAAACATAATCACCTGAAAGAAATACAAATCGTGCCTCCCGCGGTTCAAAGACCACATCCGCCAATGTGGGTCGGCGCAATTGCACCTAAAGCAATTGAACGTGCGGCCAAAATGGGGATGCATTTTCAGTGTACGGCACCAGTCGAATCTGTTGAACACTATGATAAATGTCTAGAAGCTGCGGGTAGAAGACCTACTGACTACAATGTAGCCCAACTCCGATGGGTGCATGTGGCACCGTCAAGGGAAGAAGCTTGGGAGAACTGCGCCAAAGCACTTCATTATACTAATAAAAAGTACTCACAATGGTTTGCGGAAGCAAATGACAGTCCCGGAGACGATCAAGGACTAGATGAAATTAAATCTGTTGAAGAAATTATAAGGACTCAGCATTTTGACTTCTTTGGGGAAGACTCAATCGTCGGAACTCCGGCTGATGTGACTGAAATGATTGCTGATTATCAAAGTCGCGGTCGCATGACACATTTGGTTATGGGAATGGCGATGTCAGGCTTAGCGCCTAATTTGATTCGCAACAGTATGGACTTGTTTTCTAGAGACGTGATGCCGCACTTTAAACGATAAAAACTAATTCGGCCTTAGCATCAGTTAAATGATAAGGCCGTATTAAACTTCATATTTAATCTGTCAAATCCCATAATAAAGGCAATAATCCCTGCTCATGGATAAAAATTCGACATCAAGTAGGGTTTCACCTCCGGGCCCCCCATGGCACAACATGTTGGAAGCCATTAGATCCAGCCCGCCTGTCTATCTATTACAGCTTGCTAAAAAATATGGTGACATCGTTAAGTTTCAAGGTGCTTTCCCTGTTTATTCGGTCAGCAATCCTGAATCTGTCAGAGAGATTCTGACCAAAGCCTGGCCTGAATTCACAAGAGACACTATAGACTACAAAGTTATCTCGACTGTCTTTGGTAAAGGTCTCGTCACCAATGAAGGAGAAAGCTGGGCTCGCCAGAGAAGGCTCATGCAGCCTGTCTTTGGAAGCAAATCAGTTAACGGATTCGATACAATCATCAATAGCGTCACGCAAAATATAGTCGACGACTGGAAAAGCAACGGAAATACGAATATCTGGCTTGATAGAGAAATGAGTCGAATCACTTTTCAAATAGTTAGCCGGACATTGTTTGGTGCTGATATAGATGAAGTTGCGGATGAAATGATCGATATCTTGATGTTGCTAAATATACATCCCCTTCGATTAGATGCACTACTTCGTCTCTTTCCTTATATACCCACACCTAGTAACGGGCGATTTAAAGCAGCCAATAAACGTCTAGACGAAATTGTCTATAGCCTGATAAAAACTCACGAAGATTGCACTAACGAGAGCGATGATATTGTTGATAGGTTGTTGAAAGCAGTTGACCCTGAAACAGGTGAAGGGATGGATAAAAAGCAGATCAGAGATGAAGTTGTCACCCTAATGCTTGCAGGGCATGAAACATCATCGACTGGCTTAACATGGACTTTTTTTTTACTGTCGCAGCACCCTGAGATCGAAAAAAAGTTACTAGAGGAGCTAGAGAATGTTCTTCAAGGAAGGACACCTGAGAGCGGTGATCTGACACAACTCCCTTACCTAAAACAAGTAGTCCAAGAATCTATGCGCCTCTATCCTCCTGTATGGGGAATAGCGAGACGGAGCACTAATGAAAATAATTTCCGTGGGTATACTGTGCCGGCCAATAGCTACATTGCTATAACTCCTTATGTTTTGCATCGACATCCAGATCACTGGG
>JABISZ010000071.1 GCA_018668255.1 Pseudomonadota bacterium | reverse complement strand
TGTTCTTGTGGTTGATGAGGCACACCACTTAACTTGGTCCGGAGGCAAAGTCGGGAAAGATTTTCAAGCGATAGAAAAATTATCCGCCGTTACCCCAGCACTAATACTTCTAACAGCCACGCCACTGCAACTTGGGATGCAAGGGCACTTTGAACGTCTCAAACTGCTTGACCCTCACCGGTATGTAAATCTAGAAAAGTATGTCGCAGAAGAAAAAGGTTACAAAAAAGTAAGTGAACTTGTTGGTCATTTGGAGGGTTTAAATAGCCGACAGGTTGATGATATACCAGGCGATATTTTGGCAGAGACTGAAAAATTTTTAGGGTCGAAAGTAGTTCAGGAGAACTTTAACACTACCGTTGAATCTTTAATTAAAGAACTTCTAGATCATCATGGAACAGGGCGGGTATTGTTTAGAAATACGCGGAGCAATATAGGCAATGCAAACCAAAGAATACTGATTGAGCATTCCCTAGCGACTTCAGAAAATTATCCATCGACTGTTACTGACTTTAAAACAACCTTAGAACAGCTTTATCCTGAAGTAAATTACGGTGAAGGCTGGACAACTGTAGATCCGAGAGCATCATGGTTCGCTCAATGGCTTAAAGAAAACCCCACTCTTAAAGTCCTGTGCATCTGTGCTCATGAAAGCACTGCAATCCAGTTAGAAAAATGGCTTAATTTTTCAAAAGGGATAAAGTCTGGAGTTTTCCACAGTGGGCTCAACCTAGTCCAGAGAGACCGAGCAGCCGCATACTTCGCCAACCAAGAAGATGGTGCTCAAGTTTTAGTATGTTCAGAGATCGGAAGTGAAGGCCGAAATTTTCAATTTGCTCATAATCTGGTACTTTTTGACTTACCTTACAATCCCGAGCTTTTAGAACAAAGAATCGGTCGACTAGACCGTATTGGGCAAACAGAGCCTATCAACATACACGCTCCAGTGATAGCAGGAACTTCTCAAAAATTTCTTTTAGACTGGTTTCATCACGGATTAAATGCCATAGAGAATACCTGTCCAGCTGGGGCCAGCTTGTTCGCTGAATTTTTTGATGACCTGGAGTTAAGACTCTGGAACCGCGAGGACGATGCTAAAATAAAAGAATTAATAGCCGAAACCGCCAAGAACAGAAAAACCCTTCTGGACGGACTCCGTATTGGCAGAGATCGCCTTCTAGAACTAAACTCCTTTGACAAAAATTTTGCTGAAGAGCTCATGCACAATATCCAAAAACAGGACCGTCCTGATGAGCTAAAAGAATACATGGATTGTCTTTTTGACGAGTTTGGTGTCGAAAGCGAAGACGATATAGCCCAATGTATAGTCCTTCATCCGGGCGATCATATGCCTTGTGAAACATTCCCTCACCTACCAAGCGAGGGTATTAGTGGGACATTCAGCCAAGAAATAGCAAAATCAAGAGATGACCTACAATTCTTCACCTGGGAGCATCCTATGGTCACAGGAGCGATGGAACTTCTGCTTAATACCGGGTTTGGTAATTCTGCCTGTAGTGTCGTGAAAAACACTGGGATGATAAAAGGGTCTCTAGCACTGGAGTCTAACTATGTCATTGTGTGCCCTGCTCCAGCTGATTTGAGAGTCGAGCGGTTCTTCTCTGAGTCAATAATTAGAGTTCTAGTTAATAACACCGGCTCCGACATTAATGACAAGTATTCAGCCGATTGGTTGGCTCGAAATACTACAGATATTCCAGAAATCACCGCACAAAAAGTAGTAAATCAGGTGCGCGTGCAGCTCGAAAATCTGTCGAAGGTCGGCGAAGAAAAAAGTCAAGATAAAACGACGGAAATAAAAACAGTGGCTAAGAAAGAAATGAAACGACAATTCGAATCTGAAATTAAGCGATTAAAGCGGCTAGCTACTATAAATAAAAATATTAGGCCAATTGAAATCAAGACGCTGGAAGTTAAGCTATCACAGTCGCTCGCTTTCATCGACAATACTTATTGCAAGTTAGACAGCTTAAGAATACTAATAGCCACTTAAAACTCTTGCCAACTACGACTATACTGGCGTTCCACTGCTTTAAAGAGAACC
>JABISZ010000070.1 GCA_018668255.1 Pseudomonadota bacterium | reverse complement strand
TTAAGTGCGTGAGTGTAACTTAAGAAGGCCGTTCCTTTAATATCTCTTGGGGAGGAAAAAATAGAGAGACTTTTGTCACCATCGTTTAGAACTTCCTGACTGGACAATTTTATGGTTCTCGTACTTTCTTGACCTTGCTTGTTCCTCAGTGTCATCTTCATCTTGGCTTTAAAGTCCACCCAACCTGTGTCGCGTTTGTCGGCTTCTATTGCTATTGCAAGTCCTTTTTCAGCCGGAGTTTCAGCGACTACTAGAGCCGTTACCAAAGTCAGTATTAAAAACATTAAAGATCGCATTATTATTTACCCTCGATTTTAAGCAGAAGAGGTGGAAGAAGGAAGAGCACAGCTGCCAGCGCTATAGATATAATGATGGCAGTAACCTGACCCATAGTTGCGTTAAACGCAAACACAGAAGTACCGAGTACACCGAACCCTATCACCAATATTACAGTTGTTATGACAAGAGCCTGACCCACATTTTTGAACGCATACCTGATGGCATTTTCAGGGCTGAGGTCATCTTCGCGACGCGCTCTGAGATATTTCGACATAAAGTGTACGGTGTAGTCAATGACGATCCCGAAGGTCATGCCGGTAACTACAGATAATGACAGGCCAACCTGACCGACTAGAATGCCCCATATGCCGAATCCAGCAGCAGCCGGAATAAGATTAGGGATTAGGCTTAATGCACCTAGTTTCAATGATCGAAGAGCCAACATTAGAATGACTGATATTAGAACAAGTGCAATTACAGTACCTACTAACATCGTTTTGATATTTCGTTGTCCAATATGAGAGAACATCAGAACGGTACTTGCGCTATCGACTCTAGTCACATGGTTGGTATTTTCTCTTATCCACGCTTTTGCTTTTTTGTCGAGTGCTATGACCTGTTTACTGGAGATTGTCTGCGTTGTAGCTCTTATTTTGGTAGACGACTTGTCGACATTGATTTGATTATTTAGATCAAGCCCATATGGCAAGGACATTTCATATAGAAGAAGATACTGTGCCGCCAGATCTCTACTATCGGGCAGCTTATAGTAGGTATCATCATCACCATGCATATTCTTGTTGAGCCGCTTCATTATCTCTGTAAACCGCGAAACATGGATTGTTTCGGGTTGTTGCTCTAGCCATAGCGAAAAATTTTCCGTATCTTGGAGAAATCCAGGCGCGCTTATACCCCCTGACCCCTTAGATTCCAAAGACCAGTTGAGCGTATAGACACCAGTTAGGTTTTCAACCATGAAATCTGTGTCGGTCCTAAAATCTATTGATTCGGAGAAATAATGAACGAAAATGTCGTTGAGCTCGTTCCTAGGTAAATTGGCTATTAGAAAGACTGTAATCAAAGTCATTCCCCAGAGACAAGCACGACGTTTTCTGATGACAAAATCTGCGATAGCGAGTAAAGTTTTCCCATCATTCTCCTTGAACTTGGCACGACTTTTTGGCAGCAGCGTAACCATGGCTGGTAGGAAGGTTATAGACAGAGCGAAAGAAAGTAAGACTCCAATAGCTACTAGTGTTCCGAGGTGGTTAAAGGGAGGGACTTCAGAGAAATTCATTGTTAGAAACCCGATTGCTGTTGTCGTACTCGCAAGAAAAACCGGTTGTAAGTTTATTTTAAGGCTATTCGTCATAGCCTCTTTTTTACCTTGACCTTCTTTTAATGACTGGGCATATGTCGTGAGTACATGAATACAGTTGGCGATTGCTACAGTCAGGATAATGATAGGGGTTGACGAGCTGACTCCAGTTAGAGGATAGCCCAACATCCCGCCGACTCCCATAGCGGCGATAATAGAAAAAAGAATAACTAGAAACGTGACAAGTGTCCCGAAAAAACGACCGACCAAAACTGCTAACAAGATCATCATGCAAGCAAAACTAAAAGGCAAAAGTTTAGACACGTCGTTTATTGCACTAGTATTGAATGCATCATCCATCATGACCATTCCGCTTAAATATACGTCGATATTAGGATCAGACGCTTTCAAGTCGGCTTTCATAGCTCTCGCATACTGAGCTATTTCACCGGTGGCTACAGTCCTTTCCAGAGGATTTATCTGTAACGTCACATTTATGCCTGTAACGTCTCCTTTCTCAGAAATAAGCTGGTTGAAGAGCATCGGCTCGCTTAGGACTGCTTGTTTAGCTTTTCGTACTGCCTCATTTGTTAAAGCATTAGCGTCGGTGACCATATCACGGACTATTAAGTCATCCTCAACCGCTTCTGTATATTGAAAGTTAGTTATAGAGTCTACTCTAGAAGAGTAGGGCATTTGCCAAGAGGCTGCGGTCAGGTTTTCAATTGCCGACAGTGTGCTTCTAGTAAATACATTCCCGTCTTTAGGCGCGAGAACAATAATGACGTTGTCATGCTTTGTATACGTGTTCTCTAGTTTGTGAAATGCTAATAATTCTGGATTGTCATCACTGAAAAAAGCTTCATTACTGCCATCCATATATAGCTTGCTTGTACCGGTGCCTAATAGACCTACCACCAGTAACGACAGGAAAATCACAATAATCCGATTGTTAAGTATTATTTCAGCAAACCGCGCTTCAAAATTTTTCATTCAATATTCCTTAGTATAATCCGGTGTGTTCTAGGAGACTCAGAGCAGACGAAAAATCACTACTGCCCATGCGGCTCGATAATATAAACTTTTATTTCAGAGCGTCAATCAGGACTTTGGCTACTTCTTTAGCATGGTTCTCAAACTCAATTTTCGAGTACAAATGACATAGAAACGGATATTCGAATACGGTTAACATTATATGAAAAGCTGCAATCGAGGAGGGAGATGGGTGTTGTTTGAACTCCTTGTTTTCGACTCCTTGGAGAAGGATAGTATTAATTATATCTTGGTGCCGTTTAATTGTTTCCTTTCTTAGCTCTGGGTAGGCTAGAGTCACTATGTTTGCTACTTCTGGCATGTGAGATTCACCGTGCGTCAATTCTTGGGTTACTCGCGCCAAAGTAAGGACATAGTCTTTGATCTTTTTTGTTGCAGTTTTATTTTTATCCTCGACAATAAGGTGTAATACAGAAAATCGTTCCTCGATGAAACGCTCGGCACAGGACTTTAATATAGCCTGTTTGCTTTTGAAGTGGCGGTAGATATTTGCCGGAGACATCTCAACATCGGAGGCGATTTCGCACATAGTGGTTTTAGTGTAGCCGAACTTAGCCACTCGTTTTAATGCAGCCGCTAATATCGTCTTTTGCGTAGCAGAGTGTTGCTCGGTTAATGCCATGACGCCAGTATACACCTAGTAATGAATAATAAAAATAATATTCATTATTCACGAAAGCCGTAAATTATTTTTCCTTAAATCACACAGCACATGCTATCTTTACGGGGAACAAATTAACTAAGCTTTGCACGTGGACATACCTCTAAACTTTAAGTTTAGGATCGAGCAAATGCAAAACTATGAACTGAAAAGAGGGAGAAATAAGGTATGACTAGCCTACTTAAGCCAGGTAAAACTTACGAAGAGATTTATGCGAATTTTAAATGGGACATTCCCGAGCAATACAACATCGCCGACGACGTATGCGATAGATGGGCAGATGGATCGGGCAGGATTGCCCTAGCTTATGAGAATGAAGCCAAAGAGACTTCTATTTATACTTTTGACGATGTAAAAAAATACGCTAATCAGCTAGCAAATACTTTTCAAAGCTGGGGATTTTCAAAAGGCGATCGTGTCACTTTGCTATTAGCTCAAAATCCAGAGTGTGCGATAGCCCACGTCGCCTGCTGGAAGGCCGGAATGGTATCAGGGCCCTGCTCAGTGCTTTTTGCAGGGGATGCGGTCGCATATAGACTTAATGACTGCGGCGCAAAAGCGGTGATTACTGATTTAGCTAATTTTGAGAAAGTGAATAGCTTGCGGAGTCAGTGTCCTAAGTTAGAAAAAATTATTATTGTGGATGGGGATGCTGATGGCGCATTCAATTTCTGGAACAGTATCTCGAGTGAGTCGGAGGTATTTGAAAACGCTAAGACTGCTGCGGAAGATATCGCTTGGATTAGCTACACCTCGGGGACTACAGGTCAGCCTAAAGGATCTGTTCAACCACATCGGATGATGTTAGGGCACATGCCTAGTTTAGAGTTTATTTACGATTTCTTCCCTCAAGATGCCGACGCGCTATGGTCTCCCGCTGATTGGGCTTGGATGGCAGGTCTAATGGATGTTTTGATGCCCGGCTGGTTTCACGGTTGTAAGGTTGTAGCTACGGCTATGAAGGGTTTTGATGCCGAAGATGCATATAGAATTCTAGCAGAGCATGAAGTTACTCTTGCATTATTGACCCCAACAATGCTTAAACTTATGCGACAAGTTGAAGACCCTTTGAGTCGCCATACACTGAAACTGAGATCTGTTTTGTCCGGAGGAGAAGCCGTAGGAGCTGGTTTGCTTGAATGGGCCCAGGATGAATTAAAATTAGCGATTAATGAAGGGTTTGGCCAAACGGAATGTAATGTAATTCTTGGAAACAACGGTAATGTTTTTCCGATTAAGCCAGGGTCTTTAGGTAAGCCGACACCAGGTAGTGTAGTAAAAATCATAGACGATAGTGGAGCGGAAGTTCCTTGCGGGGAGGAAGGCCATATTGCCTGTCAAAGACCTCACCCGGTTATGCTGTTGGAATATTTAAATAAGCCAGAAGCGACTAAAGAAAAATTTATTGGCGATATG
>JABISZ010000069.1 GCA_018668255.1 Pseudomonadota bacterium | reverse complement strand
AAAGTCGGCGATCAGTTTTCTTTAACTCTCATGACTAACGATAAACAAGATCAGGATAAGGAACGAGTGTTCCGTGGTATATGGGCCGGGCAGAATAATGAAGAGGCCTCTTTTTGGGTCGATTATTTTGGCTACCTACTCAATACCGTGGTGCAGTCAGAGCAAACTCTGGGAGCCACTATTTTTGCTCTTAATCGCTATTTGATTCTTATCGACATGAGAATCACCTCTTTCAGCGCTGCTTGGGATTTAATGAACCTACCTAATCGTGTTGGCAAATGGCAGGGACGAGCGGCTGTTGATAAAGCCACTCAGGAAGCGATGATTATCTTAGAGGTTGTTGAAAAATTAAGAGAGCAATGCCAAGTTTTTATGGCTAAGATAATCGAAGCCGTAGAAGGTAAAGAATCCGATTTCTGGTGGGTGTTGGACAACATCGAAAAGTACAAAATCCATGAGGCGGAAGCTGCAAAAGTTATCGAAGCCACTGGCGTCGCCTTAGGCGAGACTTTAATGTCTGTTGAAATGTTTAATAACGTCCGTAGTGATTTGAATACAGGTCTTGCTAAGCTTAGTGAAGCTCAAATAGCCGAAGTCTTAGATACACTCGATATTATGGCGCCGGGAGCTGAGAGTGACGTCGAAGAAGCACGACAGGAAATCGTCGGTGAGGCGACTCTAGCCGACAAGGAGCTCACAGGTTGTATTATTCTCCTACAGGCATTTGATTTAGTGCGCCAGATTCTCGAACATCGCAGGAACGAAATCAACATCATTCCGGAAATGCTCGGAGATTATAAGAAAAAAGAAATTCATTGGACTTTCCTGCGCGATAAAATCATTGATAAGCTATACGGCAAGATGGTCACGGAGCAAGAGAAAAAAGCATTTGCATATTTCCTCCATTACTTAGAGCCTAAGCAGGAGGAAGGCGCCGCAGCGTCAGCTCCTGGCGATATGATGCTGTTCTGAAGTAACCTAACTAAAATCTGATTGATGGCCGCAAAGTCGCAGTTTTATCTTCTTAGTTCATCCCCAAAATGGGTGAGGCCCAGACTGTCCAATTACGGAGGCTTTCGGCCATTTTCTTGGTAAACTTCAATTTCATTTCGGCCCGAGTCAAACAAATATCCTAGGCAGAAGATTTTTTGTTTAAATTTTCGAGCGTGCTATGCAGGTCCAAGATATTATAGCGACTTTTCCAATAGCTTCCAAAGTAAACGGTGATGGGGAAGTCGACGGTCTTAAAGTTAAGCTCAAGGAATTTTGAATTAGTTCTGATGCTATTGCTAAGCTCTCCCTCCGTTCCAAAGTCACCGTGAAAAACATGGCGGAATTTATATCCTAGTTTTTCGGAAATGGTGCGAAAATTAGCGCTAATTTGGTTTAATAATTCTCCACAACTATCCAGCAGTAGATCCATTGGGATTTCTTCGGCAGGCATAAAAAGCATCTTATGCCCAAGTAAACGTGCTGAGGCTTCATCTAAGTTCATCAAGAAATTGTAATCTCCGAGAGCACTAACCCCATGAGCGTAGTTTGTTACAGAACTGGTCAATATTGTCTGGCGATAGTAATCATCTGCTAAGTGATCAGCCTTTGCTTGCGTGTACGAAGATAGGGCCTCTGAAATGGCAGAAATGGCCGCATTGACTAGTTCCACATTTAGGATATTAGTAGATTTATCGAGGGTAGCGTAGGTGTCATTGAATTTATTTAGGTCAGAATAGGTGTCGTAGCAGAACTTAACTTTAAACTTGCAGTCTTCATAAATAAAAGGTAGTTCAAAGTTTTTTCCTAATGCTCTTTGCATATAGGAATGGTTGTCCCCATGGACGACAAAAAAAGCTGATTGATTAAGATCATAACTAAACTCCCGAAGCTCTAGTCTGACAACTCCCATAACTTGATTTAACAGCTCCAGCATCAAATCATTGATCATTTCTGTATCGACATTTTCAGGTGAGAGTCCCAACATTTTTTCGACCATAACAGTCACAAGTTTGGTTTCTGTTGTAATAATAATAGTACCTTGTAGCCCGTCACCGTGAAAGGAGCACATGGCCGTAACGTCAGTAGTTTCGGCATTAGATTTAATGGGCTTAACAGGCTGAGGTTGGAGCGGTAGAGTGGTGTTGGTTTGGATGACGTTTACTACACTTTTCAAAATACTTCCGACAATTCTTGGGTCAATAGTGCGATTTTTGTTGACGATGGCCGATCTCATATAATCAAACATCACAGTCTTGCTTATTTGATTTTCTGGAAAAGAATGGAGGTATTTGTTTGCTATTTT
>JABISZ010000068.1 GCA_018668255.1 Pseudomonadota bacterium | reverse complement strand
CTTTCAGCACTGAGAATCAGAGAATGGTTATCGAAAATGCGATCGAACAAACCGTCCTCGCTGATAAGTTAGGCTTCTCAAGCGTTTGGTGCGTTGAACATCATTTCCTAGAAGAATATAGCCATTCAAGCTGTCCAGACATGT
This sequence comes from Pseudomonadota bacterium, assembly GCA_018668255.1. Classification (GTDB taxonomy): domain Bacteria; phylum Pseudomonadota; class Gammaproteobacteria; genus UBA4457. The sequence continues at coordinate 2,224 of JABISZ010000068.1, read as the reverse complement.
TCTTGGCAGCAATAGCAAGGGAAACTAAAGATATTAGAGTTTGTTTTGGGATCGGCACCTGTGTTCCTGCGATGCACTCACCTATTCGATGGGCTGAAAAAGCGGCTTATCTCGATATGCTCAGCAATGGCCGTGTCGAATTTGGAACCGGTCGTTCATCGACATGGAATGAATTGGGTGGTTTTAATGCTAACGTAGATGATACAAAGAAAAGCTGGGACGAGTACTGCAGAGTCATACCAAAAATGTGGACACAAGAACGATTTTCGTATGAAGGAAATTATTTCAGCATGCCGGAACGGTGCATATTGCCTAAACCAGTGCAAGATCCTCACCCACCAATGTGGGTGGCGGTAACCGCTCCAGGAACGGAACTCGATGCAGCAGACAGAGGAATGGGTGCACTCATCTTGTCCATATCAGATGTGGAACGAAATATTCCCCGTATTAAAGAATATAGAGAACACATAAAAACTTGTGATCCAGTAGGATCATTTGTTAACGATCAAGTCGCTATAGCAAACTGGATGTACTGCCATGAAGATGCAGAATTAGCGAAACAGAAAGGTACCGAACTTATAAACACCTTCGGATATATGGCAGGCCAAACTGTCGAGGTTTCAGAAGCCTACCCAGCTAATAGTTATAAAGCTTTGGGACTATTAGGATCTTTAAGACAAGATCCTAATGCTCCAGGAGACAAAAAAGCGGCCCCAGCAAGTGGCCTTTGCTTTGGCGATCCTGATACCTTGATTGATACTATATCGAGATGGGAGGCGGCAGGCGCAGACCAAATGATTTTCATGGTACAAGCTAGGGAACATCTTCCGCAAGAAAAAGTCCTGGAAAGTCTGAGACTGTTTGCTAAAGAAGTGATGCCTCATTTTAATCAAAAAGAATCAACAGTGGCAGCAAACGCATGAGCGAAATAGAATTGCTTTATGGTCATGGAGATGGGAAAGATATTGCTGTTAGCAAGATACCACTTAATTTGGAAGATACCTCAGAAATTACCCTCAAAGGTGCCCACATATTTTACGTTCTTTATGAAATGAAAATGAGTGCTGCTGAGAGCATATTGCCTCCGAGCCTGCATCCAAGTATTCCTGCCCTATTTAGTCTAACTTTCATTCGAGGCAATAATAGCTCAATAGGTGATTTCACTCTGGCCTATACTGGAATTGCTTGCCGGACGGGTATCAAGCCTAGACATCTAGTCATGAAAGCTTTTTGCGATAATCCACAAGCAAGCTCAATACTTGAACAACGGTACGGATTCTCAATTTGCCCAGCTAAAGTAACTTGCAAAGAATCTTATGATCAGGTGCACGGAAAAATTGAAACTAAAGATGTCGTTATTGTCGATATGAGTATAGGAAATTGCATCCCTCTAGTAGGTGCAGGCGGCATAATTAAATACTCTCCGACATTAAACGGTTGCTTAATAAATGATGTGCCAACACTAGTGCAGTTTGAGGCTAACTATGATTTCAAGAACGTTATACGGGGCGAACCAGCTGAGAAAATTTTTAACTCGAAATCTCTTGGTCATGAAGCAATGACTACTAAATATCCGATCGCCGGAACCTATGCTGCGGTTGACATTCATCTTATGCCGCCCCGCTTTCAAGTTTCTTTAGACAAGCCTGCAGAGGAAGGAGGCGCGAAGAAAATAACTCCCTAAGGATTGTAATTGAACGCAACTAACCCCCTCAAAAATTCTGTTACTTTCGTTGCTATAGACTTCGAAACTGCTAACGCGAAAAGAAATAGCGCGTGCGAACTCGGAATTATTATTTGCTGTGACTCAGAAATTATAGAGTCAATTCATATTAAAATTAAACCTCCAACCTCAGAGTTTTCTTTTCAAAACACGCAGATACATGGGATCTCTTGGAACGATGTAAAAGATGAAGCAACCTTCTTACAGATCTGGCCAAGGATTCAACCCCTACTCAGAAATGCTTCTTTTATTGCTGCGCATAATGCCTCATTTGATAAGTCCGTCTTAAAATCCTGTTGCACTCATTACGGGTTGCCCATGCCGGATACACCCTGGGTATGCACGTATAGACATATTGCCACCAAGATCTGGCCGAAACCAAATATTGTTCCTAATCACAAACTTAATACTTTGTGCCATTATTTAGGAATACAACTTTCCCATCACGAAGCCCTGTCCGATGCTCACGCGGTAGCTGAAATGGTTTTCATTGCAAAAGAG
>JABISZ010000067.1 GCA_018668255.1 Pseudomonadota bacterium | reverse complement strand
GACCTGCTTTGGAAGGAACATAACGCACGAAACTCGAATCGTTACGACGAATATCAATCGATGACTGATCGGCCAATTCCACTCGTCCGCCTAATTCCAAAATAATCGCTGAGAATAAAAACCTCCAAGCACAGATTGATGACTTGAAGACAGACAAAGTAGAAATGGTTGCAGCTAAATAAAATTAATACAGCAATCGAAATACCGAAGGGGCGTCGGCCCCCTATCGGATAACGCTATATATAATCGCAGAAGTATACGAAAGTTTCTCATTATTGAGCTTTTCTAACTGGGACCACATAGCTCGAAGGGTAGTTGCGGTGCTTATCAGTAATAGCATCCGTAATACCAAAGTCGATAAGTAAGACACTCGCTCCTAATTTTGCGGCATCTATCCCGCTTTCTATTGAACTTTTAGATGTGCGCTTGTCCGACGCAGTGCAATCGTACACGAGCCTATCATCTGAGCGCCGAACCATTATTGTCCCTATTTTCCAGGCGAGGCAGAGGTCTTCCTTAAAAATAGGAAAAATCTCCTAAAAGAAATTGCCACGGCAAAGATATTTTTTTAAAGATGGGTGAATAAGAAAAGTGCTCTCAAGCAACCACAGGAAATGAAGAAGAAAAAGACTTCTTTGGTAAAATTATTGCCTGAACTAGCCGGGTACCTAAACTAATTTGGCTGGTGACTAGAAAGAAAGTACATAATGTGCCGGTCTCGATTAACGAGTGAGGCACTGTTTAATAGAAAACTAGGACCAGTGATCGGTTGCGTAGAAGAGTGACGATCGATCCAGGTTTTCGCGTCTCCTAGTGTAGAAAGTATGCTAGATACACCGTCTGTTAAGTAGTGTGCTGGTATAACAAGCTTCGGTTTGAGTACGTTGACTAAAGTATCACTCTGCTCATAACTCAGTAAATGTTCAGAACTATCGATAGGTAAGATCAACATATCTAAATCGCTAAGTTGTGCGACGATCTCAGGTGGCGGATCGGCTCGATTATCACCCCAAATTGCTATTCGTTTACCTCCTGTCTGGATAATGAATATTACGTTGTCCATATGGCCAGGGTTGTTCGGTGGACATCCATCGATGCCCACTTCGTCAAATGCCTTATGCCAAGGGTGGACGCCAGGAGAGATGCAAACGTGTTTATCTGCGAGTCCAATTATTCGGACGTCCGCGAGCTCCCATACCCCCGCCATCCGGTCCAACACCATTGATGCAACAGGGCTATAAATCGCATCATGATCGAAGTGAGCATGAGTCGACAAAACCACATCTGTTTCGATACTGGGGAATGCTTCTGGAAACCAAAGGCCCCAAGCGCCTGATGGGTCGTTCCTCCAGGGGTCGAATAAAATTTTTAATCCAACAGGCGAGGTGATTTGAAATGCGGCGTGACCGTAAAAATCGATCTTAACGTCTCCCTCTAAATTAGGGTTTCCTCCTACTGTTTGTATCGAAAGAACGTGATTATTATTAGTGTTTTGCTTCCACGCTTCTGACTCAGCTTTAGCATTCATACACATCGCAAGGACGTAAAAAAACGAGGACAGTGCTGCAATGAAGATTGTGCGACGCATGCTAATAGCCCTCTTTGATTATGCGTTGAACTCTTGGAAGACAGTACCAGAAAAATGATTTAAATATCGGCTGCTGTGTTCATAATGCCACCTTAATATAGTCATCCTTTTTAGGAAATGTGATTTATCTTTCATACCATTCAATCGGTAAGACATCGTTTTCTCTCCATAGATCTCATATGACTATAAAGCTATCTCAATTAGGCCACGTCTAACAAGAACGCTTGTTATATAATGAGCTACATTAAGGGCTCAAGTATCGGCAAGCAATGTGGCAACTTGAAGGACACATGTTATAAAGCATAAAGAAAATTAGCGTTCTGCTAGGCCTTCACTGCGCATTCTCCACAACAGCGTTCCAACACGATCTTGACCATAGAATGTTTCGCCTCTAAAGGTCATGAGTGGAACACCCCAATGATCTGTTTGTTCTTGCGCGATCTGATTTTCTTTGATGACGGCCTCAAACTTGTCAGGCGTCCTATCGACCTCAGCGATCAGTTTATGACCGTCTAGCCCAGCAGCAATCATCGCCTCCGCTAGATAGTTCTCTTGGTGCCAATTATCAATAGAGCCATCCCAGAGAATTCGCGAAACACGGTCGATAAATGCCAAGCCGGCACCGCCAATCTGGGCTGCGGCACCGAGCAGCGTAATTTTGCGTATGTATGGTTGCTCGGAGGCAATCAGGTTGGTCTCCATATCCTGAATAATAGGATCAGGGACAGGACGACGGTAAGGGATCCCATGGTATTCTGCTACGCGTTGACTATCTTTTAAATGATAACGTCGATACTTTGGGTTTACTGTTTTGAAGAAATCAGGTATCCGAACTGCCAGCGGGAAAACCGGACGGACATTAACCGTGACATTGAACTTTTGATTCATTTTGATGATGCGGTCGAGAGCCAAATAGCAGAATGGACTACGAAATGACCAAAATAAATCAAATGAAAAATTCGGACTAGCCTTCATTAAGGCTTTCCTATACTAAACTCATCCATAGCCAGACTCCTTAGGATAAAGTTACTCTATTCGAGGAATCGAGTACAACAGTTTTAGTTAAGAAGATACTGATATTCCTTATAGACATGTCATTATCAGGAGGAAGAATATTAAAGAGTGTGGGACTCGAGCTGCCAAGTATATTTCACATTGAGAAGTCTTCTGTCTACTTACATCCTTGGTGAGTAATATGCTGTTAAGTCAGTGGGCAGAGCATTAGCGAATTCAGACATACAGTTACACCACTTCGTTGCATCATGACCTTAATAAAAGGGCTAAAGGGTCTGTAGAGAGAGCCGAGAGGGATGAGAGGAGGGATAGGAATAGATTTCCCTTAGACCATAAGGACAAACTTGCTTTATTTAGGTAATCTAGAACAACTAGTTCTTTTAAATGGGAAATAAAATTGTCAAATACAAAGATAGAAGCTACATATAGTCTTTATGCGCGTGCCATTGATGAGAAGCGCTATGAGTTACTGAAAAGAGTTTTTCATCCGGAAGCACAATTACAGTACATTGTGGGTAGTCAAGAATTCACATGCTCTGGGTCCGAGTCGATAAGCTATTTCAAAAATTTCCTGAATTTTTGTTTCTGGACTAGCCATTTAATTGGCTCCCCAGCCATAGAATTAGATGGTAAAAAAGCCTTCTCAACTGCCCGAGTACAGGCTGTACATCAACAAGTGTTAGATGATGGAAGTATTTCGCGGTGGATTCTTAGGGGTTCTTATCATGACCATTTAGAATTGTTTCAGGACACCTGGTTGATCACCAAACGCTACTGCCACACTCCCGATGAAGAAGGGGAGTTCCTTACAACGGGTATCAAAATTTTTGAAGAAATTGGATGGACTTCTAAAGATAAAATTTCATTTAATCGCTAGGTTTTTTTGCAGGAAGAGTTCCTCCTCATCATGCAAAATCTTTCCAAAGTTTATAGTGGCCTGACGCCGGTACTTCTTAGTTAAACAAAAACTCAAATAGATCCGTAAAGGAATTTGACGGTTTTTAGTGTTCGTTTGATACTACATTCTGTTATGAGATGAAGGACACCTATTGAAATGAGAGAGATTCGGCTCAGGACGTTGCATTGCGATTAGATATAGTGAGGGAGTATTTCTTCACCAATCTTTCGAATATTACGCTTCACTTCATCTAATGGAAGCAGTCCTTGGTCTCCTTGCCAAACGAACCACTCAGGATTGCCTGCTTCAACCAGCGCGTCCATCTGTTTTCGGATGTCGTAATTACTACCCGCTAGAGCCCACCCTGCGTCAATCATGCGATCAGTGGTACATTCACTGACGGGGAGAGGTTTATCGCCATACTTTTCGTTATCGCTTTCGTTGCGGAACCCCTCAGTGAATCCAAAATGGTGAAAGAAATTTTTGAAGGGGTAAAGAATCCCATTTTCCATTGCTTTCTTTGCCTGTTTTCTGTCATTGGCGCCGTAGATAGTTCTTAGCACACCCATAGATTCGCCTAGCTCAAGCTCTCGTCCGACTGTCGCCGCTTCAGCTTTATGTGCCTCAGCAAAGTGTCTGACTTGTACTGGATCAGCAGTAAACAAGGTCGGAATGATGGTTTCTCTAGCACACCAACGAACGGTTTCTTCGCTCATAGAGAATGCCTGAAACAAGGTAGGATGAGGCTTTTGGAACGGCTTAGGAACTACATCGATTGCTTGAATCATTCCTTGGTCGTCGAGTTCTCCAGGGGAACCTGCTAATCGAGTCCACTCATTAGCAGCCCAAGGCGTGCCCGTTTCATAAGGGAAAGGATACTGATAATGTTTCCCGTTAAAGCGAAAAGGTTCGTCTTTCCAAGCTAATTTTAGGATTTGAAAAACTTCTTCAAAAACTTCGCGATTGAGTGCATCTAATTCTCCTTGATTTGTTACCGTGGCGCTTACATGAACTTTTTGTGCCATTTGATTTAACCATCTCGATTGATAACCTCTAGCAAATCCAACATGTGTCCGTCCTTTGGTTAGTTGATCTAGCCATGCTATTTCAAGGGCAAGTCTAAGTGGATTCCAACCGGGTAAAACGTAACCTATTGGTCCTACTTTAAGAGTTGATGTGTTATGAATGACATGCTGCGTTAGGATAGGAAGGCTTCCCATTTCTAGTCCTTCACTATGAAGATGATGTTCAGGGAAAGCGACACCAGTAAAACCTAGATCTTCCAGCATTCTGGAAATTTCTGTGACCTCTGCGATCATTTTTTGCCAACGATCCGTCTGGTACGCTATTGGTCTTTGGGCTATTCTTTCCTCGTGAGTAGCCGGCAGTGCTGGTAAAAAGAAATACATAAATTTCATAAGATTGTCCTAGTCGGTTTCGTAAATAAATATTTTAGTCAGCTTGTTGATAGGGCACTGCTTCATCAGCGACTTTCCAAATCTTATAGCCTGCAGGCTCAGATTGTTCCTCGTATATGTGTCCTACAAGACCTGCGCAGCGTGCAATTATATTGAATCCGCGTGCAATTTCAGGAGGAATATCTGCTTCCAAAAGAGCTGCTCCGATAGCAGCATTGACATTGATTACTATGTTTTTCCCGCTTATTTCTTTGATTGCATCTCCTAGCAAATACATAGCATCTAAATATTTCCCATTGGCTCCGGCATCACGTATCACCTCGTCCAGTCGCTTGACTCTCGGATCTCCGTTAATGTGAATAGGATGACCATAGCCAGGTAGGAATTGATTTGACTCGTGGTGCTCTTTAGCTATTCTTTTTGCTTCATCTTTTCGCTCCGACATTGGCAAAGCCACAATCCTTTTGAGTAAAGCTGCAGCTTGGTCGGCAGTCCCTACAAACCGAGTGCCCGCGCCGAGGAGTCCCGCAGCGACGGCACCTTGCAATGACTCTGGAGCCCCTAAATAAGTGACACGGCTAGCTATCGCCGACGGAGTCATTCCGTGCTCCATAATACAAACAAGCACGGTATCGACCACCGTTCTTTGGAGTGTGGAAGGTTCTTTTCCAAGAAAGTGGAACACAATAAAATCAGTGAAATTCATATGGCCCATTAGGTCATTGCACAGGTCTTTTCCACGGATAGTTATCGAGTCGACATCACTAGTGCACAAGTGCGTAACGGGATTATCTTTTTTATACATGGCTCTCTCTCTTTCTAACAGTTGAAGATGCAAGTAATTCTTATCACCTGTTTTTATGCTTTATTTAATGTATAGGTCCAACTTTTTGCCTCAGCGTCATCTGATATTGGTACAACTCTGGGGGATGGACTGACCGAGCAACTTCGATTAGCCGCTCTTTTTTGTTATAGAACCTTCTTTCTACGCTCATGACCGGATCGCCAGGGTTCAATCCAAGAGCAAGCGATTCTTCCTGAGTTGCTTGTGCAACAGAAAAAAACTGTTCTATCATCGCTATCTGGTAATTGGGAAGCTTTCCTAGTATTGAAAATAGTGGGAGCGGGCTGTCAGGAAGAGCCAACACCGCTTGTTCGAAAAATTGAGGGACATAGATGGACGAAGCAGCAAAAACTTTTTGATCATGCTTCCGCTTTCTAATCGTTTTTATTTCCCACCATGAAGAACCAGAAGAGCATCCAAGCCAAGTGGCTAGCTGACCAGTGATTTTCTTCTCGCTTATATCTAGTAATTCTCTCAGAGATTCCTCGGCATACTGAAGTAGTTCTTCTAATGTTTGGTAGGTCGACTGGTAGCGAGGATGAGACGGCAGACTTTGGATTACTGTGCCTTTTCCTTGGTGTCCTATTACCAGCCCTCGTTCATATAGAGTCCTGAGTGCTATCCGTATTGTATGCCGACTGCAGTTAAACTGGGCAGCGAGTTTGCTTTCAGCAGGAAGTAAGTCACCTATCTGAAAATGCCCGGAGATTATTTGCTCAACGATGGCGTTAGTCACTAAGCTATGTTTGGAAAGCCTTGGTCTACTGGACTCAGCTGATAGCGGTATCTGCTTTTGATTCATTATTTTTTTACTCGCAACATATACGTACAAGTTTCCTCTAACCTGATTATACGCGACATAAATAAGAAGTTTGCAATACCCTTTTTACTTTTATTAGTTAATAGGCAATTGTGACCTTGATCAGCAGATACTCAAGGGTTTTTCTCAGAACCATCCTGAATTTTTTAGGAAGGACCGATTGATTACAAACGTTCTTACCATACTCCTGATGAGGATGGAGTCTTTCCCACTAAAGGGTATTAAGTTCTTTGCTGGGACAGTATAGCGCCCTAAAGGCGAAATTCTATTCCGTTACTAGGACTTTTGTCGTGGGAAGAGTTACCGTAACTACAAAATCTTTCCGAATTCTACAACATGAACCTCGCGCAATTTTTTATTTAAAGAACTCAAAACACGTTTGTAAAAATATTTTGACAGTTTTTATCGTTCGTTGGATACTGAATTCTGTTGTGAAATGAGAGAAACTTGTTGAGATGATAGATGTTTGGCGCAGCATGGCTGAGAAAAAGTACAGTTGCACAATTTTATTGACCTTGTTTTTTTCGACTGTTCTTAAGGCTGAGCATTCGTTTAGTAATTACAGAGATTACCCGATCACAGAAACCGCATTCAAGATAGAAAAAGTCGCTGACAATTTAAGCTATCCCTGGGGCATGTCTTTTATTGACAAGGAGTATCTTCTGGTTACTGAGAAAGGTGGCAGGCTGATCAAAATTAATGTTAATAACGGAGAGAAAATGGATATATCGCACGATATCCAAAGTATTCGTTTTGACGGGGGAGGGGCATCCGACCAAGGTGGGTTACTTGATGTATATATTCATGATGTCGATGATTATGTCTACTTTACTTACAGTCATGATTTGAAAAAATCGGTATCGCAGAGAGTAAAAGAGCGACACTCGAGTTCGGCTATTGCGCGAGGTAAGCTTGAAAATAATAAAATAATTGATCTAGAAGTCCTGCTTGTTGCAACACCTAGCCAAAAAGAAAAAAAACACTACGGCTCTAGAATAGCTATCAAAGACAGCATCCTGTATGCCGGTTTCGGAGAAAGAGATTTGGGTATGATTGCCCAAGATCCGCGGCAGCATCCCGGCAGCATCGTTCGTATCAATTTGGATGGAACGGTACCTGACGACAATCCTGCGTCGACAACTCAATTAAATTGGTTACCAGAATTATACCAAATAGGCGTGAGAAACTCCCAGGGTATCACAGTGTCACCTCACGATGGCGAGGTATACTTTTCGAACCATGGGCCAAGAGGTGGTGATTTTATTGGCCTTGCTAAGCATGGCGGTAATTATGGTTGGAAACATATTGCTTGGGGAGGGACTAAATATAACGGCTTTCGTATTGGGCATGTCCCTTTTTCAAAAGAATTTGATATGCCTTTAATAACTTGGGTCCCGTCTCCAGGTGTTGGGAGCATTCATTTTTATAGTGGAAAGGTGTTTCCAGAATGGGAGGGAGATTTATTAGTATCAGCACTAAAAGGAAAATGTCTTATCAGATTAGATTTCTTGGATGGCATGATAGTGGGCGAGGAGATAATTTTTAAAAATAAAATTGGTCGTATCAGAGATTTTGAAGTTGACGATGTCGGTAATATCTTTCTGATAAGTGACGATGCAGCCTCGGGCCTTTGGAAGTTAAGTAAATAAAGTCAGAGCTTTTATTTGACTGCTGACTTCTTATCTTTTTTAGAATACCTAACTATCTCAGGATCTATCTCAAGGGACCAAGCATCTATACCACCTGTTAAATTAAATACGCGTGTAAACCCCTGCTTTTGAAAGTACTCTGCGGCAGACTGACTTCGACTTCCTGTGCGGCATTGAAAAACCATAAGAGAGTCACGCTCTAAATTACCTATAAAATTGACCGTTTTCTCATTTAATATTCGAGAGTCCGCTATTTGTGCAATCTCTCTTTCCCACTCCTCTCGCACATCAAATAGATAAAAACTCTCATCTGACGTTTGAAGGCTTTTCAAATCTTGTACACTCATTTGAGCGACTGTAGAGAGACCATTTCTTTCTGCCACTGCATCCGTCTCACTAGAGCAAGAGATAAGAGACATGAGTAGTATCGTAAGTAAGAGGATTTTTTTCATTTTGCCCGCGGATCCTTTTTTCTTTTCTGTTTGCGCCAAACCCAAGGAGGAACTCTGTCCTCTTCAGAAAGCTTCCATAAGCCTAGATTTTTTTTCTTGGCGTTGTTTTCTAATTTTAGCAAACTATCATCCGTTATATATTGCCGATATACCATGGCATGTCCCATTTCGACCATATAGGTACTCACATCCTTGTCGTCTATAAATATGCGGCCGATAACTCGTCCATAACGGTCACTCTTCTTCACTATCTTTACTTCCACCTGCTTACCTAACAACAAGCTAATCAGCACAGCGCGAGCGGTTAAACCATAGGATTGATTTCTTTCTGGCGCATCTATTTCAGATAAACGTATCTTGTGAATAGTGCCTTCAGCATTAAGAGTTACTGTATCTCCATCAGCCACTTTAGTGACTATTCCAAAGAGCTGCTCACTGGAATACGCTGAGAAAAAGCAGAGTAGCAGGAGAGAAAAAAGAAGTATTAAAAGAGGGGTGTGAATCGGGTGTCTCAATCAGGGGCCAGTCCATGCATGAGAAAATTCTGAGCGAACACTTTCGTTACGGGTCAGCCCTTGCGCAGAGAGCTTCGATCGAATTAAAGCTAGGTGTTCCCGACCAAAAAATCCAACTTGCCGATCAATAGCATGGTCGAAAAACACGTAATGAGGTACTCCAACAAGAGCTCTCTCTATTCGATTAACGTCACCTGATAGCGTTTCTTTATACGCTGTTGAGGCATGCTGGGGCAAAAGGGTCATGGGACAGGTTGATCAGCCACCGATGACTGCTGGCTTGGGCAAGCCCGCCTTGGCGCACTCTTCATAGTAGTGCTGCAGGATAGACCCAGCGTCGACCATGCTCTCTACCTCCCCAGCCTCATTAAGGTTTAAGTTGGCGCCGCGTATAGCGAACCACGTATCCATCACCTCGGTGACACCTTCTACGTCCGTGGTCAATGTGTGGATTGAGCCAGCTGGTTCATAAAGGTAAGAACCTGCGCGGTTTATTGTGTCTGGGTATTCGAGGTACTTCCATGCACCAGAAAATGTCACTGCGTAAACCTCGCCAGTATGTTTATGACGCTGCACCGTAACGCCTGGTTCGAAACGGGTTCGCACAATCCAAAGGCCACCTTCTATATCAACCTGAAGTAATTGTAGCTTCACTCCATCTCCGAATGAGACGAAAGGTAGTTCATTCGGCCCACGATGGAGTGCTTCTGGAATGCTACTTGTTACTTGTGCAGTCTCAGCCATCATTGTTACTTGTGCAGTTTCAACCATCTCGTTGATCCCCTAGATCATTTAATAGCCAGCGATATTCACATAAGAAAAATGAATATACAAGCAAAGCAAAGCTGATGTCACGGCGTATTAAACTGATTCCGCCGCCTTAAACGCGTCCCGAGATTCGAGTCGGTCGGCGTAAGCTGTTAGGTTTGGACGGTCGCTAAAATCAGCGCCTAGTCGACGTGACATTATAACGGCATGACCAGTAATAGTATCCGCGACGGTAAATACGCCCGCTAGAAATTCGCGTCCCTGCATATGGGTCTCAGCAGCACCAAGTGTTCGATTAAGGAGCTTGAGGGAACGGATAGCGATTTCCTCGTTACGTCTCTCCGGTGGAAGCAAGATCGTCTCAACCACATAGTTGTTGATCGGCGGCATGATCATCCCTTCAGCATAATTGAGCCACTGTAAATAAGTGGCAAAATTCGCCGCGTCCGGACCAGGAGCAAGTTCCGGGGCGTATTTCGCACCCAAGTACTGTGCGATCGCCGTACTTTCCGTAATAGTTGTATCACCGTCTACCACAGTTGGCACTCGTCCATTTGGATTAACTTTGGTGTATTCCGGGCCACGCATTTCTTTCTGACCAAGAGAGAAGTGCACTAGATCGTATTCCATTCCAATTTCCTCTAAGAGCCAAACTGTTCGAACTGCGCGCGATTGTGGGGCAAAATATACTTTCATATCGGTTCTTTTTTTGATAATACCTGTAAACTATAACTAGACATTTAAATCTTATCTATAGAAACATTCACTAAATTCTCATTATTCGGAATTATGCTATGGCTACTTATCAACGTGATAACGCATCAATTTTTTATGAAGATTCTGGCGAAGATTTACCGGCTCTTTTACTTTTAGCACCCGGCGGTATGAAATCCTCACTCAATTTCTGGTCAAATACGCCTTGGGATCCTAGGGAGCAGCTCAAAGGATGTTTTCGTATGATCGCAATGGATCAACGCAATGCAGGAAATTCGACTGCTAAGATTTCGGCCGAGGATGGCTGGCATACTTATCTAGATGATCAGCTTGGCTTAATGGACTATTTAAAAATCTCACGGTTTCATGTCGCTGGAATGTGTATTGGTGGGCCATACTGCTTAGGCTTAATAGAAGCCGCACCCAATAGGGTAATGTCTGCAACGTTGTTTCAATCTATTGGGCTCGACCAAAACCGTACTGCATTTTACGATATGTTTGACGAGTGGGCTAGCGAGCTCCAGCGTAAGATGACTGATATAGGTCCAGATACATGGTCAAGTTTTCGGCAAAACATGTTTGGTGGGACTGAGAGGTTATTCAATGTTGATGAAGCCTTCCTTAATGAATGCACAACGCCGCTGATGATATTAATGGGTAATGATTTATATCATCCTGAGTCCACATCACGCCTGTTGGTTCAAACCGCACAGAACACGACATTTATCGAATCTTGGAAGGAAGGAGAAGCTCGAGAGGATGCAATGATCCAGTGCCTAGAGTTTCTCCAGAAAAATACCTAGCTAAGGAATATCACTATTTACACACTTTAAGATTCTCTCTTCGGTTTGAGAACAAGAACGTTGCTACAGATTAAGCGGCTCGTTATGCTAAACGTATCTTGTCCCTTACATCAGTGAGGGCCATTACCCCCCCTCATCAGTTATTTATCTCAAACTCATTCTTCCTAGCGTGTGTTGGAAAGAATGCGAGGAGTATTTGTACGGTAAAATGCCAGAGAATTGTTAAAAGATAGACGAAAGATGTTAGTCTTCCCCTCCCAGCTTATTATTTTTAAAGAGCAGAAAATGACCATTTCCACAAACGGAGTTGCACATATTCAACTTACGGTAAATACTCCGGAAAAATGTATTCCTTTTTGGGAAAATCTATGCCATTTCTTGGAGATGGAAACACTTGTAAAAAATGCAGACACTGTCTATTGCATAGGAAGCCGCACGGGGATAATGGTTAAAGGAGTACCAGAGGGAAAAGAGAAGAGGGCATTCGATCAATATTCAGTTGGTCTTCATCATGTATGTCTGCGAGCCCGAAGCTCGGAAGACGTCGATGCTATCTATGAATTTGTTGTGGAAGAGCTGAAAGCTAAAATCATTCATGCTCCAGAACAAGGTGGTTGGGCACCTGGCTACTACTCATTTTTATTCGAAGATCCCGACGGTATACGAATTGAATTCAATTTTGTGCCTGGTAAAGGACATTTTGGTGAAGCTGGGAGACTTGGAGCAGAAGGAAGCGGACCGGCAAGTGATTATTCAGGTGAAGGTTTTGGTGATTGAGCTTCAGTTCTAAAGAATACCTTCAAAAATCAGCTTAATCGGACATAACGCTGGGGTAGCATTTCATGGAGTGTCAAACCGGTTTGGTGCCTTCTGCTTGGTCTACTATATATTCACAAAAAGCAAGTGAGCTGGTGAATGCAGGAGAAATAGAATTAAGTACATGCAATGTACGTTCATCTTTTTCAACAATGTAATCCATTTCAAGGGTCTGTGTTTTAAGATTGACAAGTTGTGGGCGTATCCCGATTTTATTACTTGATTCCAAGTCGCCAGATTGAAGGGTTCGTATCAGTTTTTGAGCGGCAGACAGAAAAAAAGGTTTGTAGTATTTTTTCATCTCCTCATGAGCGAGCCGTCGGAAATTTTCCCTATTCGCTTTATACATCGAAATTAACTGACGCCCTATAGTGAAGCTTTCGGAAAGTTTTATCCCTTTAAAAATTCCATAGTTCTCTCTGCCTAGAGCAGGAATAGCGGTTGGTCCTAAATACACCTCTCCATTGATCGCTTTAGTCAAATGAACACCGAGGAAAGGTAGTTCGACATTAGGGACCGGATATATATTACCGTTCACTAGATGCCTTCTATCAACTCTTAATTTGTAATAAATCCCTTTGAATGGAACTAGGGTATAGTCTCCTGCATGACCGAACATCTTGGCGATAAGATCTGCACCAGCTCCTGCGCAATTGTAAAGAAACTCATAAGAAAATTTGCCTTGTGCCGTTTCGACAAGGCACTGATTAGGACGGGCGGTTCTGATCGGGGCACCGTAGACAAATTCAACCCCTTGTTCTTCTAAAATTTCTCGTAGTTTATTAATAATGACTTTGCTATCTATGACCGCTGTATCGGGACAATAAATACCCGCTTCGTATGCAGAGGCATAGGGCTCGATTTCTTTTACCCCTTGCACGTCTAGACGCTCGGCCTTAACGCCGTTGTTCTTCGCATTGGTTAATAGCGTGTCTAATGTAGGTAAGTCTTCCGCTGAGCCTGCGATGATTACTTTCCCAACTTTCTTGTAAGAGATTTCGTGCTCATCTGCGAAGTCGCGCATTCTAGCCGCACCCAAGGAGCATACTTTAGCTTTTAAGGTTGTGCTCCCATAGTAAACACCTGAATGCATTACGCCGCTGTTACGGCCACTTGCATGTCTTCCTATATCTAGCTCTTTTTCTAATATCACAATGGATGAATTAGGATGTCGCTTATTTAATTCTCTAGCCACGCTTAAGCCGACAATACCTGCGCCAATAATCACAAAGTCGTAAGATTTAGCCAACTCGCTTATGCTCCTTGTTAAGGTACTGCTATAAAGGGGTCAACTATGAGTGCATCTTTATGAGCCGGCACGCGAGCCGTTTCCTCTCTCAAGCCACTCGGGGGCCCCGTGACTATTACTACTCGGCCTAGCTGACTCAGAATATCGTCGCTACTCCATGAACTGTCCAACATTATTACCTGCCTCTACGAATCAATCGATTGCCTATTAAACTCAACTATATCGATTAACATTAACATTAATATTCTTTATCGCTCTAATTGTGTTTTTCATCTTATAATTAAAGAATCAGAAAGTAGGGAGAAGATTTCCATGACCATGAGTGTTGATATGATAAAGACTAAAGTCGCTAGTAAGGTCGGTGACGAAGAGGCTCAAATAGAAATCGCAAATTGGTTGATCGAAAATCAGAGTAATCTAACTGAGGATATTACTGAACCGTTTATAGAAATGGTGCAAAAGCTAAGGCAATGTTCACCAGAGCATTGGAAAGGTATGTGCTCCTCGAGTCTTTCTGAAAGTCCTTAGCCGTAATCCTCTAGACTGCTTGCTCAGGAGCAGGTAGCTGTTCTTATCCTTTGTTTCGGTTACGCCAGTTGTGAATCCTTGTCTTAACAGTCACTTTTTTCCGTGAGAACTGTTATATAGTAAGTGGAAGACAGAGGCGTGATATCGACAAGCTTCTTGTGTATACCAAACTCTCAAAGGATTATTATTGCAGTGCCGCCATATCATTTCAGCGTTTAAATAAAGCGACGATTGAACAAGAGTAATCGCCGCTTTATTTAAAACAGGCGACTAGGTTTAAATGTTTTTTAGCACATTCTGTGGAGAGGATTCTCCATAAGGATCCTCTCCATGGTTATCGTTAAATCCAGGTTCTTCAAACCATGCCTCTATTGTTCCATCGTTCACAACCGCGGCATATCTCCAGGAGCGCATTCCGAAACCTAGATTATCTTTATTTACAAGCATTCCGATTTTGCGCGTAAATTCCCCTGAACCATCAGGTATCAGATCAATGTTTTTGATATTTTGTTGTTTTCCCCAAGCATTCATTACGAAAGCATCATTGACTGACATACAATAAATGGCTTCCACTCCTACTGCATTAAAGTCTGAGAAAAGATTTTCAAAATCTGGTAACTGATAAGTTGAGCATGTCGGCGTGAAAGCACCTGGCAGCGAAAAGAGGACTACTTTTTTATTAGAAAAGTAATCAGACGACGTTTTTTCTTCCCACTTATAAGGATTGTCGCCACCGATTGATTCGTCTCTAACTCTAGTTTTAAAGATCACTTCTGGAACTTTTCGATTTAACATTTCTGATTTAATACTCCATAGGTTTCAATGAATAATTATATTGTGTGTTTTTTCGTTGGTAGTGCAGGTTGCCCGAGAAAGCATATCGAGATGCTCGGGCCAGACGCTTATTTTGAAGTTATGAGATGTAAGTTTTTTACCTAATATGTTGAGTCTGTTACTTACTAAGCGTAAAGATGCGTTAGGAAGGCATTTAGAAAGTAGCTCTTTTCCAATGTGTTGCTGCTTGCTCTGTAAGAAGCCGAGGTAACCGAGGAGAAAATGCTCAACTGTTCCTAAGTTATGTGGGCAGCCCACTGTCAATTTTACGGTACTTGAAGCAAAAAGGGCAGACAATATTTCTGAGAAAATATCAGCTGTCAGAATAGTCGATTCTTCGAAGCCGAGTGCTTCAAATGCGGCTTGTATTTTTGGTAAGGGGTCTCTATTTTCATTGCGCTCATAGGCCCAGTGATGGATCACCCAAACTAGGAATTTTTCGCTGCAGTTAAGCCTGCTCCAATTAGTTGTTTGTTCGTTTTGCTCCAGATTTCCAGTGCTAAGCGATGGTTTTGGGGAATGCATAATAAAAGAAACTTCTTTTTCGTAAGTAATAATAGTAACAATAATCATTATCATTTGTAAAATGGATTGGCAGCTATATTTTGTAGTGACTGATTAGTTATCATCTATTTTGGTAATAGCCGTGAGCTCTGTGTGATTAGAGTAAATCACTGTCTTTCGAAGTAGGTTTGGGAGGGGCGAGCTACCCCTGAGGCCTGGTGGTGGTATCTATGAGCCAGCTTCAATCAAGTCAGTAACTGGCCTCTAATTTATCAAGAAAAGATAATCTTAGAGACAAGCAGCTCCAACATGGAAGTCTATAGAACGAGACCGTCGGTTTAGCGGCCCGGATATGCTCGAGGCATCAAGGTTATTTTAACTCAAATCCCTTGTAATTCGAATGAGCCACCTCGCGACACTTGTCTCTATACGTGCCTACACCACCGATATAAGACAACAAACGTCTAGGTTTACCTTCTACGTTTGAGCCCATATACCAGGAATTAGTTTTAGAGACTAATGTTGCATTAGCAGTATCATCGTGGTGTTGCACCCAGTCGTCTTGAACAGTCTCGCTTGGTTCAATAACACCTTTTCCAGATTTACAAACATGTGCGATACAGTCGTTTATCCACTCTGCTTGCTGCTGAAGGCAGGTTGTCATATTGCATAACGCGGCGGAAGGAGCCAATGGAGCTCCAGTAGTAAACATATTAGGGTACCCGTGGACTTGAAGTCCCATGGTAGTCCTGATTTCTTTTTCCCATTCGTGTTTAAGTGAGCGACCTTCTCTTCCGCGAATGTCAATGCGCGTGAGCGCACCTGATCCGGCATCAAAACCAGTCGCCAAAATAATCACATCAAGCTCATACTCTGTTCCATCGCGAAGTTTTATGCCACCTTCCGTGATGGCAACTATAGGATTTTCTTTAACGCTAATACCACTTACATGAGGTAAATGAAAAGTCTCTAAATAGCCGCTTTCAAGCGGAACCCGATGCAAACCAAAGCCATAATCTTGAGGAATCAGTAAATCACACAATGCAGGATCTTTCAGTCGCTCCTTCATCTTACCGCGGACAAACTCTGAGACTTCTTTATTTATTTTTGCATCAAAGAATATTTCTTTAAAAGACGACAACCATAATTCCAAAGAACCATTCTCGTAAATTCTTTCTAAAACTTCTAACCTTTCTTCGGGCGTGTTGTCTGTCCAGTCTCCATCTTGCCAACTGAACTCAAAACCCGAAAACGTTTTAGGAAGATTCTCTTTAAGCCATTCAAACCGAGACTTATATTCTTCAACCTCTTTCGGCCCGTACTGCGGATTGTTCATAGCATTAGTATATTGCGGGGTCCGAATAAAGACTTTCAGTTCCTCACAGTCAGGCGCAATCGTTTGAATCACCTGGATCCCTGTTGCTCCATTGCCTACCACGCCGACACGCTTGCCAGTAAAATCAATCTTCTCTTTGGGCCATCGGGCGGTATGAAAGACCCTACCTTTAAATTTTTTTGTTCCTGGAAATGGTTCTTCCAATGGTGCTGAAAGCATACCAGTGCAGCAAACAACAAATTGAGCGTCTATCAGTTGACCATCGCTTGTTTCAAGCCCCCATCGATTTGATTCTGCATTCCAATGAGATGAAGCTATTGTAGTGTTGAATTGGATACTCCGTCTC
This sequence comes from Pseudomonadota bacterium, assembly GCA_018668255.1. GTDB lineage: Bacteria > Pseudomonadota > Gammaproteobacteria > UBA4457. Next base: position 5,048 of record JABISZ010000067.1, on the reverse strand, counting down.
AAATCTAAGCGATCGGCTACATAGTTCATCCAACGTTCTATTTCCGGCTGACCTGGAAATCTTTGAGACCAACTCCAGTCTTTATAGAGCTTTTCATCGAACAAATACTGGTAGATATAGCTTTCAGAGTCGAATTTGGCCCCTGGATACCTGTTCCAATACCATGTGCCTCCTACACTCGACGCAGTGTCAAACAATTTCACTTTCAAACCTTGGGCTCTTAGTAAATGGAGCTGATACAGCCCGGCAACACCTGCCCCGATTACAGCCGCATCGAGAGTTATCGACTCAGTACTCTTGCCATTTTCGTCGGCTCGGTTTTCCATGTTTAACTCCTAAATCATCAAACGCTGATCTACACTAAGAATGAGGTTAACCAACTTTATTGTTGGGACCTCTAAAAAGAGAAAGGATAAACTCAACAGGCTCCAGTCACTGATGATTGGCGTTCGCCCTATATCGCTCCCACTGTTTTTGATTCAAAATTATTAGTTGTATTTATTCACTTGTTTAAAAAAAGATGGTCACTTTTACATGTTAAGTTTTTAGAACAAATGTTCCTTGTAAGCCTTCATTGTGCACGAAAACAGCAGGAAAAACCAATACAATAATGCTAAAATGTGTTTACGTTTTAGAAGGAGCAAGTGCTTCAAAAGTCTCCCAACTCCAGTTTACAGACATCGGCGAATCGCTGTCGTAGTCCTCATCCTTGTTGCAGGGATAGATAACTACTTGAGTAGCACCAGCGTCCGCAAAAGGCTGCAATTTCTCTCTGATCATATCAGCATCTCCCCACGCGCAAATGGCGTCAATCAGTCGATCGCTGCCACCGTTGGTCCAATCGCTTTCTTCGTATCCAAGAGAGGACCATATTTTTTGATACGGGAGCTGGGACATGTACCAAGCACATGCTTTTCGGGCGTAATCTCTTGCAGTGTCAGGGTTGCTGTCGAAAACGGTCCGGACAACTACGGGTAATTGCTTATCAGGCCCAATCACTGCCCGTGCATTTTTAACTGTTTCTACGGTCTGTAAAAATAGAAATAAGCCATCCGCTTTGCGTGCGGCAACTTTCATCAAGCCTGGGCCATGCCCCGCTATAATTACCGGAGCCTTCCTCGCTGCTGTTGGGCTGAGCACTGGTGCTTCTTTCATCCGATCCAAGTATGCATTCATTTTTGGCACAGGCATTACCCAAGTATGTCCTCTAGGCTCGATCAATACCGGGTGTGACACTCCTAGTCCTAGGGTGAATCGACCATTAGAGAACTCGCTAAGTGTGTTCGCAGCTTGTGCAGATGCGTCCGCATCATGACCAAAAACGTTAGCTATCCCGCTTGAGATTCTCATTCGGTCTGTATGTGCCAGTAAATAACCTGCGGTTGCATAAGGCTCTCGTCCGCATACTTCAGGCATCCATAGCTCTTCGTAGCCTAGTTCCTCGAGTCGTTTGACATTTTTAACCAGTTCCTCACCAGTCGTACCTTCCGTCCACTGAATGATGCCTAATTTCATACTCATGTTCTTTGTCTTCCCCTCTCAATTTTTCAGTAGTTTCTTGATGGAAGTCTATACTATCCATATGGATAAACAAATTACCCTCCCAAGATTGCACAATCTTAACAGTCGTGAATCTTTGAGATACTATATCGGTCTGATTTACGGTGAAGCTGTCTACCTAGGTTCAAAATAAGCTTTATAGCCGCAACCCATTTGAAATACCTCTTTTTAGTCTATTTTAAGTTGGATAAATAGAGCTAAAACACAGACTGGTCTAGCAGTCCTTTAAAGTCATTGACAAAAATGCTTTGTTACCTGCAGACTATCATTTAGTGGTTTCTTTGTTGATCAAACAAAGGAGCGGGGAGCACTAGCTGTAATGACCTTAATTTGTATTTGCAACCTCATGCCTCCTGTTCAAGAAAACCTCTGCAGCCTTATTCAGTCTTAGTTAAGGATAGTGGTTATGGCACGTAAAACTAGTGTACAAGAAAATCGAAGTCATTCTCAAACAGATGATTTTATTACGAGAACGCACGTTCTCCCTCTGCTTACGAATAAGAAAAAAAGACAAGAGTTGATTGAAGAGCATCGACTAAATCCCATAGGCTTACCTGGTCAAGGAGGTCATCCTGCGAGTCGTCATAGTGCTGATTTGGCTCGTGTGATTGATAAATTTCGTCGGCAAGGAATGGAAGGTAAGTACGTCAGGATCTGTGTGGTGCCTCATACCGGATATAAGATCGGAATCACCTCAGGTATCAGGGGTGTTCCTGTCAAAATTTTAGGTAAGGTCTATGATTCGGAAGATGCTTGCGAACACGCTATTTTTAAAAAACGGGTTAAAGATATTTTGGAAAAATACAGTTGAAGTATTAAAGGGGCTCGAGAACTTCTGCATTATCTAGCCTAAAGCATTTTTAAAGAGGGGAGCTTTGATGTTAAGGATTACAGGTTATAGCGACAAATATTCCGTATGCCCGGGTGATAACGTAAAGTTTTATGTGAATTCTGAGAAAAACGAGAACTACTCGGTGGATATCGTACGACTAATACATGGTGACACTAATCCGGATGGGCCTGGCTTTAAGGAAAAAATAATTAGAGCGGCATGTAATAAAGAATATAAGGGTAAAAATCAAAAAATCCATGGAGGGTCGTATGCATGTGTACAGCCCGACCACAGAATGGATGTTTCTAGTTTCACACTGCAGGCTTTTATCTTTCCAACTACCCCTGACAAAGGCGTGCAAGGGATAATAACAAAATGGGTAGGCCCAAAGCAGAGTGGCTTTGGTATGTTCATTGATGAGAATGGCTGTTTAGCGTGTTGGATAGGGGACGGAAAAGGACAGGTTGTAAAAGTTTCGAGTGGCAAGCCTTTGCTTCGGAAAGTCTGGTATATGGCTGCTGTTTCATACGATGCTAAATCGAAGCGCGTGAAAGTTGTTCAGGAGCCAGTGGTTACTCCGACTAATGGAGGTCTCGGGCTTTCGATGCTGCACCCTTCTTCTCAAACTACAGGGATGATCTCTCAAGTAGTTAAAGTGAAGCCTGCAATGAATAATGCTCCATTACTCATGGCTGCGAATACAAAGCGTTTATCATCTGGTCGGTACGTCAAAGGAGGGCATTACAAGGAAGCTTTGAGTGAGTTCCCTCTACCCGAGCAAGAGGCAGTCTACAATGGGAAAATTGACAGACCACGCTTTTCCAGTGCGGCACTAGATAAGCATAGTATCGACGCTTTGGCTCGAGGATTTAAAACTTGTCCAGCGGAATTACGCTCTCTAGTTATCGCCGCATGGGACTTCCATGAAAATATCTCTGACAATATTGCATCCTGCCAAATAATTGATACCTCGCCCAATAAGCTGGATGGATTTGTAATTAATTTACCTGTACGAGGTATGACTGGTTTTAACTGGACTAGCGATGATATCGTCTATCACCATGCTCCCAATGAGTATGGTGCAATTCATTTCCATGACGATGACATCGATGATGCCCGTTGGGATGAGAGCTTTAGTTATACGATACCTAAGAAACTGAAAAGTGGAGTATACGGCGCGCGATTAAGGATCGAAGGGAAAGAATCTCCTGAAACTGAAGATTACGTCCCATTCTTTGTTAGGCCTCCTGCTGGCACAGCAACAGCAAAAGTATGTTTTATCGTGCCAACAAACTCGTATCTCGCTTATTCTAATGATAATTTAGCAACGAATTCTGTTGTCGCCGAGTTGCTAGCCGGCCGTGTTCCTATTATGCAAGCATCTGACCTTTATCTTAATGAACATAGAGAGTACGGCCTGTCTACCTATTCATGTCACTCTGATGGTAGTGGAGTTTGTTATTCTACTAGGCTGCGACCGATACTCAATATGCGGCCTAAATATCGGCATTGGCTGTCTCCGTCTTTATGGCAACTTAATGCAGACCTTCATCTCACTGATTGGTTAGAAGAGAAAGGTATTGAATATGACGTTCATACGGATGAGGATCTTGATCGTGAAGGGGTAGATTTGCTGAATCGCTATCGAGTGGTTCTAACTGGAAGTCATCCTGAATATTCCTCAGAGAATATGCTGGTGGCTTATGAGTCTTATCAACAGTCTGGTGGTAGGTGGATGTACATGGGTGCAAATGGCTTCTACTGGGTCAGCCAATACCATCCCGATAATTCAAATATCATTGAGGTACGTAAAGGCGAAGCCGGCACCCGAGCCTGAACTGCAAACCCCGGAGAATACAATAATGCGTTTGATGGGAAGTATGGAGGTATGTGGAGAGCTCGTGGTCGCATGCCAACCAAAGTCTGTGGTTTAACTTTTACTGCATACGGGTTTGATGTATCAACATACTATCGACGAGAACCAGACTCGAAGCGCAAAGAGTGCGCTTGGATGTTCAAAGGCATTGGGGCGGACGAAGTTATAGGAGACTTTGGCTTAGTTGGAGGCGGCGCTGCGGGGTTAGAGATCGATCGGTATGACTTAGAGTTTGGTACACCTCACCAGGCTTTCCTATTGGCGCGTTCCGAGGGTCATAGTGATTTAATGATGCAAGTCAATGAAGAAATTCATTTTACAGTCCGCGGTTACTATGGAGGTGGTGATGAAAATCCCATGGTGCGAGCGGACATGATTTACTATAAAACGCCTAATGATGGTGCTCTCTTTGCACCGGGATCACTGGCTTGGTGCGGGAGTTTATCGCACAACGATTACAAAAATAATGTGTCAAAATTGATGGAAAATGTTCTCAAAGGTTTTCTTAAATCAGGACCATTGCCTTAGGGACCATGAAGGATCGTAGTTCCTATATGCCACTAATAACTCCCCCAACAGGGAAGCATGTAGTGCCTACGCGCAGAGAAGAATTGTCTCCCTTGGAGAATGCCATCACTACTGATCTTGATCCTGATAAATTGAGCGATCTTGCTGAAGTGCTTTTTGCTTTTAACAATTATAAAGTTGGCCCGATGAAGGGATTTTATGTCGCGATTGAAGTGGAGGCTGGGAAATTTTGGTGCGTAGGACAGCTTTGCG
>JABISZ010000009.1 GCA_018668255.1 Pseudomonadota bacterium | reverse complement strand
TACATCGTGATCGTTATTACTTGAATTTAGATAATAAAATACCTATTTATGTGGCAGCTAATGGACCTAAAGCTCTTGAGGCGACGGGTGCTTACGGGGATGGTTGGATAACTATCGGAGGAGCTCCGACAGAGATCTCTGATAAGTTAGAACAAATCCATGGTGGCGCTTCTGCAGTTGGAAGGACTATCGGTGAAGATTTTCAAACTTCCGTTTTGACTGCAGGCTGCGTGCTCCGTCCAGGTGAAAAATTGACCGATGAGCGAGTGATTGATGAAGTTGGCTCGTGGGTAACCTGTGAACTACATTTCTTTTATGAGATCTGGAAAAAATCTGGCGAAAATAATGAAATGGTCCCTGCCCATTTCGCTAACGTCTGGGATGAATATGTCGAACGAGTAAGTAACTACTCTCTTCCAGAGAATGCTAGATTTAGACAAATTCATGATGGACACTGTACCTATATGCAGCCCGATGAAAGAAAATTTGTGACTCCAGAAGCTATCAAAGCCACATGCTTGGCCGGGACGCCGGACGAGATTATCGAAGAGCTAAAGCAGAAAGAAAAATCGGGATTAAAGGAATTGAATATTCTTCCTGATGCAGACCAAGCGAACAAGGTATACAGAGATTTTGCCGAGTTGGTAATGCCAGCTTTTCGATAAAGTCTAATTGTGTTGGGTCGTCTTTTCCGTGGACGACCCAACAGTCCTTCTATATATCTGGTTGCCAACCTTTCTCTTTTGCAATGAAAACCATTTCAGCTACCGCGTGAGCATCGGACAGGGCTTCGTGATGGGAAAGTTGTATTCCTAAATAATGGCACAAAGTATTAAGTTTGTGATTAGGAACAATATCTGGTTTCGGCCAGATCTTGGTGGCAACATGTCTATACGTGCATACCCAGGGTGTATCCGGCATGGGTAACCCGTAATGAGCACAACAGGATTTTAAGACGGACTTATCAAATGAGGCATTATGCGCGGCAATAAAAGAAGCTTTACTGAGCAGAGGTTGAATCTTTGGCCAGATTTGCAAGAAGGTTGCTTCATCTTTTACATCGTTCCAAGAGATCCCATGTATCTGCGTGTTTTGAAAAGAAAACTCTGAGGTTGGAGGTTTAATTTTGATATGAATTGACTCTATGATTTCTGAGTCATGACAAATAATAATCCCTAGTTCGCACGCGCTATTTCTTTTCGCGTTGGCAGTTTCGAAGTCTATAGCAACGAAAGTGACTGAATTTTTCAGAGAGGTAGGTGTGTTCAATTACAATCCTTAGCGTATTATTTTCTTGGCGCCTCCTTCCTCTGCAGGCTTGTCTAAAGAAACTTGAAAGCGGGGCGGCATAAGATGAATGTCAACCGCAGCATAGGTCCCTGCTATCGGATATTTAGTAGTCATCGCTTCATGACCGAGAGATTTCGAGTTAAAAGTTTTCTCAGCTGGTTCGCCCCGTATAACATTCTTGAAATCATAGTTAGCCTCAAACTGTACTAGTGTTGGCTCATCATTTATTAAGCAACTATTTAATGTCGGAGAGTATTTTATTATGCCGCCTGCACCTACTAGAGGGATGCAGTTTCCTATACTCATATCGACAATAACGACATCTTTAGTTTCAATTTTTCCGTGCACTTGATCATAAGATTCTTTGCAAGTTACTTTAGCTGGGCAAATTGAGAATCCGTACCTTTGTTCAAGTATTGAGCTTGCTTGAGGATTATCACAAAAAGCTTTCATTACTAGGTGTCTAGGTTTGATACCCGTCCGGCAAGCAATTCCAGTATAGGCCAGAGTGAAATCACCCATTGAGCTATTATTGCCTCGAATGAAAGTTAGACTAAACAGAGCGGGAATACTTGGATGTAGGCTCGGGGGCAATATGCTCTCAGCAGCACTCATTTTCATCTCATAAAGCACGTAAAATATTTGGGCACCTTTCAGGGTAATTTCTGAGTTATCTTCTAAATTAATTGGTGTCTTGCTAACGGTAATATCTTTCCGGTCTCCATGACCATAAAGCAATTCTATTTCGCTCATGCGTTTGCTGCCACTGTCGATTCTTTTTGATTAAAATGAGGCATCACTTCTTTAGCAAACAGTCTCAGACTTTCAAGGACTTTCTCTTGCGGAAGATGTTCCCTAGCTTGAACCATGAAAATCATTTGGTCTGCACCTGCTGCCTCCCATCTCGATATAGTGTCAATTAAGGTGTCAGGATCGCCAAAGCAAAGACCACTTGCCGGGGCCGCTTTTTTGTCTCCTGGAGCATTAGGATCTTGTCTTAAAGATCCTAGTAGTCCCAAAGCTTTATAACTATTAGCTGGGTAGGCTTCTGAAACCTCGACAGTTTGGCCTGCCATATATCCGAAGGTGTTTATAAGTTCGGTACCTTTTTGTTTCGCTAATTCTGCATCTTCATGGCAGTACATCCAGTTTGCTATAGCGACTTGATCGTTAACAAATGATCC
>JABISZ010000066.1 GCA_018668255.1 Pseudomonadota bacterium | reverse complement strand
TTCAGCTATCGATGTAGATAATAAAAAAGTTGTCACTGCTGACGGAGTGACACTTGGGTACGACCGCTTGGTAGTCTCGCCAGGAATATCTTTAAAAATGGATGCGATAGAGGGTTACGACGAAGAGTCGGCACTTGTTATGCCTCACGGATGGAAAGCCGGACCTCAAACTAGCCGTTTGCGGCAGCAGTTAGAAGATATGAACAATGGAGGCGTTGTTATTATCGCTCCGCCAAATAACCCCTTTAGATGTCCACCGGGGCCGTATGAGAGAGTTAGTCAAATAGCCTATTATTTGAAGCAGTCCAAGCCTAAATCCAAAATTCTCATATTAGATGCGAAAGATAAATTTTCCAAACAAAGCCTCTTCACTCAAGGTTGGAAATCACGTTACGACGGTATGATAGATTGGGTTCCAGGCACTGATACTGGAGGAGGAGTTACCTCGGTTTCAGCGAAAGAAATGATTGCATCGACAGACTTCGAGGACTTTAAAGGAGATGTTATCAACGTCATTCCTCCACAAGAAGCTGGTTTGATAGCGCAGTCTTCGGGGTTGGCGGACAGGTCTGGCTGGTGCCCTGTTCACTTAGATACTTTTGAATCAAGCATTCATAAAGGAATACATGTGATCGGTGACGCATGTGTCGCGACAGGGATGCCCAAATCCGCTTACGCTGCGAACTCCCAAGGGAAAGTGTGTGCGGCCGCAATAGTTTCTTCGTTAAATGATACTCAAATGGCCACGCCCTCCTACGTGAACACCTGTTACAGTTTAATTGCTCCTGATTATGGTGTTTCGATTGCGGCCGTTTATCGTCTTTCAGCGGATCGATCAAAAATAGCTAGCGTCTCGGGTGGCTTAACTCCAACCGATGCCAGCCCAGAAGCGCTCCGACGAGAAGTGCAATACGCCTATAGCTGGTACGACAATATCGTAGCAGACATGTTTTCTTAAGTCCTTACTCTTCACTGGTAGCACTTAGTGAGCCACAAAAGGTAAGTATATGTGTAGACGCAAATTTAATTAATTTATCAATAGCAGACGGCGACCGAGTACTTCAACGTGCAATCTTTAATTGCTCTAGAGAATCTATAATAGATTTTTCAAAATAGTGTCCGTAATAATCGGGATTGCTAATTCCAACTAGATTGTCCGCAACAGTGTTTTGTTCCGGCCCCAAGAACAAAACAGTTGGGGCGTAAACAGCGTCGAATTTTTTGACAAAATCTCTCGTACTGATACGTTTTCCGTTGAAACGTATTAATAGATTTGGATCTATCGACAACCGACGATATATCACTTCTTCCCCATAGGCGTCTAATGTTAGAGCAGGCCCAATAAAGTCTCTCTTGATTGTATCGCAATAATGACAATCTGATTGTTCAACTAACAGGACGAGCAAGGTGTTTTTTTTAGCTTGTGCTGATCGTATCTCCGACCAGTCAGTCAGAACGGGGATGTTAAAATGCTCGTCAGTAGATGCGCTGCCCCAGTAGCTGAATAGTAACGTGGAAAAAATTATGAGACGTAAATATGAATACTTAATTCTCTTTCTCCTAAGTTCGCGCAATTGTTGATCCTCATTTCTGCTCGAGGCAATCATAATTCTTTATTTAATTTGAGTTGTCTATAGTAAGTTAGCCGATAGCAAAGCGCTACCTAACTGAGTCGTCGGTCGACGAAAAAGAACGCCTCGGGATTTTAGAATAGGTAAATTGACAATTACCATGTTTTTTACATTTTATGGTAGCGTTACTACTCTTTGCGCAAAGGTCTTATGGAGGTTTTTATGACTATAGAATTTGTTCGAACGCCTGAAGAACGATTTGCCCATCTCCCAAACTTTCCTTACACCCCTCATTATGTAGATTCACTCGAGGGCTTTGAAGGACTGAGGATGCATTATGTCGATGAGGGAGACGTTGAGTCAGGAAATACATTTTTATGTTTGCATGGGGAACCTACATGGTCTTATTTGTATAGAAAAATGATACCCGTTTTTCGGGAATCAGGTGGTAGAGTAATAGCACCAGATTTTTTCGGCTTTGGCCGGTCTGATAAACCTACAATCGACAGCGATATAACTTACTCATTCCATCGTGATTCTCTCTTGAGGTTGATAGAGCATCTTGATTTAAAAAACATCACTTTAGTCTGCCAAGATTGGGGCGGAGTGCTCGGATTAACCTTGCCCTTGGATATGGCTGATCGGTTTAGCCGATTAATTGTTATGAACACGGCATTGCCTGTAGGTGAATCACTCGGGGAAGGCTTTGACATGTGGAAGTCTTACGCGTCCCAATTTAATGATGTTTCCGTTTCTGGCCTTCTGGCTGCAAATTGTCCTGGTGTGGTTGATATGATGGATATTGCTGCATATGCCGCGCCTTTTCCTGATGCCACTTATAAAGCTGGTGTCCGACAGTTTCCAGAACTGGTTGCGATTAGTCCCGAAATGGAGGGTACAGATTTCGGTGTTCGCGCAAAGGAGTTCTGGTCAACTGAATGGACGGGTAAATCTTTTATGGCTGTCGGAATGCTTGATCCTTTTTTCGGCAAACCAATTATGGACGATCTTCAACGATTGATTAAGAATTGTCCAGAAAGTTTGATCCTTAACGATGTTGGACATTTTGTTCAAGAATGGGGTGAAGATGTTGCTAAGGCAGCCTTAACATCGTTCGAAGATTGAAAAATATAATAAGCCTCGGAGAATCAATAGGGTTGGTCGTTAATTTCAACTTTCTCTATTAAGAGTCACTCTAGCGAGACTGATTTCAGATAAGCTCACCTTGATAACCAGATATACCTTCGTTCGATATCATTCCTTTTATAGTAGGATGATTTATAGGTTCTAAAGGCAGTATATTCTCGTTGTTTTTGTGGCGTAAGATATAGTCTTTAACTATATCCCAAATCAATCTTCCGGAAGGATGATCTCCAACTACTGCCCACCCGCTGACTTTATAGACGTCATTGGCTACAAGTGGCTTGTTGGAAGACAGAATAACCACATCAGTGATACGTTCTCCAAGTTCACTCTCGGGTGAAATTGTATATTTAAGCCCACCTACGCGCACCATGTCGCCACCAGATTGCAAGTAAGAATCAGGTTCGAATAAGTTATCCGCTACCTGCTCAAGAATGCCTAAAACCTGCTTTCCTTTCATTTCTTGTATATAAGTCTCACCATAGGTAACGGCACACTGATTCATTACATCTTGCATAGTTATCCATTGGCCGGGCAGTAGGCTTGTACCCCAGCGAAAACCAGGCGAGAAAGAGATGTCACTAGAGTATTCATATGTGAGAGCGCTGCAAATTAATTGGTCCCAAGAGCCCATAAAATTGCCTCTTCGGTATAGCAAATCAGGAGCGATAGCCAATTTTTCATTCAGGATTTGACTGAAAGTTTTGCCAATTCGGGCTTTATTGTAGTGGTATGTTTTAGATCGACTTTCGACAATATTCTCGTCATAAACACGGCGGCCCAGATCTGTTAGATAGCTCATCATTTCAGGGGCATCTTTGATTAGGTTGTCAAAGACTGGCGCCATTTCATATTTGATGCCTTTTAACTGTCCATCACGAATATCCATGTCCATCACTCCAATAAATTTCCCGTTGGAGCCTGCGTTCGTCACTAAACATACAGCTCCTTCTGGGTTGGTCACAGGTATTGGTAAAGGAACCCCGTCATGTGTGTGCCCACCTAAGATAGTATCCAGCCCTGAGACTTGACTGGCTAACTTTAAATCGACATCCATCCCATTATGAGAGAGAAGAATAATGGCAGCGGGGTTATGAATTTCTTTTATTTCTTTGATAATATCCGTTAGTTCGTCTTCTCGAATACCGAAAGACCAGTCTGGGATGAAGCCAGGTGGGTTTGCATTTGCAGTTCTCGGGAATGCTTGGCCAATTATCGCAATCTTTTCGCCGGCCACAATTTTTATGACATAGGGCTTAAAAGCATGACTTCTGTCTTCATCGAAGAGCCCAGCGCCTCGGTATTTTTTTACTAATTCATAGTAAGACTCACCAAAGAGACTATCTTCTTTAATCTTTACATTATGGCCAATAAAATCCCCGTCAAAGTGATTGATATTCGATAAAAACTCAGCTTCCGTGTACGTGAATTCCCAGTGCCCGGTCATTAATTGAACTCCTAAAAGATTGGAGACTTCTACCATGTCTCGACCTCGCGTCCAAAGGGATGTAGCAGAACCTTGCCACAGGTCTCCGCCATCTAAAGTTAATGTGTTTTCAACTCCCCCAGCTTGCTTACGAAATTTTTCAAAAAGAGTTTTAATATTACCGACTCCTCCCATTTTTCCAAACCGTAAAGCATTTTCTTCAAAGTTGACGCATGTGTATGCATAAGCCTCTAAGCTGTCATCAGTTATGGAGAGCTTCTTAGTGAGGTTTGGCCCCACTACATGAGGTAATTTCCCTTGAGTAGTCCCTACTCCTAAATTCACATTAGGCTCCCGAAAATAGACTGGGTATAACTGGGCATGAATATCCGTCGTATGCAAAAGTCGTACTTTCCCTGCCATAGGTATTTCATAAATTCTTTCACTGAAATTCGACTCAAAATCTTGAGCTAAACTATACACAAATGGGCTTGCCAAACTGCCTGTTGCAGCATAGCCAATTGATTTCAAGAGCGCTCGGCGAGAAGGGTTATTAATCATGTAGCTTAGTTCCCATCGGTTAATTCAGTAAACTTATGTTTGAGTAAGGCATATAGAAAATCACAACTTTCTATTTCATGAACGGTTGGCGAAGTGTGCCATTCAATGAGTGACTTGGAGAAATAGCTGTATGTGGACAAGCATTAACACAAGCGTAGCAGCGGATACATTGAGAGCTATCTATATATAAGCTATTGTAATAGAGACCGGATGTCAGGCTTGGTTGTAAACTTTTGAAATCAGCTGGCGATTCTTTTTGATCTGCAAGAAAACCGGAAGTTTCTACGATACAACCGCTCACAGGCTTAACAAGCAAACATTCGTCGCACAAAACGCATTTAGAGTTATCAATTATCGGCGCGGGTGATCT
>JABISZ010000065.1 GCA_018668255.1 Pseudomonadota bacterium | reverse complement strand
CCCGTTGGAACCATTATTCATAATGTGGAACTCAAGCCTCAGAAGGGTGGGCAGTTGGCAAGATCAGCAGGCGCATACGTTCAACTCGTGGGTAGAGAGTCTGGTTATGCACTATTGAGACTTACGTCAGGCGAGGTCCGCCGTGTGCGATCTGAATGTATGGCTTCTATAGGAGCGGTATCTAACCCCGATCAAAAAAATACTAACCTGGGTAAAGCTGGCCGCAAACGTTGGCTAGGAAGACGCCCTGTGGTTAGAGGTGTGGTGATGAACCCCATTGACCATCCTCATGGCGGAGGAGAAGGGAGGACGTCAGGTGGTCGTCATCCAGTAACTCCGTGGGGCGTGCCGACTAAAGGAAAGCGTACGCGAAGTAATAAAAAAACTGACCGGTTAATTGTTCGCCGTCGTCGTAAATAAGAGAGGATAAGAATTTGGCTCGTTCTGTTTGGAAAGGACCATTTGTAGACGGTTATCTGCTTAAAAAAGCGGAAGCGACGTTAGCGTCAGGCCGTAATACAGTTATTAAGATCTGGTCTAGGCGCTCAACAATAATGCCACAGTTTGTGGGATTAACATTTGGAGTGCACAATGGGCAGAAATTTGTGCCCGTATTGGTAACCGAGCACATGGTTGGACATAAGTTTGGGGAGTTTGCTCCTACACGTACTTATTTTGGGCATGCAGCGGATAAGAAAGCTCGTCGCTAGAAACTGGGATGGACTATAATGAGTAAAACTTCGGCAGGACGAAAAGTAGCGGAAAACGAGGCACATGCTGTGTTGCGTAATTTGAGAGTAAGTCCGCAAAAATTAAATTTAGTAGCGACGATGATTAGAGGAATGGATGCAGAGAAGGCACTAGCCGCATTGACGTTTTCTCGACGTAGAATTAGCGACGATGTAAAAAAAGCAGTCCAATCAGCAATAGCTAATGCCGAGAATAATCATCAGCTCGACGTAGATAGACTGTTCATAAAAGAGGCTTCGGTTGGAAAAGCCATCACCATGAGAAGATTTAGACCAAGGGCCAGAGGGCGTACGGGTCGTATAAGAAAACCGTTCTCTCATTTGACGGTTATAGTCAGTGAACGACAGGAGACGGCATAATGGGGCATAAGGTCAATCCAATAGGACTTCGACTTGGTATTAATAGAACGTGGGACTCACGTTGGTTCGCGGTAAAGAATTATGCAGATTTGTTGCATCAAGATCTTAAATTACGAAGTTATCTTCGCAAACGGCTACAGCAGGCGGGTGTCAGCCGTGTTGTAATAGAGAGGCCAGCTAAGAGAGCGAGGGTAACAATATACACAGCAAGGCCAGGTGTCGTTATTGGTAAAAAGGGCGGTGATATTGAGAAACTACGGTCTGAACTATCGGCAATGACTGATACTGATGTGCATTTGAATATAATAGAAATACGGAAGCCGGAAATTGACGCAACCTTGATTGCGGAAAATATAGCTCAGCAACTAAGTCGTCGTGTAGCTTTTAGAAGAGCAATGAAACGGGCGGTCCAATCTGCTATGCGCCTGGGAGCATTAGGAATAAGAATAAATTGTGCCGGTCGTTTAGGAGGGGCAGAGATAGCAAGAACGGAATGGTACAGGGAAGGCCGCGTACCACTGCATACCCTCAGGGCCGATATTGATTATGGCGAATCCACTGCTCAAACTACCTATGGCGCCTGTGGTGTTAAAGTTTGGGTGTTTAAGGGTGAGATAATGGCACATGATCCAATGGCTCAAGACAAAAGAATGTCCGAACAACAGGCCAGTGGGCCCCAACGGTAACGCTAGGTTGGCTTGGTAAAGAGGAAACTAGAATATGCTCAGCCCTAAACGAACTAAATTTCGAAAAGCTCATAAAGGACGCATTCATGGTAATGCAAAGGGCGGTACGCAATTGAATTTTGGATCCTACGGCTTAAAGGCTCTGACTCCCGCACGTGTAACTGCTCGACAAATTGAAGCGGCTCGCCGCGCGATAACGCGGCATATTAGGCGAGCTGGCAGGGTTTGGATTCGAATATTCCCAGATGTACCTGTGTCCAGTAAACCGGCAGAAGTCAGAATGGGTAAAGGCAAGGGGAGCCCGGAGTTTTGGGTCTGCCGCGTGAAGCCAGGTAGGGTGATGTTTGAGTTGGAGGGCGTTCCTCGTGATTTAGCTCAGCAAGCATTCACATTGGCCTCGGCAAAGCTGCCCGTTGACACGCGTTTCATCACCAGAGTTGGTGATAACTAGATTTAGGAGAAGTTAAATGGCGAATAAGCGAGCTGTTGATTTTAGGGCCAAAACTGAGGATGAGTTAGAAACACAATTAGTGGAACTTCGGAAAGAGCAGTTTAATCTTCGTTTCCAGATAGCGAATGGCCAGCTAGAAAACACTGCGCGTACTCGGCAAGTGCGAAGAGATATAGCGAGAACTAAGTTAATTATTTCAGAAAAAGCTCAGGGAGTTGCCTGAGAATAGGCCATAAAGAGGCTAAAGGGAGTGAACTAAAATGCCGAAACGGGAACTGCAAGGCATAGTTGTAAGTGATAAAGGGGACAAGACCGTCGTGGTTAATGTTGAACGGCGTATTGTCCATCCTATGTATAAGAAAATTATAAAACGGTCTAAGCGATTTGCAGCGCATGACGAAGCAAATAAACATAAATTAGGTGAGGTGGTGCGCATTCGCGAATGTGCACCCAAGTCAAAACGCAAGACATGGGAAGTTGTAGATTCAGCTTCGACTGACTGACATACAAACAGGAACTTTTAATATGATTCAGATGCAATCAAATTTAGATGTAGCAGATAACTCTGGAGCCCGTCGCGTTCAGTGTATCAAGGTTTTAGGAGGCTCAAAACGAAAAGTTGCCGGCGTTGGTGATGTAATAGTTGTGTCTGTCAAGGAGGCTATACCTCGTGGGCGCGTAAAAAAGGGTGAAGTTCTAAAAGCGGTGATAGTTCGCACGGCCAAAGAGATAAGACGAGTTGATGGCTCGGCAATCCGTTTTGATAGGAATGCAGCTGTGTTAATTAACAATCAAAATGAACCGATTGGGACACGAATTTTTGGTCCAGTTACTAGAGAGCTACGCGCAAAACAATTTATGAAAATAGTTTCTCTCGCGCCGGAGGTGCTTTAATGGCTAGAAAGTTGAAGATTCGAAAGGGTGATAACGTTATTGTTACTACCGGTAAAGATAGCGGTAAGACAGGCGAAGTGTTGGTTGTGTTTCCAGATACTTTAAGAGTTTTAGTTCGAGGCGTTAATATTGTGAAACGCCATACAAAGCCCAGCCAGACGACGACCGGTGGAATTATGGAGCGCGAGGCTTCGATACATATTTCAAATGTGTCCCACGTTGATCCAAAAACTAGTAAAGCATCCAAAGCTGGGTATAGATTTCTGGAGGATGGTCGTAAAGTGCGTTTTGCCAGAGGTTCTGGCGAAGTAATAGACGCGTGAACGGAGTAGGATAAATAAAAATGACCCGTTTGAATGATTTATACATAGATTCAATTAGGCCTGACCTCGTTAAAGAGGCCGGTTACGCTAATATATTACAAGTCCCAAAATTGAAAAAAATTGTAATAAATATGGGTATTGGTGAGGCAGTACAAGACTCCAAGAAAGTCGCAGCTGCAGTTTCAGAACTTTCGTTAATCGCCGGCCAAAAACCTGTGACCACTAAAGCTAAAAAATCGGTTGCTGGCTTCAAACTACGTGAAGGAATGGCGATTGGTTGCAAGGTAACTCTTCGCAGAGATCGTATGTATGAGTTTTTGGATCGGTTGATAACAATAGCTCTTCCTAGGGTGCGTGATTTTCGAGGGCTGAATCCGAAAAGTTTTGATGGGTCTGGCAACTATGCCATGGGTTTAAAGGAACAAATAGTGTTCCCCGAAATTGATTATGATCGGATAGATTCTGTGAGAGGTATGGATATTATTTTTGTAACGTCTGCAAACACTGACAACGAGGCAAGGGAACTTTTGCGTCGTTTTAGTTTCCCATTCGAGAAATGATAGGGAAGGGAGAGGATTAATGGCTAGAAAAAGCTCTATAGAGAAAAATAAAAATCGTGCAAAATTGGTTGCTCTACATGCATCCAAAAGGGAGCGTCTAAAGGCCCTAGTGAACGATAGGGACCTTCCAATTGAAGACCGATTTAATGCAGGCTTAAAGCTTAGCGAAATGCCTCGCAATGGATCAAAAATACGGCTAAGGAATAGATGTGAGCTTACAGGAAGACCGCGAGGGTATTATAGAAAATTCAAAATGTCGCGAATTGCGTTACGCGATTTGGGTTCAACCGGACAAGTCCCAGGTCTTGTGAAGTCTAGTTGGTAGGAGACAAGAATGACAATGAGTGACCCTCTAGGGGATATGTTAACGAGGATTAGGAATGGCCAGCAGGCACGTAAGACAGTAGTGTCTACTCCAGGATCCCGGATGCGCAGTAATGTTTTGGAAGTGCTGAAACGGGAGGGCTATATTCGTGGGTTTACCAGCAGTGTTTCTGAGCAAACAGTTAATGCGTCTGATTTAAGTATTGAGCTTAAGTATTACGAGGGCGAACCAGTTATACGTGAAATAAAGCGAGTATCGAAACCTGGTCGTCGCGTTTACTCAAAAATAAACGATTTGCCCCGTGTTTTTAATGGTCTTGGAATTTCTATCATCTCAACACCACAAGGAATAATGTCCGATAATGAAGCGAGGGCGGCCAATGTCGGTGGTGAAGTTCTCTGCCACGTATTTTAGACTGGAGTATTTTTTATGTCGCGAATAGGGAAAAACCCTGTAGCCGTCCCTAATGGTGTTACCGTTGAGATAATAGATAACCTATTAAAGGCGAAAGGTAAGTTGGGAGAACAGTCTCTTACGATATCGGACGATGTCCAAGTGTCATTAATTGACAATATCGTAACGGTAGCCCCAAAGACAAAGTCAAAACGTTCTCGTTCAATGTGGGGAACCACTAGAGCTAGAATAAATAATATGTTGGTGGGCGTAGGCGAAGGCTTTACTGTTCAATTAGAAATAAATGGTGTTGGATACAGAGCCGCAGTCGAAGGTCGTGATTTAGTTCTAGCACTTGGTTACAGCCACCCTGTTCGGTATCCCATACCAGAAGGGGTTGAAATGAAATGTGAACGCCCAACCGCTATTTCGATACATGGTGGGGATAAGCAGCAAGTTGGTCAATTAGCTTCCGAAATAAGAGCTTACAGGCCGCCTGAACCTTTTAAGGGCAAAGGAATTAAATACGCTAATGAAACAATACGCCGTAAAGAAGGTAAGAAGAAGTAGGGACAAGCAAAATGCTTAACACGAAAGAACTTTTTTCAAAGCGAGTACAACGTAATCGGTCTGCGTTAAAACGCAGATCTCCGGACAAAATGAGACTTTCGGTTTTCAGATCGTCTAAAAATATTTATGCGCAAGTTATCGATGATTTAAATGGAAGGACTGTTGCTTCGGCTTCGTCGTTAGAAAAAGACCTTCGTGACGTTCTGAAAACTGGGGGCGATAAATCAGCAGCGGAAGCGGTTGGAAAACTAGTAGCTGAAAGAGCTCTTGAAAATGGCTTCGCTGAAGTAGTATTTGACCGTGGTGGCTACAGGTATCATGGTCGTGTCAAGGCTCTCGCTGATAGTGCACGCGAAGCTGGTCTTAAATTCTAGAGGGAGCCTATTATGGCACGTGGTGAAAGACAAGAACGAGGTGGCAGAGATCAAAAAGAGGATCCGGAGCTAATTGAGAAGCTAGTTGGTATCAATAGAGTGGCCAAGGTGGTTAAAGGCGGTAGGAGATTTGGATTTGCTGCTCTTGTTGTGGTAGGCGACGGTCGTGGTCGCGTTGGCCATGGAGCTGGGAAAGCTAGGGAAGTACCAGAGGCCATCAGAAAAGCAACGGATCAAGCCAAAAGGACGATGGTTCGGGTCCCCTTAAGAGAAGGAAGGACGTTGCACCATGATATAAAGGGGGATTATGGTGCCGGGCACGTGGTTTTACGTTCCGCACCTGCGGGAACAGGTGTAATTGCGGGAGGCCCAATGCGGGCGATTTTTGAATCTTTGGGTGTTCAGGATGTGGTCGCTAAGTCTACTGGATCGTCTAACCCACACAATATGATTAAGGCCACTTTCGACGCTCTCACTCGAATTGGATCTCCTCGTGCAGTTGCAGGAAAACGAGGCAAGAAAGTATCAGAGATTTTTGGGCGCAATATTAGCGATACTGAGTCCGTGGTGACCTAACATTTTGATGCTAATGTCCGATTTGGAGTAACGGTTATGAATAAAACAGAGCAAGGCACAGGGGTTGTTACAATTACTCAGGTAAAGAGTGCGATTGGACGTAAACCAGGTCAAAAAGAAACACTTGTGGGTCTTGGCCTAAATAAGCTTTATAAAACCAGAACGCTTGAAGATACGCCCGCTGTTCGTGGGATGGTCAATAAAGTCCGCCACCTTTTGCAAGTAGAAGATAATTAGTAACGGACAAGTGGCCAATAAAGTTGGCCTCTGAGGAGACTGTAAGACAATGAGATTAAATGAACTTAGAGATAATGTTGGCGCCCGGACTGATAAAAAACGAGTTGGTCGTGGAGCTGGTTCTGGAACTGGAAAAACTAGTGGTAAAGGGCATAAAGGCCAAAAATCAAGAGCCGGGGCAACTATAAATGGTTTTGAAGGCGGCCAGATGCCAATATACAGGCGACTTCCAAAGCGTGGCTTTAAAAACCCATTTAGGAAAGAGTATGCAGTTATAAATTTAGGGGATGTTCAGGCGGCTATCGAGTCTGGACGTATAGGGGCTGGTGGAGAAATTAATGAAAATGCTCTGCGTGAAGCTGGGTTAGTTGGCAAAAAACGTCTTCGCATT
>JABISZ010000064.1 GCA_018668255.1 Pseudomonadota bacterium | reverse complement strand
TTTCGCAAATAATCATGTGACTCACACAAAAATCCTGCTGATCCAACGGCACCATCATAAATACGTTCACCAATCTTAGGCTTGGTCACCTGAACCATGGCACGAATTAGAGGACGTGGTGTGTAATACTCACCACCATTTCTGCCAGCGTTACCCATGTTCTTAATCTTGGCTTCATACAAGTGGGATAACTCATGCTTTTCTTTTTGTGAGCGAAAGCGAAGAGCATCCATGTACTCCAGAGCATCACGCAGGGAATAGCCACTGCTAAACTTATTCTTTATCTCGCCAAAGATTTCACCAATCTTGTATTCGATAGTTTCTGGACTAGGCGCACGCTGCTTAAAACCCTGCAGGTATGGGAACAGTTCTCGGTTCACGTAGTCGATGAGATCTTCACCTGTCAACGCCTTGTCGTGATCAAAGGAGTCATCCTTTTTCTTTGGTGCTGCCCAATCAGACCATCGATGTGGTGCGTCGATGATGTACTCATAGGACTTGCCAACCAGTTCGGCTTCCATAGAACGCTCTTGTTCCAGATCATCAAGGTACTTTAGGAACAGCATCCATGACGATTGCTCGGTGTAGTCGAGTTCAGTAGTACAGCCTGCTTCCTTCCACAGAACGTCATCGATATTCTTGAATGCTTGCTCAAACATATTTCTCCTTCATTTTATTGACTAGCCAGCATTCTTGAGTATGTGGTTAAACGATTATAGGGGTTGTGATAGAGAAAACAAAGAGGGTTTGTTCAGGTTGAAATTTAGAAGCACGAAATCAAGCTAGCCCTTTAATGCAAAAGGCATAGCTCATTACACATATCCTCCATAACAGGGGAATTTATCCCCTTGTCACGACATATAAATCTATTGCGGAAGCCAAGTTGAAGTTCCCGAAAGAAGGAGATATCCTTGTTTTCAGCTTCTGAGAGGGCTGCACTTCATAGCGCCCTATGTAAGTCTTTTTGAGCTAAACAAAACCAGCGAAGGAGAGAGTCAAGCTGATGCAGACTTAAAGCGTTGCCAATAAAATATATCTACAACTAAATAAGGAGAGCATATGGCTCCAAAAAAAAATGCCCCCCATGGTTGCGGGAACAACCATACGAGGGGCGGGTACAACTTTAAACTTCAAAGCAAAATTAGCACAGGTAAATTTCAGGGTCAAAGTTTTAATATTGACCACGCCTACCTACCTTCGCCTTCATCCTATTACTCGAATCAATTTCCGGGCATATCTACCAATCGGAAAATGGCGAAAGTTTTATGTCCATTTCATGAAGACACACGTCCATCCCTATCCATAAATATGGAAGAGGGTTGGTATAAATGCCACGCATGTAATGCAAAAGGCGGAGGCATTGCCAAGTTTCACATGACTAGATATTCACTTACTTATAAACAAACCATAAAAGAACTGGAGATATCAAATGCCAGATAAAAATACTTATTCCACCAAAGCAGATGCTAAAAAAGCTGCACGTCAGTTAACTAAACAACAGATCAACCAAGGGTATGTGCCTTCTGGTTTCTATGAGTATACAGATGAGGAAGGCAATCCAATCTTCTGGCGTATCCGATTAGATCATCCAACCAAGGGCAAGTGGATTCGCCCACTATCTTTAAATGGGGCAGAGTGGGAGTTGAAAGAACCAAAATTTCCCGGTGGGAAACCACTATATCGTCTACATGAAATTGTCAGTCGCCCTGATGAAACAGTTTGGATTGTTGAGGGTGAAAAATGTGTCGATGTTTTAGCTGAACTTGGGTTGTTAGCTACTACAAGTGGTTCAGCTACTAGTACAGGGGCAGCGGATTGGTCGTCATTGTCAGAGCGCACTGTAATCATTTGGCCTGACGATGATAAGGCCGGATTGGGATACGCAAAGGATTCAACAGAGCAATTGCTTCCCCTTGATTGCGATATTAAGTGGGTGGATGTTTCCAAACTCGGATGGTCGGTCGGGTCGGTCGGGTCGGACGGCGTTGATTGGATTCTCTTAAATCGTGATGCTACTAAGGAAGATGTAGAAGCATTATCTTTGATAGCTCCTGATGTTGATATTGCAACCTCACCTGATCAACAATCTGCCAAGAGTAAACCTCAGATGCTAGAGCAGATAGCAGATTCCTGCGAACTGTTTCACTCCGACGACAGCAAATGTTACGCAACAGTACCAATCAATTCCCATAAAGAGACATGGTCGTTGGAGTCTGCGGGTTTTAAAGATTGGTTGACGGGGAGGTGCTACCAAGCCGACAAGTCTATTCTTAAGTCTAAAACATTGACCGATCTTATCGCAACCTTGAAGGGCGTAGCCAGATATGAGGGATACGAGCACACTGTTTCTATCAGGCTGGCAGAGAAAGACGGGGCTACATACCTTGATCTTGGGAATGAGAAATGGGGTGTAGTTGAGATAACTAGGAAAGGGTGGAAAATAGTCAGTAATCCTCCCGTTAAGTTTATACGACCCAGAAGCCTTCGCATCTTACCCAAACCTGAGAGAGGAGGATCCATTGATGAACTACACAAGTTTCTTAATGTTCAAGAGGATGATTTGATCCTTGTTATAGGCTATCTGTTGTTCTGCTTAAACCCAAGCGGCCCCTTTCCGATCATGATTGTTCAGGGAGAGCAAGGTTCTGCTAAAACTACGTTTGGCCGGGTAATACGAAGCCTTATTGATCCATCCACTGCAATGCTACGGTCGGCTCCAAAAAATGAAAAGGATCTTATGATTGCGGCTCAGAATGGTTGGTTGTTGAGTTTCGACAACCTCTCCAGCCTTAAACAAGAGATGTCTGATTCACTCTGTAGGCTAGCTACAGGCGGGGGAGTTTCCGGTCGTCAACTATACACAGATGGAGAGGAGATTATCTTTGAAGCTACTCGGCCCGTATGTCTTAACGGAATAACGGAGTTTGCTACAAGAGATGACCTGTTAGACAGAGCCTTGGTTATAAAACTACCATCCATTCCCCCTAGCAAGCGTAAGGAAGAGAAGGTTTTCTGGGCAGAGTTTGAAGAAGCTCGCCCCAAGATACTCGGTGCGCTATTGGATGTAGTGTCCACAGTTCTTAAGAACCTTCCAAATGTGAAGTTAGCTGATCCTCCACGTATGGCTGACTTTGCTAGGTTTGTAACTGCTGCTGAGCCTGCACTTGGTTGGTCTGATAGTGCCTTTATGGATGCTTATGTCAGGAACCGGAACTTAGGAAGGGAAATAGTTTTAGAGGCAGACTCCGTAGCACAGGCGATATTGAACTGGAATCCTACGAGTTGGTATGGGTCTGCAACTGAGCTTCTCGTTGAACTGGAAATACATGTCCCTATGAATATAGTCAGAAGTCTTTACTGGCCCAAGAGTGCATCGGCATTATCAAACAGGTTAAGTAGGTTGATACCTGCCCTTAGAGAGAAGGGGTTTGATATTGAGCGGAGCTCTGAGGGTAAAGGGAATGCGAAACGTAAG
>JABISZ010000063.1 GCA_018668255.1 Pseudomonadota bacterium | reverse complement strand
TGCTAGAAGAGATCAAAGAATCCTCACTCGCTATTGTTGAGAAATCAGGACACATGCTTTTAAGAGAGTGTCCTGAAGCCGTTCACTTGAAGTTAAAAGAAGCGCTTTTTTAGCTCAAATAAAATAGCACAAAGGATAAAAGTAATTGAAAGGGACCAAGATTAACCTGTGTGAAGATGCTTTTCATGCGGTAATTATTCTTATCACTTTTGCCTTGCTTGGAACTCAAAATATGGTGCATTATCCCTTTGCGTTAATGTCAGCGATTGGACTTTGGCTCATTATCAAAGAACCATCAGTAATATATGACAAAGGCTCCCGAAATTTTTTCTGTGTATTTGCTTTAGTTTGGTCTCCGATGCTACTCAGTTTGCTGGGTGCTTCGGACTTGGCAAGTGCTAGCAAGACTACTTTTTCTTACATACATTTTCTTTTTGGCGGGTACTACGTTTACTGGGCCTCTTGTCGAGAAAAAACTTATAGACTTGTCGGGCTAGGAGTCTTTTCTTTGGTCTTGTTCGCCCTTTCAGATGCTTTAATTCAGTTCATTTTTGCGATCGACTTGTTTGGATTTCCTTATGATGGTGCCGTTTTGAAAGGCTTGTTTTATCCGAAGGAGCGACTTGGCCTTTTCTTAGCGGTTCTGTCTCCTTTAGCTCTGTATGGAGTTTTTAAACGGCAGTATAAAAGTGTTTACTCGGTCTTGATACTTTCAATGATTGTTCTCATTTTATTACTATGTGTGAAGCGCAGTGCATGGATAATGTTTGGACTCTCAATGCTAGGGTTTTCTTACTTAATCTGGATCAACCATCGCTCCACTAAAAAATTTATGGCGATGGGTTTCGGAATATTGATTGCCTTTACCCTTTCCTTAGTCGCAGTCATGTATACGCCTACCTATCATACTAAAGTGACTTTAAGCTCAAGCTTCTCATCGGGCGATCTGCAAAAAATAGATATAGCAAGTAATTATCGGCTATCACTCTGGAGAACTGGCACAAGAATTTTTCTATCTGAGCCTATTAATGGGATAGGAGCACGAGGTTATAGGCATATTTACGCCGAACATGCGGATCCCAATGACTTTTGGCTTCGCGATGGTCGAACAGGGCAAAATCACCCACATTTACAATTGCTGGAAATTGCGGCTGAGACCGGCGTTGTGGGACTGATAGGCTTTTTTTTGATATACCTGTTTTTTCTCAGGGAGATTATCCGCGAGGCTAACATTTCGATGAAAGCGATATGGATTTTAGCCGTGTTGGTCGCGTGGTTCCCGCTTAATACGCATCTGGCATTTTACGGGTCTTACTGGGCCAGTTTCGTCTGGCTTTTGATTCCTTTGGCATTAGCTCAGCCTAGCGCGGAACTATCCAGGAAAAAGGTTCCAATTTAGGCAAGGGTTGTTCGGAAGGTTAGCGGCAAGCAGTGTTTTTTTGCTGAGCGGTTGTAAAAGAAATAGCAATTTCGCGTCGCTCTGCCACTTTCAGCTGTGAGAGTTGCATGACTTTTTTATATAGACTTTCTAAGTCAGGGCTACACTCTTTGATGAGAGCCTGAAAATACGGCACATAATCATAGTAGGTCCCTACCGTGAGAATTTTTGCGTTGTTCCATCCCTCTGCCATCCAGTTGTCATAGATATTTTCACCACCCCAATTTTGTTTAAGTGTTTGGTATTGCAAAGCTAGATCTTGGAAATATTTTTTCTTCGCAGTCATTTTTGTCTCTAAACTCTTATTACTAGAGTAAAGGACGTTCAATTTATGCTTTGTGTCAATCACTAGCTTGATGAGTTCGGGTTCCATATTCTTTCTCGAGCTATTGAAATTCGTATTCCGATCCGCCGCCCAAAGCCGTGCCCCATGATCTGCTATTGCCATTGCAAACCCTTCGTTGAATTGAGCGTCATTTTTCACGTATATTTTTTGATGAGCCAGTTCATGGAACAGAATTTGCGCGAGGCTGACATCCTCCCTCTCTATGATAGTGCTCAGAATCGGATCATTTAACCAGCCTAATGTAGAGTATGCTTTGACTCCAGCGATGTAAGTGTCATAGCCTTTTTTATTGAGTCTCCTCGCATATTGATTGGCATCTGCTTTAGAAAAATAGCCTCGATAAGGGAGGCATCCTGCAATAACAAAGCAAGAGACCTTAGGGTTAAGAGAGTCCTTAGGTGCCGCAAAAACATTCCAGACAACATGTCGTCTATTTAATTTGACGTAAGCTTGATAACTACCTTCGGCAGGAAGTAGTAGTTGTTTTTCAGCAAACTCTAATATGTCGAGAGTGGTATTCAATTTTCTCTTTTCGAGTTTGGAAGTTTCTTTGTCCTGTATAACCTCCTGTATCGGTCGGCTTTTCGTCCATAATTCTAGTTGCCCAAAGGCCGCCTGGCTGTAATAGGTTGGGCTTGCGCAGCCTGCTAACAAAAGAAGACAACACAATGCGCATAACAGAGGCAGTGATGTAAAGTTCTTGAGTTGTGATTTCATATCATTGTGGTGTACTAGCGGAGCTATAGAAATATTAAGCGTAAGTATACAATTTACCGACAAGTACTGTTCTGGTAGCCTTAAGTTGACGATTTTTCTGGTACAGGTACCAAATAACTAGATATTCAAGGTGAAATGAATGCGCCGTGCGTTTGAAATATTGAGGCTGCTTTCCGACGGGGGCTTGCATTCCGGGGAAGATCTTGCTCTTTCCTTAGGGATCACTCGAGCAGCGGTTTGGAATCAAATCAGACGACTACGCACCGAAGGGCTGTCGATTGCTGCGACTGCTGGAGGTGGCTATCAATTGGGCTGTAAGTTTGAAGGTTTAGACAGCGCGGAGATCGAGCAACATTTGAATCAAGAGGGCTGCACCTTGTTTCGATGTCATGTGGAAGACGTGATTGATTCTACTAACACCAGACTCTTGCTCCAGTCTGTAAAAAGCAATATCCATAGGCAAGCTCTATTTGCTGAATTTCAGACTACCGGGCGTGGCAGAAGAGGAGACAAGTGGGTGTCTCCTCCAGGCTCTGGGATTTGTTTCTCATTGGGATATGTCTTTGATGCCCCTCCTGCAACTTTTTCCGCTTTGAGTTTGGTGGTAGGCATCTCCCTGATTGAAGCGCTGAAAAAGATCGGAGTACGTGGAATTAAGCTAAAGTGGCCAAATGATATCGTTCGGGGAGATGAGAAAGTTGCGGGGATCCTTATAGAGATGCGTGCAGAAGCAAGCGGCGCTAGCCGGACGGTTATTGGGATAGGTTTGAATTTCGAGTTGCCGGAGGAGGTCGCGAAATTAGTTGATAGGCCTGTTGGAGATCTGGGACATCATGTCACGGAAAAATTTAATCGTAATCAAGTGGCTGCAAAAATCTTGCATGCGTTGGGTGTTAATCTCCTTAGGTTTGAAACGACTGGGTTTGTCGCCTTTCATGATGATTGGCGAGATTCTGATGCCCTTAGCGGACGGAATATTTTATTAGCACTTGGGACACGGCAAGTAAAAGGAGTGTCTCGAGGTGTAGATAAAAACGGCGCATTATTATTGGAAACGAACAATGGTTTAGAATCTTTTCTTTCTGGCCATTTAACGGTGGTTTAGAAAGCTATGCTTGTAATCGATGTGGGCAATACAAATATTAAGAGCGCGGTTTGGGATGGCTATCGGTTGATTGACTGCAGTTCTTTTAGCACCTTGA
This sequence comes from Pseudomonadota bacterium, assembly GCA_018668255.1. Lineage (GTDB taxonomy): Bacteria > Pseudomonadota > Gammaproteobacteria > UBA4457. The sequence goes on along the minus strand of JABISZ010000063.1, from coordinate 628 downwards.
ACGGCGACATAGAAAATGACTTTGAATCTTGCTGGCTCACCCATACGTCGCTAATTAGAAAGGTATTGGTGTCAAATGTCGCGGCTAGTCAAGTGTGTGACAGGATTAAACAGTTCTGCAAAACATATTTGGATATTACTCCGGAATTTGTGGTCCCGCAAAAAGCATGGATGGGAATGTCCACTCGATACCAACATCCGGGTACTTTGGGTGTCGACAGGTGGTTAGCCTCGTTGGCAGCGTGGACATTGTCCCGCGGCTCGGTTTGTGTCGTTGATGTTGGAACTGCGCTGACCGTCGATGTGGTGGTTGCTAATGGCGAGCATGTGGGAGGTTTAATAGCGCCTGGGCCCGATATGTTGAAAGCAAGCCTAGTGTTGGGAACGGCAGGATTAGAAATTGACCAATTTAGCGCTATTGACAGATTTGGAATTAATACGGTTGAAGCTATTTCTCTAGGTTGTCGTAGCGCTCTGAAAGGTGTGCTCAGAGAAGTGGAGCAGCAGTTGGACATGTTGGGGATCTCTGAAACGACTAGTTGGTATTTGACAGGTGGAGCCGCAGATACCGTGAGAGGACTGATTCCAAACAAGCACATTGATAGTCCCAGGCTTGTCCTTGAGGGACT
>JABISZ010000062.1 GCA_018668255.1 Pseudomonadota bacterium | reverse complement strand
TACCCTCTTACCAATGCTGAAAGATGGGACGATAGACATTCTAATTGGTAGATTGCCCACCCCGTCACCAAGAGAAAAACTTAATCAGGATATTCTTTTCTATGACTCGTTCGCTATCGTATGCGGACCGGATAACCCTCTAATAAAGCGTTACCAATTGACACTCAAGGATCTCCTGAGCGAGCGCTGGATATTTCATTCTCCGACAACTTCCCTTTTAATGGCCGATGTAAAAGAAACATTTAGCCGGGAAAAACTGATTGCACCAACACCTGTTTTAGAAATAAACTCACTGCAGACAGTGCGCACTTTGCTCCATACTACTGAAATGATAAGTATTTTTTCTTATCAAATGGCTCTCGAAGAAAGAAGTTACGGTTTGCTTGAAATACTCCCAGTTGAGTTTAACTCAATCGTAACCCCGATAGGCATCACAACCCGACCGGATGATCAGACGACACCAGCAGCACGAGAAATCATTACTCAACTAAAGCAACTATCAACACAATTAATGACGGATCCTAAATTCGAGTCACGAGCATGATTCTCTAAGCATTTTCGCATAGGTATGTCTCCTAAATACGCTATTAATCCATCAAAGACTGGACGACTGAAACAAGACTTTGAGAATCATGAGCAACACAAATATCGAATATGATTACATCATTCTCGGCGCAGGATCTGCAGGTTGCGTGCTGGCAAATCGTCTATCCGCAGATGGTGAAAATACCGTTCTACTTCTGGAGGCCGGTCCTCTCGATCGAAAACTTCTAATTCACATTCCCGCAGGCGTATACAGCGTATATCGTGATCCATCAATTAACTGGAATTACACGACCGAAGTTGAGCCACAGTGTAATAGTCGTAATATAGATATGCCGAGAGGCAAAGTTATCGGCGGTTCATCGTCCATTAATTCCATGGTTTACATGCGCGGACACCCAAAGGACTATGACGGATGGGCGACAGAACTCGGACTCTCCCTATGGAAGTATGAAAACTGTCTTCCCTACTTTAAGAAATGCGAAAGCTCCGATCGCGGTGCTGATGCCTGGAGAGGAGACTCGGGCCCACTGGGCGTAACAAAAGGCACTCTGGAAAACCCTTTATTCGATGCATTCCTAGAAGCCGGTAGTCAATCAGGGCAAGGTAACTCTGATGACCTTAATGGCTTTAAGCCTGAGGGTTTGGCGCGTTTAGACAGCACTACCAGATATGGTCGCCGTTGTAGTGCTGCAGTTGCACATCTTGCACCCGCACTTATACGCACTAACCTAAAATTAGAGACCCACGCGTTAGTTGAGAAAATAGATATTGAATCATGTCGTGCGACGGCTGTTCGATATAACTTGCATGGCTCACCCAAGCGAGCCCTTGCGCGAAAATCTATAATCGTTTCTTGTGGCGCGATAAAATCTCCTCAAATTCTTATGCTGTCTGGGATCGGCAATGCCGAACAACTACGTAAGAACGGTATTAAACCACAAGTTGATCTACCTGAAGTTGGTCGGAACCTTCAGGATCACTTATCAATTGATACGGCTTTTAAATGCAAGCAACCTGTAACCCTGGACTATCTTGCGAACCCGCTGCACAAATTACGTGTCGGATGCCAATGGCTACTCACGCGAAAAGGAGTTGCTCGTTCTAACATCTGGGAAATGGGAGGCTTGGTGTTTGGTAATAATTCAATTAACTATGCAAATTTACAGTATCACTTCACGCCAGTTTATAGTAAGTATGATGGTCGAAATATTTCGCTTTTTCAAGGCTATCAAATGAATGTGGATCAACTGAGGCCACAAAGCAAAGGTGAGATTTTTCTGCGCTCTGCTGATCCAACGGAAAGACCTGCCGTTCACTTTAATTATTTATCAGATCCTTACGATGTAAGAGAATTAATCGAAGGACACAAGTCAATGCAGGAACTAATGCAACAACCGGCATTTGATGATTTTCGGGGCACCCGTATTGAACCCACACCGGAGGTAAGAACGGATAAGGAGATTGAAGAATTTATTCGCGACACGGCTTCAACCGACTATCATCCGTGCGGTACATGTCGCATGGGTATCGACTCCACAGCAGTGGTAGATGAAGAAATGAGGGTCAACGGAGTTGAAAATCTTCGTGTAGTGGATGCTTCAATTATGCCACGCATAGTTAGCGGAAATCTAAATGCGCCCACCCAGATGATAGCAGAACGAGCAGCAGATTTTATTTTAGGAAGAAAGCAACTCTTAGCCTCACGCCCTAAATTT
>JABISZ010000061.1 GCA_018668255.1 Pseudomonadota bacterium | reverse complement strand
GCTGTGGTCTTTCATCCGCTGTTTCCTTCCCGATGTTTTTATACAAGTTATAAGGGGTTAAATCTAAACTGGATCCCATGGCCAGATATCTTGCGATCGATCAAGAGGGTATAGATCCGGTTTAAAGGCAGGGATAGCACGCTCTGCGATAGCCTCAGGAGACCAACCTTCACCTCGATGTATTGACCTGAGTGGCCTATTTTGTCCCATCAAAAAGATTTCGTTGTTTCTTACGGCAAATATTTGACCAGTCACCTCTTTGGCCTCATCAGATAATAGGTATACCGCCATAGGCGCAATCTTATCGGGCGTCATTTCTTTCAAACGTTCGACTCTTTCTTTCTGCGCTTCGTCCGTAATAGGTATTGTCCCAATCATACGTGTCCAAGCAAAAGGAGCGATGCAGTTAGAACGGACGTTATACCTTCCTAAATCTAAGGCTATGCTTTTCGATAAAGCGACAATACCCAGTTTGGCAGCCGCGTAGTTTGCTTGTCCAAAATTTCCAATTAAACCACTTGTAGATGTCATGTGAACATAACTGCCAGTTTCACGTTCACGAAAATGTTCGGCTGCAGCTCGACTTATGTAAAAAGTTCCGTGAAGGTGCACGTCAATTACACTGTGCCACTCCTCAATGCTCATTTTATGAAACATCCGATCTCTTAAAATGCCGGCATTGTTTACAACGCAATCGAGTTGTCCAAAGTTGTCGATGGCATCCTTAACCATTTGTTTCGCATCATCATAATTCGAGACGCTTCCAAAATTAGCAACCGCCTCACCACCGAGATCACTGATTTCTTTGACGACCTCTTGCGCAGGCCGTCCCTCTATATCCTGACCATCAGTGCTTGATCCTAGATCATTCACCACAACTTTGGCGCCGGCTCGTGCCATAGCGAGGGAAAAATCTCTACCGATTCCGCGTCCACCTCCAGTCACTAAAACAACTTTACTATCGAGCATGCCCATGTTGAAACTCCTAAATCCTATATAAAAATAAATTTATCGCGGTGTGACTAAGTTCTTCATTTTAAAAACCAAGTTCTCCGAGTAATACAGCGTTGCCAATCATTCATATACATTCTCGTGGCAAACGCGTTGATTTGATATGATATTAACCTATCATGCATGTACAAGAAAACAACGCTAAAGATTTAAGCAAGGGGTAGCTATGGGAAGTGAAGTGACCAGCCAGTTAAGCATCAGTACGCTGTCAGGTATTCCTATGGTTAAGCAAGGAGACGATTTGGCAGAGCTCATCTTAGATTGCCTGAAAAGAGACGGACTGTCTCTTCAGTCGGGCGATATTGTAGTGGTAGCGCAGAAAATCGTGTCTAAAGCAGAAGGGCGTCTGGTTCGTTTGAAAGACGTGACCCCGAGTGAAGAAGCCCTTGCGCTAGCAATACAAACTGAGAAAGATCCTAGGTTGGTGCAGTTGACGTTAGATGAATCAACAAAGGTTGTGCGCCAGAAGCCAGGGATACTTATTGTACGGCACCGGCTAGGCCATATTGGTGCCAATGCTGGGATAGATCAATCAAACATCGAAGATGATGATGAATATGCTCTTTTGTTACCGAAACACCCTGATCTCTCGGCTGAGAATTTAAAACGTAAGCTTGATATAGCTCTCAATTGTGATGTCGGTGTATTAATTACTGATAGTCATAATCGACCTTGGCGTATGGGTACAATTGGTGGGGCGATCGGCTGTGCCGGCTTTCAAGTAATCGACGATCGGCGTGGCCTTAGCGATTTGTTTGGCAGAGAGTTGAAGGTGACGCTAATTAATCGTGCTGATGCTATCGCAGCTCTGGCAACATTGTTAATGGGAGAGACGACCGAGAAGACACCCGTAGCTTTAGTAAGAGGCTTTCCTGTTGATTCCGAATATGGAACGGCAGACGATATCAATCGTCCTATAGAAGATGATCTATTTCAGTAAAGGCAATCAATAAATGTCATGAAAAAATATTTAGCAATTACTGGGGGAGTGGGAGGTGCAAAGCTGGCCTTGGGACTCACGAAAATTTTATCGGAGTCAGAAGTCGCTTTTTTGGTCAACACTGGGGACGACTTCGAACATATGGGACTGGCTATTTCTCCAGATCTGGATACCTTAATGTATACCCTTTCGGGGTTAAGTAACGTTGAGCTCGGCTGGGGGCGCAGTGGCGAGACCTGGCGATGCTTAGATGCTTACAAAAAACTAGGCGGGGATTCTTGGTTTAGCCTGGGAGACGAAGATCTGGCTGTTCATCTTAGACGGACGGAGATGTTAAAGCTAGGCAGT
>JABISZ010000060.1 GCA_018668255.1 Pseudomonadota bacterium | reverse complement strand
TCTCAGATTACCGAAATAAGGTAAGTTTGTCTTTGCCGCAAGCAATTTGATACTAAGAAGTAAAACGATCAACAACGGAAGAATTACATATGAAATCAGACTACAACCCGCACTATTAGTTATTGTAGGTGTGATGGCGTTTAGTATTCTCGCAAATGCATTTCCTACTGTATCACTGATACAAGATGCGAAAGTATTTCGTGGCGGTATATTTACTCAACATTCATTAGAATTCGAGAGTTGTGGATGAAGGTGGAGACGATAGGCTTTTATCCCCTTTACGATGAATACGGTAAGAAGGTTAGGGATTAAGAGGTAACACTTGTAGAGTGAGGCAAATGAGCGAAGTCAGGAACACCTTTTTATCTCTGACTAGATGGATCACATTTTGAGTTTTATCGGCATCAAGTATGTAACAATCATCAACAGCAGCGGTATAGGCCGAAACGAGGCGAAAGTCATCGAAGGTATTTGACCACAACTACATCATCGGGCTGCTATTTTTTAACAAGGAAAATCATGAATTATCACGCGCATATTTATTGGAATACTAAAGAAGAAAAAGCAAAAGCACTAGAACTGAGAATTTTTCAGCATGATAATGGTTGTAGTCTTGGTAGAATTAGAGATGAGGCCGTAGGCCCTCATCCATTGCCTATGTACCAAGTTGGATATAACGATAAAATAAAAGCCGACATTGAGGACTATCTATATTCACATCATGGGGGCCTGAGTATTTTGCTACACGAAAATCAAGGTGAGGACGAGTTGCGAAATCATACAATAGGAGCACGTTGGATAGGGGAAGCGCTAGAGCTCAAGTTGTCTTTTTTTCAGCGATAATATTCCGCACAGTGGAATGTTTATATTCTACTGACACAATCAACATAGCGACTCCTGAAATTTAAACTTCCCTCAGTTGATTGTTTTCGGATCAGTCACGCTTTTGCTGTTTTTTTTTAACTCTTCGTTTTCATTCCGGAATTGTAACCAGTGCCAACCAAGCCAAAAGATGACGCCAACGACAGTCATAAGAACTTCATACCCTTGGAAGGGATAGATAGCACTTACTTCAGCAAGATCAACTGCCCAGTTCTGGTAACCGATGGTAGACATTACTTCTCTCCTTCATAATATATGTTTATCTGCTATGCGGCCGTCCGCATGACGAGACAGCGCGATCATCTATCCGATTCTTTTTCTTCGGCAGCTATGATTCCAGCTCTCGACTTTTGGTAGAGCTCGTCATCCAAAAAGTCGAGTCCGGAAAGCTCCATTGATTTTGGGATTCGTAAGACGCCTAAGGACGACTGGATTCGAGTGACTATGTATGCAGGGAGAAAACCGAGTAGCCCAAACATAATGATGGCACCGGCTAACTGTCCGAGGGGGTTAATAGTCTGATACCCCTCAAAAGGTGAAGAAGGAGAGCCCCATAAGACAAAGCCTGAAATCACCAATCCAATAAAACCTGAATAGCCGTGCACGGCGACAGCCCCTACTGCATCGTCAATCTTAAATTTCCGTTCAACCCAATAATGCAGCTTGTAAGCAAAAACGACGCCTATCGCGCCGATTAGCATTGCTTGCATTGGATGATAGAGATCATTTCCCGCCGAGGCTGTGATGATTCCCGCTAATCCACCCGAGAATGTCCAAAATGCATCGCCCTTCGAGACGATATAAGCTGCCATCAGACCCCCAGAGAGGGACATTAAGAAATTGAAAGTGATCGCGCTGAGCGAAGTTGGTGAGAGGTAGATGTTAGTAGCTGTCCAGGTGCTACCAATAATTTGGCCATCAATGATTTCAGGCGAGATAATAGGTACGTTACAGGCTGCGTAGAATCCCCAAAAACCAGTATAAATCATGAAAATACCGATTGTTAATAACCAGGGATTGTGAGGGGGTATATCACGTGGTGCCCCATCGTCGTCAAACTTTCCAATTCTAGGGCCAAGCACTGTAAGCACTCCTAGCGCATAACCTCCAGCGATAGCGTGAATTACGCCCGATGCATAGGCGTCATGGTATCCCAGTTCTCTAACCATCCAACCGGCATAGTGCCAGCCCCATGCGGCGTCGATAACCCAAAAGACCGACCCGATAAGTATGGCGTGCAACCAAAACGCACTAGAGCGTATACGCTCTATAACTGAGCCCGAAACTATAGATGCTGCGGTCCAAGAGAACAAAAGAAATGCCGCCCAAAAAACACCGGTGATATGATCGTTTAGGTTGGTCCCCATTGTGTCCGACCAAGGCGTATTTGCCGAACTTGCCGCTAGATCAAGACCGCCAAAAAATGGAAAGTTTGGGAAAGCCCAATAAATCCACCAGCCAAAAAAGAAAAAAGTGACCGTGACTAACGGTATGATCATGAGGTTTTTCATCAATGTATGCATATGATTTTTTCGCCGGCTAGCGCTGACTTCATAAAGACAAAACCCTACGTGAATAAGGAACATGAACACCACCGTTACCCAATAGTAGAATTCAGTAAAAATGGTAGTCAAAGCATTAAGATTACTGTCCATTATTTTTCTCCGTTATCCATATGCAAGTGCGCAAGAGGAAAAAATAGTAACGTACGCTGCAACTCTACTTTACCTATCTTGCTGTTTTTTTATTTAGACTACTTAGGGACTTTATATCGTTATAGCTTAACGAGCAAACTAGTGCGCTACAGTTGTAATTTTTTTTACTTTATTTGTGTGCGATGTTTTCATTAATAAGTGGCGAGAAGATACAAAACTTAGCGTTTGTTTATGATTTGGACCAACTTGGTTGGACCGAGGCTGAGAAAGCTTTTGACTTACCGGCTGGTGACTGGCGTCGTGTCACTAAAGGCTCGGTTATCACTATACTTTAGTGAACGGTGAAGTCACTTTTGTCGATGGCGAGAAGACCGGTCTGACACCGAGTCGTATTCTGAGAAACGGCCACGCATAATTACTAGGAAAGACAGGTAATGCGACTATTGGAATACCGAAGGGGTGGGGGATCTATATTTAGCAATGTCATATATAAT
>JABISZ010000059.1 GCA_018668255.1 Pseudomonadota bacterium | reverse complement strand
GTCAGGCACTGCCAATCTGATCATGAACGACCCTATCCTTAAAGATAAGTTTTTCCAAGTAGACGACCTCCCATTGAACTGGATCGACCAGAAGATAGAGTCTTGTGGTCGGATCTGGGTCACCGCGGATAGCGTGTCCATGATTTTTGAAGCTCTTAGTACAAAAGCCAAAGTAGGCATTATAGACGTGCCTGCTAAACGCTCAGACCGAATCAATACTATTGCCCCTAACTTACAAAAACTGGGCTGGGTCTATCACGGAGATGCAACTCCCGATATTCACCGACCCACCCTTAACGAAGCAAATCGTTGCGCAATGACAATACTAAAACGCTGGCCTTTCCTCATGACAGCTAATTCAAATTCCTCTCTTCCATGACCAAAAAATTAAACATCATCCAAATTCTACCTGAACTTGAGGTAGGTGGAGTAGAACGCGGCACCGTTCAAATAAGTAGAGCGCTTGTCAACCGAGGCCACTTGGCGATTGTAATGTCAGGAGGAGGGCGTCTTGTCAAAGAACTTAATGCATTAGGGGTTGAACATATAGAACTCCCTATTGGGGCTAAAAAATTATCGTCTGTTTTCTTAATTTATAAACTAGTGCGCACTTTTTTGAATAAGAAGATAGATATTGTTCATTCCCGATCTAGGCTGCCTTCTTGGCTGGTGTGGATTGCACTTAAATTTCTTTCTAAAAACAAGCGGCCTGTTTGGATCACAACCGTACATGGACCATATAGTGTTAACGCATACAGCAGTATTATGATACAAGGAGATCACGTCATAGCTGTATCGTATTTCATAGAACGTTACATCAAAAAAAACTATAGCAAAGCCCATCAGAAAGATATCACCGTTATCCCTCGAGGCATCGAAAAAGATCTTTACCGTAGAAGCTTTCGTCCTTCTGATGCCTGGATGGAAAACTGGCAACAGCAACTCGGGTATAAGACTGATGCAAAAATTTTGACGATCGCTGGACGATTGACACGGTGGAAAGGCCAATTAGACTTTATCCTAATACTGGCTGGACTTAGAAAAAGAGGTGTAAATGCATTTGGACTAATCGTGGGTTCTGCACATAAAAACAATAAAGCTTATGAGGATGAACTCAAAATTACCGCGCAAACATACGGGGTCACTCCGTACCTCGTCTTTTTAGGATCGAGATCTGATCTCATGGAGATATTTTCAATCTCTGACTGCGCTTATTCTCTAGCCAAAAACCCAGAGGCTTTTGGCCGAACTACAATCGAAGCACTTGCCCTTGGAACGCCCGTTATCGGCTACGACCACGGCGGAACATCAGAAATACTAGACAATATCTTTCCACGTGGAAAGGTTCCTTTGAATGACATCGACGCAGCAATTAATCGGACTATAGAGGTTATAGCAAATCACCCGCTAATTACTGAAAGTCATCCCTATACCGTTGGAAAAATGGAACTCGCAACCCTCAGTTTGTACGAGCGCTCAACAACAAAAACCCTAGTTTCTAAAAATGTCAGATAAAGTACTAATAATAAAACTAGGGGCTTTAGGCGATATTGTGATGTCTACACCATTAGTTTGTGCCATAAAAAACCATCATCCACGGAGCCAGACGGTCTTATTAACAGCAGTAAAATTTGGTTACGTCTTTGAAAATTTTGATGGGGTTTCGATTAAGACTTTCGATCGTCACAGCCTATATCAAACTTTAGAAATCGCGAAGTGGATCAGATCAAACAATTTTACCCATATCTATGATCTTCAGGGTTCAAGACGAACTGGCATACTTACCCTTATGTCTAGAGCCGCATTCCGAGCAGGAAACCACAATACGCTCAGCTACACTCATTTCCCTGCAGCTCCATGGAAAGGACAGCAGCATATTTTTGATAGGATGTGTCTTTTACTAAAAACCTGCGACATCAATGTCCATGAGCGTCGGCCTATTCTAAAGGCATCTAAAGTCGTAGAAAACAACATTTCCTCGTGGCTTGAATCACACAGTCTACATACCAATGCTTATGTCATTATGCATGCTGGCTCAAGCCCGCTTAAACCGGAAAAACGCTGGCCTTATTTTTCAGCTCTTGCCCTATATTTCCAGTCAAAGAATATAACTACAGTATGGGTCGGAGCCATAGATGACGAGAGTCTTAATCTTGCATTAAGTGAAGTGACTGGAGTAAATGCCTCAATGGCTTTTGACATATTCGAGTTGGCAGAGCTCGGCAGAAGAGCAAGGTTTGCTGTAACTAATGACTCAGGGCCTATGCATATTTTAGCCGCTGCAAATATCCCTATCTTCGGTATATTTGGCCCCACGGACTGGACCCGAAACCATGCGTTGGGGCAAGAGGATAACGTTATCGCAACAATATGTGCGAAACCGAACGAAACAAGCCTAGCGAAACTGTCAGTTGAAACCGTAATTGAGACAATCTCGTCAAAACTATTTTTGTAATAAACGCTCGTACAAAGACTCATATTCTGCAACAACAGATGAAGCAGAATAATTCTGTTCGAAGCACTCCAAAGCTTTTGCAGCTTTCAAATGTCTCTCCTCAGATCGGATAGTATCAAGGATATCGTCGGCTAAACTGGTAGAGGTGTGTAGATTAGTAAAATAGCCCATATCGGAATCTAATATCTCCAGCGGCCCCTGCGTTGTGCTAGCCAAAATCGGAATCCCAGATGCCATCGCCTCTAAAACAACGATCCCAAAAGGCTCGTCTCTTGAAGGCAAGATAAAGAGATCGCCATCCTTAAGAAACTGAGAGACATCGTCTACC
>JABISZ010000058.1 GCA_018668255.1 Pseudomonadota bacterium | reverse complement strand
TCTCAGCCGAGAGTTTTTTGACGCCTCCAGGTGATAAAATTATCAAATAGGTCCTAAGTATCATGATCAGTAATGTAAGAATTTCTTTCATACTACAAATATAAGGCCAAAATTAGCTTTGGCAACCCGTGCCGTAACTGGCTGTTTTAACGCGGAACCATGCTTTGACTAGAGATTTGAGTACCCACATTGTGTCGTAGAGTGAAAAGGAGGTCGCATAAGCTATAGGAGAGATGAGGGTAGGCCCCTCGAAGCCGACCTACAGGGGTAGGCTTCAAACCACTTTATGCTGCTGCAGTCAAAAGCTGTGGTAGTGAGCGATAAAGAAAAGTCGTTAATTAAGACGGCAGGTATGACTAGGGAAGACGAGCGTGAGCGAACTATCATTTGAAGCGTCGATATCAATGAAACGGTGTCAGAACCAGGGACTTGTGGGTTTACTGGGAGGAGCTTGGCGGTTACCTGTTTACTGGCTAAGCGGCATCCGGCGTGCAGATAGCGTGATCCCTAATCAGGCTCTTTTGTGGAACTACGAGAACCATCCTGATGAATGCAAACCGAAAGGCACAAGAGGAGACCCCTCGAGGCTGATAGTAGGAATGTCGTCAGATGGGGCGGATCTGCCCGTACGAGCTTTGAAGGCTGGTAATTCAGCTGGAGCAAAGGGGCAGAGTCAGTACAGGGGCGCTCTAGACCAACCTGTCGCTAGGGAGGAGTCTTGAGTAGCACCAAACCATTTGGTATTTCAAAACAACAAGTTTGGGAGGCATGGAAATGCGTTAAAGCCAATAAAGGATCAGCAGGGATAGACCTAGAGAGTATCGAAGACTTTGAGTCTAACTTGTCAAATAATCTTTACAAACTTTGGAACAGGATGTCTTCAGGCAGCTACTTTCCTCCTCCGGTAATGCGCATTCCGATCGCGAAAAAGTCTGGTGGCACTAGAATTTTGGGTGTTCCGACGGTAGGTGATCGAGTTGCTCAAACCGTTGCGAAGAAGTGTTTGGAAGCAGTATTAGAACCTGTGTTTCTACCTGATTCATATGGCTACAGGCCTGGAAAATCAGCGCTAGATGCGGTTGCTATCACCCGGAAAAGGTGTTGGAAACATAAATGGGTTCTAGAGTTCGATGTTCAAGGATTGTTTGACAACATTCGTCACGATCTTCTTAACAAGGCACTGAGTAAACACATAAACACAGATTGGATTCTCCTCTATGTGAATCGGTGGCTTGTTGCACCCATGCAAGAGCCTGGAAAGGCTGCTGTCCCAAGGACAATGGGAACTCCGCAAGGAGGTTGTGTCAGTTCCGTTCTCAGTAATCTTTTTCTCCACTACGTGTTTGATGCATGGATGAGGCGACATTATCCGAAATTGCAATGGTGCAGATACGCGGATGATGGCCTAGTTCATTGCTCATCTCGGTATGAAGCGGAAAAGATGCTTCGAATACTACAGGATAGATTCGGGGCATGCGGTCTGAAATTACATCCAGGAAAAACGCGAATTGTCTGCTGTGACCGGAGGTACAAAGTACCAAAGGACTGCGCAAGGGAATTTACCTTCCTTGGATACACATTTCGAATGAGGAAGACTAAAGCTCAAAACTCCTCTAAAATTTTCGATGGCTTCCAACCAGCGATCAGTGGCGAAGCCCTGAAATCCATTAGGAGACAAATCAAGTACGACTGGAAGTTAAAATCTAAGACGTACTTGGATCTAGAGCATCTAGCAAACTGGTTGAATCCGGTGATACGAGGCTGGTTTAATTACTATGGACGCCACTATAAAGGTGCGATGGTTAAACTAGCCAGGTTTGTGAATGAACACATTCGATTATGGGCTACACACAAGTATCAGAAGCTCTGGAGACATAGGATTCGCTCCTATAACTGGCTGAAGAACGTATACAAATGCAACCCAAAACTTTTTGTACATTGGAAGGAATACCCGGTGTATTGACACGAGCCGGATGAGTCGAGAGGTTCATGTCCGGATCTGTGAGAAGCTGAGGGGGAAGCTCCCTCGGCTTACTCGGCGGTTTTTGTACAACCTCAGGAGATCAAACCATGCTGCACCAAAGGCACAAGCACCTGAAAATCCCTCAGATCAAAGGGGACATTTTTGTGAAGGTATTCCTGAGGTTAATATTGGTGGAAGTAAGGCGCTCTGTGAGAGAATATGCCAAGCTTCGCATTACTTGAAAACCCAATGCGCTGTCTTGCTCAAGTATGCTATTAAGTGCCGAGGCATTCCATTCCATCAGATTTACTTCAGTTTTTGTGACGACGTTTGCCGCTCGTTTGTCACGCCCTAGTAAGCTGAGTTCTCCAAAAACCTCTCCCTTATCTAATGTTGCGAGCTCTTCAGTGCGGTCTTCTCCTGGCACAGACACTGTAATTGCTACGCGGCCTGCCAAAATTAAATACATTTTTTCACCGGGCTCACCTTCGGAAATTATTCTTTCATCTTCTTCGAAGGCACGGGTTTCTGAGATATTTACTACGGCACCTATTTGCTCATCTGTTAAGTTCTTGAACAAAGTAGAGTCTCTTAGGGAGGATATCTTTGGCATGAAAGCCCTCTAATTTAGGTGAATAAAAAACATTCTATCATATTTGTATTTAGTAAAATAGGTCTCTGTTGTTGCTTTTTTGCTCGGTCCTGATGAAAGAGGAGATTCAATTGAAAATTTCATGGGATTCCAATCGTGGGAGCATGTGTCTAATTGTAGTCAAGAAAAGATCAAAGGTTCTTTTTGCGGGGGTGATTTTGATGATTCCTGGTAAATTCAGAACCCACCGAGGTAAAAGTAGTGTATTATCTTAGAGTCTGGATCTTCGAAACGGTGCCGGATGATAAACTTGGCTGTTGCTCCTCAGCTGATTCTTATGAGATTTCGAAAATCCGTCAATCTAAAGTGGATATTGTCAAGATGAAAAATTTGTTACATCGACTCATAATTACATTGGTGGCAATCCTGAGTAACGGGAACCATCTATATGCGAGCCAATACTTCGGTTTACCTATAGGCGTGGGTTCAAGTGATGGATATTCGGGATTTTATGCTGGACTTGCCTACGGTCACTACGCGCTTGATAGCGAAGATAAACGGAGCAGTTGGAGCGTCGAAGTGCAAAGTGGG